>CAVUWK010000001.1:0-395196 GCA_963745175.1 uncultured Acidimicrobiaceae bacterium
AGGACTCGAACCTCCACCCCCTTGCGGGGACCGGGACCTAAACCCGGCGCGTCTGCCATTTCCGCCACGCCCGCAGCGGCCCCGCCATGCGGGTGAACAGGGAGTGTACGGCCGTGTGCCTGCGGGTGCCCCCTCCGCCCACTAGCCTCGTGGCCATGGCAAACGCATTTGAAACCCCCCGAATCACGGCCGCCGGGGCCGAAATGGAGTCCGCCGGGCGGGTCTTCCAGCAACTGCTCAAGGAGCGCATCGTCTTCATCGGCAGCGCGATCGACCAGGTGACGGCCAACCTCGTCTGCGCCCAGCTCGTGCTCCTCGAGGCAGAGGACCCCGACAAGGACATCTCCCTCTACATCAACTCGCCGGGCGGGTCCGTGACCGACGGCCTGGCGATCTACGACACCATGCAGTACGTCCAGCCGGACGTCTCCACCATCTGCGTGGGCCTGGCGGCGAGCATGGGCCAGTTCCTGCTCTGTGCCGGCGCCCCGGGCAAGCGTTACGCCCTGCCCCACTCGCGCATCCTGATGCACCAGCCCTCGGGTTCCATGCAGGGGCAGGCGGCCGACATCGCCATCCAGGCCGAGCAGATCATCTACCTGAAGCGGATGATGGCGGAGCGCATCGCCTTCCACACCGGGCAGCCGCTCGAGCGCATTGAGACGGACTCGGACCGCGACCGTTGGTTCACGGCGGACGAGGCCTGCGAGTACGGCTTCATCGACAAGGTGATCGACCGCTCGACGGCGACAGCGGCGGCAGGGAACAAATAGACGTGGCTGTCGACGTCCCGGCCTCCTCGTCGGACGCAGACCGGAGACTCGAGAGCGACGCCGAGGTTCGGGTGGCGGACAACTCGCCGCTGGCGGCTCAGGCGGCCGGCGTGAGCCGCGCCGTGGCCAGGCGCGGGTCCGCGACGCGCGTGGTCACGCCGACCATCAGCGTGCGCAAGCGGCTGCGCGAGATCTGGCTGTCGCGCGAGCTCCTCATCTACCTCGTCCGCACCGAGATCAAGGTCAAGTACAAGAACTCGGTCCTGGGCCTGGTCTGGTCGATGGCCGCTCCGGCCATGACACTGGCCATCTACTTCTTCGTGTTCCAGATCGTCCTCGGCAACAAGATGCCGCATTTCGTGATCTTCCTCTTCGCCGGGCTCCTCATCTGGAACCTCTTCTCCCTGGGCGTCCTGACCGGTACCGGCGTCGTCGTGAACAACGCCGGCATCGTGAAGAAGGTCTCGTTCCCGCGCGAGATCCTGGCCCTCGCCGCGGTGGGCTCGGCCTGCGTCTTCTTCTTCTTCCAGGTGATCGTGCTGGTCCTCTTCATGCTCGTCCTTCACACGGCGCCCGACCTGGCCTACCTGCCCGTGCTGCTCCTGGCCCTGGTCACCGGCGTCATCCTGGCCTCGGCGCTCGCGGTGCTCCTGTCGTCGATCAACGTCTACCTGCGTGACACGCAGCACCTGATCGAGGTCGTCCTCACGGCGTGGTTCTGGGCCTGCCCGATCGTGTACGCCTACCAGCAGAACATCGCCGAGAAGTTGGGGCCCAAAGGTCTGACGTGGGTCTACTTCTTGAACCCCATGGTGCCGCTGGTCCTGTCCTTCCAACGCTGCATCTACGCACACCCGACCACCTACGCCGTCGTGGGCGGGAAATTGACGGCCTTCCACGTGCTGCCGACCAAGGGCATGCTCTGGTATGTCGGGCTCGATCTCGGGGTGCTCTTCCTCGCTCTCTGCCTGTTCCTCATCGCGCTGGCCACCTTCGGCCGGCTCGAGGGCAACTTCGCCGAGGAGCTCTGAGCGGTGAGCGACTTCGCTGTCGACGTCCGTGACGTCTCCAAGCGCTTCCGCCTGGCCCACGGCCAGTACAAGACGGTCAAGGAGCGCCTGATCCACGGCGGCCGGCGCAAGTCCACCGAGGACTTCTGGGCGCTGAACGACGTGTCGCTCACCGTCAGGGAGGGCGAGACCGTCGGCATCCTGGGCCGCAACGGCTCGGGCAAGTCGACCCTGCTCAAGTGCATCTGCGGCGTGCTCCAGCCCACCTCGGGGGAGGTGGCCGTGCGGGGCAAGCTCGCGGGCCTGCTGGAGCTGGGAGCCGGCTTCCAGCAAGACCTGACCGGGCGGGAGAACATCTACCTGAACGGTTCGTTGATGGGCATGCCCAAGCGCGACGTGGACCGGGTCTTCGATGCCATCGTGGACTTCTCCGAGCTGGAGGAATTCATCGACGGTCCCGTGAAGTTCTACTCGTCGGGCATGTACGTCCGGCTCGGCTTCGCCGTCGCCGTGAACATGGACCCCGACGTCCTCGTGATCGACGAGGTGCTGGCCGTCGGTGACGAGCGCTTCCAGCGCAAGTGCATCGGCCGGGTCAAGGAGTTCCAGCGGGAGGGTCGGACCATCCTGCTGGTGACGCATTCGGCCGACACGGTGCGCAGCATCTGCGACCGCGGGGTGGTGCTCAGCCACGGCCGCCTGGTGGGGGAGGGCGAGCCCGGCGAGGCCACCCGGATCTTCCGCGAGGGCCTGATGGCGGAGGGCGCGGGCATGGCGATCGCCGACCCGACGCTGGTGGCGGTGCCGGCCACGCCGACGAGCATCGGCGCGGATGCGGTCCCCGATGCCGAGCGGCCGATCCGGTTCCGCTCCGTGCACCGCATCTATTCCGGTGACAACAACGTGGCGTACATGAGCACGGGCGACGACCTCACCATCCGGGTGGAGTTCGAGGCGCTGTACCCGACCGAGGACGTGGTCTTCTCGCTCGAGATCCGCGACGGCGACAACAACCTGGTGATGCGCACCGACACCTCCATCATCGGCACGCCGATCGACGCGCCGCGCGGGGTGAGCGTGATGCACTTCGGGATCGTGCAGATGCCCATGCTCGACGGTACGTTCTCGTTCTCCCTCGGGATCCAGAGCCGGGGCGGCATCCTGTACGACTGGCGGGAGACGGCCGGGACGTTCGAGGTGATGAACCCGGGTAAAACGACCGGAATCTTGCGCATGAACGTGCACGCCGCACTCATCTCGAGCGAGAGCGACGTCGATTCGTCAGCCGCGCTCGCCTAGCCGGTCCGCGTGAGACTCGCACCATGAGCGACACCCAGGAGCCGTTGCCGGAGGATCCCCAGGCCTACGTGACCCAGGTCATGGCGGAGATCGCCGAGGAGGTCCGGCTGCGGCGCGCGTCCGGGGACCTGCCGCCCAAGCTCGAGCGCGAGCTCGACGAGCTCTTCCTGGCCCACTCGCCCGTGGCCGGCCGGGGCGGCGACCTGGGCGACGCGCTCCGCATGGTCGACGCCGCCACCTTCATCGACCCGGTCGTCCCGGTGGAGTCCGAGCGGGCCGCCGGTGCCGTCGTCAAGAAGGGGATGCGCTCGCTCCTCCTCTGGTACGTCGGGTGGCTCACGCACCAGATGAGCCAGTCGGCGTCCGCCGTCAGCCGCGCCCTGCACATCGTCGACGACCGCCTCCGGGAGCTCGAGCGCCAGGTGGAGGGCCAGCGCGTCCCCGCGGCCGGCGTGGTCGAGTTCCCCGACCTGGTGCACGCCGGCGCCTGGTGGGTCGAGCCAACCGTGGCCGCCGTGGCCAAGGCGCCGGGCCGCATCCTCCATGTCGCCTGCGGCGACGGATGGCTCGTGCGGAGCATCGTGGCCGCCGGCGGCGATGCCTACGGCGTCGACCCCCGCTCCCGCGCCGTCGACGCGGTGGACCTCGGCACCCTGGACCTGCGCGGGGAGCCGGTGGCCGAGCACCTGCGGGCGGTGGCCGCGGCCGGGTTGGGCGCCGTCGTGCTGAGCGGCACGGTCGAGGGGATGGGCGGCGCGGAGCGCGGCCAATTGCTCGCCGCCGTCGGGACCCGGCTCGCCCCCGGGGGGACGCTCGTCGTCCACTCGGTGACCCGGCAGGCCTGGGAGGCCGCCGACGCCCCGCCCGAGGCAGATCTGGCGGCCGGCCGGCCGCTGCGACCAGAAGCCTGGTGCAGCCTCTTGGAGCAGAGTGGGTACGAGGTCGTCACCCACCCGGGGCCAGCCGGCGCCGACTTCCTGGTCGTCGCGGTCCGGGCCGCCATCACCTCGCCGTACGCGCCTGCGGAGCGGTGAGCGCCGCGGCCGGGAGGCCGGTGGCCGTGCACCAGTTCATCGCCACCCTCAACCCGCATGACGCCACCGGGACACACGCGCTGCAAGCTGCGTGACGCCCTGCGCGCCGCAGGCTGGCGCTCGGAGATCTTCGCCGAGGCGATCCACGACGACCTGGCCGCCGAGGCGTTCAAGCACTGGATGTACCCCGAGCATGCGGCGCCGGGTGACGTGGCCATCTACCAGTTCACGACCTCCTCGGCCGTCGCGGGCTACCTGGCCGAGCGCGGGCTGCCGCTGATCCTCGACTTCCACAACTTCACCGGGCCCGAGTACTTCGCCGGCTGGGAGCCGCAGAGCGTGCAGCGGGCGGCGGCGGCGGCCGACGAGTTGGCGCTCCTGGCCCCGCAGGCGCTGCTCGGACTGGCCAAGAGTCCCTTCAGCGCGGCAGGAGTTGCGGCGGGCGGGGTGCCGGCGCACCGCCATCACCCCCGTCCTGGCCGACTACCAGCGCGTGACCGGTCCCCCGGACCCCCGGGTGGCGGCGGAGCTGGCCCACCTCGGGGCGGGCGGCGGCGCCGACATCCTCTTCGTCGGGCGGATCGTGCCCTCCAAGGCCCAGCACGAGCTCGTCAAGGCGTTGTGGGCCTACCGCCGCCTCTACGACCCGAAGGCCCGCCTGCACCTCGTCGGCGGCACCTCGAGCTTCGCGTACACCAAGGCGCTGCAGGAGTTCGTCGACGACCTCGGCCTCTCCGCCGCCGTCCGTCTGCCGGGCGAGGTGTCCGACGCGGCGCTGGCGGCCTACTTCGGCGCGGCCGACGTGTACCTCTCGCTCTCGGCGCACGAGGGGTTCGGGGTCCCGCTGGTGGAGGCGATGGTGGCCGGGGTGCCCGTCGTGCACACGCGGCGCCGGTGCGGTCTCGGACACCGTGGCGGACGCAGCGCTCGTGCTGGCGGCGGCCGATCCCTCCTACATCGCCGCCGCCCTGCACCGCACCTGCACCGACGAGCACCTCCGCGCCACGCTGACCGCCGCGGGGCGCGGCGCGCCGGCAGAGCTCTCGGGGGATGCCGTGGCCGCCCGCATCATCGAGGCGGTCGCCGCCGTCGTGGGGGACCCGTGAGCCCGAAGGTGGCGTTCGTCACGCCGCGCTACGGACCCGAGATCATGGGTGGCGCCGAAACGGCGGTGCGCCAGCTGGCCGAGCACCTGTCCGCCCTGACCGAGTGGGAGGCCGAGGTCCACACGACGTGCGCGCTCGACGCCATCACCTGGGACGACGTCCTCGAACCGGGGACCACGGAGGTCAACGGGGTGACGGTGCACCGCCATCCGTCCGCCCACGGGCGTCTGCCCGACTTCTACGGCCTGGACGGGACCGTCCGCCTCGCCCCCCGGCTGGCGACGCGGGAACAGGGGAAGCGCTGGGTCGACTACAACGGCCCCGTCTCCCCTCAGCTGGTCGACGCGGTGGTCGCGTCGGACGCCGACGTCGTCGCCTTCTCGCCGTACCTCTACCACCCGACCGTGGCCACCATCGGCAAGGTGCGCGTGCCGGCGGTCTTCCACCCGGCGGCGCACGACGAGCCGGCCCTGTACCTGCCGGTGTTCCGCGGCACCTTCGGCGACGCCGACGCGTTCTGCTTCTACACGGCGTCGGAGCGCACCCTCGTCGAGCGGATGTACCAGGTGGCGGAGCGCCCCCAGATCGTGCTCGGCCTCGGCGTGGGCGAGTCCGAGGGCGCCGGCCGGCCCGGCGGCGAGCTGTTGGGCTTGGGGGACCGTCCCTACATCGTCAGCGTCGGCCGCGTCGACGAGCACAAGGGCTCCAAGATGCTGGCGTCGTACTTCGCGACCTACAAGGAGCGCCACCCCGGACCGCTCGCGCTCGCCCTCGTCGGGCCGGTCTCGGTGGAGCTCCCGCCCCACCCCGACATCGTGGTGACAGGCGCCGTGGCCGAGTCCGACAAGTGGGACATCATGCGCGACGCGCTCGGTGTCGGTCTCTCCGTCTGCGCTCGAGTCGTTCTCGCTCGTGGTGATCGAGGCCTGGGTCGAGCACCTGCCCGTCCTGGTCAACGGCTCCTGCGGGCCGACCCGGGAGCACTGCGAGCGCTCGGGCGGAGGGCTGTGGTTCACCTCCTACCCGGAATTCGAGGCGGTACTCGACCGGCTCGTGTCCGACGCCGAGCTCCGGGCCGAGCTGGGGCGGCGCGGGCGCGCCTTCGTCGACCGGCACTTCCGGTGGCCGGTGCTCGTGGCGCGCTACGACGAGTTCCTCACCACGGTCGTGGCGCGGGGGAGGGGCACCCCCGGCCTGTTCTGACCGCCCAGACTCGAGGCGGCAGCCGGACTCAGGTCTGGGGCCGGCCCACCACGGTGTACATGCGGCTGGTCGATGGCGTCGCTCGCGATGTCGTGGGCCAGGTGGTGGCGCTGGGTGTGCATGCGTCGTCTCGGTCTGCCCGAAGCCGAGCCGCGCCAGCATGGACACGACGGCGCCCGGGTAGATCGACCACCAGTTGGTCAGGTGGTGCTCCGCCGAGGGGGAGAAGCGCATGATGTTGGACTCGGGCGGGTCGAGGTCGTCCTGGAGCGGCTCGGTGACGATCATGGTCTCGGTCGTCCGCCGGGCCGCCTGCGAGAGCGCCCCCCAGGGCTCGCGCAGGTGCAACAGGATGGCACCGACCACGGTGACGTCGAAGGTCCCGAGGTCCGCCGGCATGTCGTAGATGTTCCCCTGGACGAACGTGGCGGACGAGCCCAGCGTGCGGTGCAGGTACCACCAGGCGTCGTGGTTGCGGTCGATGGTCTCCTGCATGACGCGCAGCCGCTCCTCGGGATGGTCGTCGCCCTCGCACGGGGAGCGTGTCGACGGGCACGTCGAACCCGGCCTCGAAGGAGACCACCTCGGCGCCCATGCGCTCCATGGCGAAGGTCAGGTAGCCGGTGGCGGGCCCGAGCTCGAGCACGCGCTTGCCGGCGAGGTCCACGCCGCCGAGGTAGTCGGACTCGTGGCCCCGCAGGTCCCACACGCCGGGCAGCACCGTTCCGTCGGGGAGCTCGAAGGCGTGGTACCAGACGAAGTCAGTGAGGTCGGCGCCGGCGCGCCGCTCCGACAGGGCGGCCTGAAAGCCGGGTTCGAGCTGGCCCAGGTAGTCGTGCGGCGGGTAGCTGGGCAGGAGGGGGCCGCGGGCGGGCGCGGGCGGCTGCGGGCGGGGCGGGGGAGCCGGTGCGCCCTGTCTCGGTCTCGGTGTCGCGTCGCCGGAACATGGGCCGTCACTCTAGGCGAGGTGCCTGATCCCTCCGGCGGCTCCGTGGGCGTGTTCGCCGCGAGGTCAGAACCCGTCCATCCCGACCATGGGCCGGTTGAGGTGCTGCCCGCCCATGGAGCCGCGGAACGGCGCGTCGCCGTAGCTGAAGACACCGCCGTCGGACGCGACGAACCAGTAGCCGTACCCGTCGCCGGTGGACTGCATCGCCACCACCGGCTGGTTGAGGTGGATGTTGCCCGTCGAGCCGAAGAAGGGCGCTCCGAAGGCGAAGACGCCGCCGTCGGAGCCGATGAGCCAGTAGCCGCCGGTCACCGGGTCGGGGGTGATACCCACGATGGGGCCGTTGAGGTGCAGCGAGGCGGCGTCCCCGTCGAAGGCGGCGTCGCCGTAGTGGAAGATCCTCCCCGTCGTGCTCACCTCCCAGTAGCCGAGGCCGTCGGGTGACGCGGCCATCCCGACGATGTCCTGCCCCGGGGTGGCGGCCGCCGAGCCGTAGAAGGGCGGCGTCGCCGTAGGAGAAAATTCCGCCGTCGGACGCGACGAGCCAGTACCCTCTCCCGTCAGGGGTGGCCGCCATGCCCACGACCGGTGCGTTGAGTGTCAGTGACCCGGTCGAGCCGTAGAAGCCCGCGTCGCCGTAGGAGAACACCCCGCCATCCGAAGCGACCAGCCAGTACCCGCCTTGACCGGGGACGGCCGCCATGCCCACCACGGGCTTGTTCAGAGTCATGCTTCCCGTGCTCCCGCAGAAGTCCTGCCCGAACGCGAAGATCCCGCCGTCGGAGGCGACCGTGAGGTACCCGTTCTGGGCCGCCGCGGGGCGGTCGCAGATCCCCTGGGCGTCGCCGCCCCCGACGAACCCGGTCAGCTGCCGCGTCGTGGTGGAACTGGGGCCACCCGCCGGCCGCGTCGGCATTGGTCGAGGTGGAGCCCGCCACCTCGAAGTGCTGGACGATGCCCTGGACGTAGTTGCCGCCATTCGCCGTCACCGCGAAGTATCCGGCGACGGTGATGCCCGATCGCGCCGTCGGCGTCAGCGGTGACCAGCGCCGCGTTCTGGAAGCCGTAGACCTGCCCGGCAGGAATGCCACCGTTGCCCGACCCGTCGTCGACGTGGGCCACGACCTGCCCGCTGGGGCCGTCGAGGATGAAGAGGCCCGTGGTCGGTCGGCACGATGACGTCCTGGTGCGCCGCTCCCGGTGAGGTCGGCCGTGGTCACCGACCCGATGACCGCGCCGGGGACGCTGGTCTGCCAGATGCCGACGCCGGTCGCGGCGTTGAGCGCCCAGACCGCTGCCGCTGTTGGCGCCCGTGACCGTGCCCTCGACCACGGCGAGCTGGCCGTTGCCCTGCACGTCGGCCAGCGCGGGGCTGCCGCCGGTCGTGCCGTCGAGGCGTGTCGCTCCACACCTGGTTGCACTTGGTGTCGTACACCTTGACGGTGTTCTCGTCGCTGGCGCCCGGGTAGAAGCTGCCCGTGCCCGGTCGCGATCCCGTAGCCCCCGCCGGGCAGGATCGGGCCGACGGCGGGGGAGGAGTCGACCTCCTCGTTCGTGTTGGCGCTGCAGATCAGTCCGCCGTGGTCGTTGTAGATCCGCACGTGGCCGCCGTTGGCATAGTGCGTCCCGAGCGCGAACCCCTGCGAGGACGCCCCGCCGACCGACGAAGTCGTCCGAGCCCGTGCCGTAGAGGTCGCCCGCCGCGGCGGTGGAGAACACGCTGTCGGCGGAGAACTGCGGCCAGCCCGTGGCCGGCGCGCCGTTGGCGCCGTTGAGCGCGTAGGTCTCCTGGCCGAGCGAGCCGCCCTCCACCAGCGAGCCGCCGTCCGCGATGCGGGAGCGACGCCTGGACGCCGCCGTCGGGGGCGGTGTCGGTGGGCGGGTTCGTGACGACCTGGTTCCAGACCTCGCGTCCCGTTGGGACGCGTACGCGTAGTAGCCGCCGTCGACCGGCGCGGCCGCGTTGCCCGCCGCCGAAGTACAGGTCGCCGTTGCCGTTGACCGAGGCGGTCGAGTCGACGGGCGGGCTTCCGGGGACCTCGATGCCGTTGATCCCTGCGGCGGGAGGCCCTCCGACGGGGTTGCTCAGGCAGCCCTGGCCCGGGCCGATGGTGCTGCCCGTCCCGCTGCTCCATCCCGGCGCGACGGAGCCGGTCTGCAGGTTCAGCCCGTAGAGGTCGCCTTGGCGGTCGCCGACCTCGACCGCGGGCGTGCCGCCGTCGTTGAATGCACCGGCGAGGCCTCCGCCACGCCGCACGGTGCGTCGTTGAGGACGACGCCGGGATGAACCGCGGCTGAGTTCCACGTCTCGGTGAGCGTCAGCTGCGGAGGCGTCGCCGACAGCGCTCGGCGGGGAAACCACGCCGGCGGCGACGCAGACTCCCGTCACGGGGATGCTGGCGAGGATGATCCGTGTGGCCAGTCGGCGCGCGTTCGTCACGTTGCCCAGAGTTTTCGTTCGCAAGGGTTCGAAGGTACTCGCTCACCACCCGTCGGGGGAAGCACCCGCTTCAGAACGGGAAAGGCATCGCCGGTAGCATCGTGCGCCATGTCCGCAGCTCATCCCCCAACCGGCGCTGCTGATCACCCGGGTGAGCAGGGCGAGGCGGAAGACCTCTCGGCCACGGACCAGGCCCGGGCGGCGGCTGCGCTGCACGAGGCCTTCGCACGGCTGGCGCCCCAGGGCAGCGACGCCTGGAACTTCCTGGCGGCCTTCACGCATCTGGGCGACCGCTACGGCCCGTACCACCCCGGCGCCTCGGCGCTCTCCGACGCGCTGGAGTCGCCGGGCCGCGCCGACGGCCGGCGCACCGGGGCCGCTCGACCGGCTGCGCCCGCGGAGGGATCGCGCCGCGCGGCGCCGGACGGCGAGAAGACCGAGCTCGAAGAGGCGATGGGCCACGTGGTCGAGGCCTTCCGCTTCCTCTCCGCCCGCGTCGATACGCTCGAGGCGAGGCTGGCGGCCCAGGACCGGCCGGTGGAGGGCGCGGCCTGGCTCGTCCCGGCCCGCGACGCTCGGGGCGCTGGCCGGGCCGTCGCCGCCCACGTGCTGGCGCGCACGCCCGGCGGGGAGATCGTCCACGCGGACTGCGGCGACGGCGATCTGCTCCACGCGCTGTCCCGAGCGCGGCGCTGCGGCGCACGGCGTCGAGCCCCGTGGCGCGGTCGCGCTGCGCGCCCTCGAGCGCGGCTGCGTCCGTGACCATCGCCGAGGCGTCGGAGTACCTGGCGTCCCGCCCGGACGGCTCGACCGGCGGCGTCGTGCTGAGCGGCGTGGTCGATCGGCTGCCTCTGCACGCGCTGCTCCCGCTGCTGGCCCAGTGCCGGCGTGTCCTGGCGCGCGGGGCCCCGCTCGTCGTCGTCTCCGAACCCGCCGCGGCCGCGGCGTCGCGCGACGCGCCGGCGCAGTGATCTCGTCGACGGCCGCCCGCTGCACGAGGCGACCTGGGAGCTCCTGCTCGGCCGGGCGGGATTCGTCGAGGTCGCCCCGCTGCCCGACGGGACGGGGCAGGACCGGCGCATCGCCCTGTCGGCCATCGCCCCCTCGTGAGCGGGATCCACCACTTCGTCCCCGTCCTGCACCGCGGCGACGCCGTCGGCCGGCACACCCTGCGGCTGCGCGACGCCACCCGAGCCCGCGGCGTTCGGTCGGAGATCTTCGTCGACACCGTCGACGACGACACCGCCGACGAGACGCTGCCCGTGCTCTCCTACCCCGAGACGGCGCAGCCGGGCGACGTCGTCGTCTACCAGTTCGCCACCGCCTCGGCCATGGCGCCCTGGCTGGCCGGGCGGTCCGAGACCCTCGTGGTCAACTACCACAACGTCACGCCGCCCGAGCTGATGGCGCCGTGGGACAACCACCTGGCCCTCGGCCAGCTGCGGGCCCAGGGCGACCTGCGCCTGCTGGCACCGCGGACCGCCCTCGCGGTGGCCGACTCGGCCTACAACGAGGCGCACCTGGCCGCGGCCGGGCTTCGCCGCCACGGCGGTGGTCTCTCCGTCGGCCGCCCTCGACGGCCGCGATCGCCGCGCGCCGACGCCGGCGACAGCTCGCCACGGCGGGCGAGCGCCGGTGGCGCACGCTGGCTGGCCGTCGGGCGGGTCTCGCCCAACAAGGCGCCTCGAGAGCACCGTCGCCGCGCTGGCCGTCGCCCGCGCCCACAGCGACCCCGGGGCGACCCTCGACGTCATCGGCAAGCCGGCGACGGAGTCCTACGTCGCCGCGCTGCACCGCTACGTCGCCGAGCTCGGCCTGGACGGCGCGGTGCGCTTCGCCGGCCATGCCAGCGATGCTACCGTGGCGTCGGCCTATGCCGCGGCCGACGTGCTGGTGGTGACGTCCGAGCACGAGGGGTTCTGCGTGCCCGTCGTCGAGGCGATGGCCGCCGGGGTGCCGGTGGTGGCGTTCGACCAGGGGGCGGTGCCCGAGGTGCTCGGTGGCGCCGGCGTACTCGTCTCGGACAAGGACCCGTACGCGTTGGCCTCCTCCATCGACGCGCTGCTGGCCGACGCACCCCGCCGGGAGGCCATGGTTGCGGCCGGGCGGCGGCGCCTGGCCGAGCTCGACCTCGCGGCTGCGGCGGACCGCTTCGTCGGCCTGCTGGTCCCCCTGACCGAGCGAGCCGCCAGCGTCGTCGTGACCGCCGTCCACCAGTTCGTCCCGATGCTGCACCGGGCCGACGCCGTCGGGACGGCACACGCTGCGCGCTGCGCGACGTGCTGGCCGGGCGTGGGATCCGATCGCACGTCTACGTCGAGATGGACCGACCCCGAGACGGAGTCGGAGACGCGGCCGTTCGCCCGCTACGCCGAGGAGGCCGAAGCAGGGGACGTCCTGCTCTACCAGTTCGCCACCGCGTCGGCCATCGCGCCGTGGCTCGGCGCCCGCCCCGAGACGCTGGTGGTGAACTACCACAACGTCACGCCGCCCGAGCAGCTACGCCGCCTGGGACAACGGCCTGGCGCGCCACCAGCTCCTGGCCCAGAGCGCAGCTGCGGGAGCTGGCGCCCCGTGCCGCGCTCGGCCTGGCCGTGTCGGCCTTCAACGAGGCGGAGTTGCGCGGCGGCGGGCTTCGCGCCGCACCGCGGTCGTCCCGCCCGCCGCGATCGTGCCGACTCGATGCGGGCGGCGCGCGCCGGCACGTCACGACCGACGGGCACCGGCGCCGGCTGGGTCAGCGTCGGTCGCCTCGCCCCGAACAAGGCGGATCGAGCTGGCCGTCATGGCGCTCCTCGTCACCCGCGCCCACCACGATCCGGCGGCCACGCTCGAGGTCGTGGGCCGGCCGGTGGTCCCGTCCTACACGGCGGCGCTGCGCCGCTTCATCGACGAGATGGGGCTGCGCGAGCGCCGTGACGTTCACGCGGCGCGGTGAGCGACGCCGAGCTCGTCGCCGCCATGGCGCGCGCCGATGTGCTCGTGGTGACGTCGCGGCACGAGGGCTTCGGCGTGCCCGTGCTCGAGGCCATGACGCTCGGGCCTGCCGGTCGTGGCCAACGACGCCGGCGCACTGCCCGAGGTGGTGGGCGACGCCGGCCTGCTGGTCGACGCCGGCGATCCCTACGCGCTGGCCGCCGCGGTGGCCCGCGTGCTGGGGGACGCCGACCTGCGCGCCGCCCTCTCGGCCGCGGCGGGCACGCCGGATCGCCGCCCTCGATCTGCCGACCGCCGGGGAGCGGGCCGTCGACCTGGTCACCGCGCTGGGAGCCTGAGAGCCGACGCCGCGTGCGGGACGCTGCGCCCGGTCCGACTCAGGCGCCGACGGCCTGCTGCACGAGCGAGACGAAGCGCCGCGTCGAGGCGGCCAGGTCGAACCCGGCGGCCCGCTCCCGCCCGGCCGCGGCCAGCACCTCGCGCAGCGTCGCGTCCCGCAGCACCCGGCCGACGGCCGCCGCGAAGGGCAGCGCGGACTTGTCGTCGAGCACCAGCCCGGCGCCGCCCACGGTCTCGGGCACCGCGGTGACGCCGTAGGCGACGATCGGGACGCCGTGGCCCATGGCCTCGGCCAGCGGCACGCAGAAGCCCTCGTGGTCCGAGGCCATGACGAAGACGTCGGCCGCCCGGAAGTACGCCTCGAGCTCGCGCGCCGCTGACCGAGCCGGGGAGGTGACACGGCGTCGGCCAGCCCGAGCTCGTCGATGAAGGCGCGCAGCGCCGGCTCGTAGGTCTCCCCGAGCGGCGAGCCGACGAGGTGCAGGCGGGCGGCGGGGTCGTCGGACGCGGCGCAGGACGTCGAGCATCTTGACCAGGTCGTGCGGCGCCTTGTGCGGCGAGATCTTCCCGACGTAGAGCAGGTCGGCGCCGCCGTCGCGCTCCTTGCGGCGCGCCAGCGACGCGCGCCAGCTCGGGATCGGGCTCGTCGCTCTTCGAGTGCATGTCGATCAGCAGCGGCACGACGGCGGTGCCCTCGTAGCCCGAGCGCCTGCAGCTCGGACTCGTTGAAGGCGGAGTCGGCGACGGCGAAGCGGCTCTGGGGGGCCAGCCGCGCCAGCTGCGTGCGGCCGAGCGCGACCTCGTAGGCCACGGCGGGCTCCCAGTCGCGCAGCAGGGCGGCCGGCGTGATGTTGTGGTAGTTCACCAGCTTGGGCTCCGCCCGCGCTGCGAGGATGTCGTAGACGGGGCTCCCGATGGACGCTTGGTAGAGCAGCCAGCGGTCGCGGACCGATCGCCCGAGCTCGATGACCGGCCGGCCCTCGCCCTGCACGTCCGGCGTGTAGCTGCCGTAGTAGATGTCCGAGTCGATGCCGGCGGCGCGCAAACCGTCGCGCAGGTTCAGCGTGTGGACCCCGATGGCGTCGCGGCTGGCGAGCGACGGTATGACCTGGTCGACCCGCACGGCCGTGCAGTGTACCGGCGCGTCCGCGCACCCCGATTGCGCCGACCATGCACCAAATCGTCCAGGTCGCGCCGGTAGCCTTGTGCGATCGTGCTGGTCGGAGCCGCTGTCGCGCGCCGCCGTCTGCCGCGTCGACGCACATCGGAGGCGCTCGGTCGTGCTCTTCCGTCTCGCTCGCCTTTGTCGGTGCCCGCCGCCCTGCTCGGCCTGGCGTCCCCGGCGGCGGCCGACCTCGGCGCGCCGGACCGGGCATCCGTGCCGGCGCTGATCCCCTCCCAGTCGCACACGTTGCCGGGCGACGCGACCAACGTGCGGATCGACATGACCGAGAACGACGGCCTCGACGTCATCGTGCAGGCGTCGGGCGGCAGCGTGTCGGCGCCCGGGGTGTCCAGCGCGACGGCCGTCCGGTTCCACCAGACCGCGGGGACGTGGGAGGTCGACACCGGTCCGGGTTGCTGCCGGCCCGTGGACCCAGGTGTCGGCGAACCAGACCAGTCCCCACGGCGTCGCCGATCGGCGGCGGGCTCCTGACGCTGTGCGTCGCGAGCGGCAGCCCGACCGTGCACGGCACGCTGACGGCGCTCTACAACTCGCTCGGCCAGGCGCGATCGGTCAACACGCTGCCGCTCGAGCAGTACGTCGCCGACACCGTGCCCGGGGAGTCGCCGTCGAGCTGGGCCAGCCTGGGTGGAGCCGGTCCCCAGGGCATGGACTGGGGCTTCCAGGAGCTCGAGGCCCAGGCGGTGGCCGTCCGCTCCTACGTCCTGGCCAACCCGGGGGGCTACGGCGGCTACGCCGACACCTGCGACCTCACCTGCCAGACGTACCGCGGCACCGAGTACGAGACGGCGACGAGCATGGCCGCCGCCAATGACACCGCCGGCCAGGTGATGGTCATGCCCGGCGGCCAGATCGCCACCACCGAGTACTCGGCGTCGACCGGTGGCTACACCTCGAGCGCCAACGAGGAGTCGCCGTTCACCGCGGTGCCCGACGACGGCGACGCGGTGTGCGTGACCGGCGCCTGCAATCCCAACCATCAATGGACGACCTCGGTCAGCTACGCCACCATGCAGGCCGACGTGGCCCCAGATCGGCACGCTTCGAGGGTCTTCCCGGCGCCACGTTCGATCCTCGGCCATCCCTACGACTTCGTCTACGGGCGGGTCGCCACCATCAGATCCAGGGAAGCACGCAGACGCATCACCATTCCGGGCACCGAGTTCTACGTCGACCTCGGTCTCAAGTCGGATCTCTTCACCGTGACCTCGACCAGCGGTGGCATGCTCTCCATCACGGGCCAGGGATGGGGCCACGGCATCGGCATGGGCCAGTGGGGCGCCCTCGGCTACGCCATCGGTCAGGACAACGGCGACGGGAACTGGACCTATTCAGCAGATCGTCGACCACTACTACGGCCCGGCACAGTTGACGAGCCTTCCGGGCGGGACGTCGACCGGTCGGCGACGAGCGGCGGGGTCGGCGGGTACTGGATCAACGCCGCCGACGGCGGCGTCTTCAGCTTCGGCAACGCGCAGTTCCACGGCAGCACCGGCGGCATGCGGCTCAACAAGCCCGTGGTCGGCATGGCGTCGACGCACGACGCCGGCGGCTACTGGGAGGTGGCGAGTGACGGCGGCGTGTTCAGCTTCGGCGACGCCCAGTTCCACGGCAGCACCGGGAGCATCCGCCTGAACAAGCCCATGGTGGGCATGGCGGTGACGCCCGACGGCGGCGGGTACTGGCTCGTGGCGTCCGACGGCGGGATCTTCGCCTACGGCGACGCCGGCTTCTACGGCAGCACCGGCAGCCTGGTGCTCAACAAGCCGGTCATCGGCATGGTGCCCACCCACGACGGGGTGGGCTACTGGCTCATCGCATCCGACGGCGGCGTGTTCGCCTTCGGCGACGCCGGCTTCTTCGGATCGCTCGGCGGCGCGCCGCCCGCCACCGCGCTCGTCGGCGTGGCCCCGACACCCGACGGCGGCGGGTACTGGGTGCTCGGCGCCAACGGCACCGTGTACGACTTCGGCAACGCGCCGCAGGTCGGCGTCGCCGCGGGCTCGCCCGCGCTGTCCACCATGAAGAGCCCGATGACCGGGCTGATCCCGGACTTCAGCGGGCAGGGGTTCGACGCGGTCGACGGCAGCGGCCAGGCCTTCGCCTACGGCGACGCGCCCTACTTCGGGGACGTCACGACCGCCGTGCCCGGGCTACTCAGGCCACGCCGTCGGCATCGCCGTCACTCCCGGCTGAGGCGACCACCTCGGAGAGCCGGGGGAAGCGGCGCAGGCGTCCGAGCGGCCCCAGGCGGCCGGCGTCGACACCGTGGTCCGCCGCGTTGAGCAGGCGCAGATCGCCCCGGCTGTTGCCGTAGGCCCACAGCACGGGCTGCTCGCCGCCGTTGTTGGAGAGCAGGCCCTGCGACCGGAGGTGGCCGACCAGGCGGGCGTACTTCTCGGCCCCCCGGCAGTTCTTGCCCTCGTAGCCGCCGGTGAGCAGCCCGCCGCCGCCGACGGCCAGCCGGGTCGCCACGACGCCGTCGACACCGAGCTCCTCCCCGGCCGGGCTCACGTAGCACTCGGGTGACGCCGACACGATGACGGTGTAGTGCCCCTGCCGGCGGTGCCACTCCAGGCGCCGGCGCATGTCCTCGCGCAGGTGGCGCTGCAGGTGCCGGTGGGCGAAGACGGCCGAGCGGCGGTCGACCTCCTCGACGGGCAGGCCGCCGAGCAGGCGGGTGAACAGCTTCTCCTTGACCTCGTCGGCCGCCGTGCCGCCGGTGATGGCGGCGCGCAGCAGAGCCGGGGGAGAGCCGCAGCACGGCGCGCAGCACCGGCCAGGCACCGCGCAGGCTGACCAGGAAGGGGAACGCGCTGCCCCGCATCGGTGAGCGTGCCGTCGAAGTCGAAGGCGGCGACGGTCGGGCGGGCCGGCGGCTCGTTGCCTGTTCGCCGTGTCGTCAGTCGAGCGCAGCGCCACGCCGGCCCGCACCCCCCGCGAACCGCAGCGCTCCCTCGAGCGTCTCCCCGCTGCGGACGACGTCGCGCCCGCGGCTCGGCCTCGTCGACGGCCGCGTCCTCCTCGCTCAGCCCCCACTGCTCGAGCGCGCTCATGCGGTCGGAGCGCAGGCAGACCTGGGGCAGCGCGGCCAGCTGGTGGGCCAGCGCCAGCGCCGCCGTCAGCGCCTCGCCCGGGGCGACGACGCGGTTGGCCAGACCCATGGTGAGCGCCTCGGGCGCCGACACGGCGCGGCCGGTCAGGATCAGGTCCATGGCGCGCCCGTGCCCGATGATGCGGGGGAGGCGCACCGTGCCGAGGTCGCACAGCGGCACACCGAAGCGGCGGCAGAACACGCCGAAGACCGCGTCCTCGGCCGCCACCCGCAGGTCGCACCAGAGCGCGAGCTCGATGCCCCCGGCCACGGCGTACCCCTCCACGGCGGCGATCACGGGCTTGGACAGCGTCAGGCGGGTCGGGCCCATCGGCCCCGGCCCCTGGTCGGGGATCGGCCGGCGGTCCCCCTCGGCCACGGCCTTCAGGTCGGCGCCGGCGCAGAAGGTGCCGGCGGCCCCGGTGAGCACGGCGACGGAGCGGTCGTCGTCGCTCGTCGAAGGCCAGGAAGGCCTCCCGGAGCTGGTCGGCGCAGACGCTGTCGACGGCGTTGCGGCGCTCGGGGCGGTTGATCGTGACCACGGTGACCGGCCCGTCGTGCTCCACCAGGAGCGCGTCTGCTCCGGTACGGCGCGTAGGACCCCGGCGAGGGTTCGTCCGACGGCGGCGCGGGACACATGGACGCATTCTCGCACGGTGGGGTGGGGGTCCGCACATCGAGATTCAGCTGGATCCCAGGTGGGCGACCCTTTTGGTCGCCCTGTTCGGGGGGACCAGAAACATGACCAATCGTGTCGACAATTGAAGGAGCAGCCGGTAAGGTCACACTCCGCAAATACGGACTCGAACGATTCCAGGAGGAGCAGCATGGCAGTACGACTGGGGGACACCGCCCCCGACTTCACGGCGGACACGACCGAAGGCACCATCAACTTCCACGAGTGGCTGGGCGACAGCTGGGGGATCCTGTTCTCGCACCCCAAGGACTTCACGCCCGTCTGCACGACCGAGCTCGGGGCGTTCTCCAAGGCCAAGCCCGAGTTCGACAAGCGCAACGCCAAGCTCATCGGCCTCTCGGTCGACTCGGTCGAGTCCCACAAGGGCTGGGCGGGCGACATCGAGGAGACGCAGGGTTCCGCCCTGTCCTTCCCGCTGATCGGCGACGAGGACCGCAAGGTGGCGGACCTCTACGACATGATCCACCCCAACGCCGACGACACCGCTACGGTGCGTTCGGTCTTCATCATCGGGCCGGACAAGAAGGTCAAGCTGACGCTGACCTACCCGGCCTCGACCGGGCGCAACGTCGACGAGATCATCCGGGTGCTCGACTCGCTGCAGCTGACCGCCGACTACAAGGTGGCGACGCCGGTCAACTGGAAGGACGGCGAGGACGTCATCATCGTCCCCGCGGTGAGCGACGAGGACGCCAAGGGCCGCTTCCCGAAGGGCTGGAAGGCCCTGAAGCCCTACCTGCGGGTGACGCCCCAGCCCAACCGTTAGAGAACGCATCCGTTCGCCCGGGACACCCGGGCGCGCTCGTGGCACCTGCCGGCCCTCGGGCCGGCAGGTCCGCGTGCGGGCACCGGTGAGTCGGCTCATCCGGCCCGGGCGTCACAGCGTCAGGCGAAGATGGCGCCCGCGGCGCCGCGCCGGCGCCACCGAGACACGAGGAGCCCACCCTGATGGCCGAACCCGACGTCTTCCAGCTGGCTGACCGGGCCCTGGCCCGCGTGGTGGCCCAGATCGAGCCGGACCAGTGGGACATGATCCTGCCCGCCAGCTTCGCCACGCGCCGCCGGCCCGAGCCGCCCTCGTTGCGGGAACTGGTGAACTACCACGCCTACGACGACGCCTGGGTGCCCGACATGCTGGCGGGGTTGACCATGGACGAAGCGGGGTCGGACCAGTTCGACGGGGATCTCCTGGGGGAGCGACCGGCCGCCAGTTTCGAAGCCATCGTGGAGCGGGCCTGCGCCGCCGCGGCGACCGTGACCGACCTCGACGCCGACGGCGCACCTCTCGTTCGGCGACTTCACGGTGCGCGAGTACTTCTGGCAGATCAACCAGTTCCGCGCGTTGCGCGCGCACGACATCGCCCGGGAGATCGGCGTGGACCCTGACCTCTCCGAGGAGCTGGTGCAGGGCATCTGGGACGAGGTGAGCCCCCACGCCGAGGAGTGGCGCAGCATGGGTGTCTTCCCGGCCGCCGTGCCGGTACCGGACGACGCCCCCTTGCTCGCCCGGCTCCTCGGTCTCACGGGCCGGCAACCGGACGCCGCCTGAGCGGGCTGCTCAGGCGGACGCGGCCCACCAGCTCGTCGCGCAATTGGCGCTTGAGCACCTTCCCCTGGGGGTTGCGCGGCAGGGGCTCCGAACGGAACCAGATGTGGGTCGGCACCATGAAGCCGGCCAGCCTCGCCTTCACGTGCAGCTGCAGCTCGTCCGAGGTCACCTTGGCCCCGGGGCGCAGCACGATGACGGCCCCCACCTCCTCCCCGAGGGTGGGGTCGGGCACCCCGATGACCGCACAGTCGGCCACGGCCGGATGCTCGAAGAGGGCGGCCTCGACCTGCACCGAGTACACGTTCTCGCCTCCCCGGATGATCATGTCCTTGGCCCGGTCGACGATGTAGATGAAATTGTCCTCGTCCAGGCGGGCCACGTCGCCGGAGTGCAGCCATCCCCTGGTGAACGTCTTGGCCGTCTCGTCGGGCCGGTTCCAATAGCCGCGGACCACGTTGGGGCCCTTGATCCACAGCTCGCCCCGGACGTCGGGCCCGCGGGGCAGCGAGGCGTCCGGTTCGTCGCCCGTGAAGTCCTCCGGCACGATGGCCACGTCGCACACGGGCACCGGCGGGCCCACGCTTTCCGGCTTGGCCAGGTAGTCGCCCCCCGAATTCATGGAGGTGACCGACGAGGTCTCCGTCAGGCCGTAGCCGTTGGAGGGCTGTCCGATGGGCCAGGCCGCACGGATCCGGCGGACCAGGTCCGGCGGAGCGGGGGCACCCCCGTAGGAGACGCCCCTGATGGACGAGGTGTCGAACTTCGAGAAGTTCGGCGAGTCGAGCACCTGCATGACCATGGCGGGCACGCCACCGAAGGTCCCGATCTTCTCGCGCTCGATCAGCTCGAGCGCGCGGTCGGGCTCGAAGTGGTGCATCATCACCAGCTTCCCGCCCGCGGCCAGGTTGGCCACCATGACGGAATGGCAGCCGGTGGCGTGGAACAGCGGTACGGAGAGCAGATAGGCGGGCTGGGCCCTCTCGGTCGTCTGCTCGAGGGGCGAGCTGCCGAAGCGCATGCCGCCGCGGGTGTTGATGAAGAAGAGGCTCATCAGGTTGGTGGCCATGTTCCGATGCGTGCCAACCGCGCCCTTGGGCCGACCGGTGGTGCCCGACGTATAGAAGATGGTGGCGTCGTCCTCCGGATCGATGGTGAGGTCGGGCGGCGAGGCGGCCTCGTCCACGGTGCCCAGGGCCAAGGGGAACGGCCACTCGGGCACCGGTGCATCCCCGGGCGGTTCGAAGACGGCCAGCGGCGCCGCGGGCTCGGCTGCGGTGTTCGTCGGCCACGATCACGGCGCGGCAGGCTCGAGAGACCGTCGACGACGGGTCGGATCCGCTCGGCCCGCTCGGTGTCGACGAAGGCCACCTTGGAGCCCGAGTCCTCGAGGCCGTAGCGCAGCTCCTCGCCGCTCCACCATGCGTTCAGCGGCACCACGATGGCGCCGGCCAGCGTGGCGCCCCAGAAGGCCATGATCCACTCGGGCAGGTTGCGCATGATGATGGCGACGCGGTCGCCCTGTTCGACCCCGAAGGTGGAGCGCAGACGGTGGGCCAGCGTGCAGGCGATGCGGTAGTGCTCGGCGAAGGTCGTCCGCTCGTCCTCGTAGACGAGGAAGACGGCGTCACCGTGACTCAGCGACAAGTCGATGATGGCCCGGAGCGAGGGCGGAGCGTTCTTCCAGGTCCGGGTCGGCACCCCGCGGATGTCGAGCTCTTCCATCTCGAAGAGCTGCCCGGCGGCGGTCAGCGCCGCGTTGGCGTCCGCCATGGACATCGCCGGTGCGTCCTTTCCCGTGGTGCTCACGTGGTCTCCTTCTCGGTCACGGCGGCCCGGTCGAAGATCGCGGCGCGGTAATAGGCCAGCTCCGCGACCGACTCGCGGATGTCCTGGAGGGCCCGGTGACCGCCCTTCTTCTCCGGGGACGCCTTGTAGATGTCGGGCAGCCAGCGCCGGCTCAGCTCCTTGACGGTTGACACGTCGACGGAGCGGTAGTGGAGGAAGTCCTCGATCTCGGGCAGCTGCGTGGCCAGGAAGCGCCGATCGGTCCCGATGGAGTTGCCCGCCAGGGGAACCTTGCGGGCCTCGGGGATGTGGCTCCGGAGGAAGGCGAGGGTCCGGGCGCCGGCATCGGCGAGGCTGAGCGTCGAGGCCTCCATGGCGTCCAGAAGGCCCGAGCGGGTGTGCATGGTCCGCACGTAAGGGTCCATCCTCTCGAGCTCCGCCGGGGACGCGTGCACCACGAGGTCGGGGCCCTCTTCCACCAATTGCAGGTTGTCGTCGGTGATGAGGGAGGCGATCTCCACGATGGTGTGGCGCGTCGGATCGAGCCCCGTCATCTCGAGATCGATCCAGGCCAGCATGCGCGGGATGCTACCGGTCGGGCCCGGGGCGGGTGGCTGGCGCCGTCGTGAGTAATGTCCGGCGATGCTGCGTGTGCCCCTGCAGCAGCTCGACGCTGAGCTGCCCGTGCCCCGCTATGCCCGCGAAGGCGATGCCGGCGCCGACCTGGTCGCCCGGACCGACGTCGTGCTGCCCCGCCGGGGTGGCCGGGCCGCGGTCCCGACCGGGGTGGCCATCGCCATCCCGACCGGGTACGCCGGACTCGTGCTGCCGCGGAGCGGGCTGGCCATCCGTCACGGCCTGACCTGCCTCAACGCACCCGGGTTGGTCGACTCCGGGTACCGGGGCGAGCTGCAGGTCGTGCTGGTGAACCACGATCCCGAGCGCGACTACACGGTGAGCCGGGGCGACCGCATCGCGCAACTGGTGCTGATCCGGGTGGAGCAGGCGGCCTTCGAGCCGGTTGGCGATGGGGGTCTGGGGGAGTCGCAACGGGGGAGCGGCGGCTTCGGGCACACGGGCACATGACGGGCGACCACTGAGACGCTAAGAAGGGGACGATCATGCAGCCCCTCGTCGGCATGGACGCCGCCTTCCTCGCGCTGGAGACCCCGACCACGCCGATGCACGTGGGTGTGGCGCTGGTGCTCGACCCGCCCGAGGGCACGCGCTCGCTCTTCTCGCCGTCCACCCGTTACGCCCAGATCCGTCGGGTCATTGAGCAGCGCCTGCACCTGATTCCCCCGTTGCGGCAGCGCGCCATCAGGGTGCCCTTCGGCCTGCATCACCCGGTGTGGGTCGACGATCCCGAATTCGACCTCGACGACCACCTGAGCCGGGCCAACCTGCCTTCCCCGGGCGGGAAGTCCGAGCTGGACGCCTTCGTGGCCGGCGTGATGAGCCGCCAGCTGGACCCGGATCTGCCGCTGTGGGAGATGCACGTGGTCGAGGGCCTGGCGGACGGACGCAGCGCGCTGGTCGCCAAGGTGCACCACGCCATCCTCGACGGGGTGAGCGGCGCGTTCGTCCTGGCGGCGTTCCTCGACCTGACGCCGCGGACGCGCATCGTGTCCCTGCCATCCGAATGGGACCCCGAACCCTTGCCGTCCAACACGCAGATGCTGCGCCACGCCGCCTCGTCGCTGGCCCGCCAGCCGGGGTCGACACTCAGCACGCTCCAGGCCGGGGTGGAGGCCATGGCGGACCTCGGGATGCACAACCGGGAACTCGCGGGGAGAGGCGAGCAGTCGCCGCCGGGCTTCTTCGCCGCACCGCGAACCTCGTTCAACGGCGCCGTCTCGAACCGGAAGCGCTTCGCCGGTCTCTCGGTTCCGCTCGAGGACGTGAAACTGGTCAGCCGCGTCTTCGAGGCGACCGTGAACGACGTGATCCTGGCCTGCGTCTCGGGCGGGCTGCGCCGCCTGTTGGCCGCCCGGGGAGAACAGGCGGACGGGTCGCTGGTTGCGATGGTCCCCGTTTCGACGCGGGCCGAGGGGGAGACGGAGGAATTGGGAAACCAGGTGTCGGGCATGCTGGTCTCGCTGGCCAGCGACGTCGAGGATCCGGTGGCCCGGCTTGACGCCATCTCCGAATCGGCGCGGGTGGCGAAGGAGCAGGAGAAGCTGCACGGGGGACGCTTCGTCGGCGACCTGGCCCAGATTGCGCTGCCGGCGCTGGCCTCCCGGGTCGCACGTGCGGTAGCGGGTACCCGGCTCTTCGACAAGATGCGACCGCCGTTCAACGTCACCGTCTCCAGCGTGCGGGTCCCGGACCTCCCCCTCTTCCTGGCCGGGAGCCGTGTTGGCGCCACGTACCCGGTCGGTCCCATGGCGGAGGGCATCGGCCTCAACGTGACCGCTTTCTCGTATCTCGACCGCGTGTACTTCGGGATGCTGGCCTGCCGCCGGCTCCTCCCCGAGCTCGACGAGGTGGCGGTCCACGTCGACGACGCGCTCGGGGAGTTGCTCGTGTGCGCACTCGACGCCCGGGGGGCGACGGCCTAGGACACCTGCCGGTCAGGAGGGCTCCGAGAGAGGGCGGTGCGGACCGCTCGGCTTGGCGATCCGGCCCACACCGCCCCTACCTCTGTGGTGGCTCGTCAGGAGCCCGACGGCGGAGGGGTGCCCGACCCGGTCGGGGCCGTGCCCGACGGGGCGTGCGAGCCGCTGCCCATGTTGGGGCAGTTCTTGGTCGATCCGGAGCCGGAGCTCGAGCTGGACCCTGAGCCGGTCGATGCGTTGGAGGAGCCCGAGCCCGCCGACGGTGTGGAGGTGGAGGAATTCGACGTCGAGGAGTTCGACGTCGAGCTTGTTCCCGTGTTACCCGAACTCCCGGTTGTGGTGGACGTGGTCGCTGCATCGGCGACCAGCGCGCCGCCGGCGACGAGGCCGGATGTCAGCGCCCCGATGGCCAGCACGTTACGAAGGCGGATCTGCATGGGTGTGTGCCCCTTCCAGTCTCTTGGGACCGGCTCATTCGAACCGGCACTCATACGGTGCGCTCCGGATCTGAGTGCAGCCGCAGAGGGACGTAGGCGGGTATGAGGAGTTACCCGACGAATGGATGACGATTCACAGGAACAGTCATCGGCGCTTCACAGACGGACCGGTGCCCGCTCGAAGCGGGAGTGGCGCCCGTGCACAGGCGAGACACTGCCGCCTGCCAGCAGTACGTCAGCGCTTGGTCGCCCGCCAGCAGTACGAACGCATCGGGACGTCGATGACCTCGAGTCCGTTGAACGGCTCATGAGCATCGAGAAAGCGCGTCATTGCTTCGAGGTGCTCGCGGCGGGCGCGCTCGTCCATCGTGATGACGGCGCTGTAGGTGGTGGCCAGCGCGACGAGGTCCGCCTTGGCCATGGGCCGGGTCCAGTGGAAGAGCATCTTCTCCGGCTCGAGGAACGGGCTGTCGCCACCGATGTCGACGTTCACGAGGTGCCGGCGCCGGCGACGGTTGTCGACGTCCGTCCCCTCTTCGGGGCTGAAGATGATGCCGCCGGCCCAGAGAGATCGCATCCAGTCCACCGAACGGTCGGGCCCGGTCCACACCAGCGAGAGTCGGCCGCCGGGACGCAACACACGCGCCACCTCAGGGACGGCGCGCTCCTCGTCGACCCAGTGCCACGCGGACTGCGCGATGACCACGTCGACGGAGGACGCCGCGGCCGGTAGCTCCTCGGCATGGCCGGCCAGGACCTCCACCGACACTTCCGCCGCGGCGAGGACGGCGCGCATACGGTCATCGGGCTCGACGGCTATGACGTGAGCAACCCGTTCGGCGAGCTTCCGCGTGAGGATGCCGGTCCCTGCCCCGATTTCGAGAACATCGACCGCACCCGCGGGAACCAGCCAGTCGAGCGCCTCGTCCGAGGGAGCGGAGCGAAGCCGGTTGTACTCGTCCGCAACCTCTCCGAAGGACCGGCTCAGGATGGCGGTGTTCTCGTCCTGGCGCATGGACGGAAATCTAGCGAGATGATCCGCCCCGTCGACCGCGACCAGTTCCGCTGGTGTCCGGCGGTGAACGCGCCGGTTCTGGTCGGTTCTGCCCCTCCTTTGACCTGGTCACTCCCGCGATAAAGTGGTGGCCCACGCGGAAGTGGCGCAGCGGTAGCGCATCACCTTGCCAAGGTGAGGGTCGCGGGTTCGAATCCCGTCTTCCGCTCTCGAAATGTCGTCCTTTAGCTGGGCCGTTGCGATGCCGACCACTGGTTCAGCTGACTATCACTGCTCATCAGTTGCCCATCACAGCCACGCTGTACCACCAAGGGATGTTGCTGTGGGTTCTATTCGGCAGCGGGGGTAGCTCCTACGAGCTCCGGGTCTACGCAGGTCCCACGTTGGATCTGCTGTCCTTGCCGGCCTCCGGGGCTGGTCATGAATCACTCGGGCAAAGAAAACTCCGGCCGGTTGTCGATTTTGGTCCGTCCGTTCGTCAGTAGAGCGAACCACCCTCCCGGAATGGTGCTAGCCGGCTTGGAGGGGACTCGCCTCGGAGTCGGGTTCACGGACTCTGCCAGGAGGCAGCCATGCGCAAGATCATCGGTGCGATGAAGATCTCGATTGACGGCAAGACCGAAGGCCCTGAAGGCTATGCAGACTGGGTCGATGCGTGGTCGGATGACTTCGGTCTGACGCCTCAGATTGACGCCTGTGTGCTTGGTGGCGGCATGTACCCCAACTACGAGCAGTACTGGACCGCGATCCAGGACGCGCCGGACGAGCTGAATCCTATGGGTGCGGGCCTTCCCACCAAGGCCGAGGTCGAGTGGGCGAGCTTCGCAGCGGCCACTCCGCACTACGTGCTGTCACGTACTCTCACCTCCGCCAAGTGGCCGCAGACAACCTTTCTCCGAGGTCTCGACGAGATCGAAGCCTTGAAGCGAGAGGAGTCCGGCAAAGACATCTACTTGATGGGCGGGGCTGAGATCCTGCGGGCCTGTCTCAAGGCAGGACTGGTGGACGAGCTCCGGTTCATCGTTCACCCCTTGATCGCGGGGTCGGGCACTCCACTGTTCACAGCGCCAGAGCGGCACGGGCTCGAACTTCGCCACGTTGAAGCACTGTCCGGTGGTCGGGTGAGCCTTGTCTACAAGATCGCCTGAGCAGCAGCAATGGCCGGCCTCACTCCAGCCGAATTCAACGCCAACGTTGTCGACCGAGCCTTAAGCGCTTCGAAACTGGCGAAGGTTCCCCCGGGCCAAACGACATCAAGATCGACGACTGGAATTAGTCGCGCGTCGAACGGAGACCGTCTGCCGAAGAGCCATTGCCGTCGAGTAGACGGCCGTTCAAGAAGAACCGGGAAATGGTCGCCGGTGGGAGCGGCATTACCGAGCCAAAGGTGACACGATCATGAACAAGCAAATCTTCGGCGTTCCATCTCAGGCCGTACTCATCGATGGCCGATCAGATGTACAACAGGTCAAGGTGCAGGTTCGGGGGCGTTGGTTCAGGTCGCTTCCCGCCCTTGCCGGCATCAGCTACGCCATTACCTGGGTCGCCGGCCTGGCCGCCTGGCCGTCGAACCTGGCCATCGACGCGTCTAAGAAGGAGATCGTCTCTGTGTATGCGGCGCACAGGAGCGAAGCGACGGCCCAGTACCTACTGGTCGAAGGGCTTGCTGGCCTACTCCTTGGAATAGTTCTGTTTTATTGCTCTCGTCATCTGGGTCGGTCCGACCGTTCGTGGAGTTCCAGGGCCGCAATCGCGGGAGGAGTTGTGGTTGCCATTTCGTTGCTGCAATGCCTCCTGGGGTTGTTTCTCATCTCCTCAGCGAGCAAGGGATATCAAGGTGAGAGCGGCGACCTCTATCAAGCAATCAATCGTCTCGATGGAGCGAAGCAGCTTGTGTTGAGCGCCTTCGTTGTGATGTTCGGCGTTCTTCTTCGACCAACGTCCAACTACCCGCTTTGGCTTCGGAGGACAACGGTCATCCTTGGCGTCGCTCTCGTAGCGTCTGGACTGGCCAATCTCCTGCTCTGGAATCTGCTTGCCAGCACCGCATTTGCTTCACTTCCTGTCCTCATTTTGTGGGTTGCGGGAACAGGCATCTGGTTGGGCGCATCGAGTCAAAGGAGTTCGATGCCGATTACTCGCGAGGATCTCCCCGAACACCTGTCCCAGGCGCTGTGAACGGTGGTCGAGTGAGCCCTGTGTACGAGATCGCCTGAGCAGCAGCAATGGCCAGCCTCACTCCAGCCGATTTCAACGCCGACGTCGTCGACGAGTTTCGAGCGAAGGGCGGTTACGTGGATGGGTTGCTCGCTGACTTCAGGCTCATACTTGTTCATCACGTCGGTGCTCGGTCCGGCATGGAGCGCGTCCAGCCGTTGGTCTATTTCGCCAGAAGTGACGGGCGTTGGATGATTATTGCCTCGAATGGAGGGTCAAGCAATCATCCGGCTTGGTACTACAACCTGAAGCGCCATGCGAGGGTGACGGTGGAGCTGGGGACTGAGAGGTTCTGGGTGCTGGCAGAAGAGTTGGAGCCTGAGGCACGATCCTTGGTGTGGCCGACGATTGTCGAGCGGTCGCCGGCCGCTGGGGAATTCCAGAGAGCGATCGCTCGTACAATTCCTGTGTTTGTGCTCACCCGCGAAGAATGATGGGTTGGGAGGAACAATGCGATACATGTTGATGATTTGCGACGACGAGTCGGACGATCGTGGTCCCCTCGAGTTGGTACGCGATGCCGAGCACGTGTCGTGGATCGAGTATTTGGACCGGCGTGGGATCTCATTCCTGGACGGAGTCCGCCTTCGACCAAGCACCGACGCCACGAAGGTACGGTCGCGAAATGGTGAGACGTTGATCAGCGATGGGCCTTTCATGGAGAGCAAGGAGCACATCGGTGGCTTCGCTCTCATCGAGTGCGAGCACCTCGACGATGCGATTGAGGTCGCCGCCAGGCATCCGTTCGCTGGACACGGAGTAATCGAGATTCGACCCGTCTGGGACGAATGACCTCCGACGTCGAGCAGGTTGTTGCCGAAGCGTTCCGGGACAGCTGGGGTCAGATCGTCGCCACCCTGATCGGAACGACCGGTGACTGGGATCTCGCCGAGGAGTGCGCGCAGGACGCCTTCACCGCGGCACTGGAAGCGTGGCCCCGTCAAGGCGTTCCTGGCGTGCCCGGAGCATGGCTCATGTCGGTAGCGCGGAATCGGACCACCGACGTGCTGCGGCGGCGGATATCGGGCGCGGCAAAACTAAAGGAACTGGAAGCGAACTCGCCCGAAGGCGAGGTCGAACCCCTAGCCTCGAATGACTTCGACGATGCCGCGGTGAGCGGGGTGCAAGACGATCGGTTGCGACTGATCTTCACGTGCTGCCACCCTGCACTGCCACTCGACGCTCAAGTCGCCCTGACACTGCGCACGCTTGTCGGACTGAGCACTCCGGAGATCGCCCGAGCGTTCCTCGTGTCTGAGCCGACTATGGCGCAACGCTTAGTTCGAGCCAAGCGCAAAATCCGAGACGCCCGTATCCCTTACCGCATTCCACCAGCCGAGATCTTGCCGCAGCGTATAACGGCAGTTTTGGGCGTCGTCTATCTGCTCTTCAACGAAGGCTATTCCGCGACCAGCGGCGCCCTCCTGGTTCGGAACGACCTGATCATTGAGGCAGTACGACTGGCGCGTTTGCTGAACTCCCTGATGCCCGAGGAATGCGAAGTGGTTGGCCTGCTGGCGCTCATGTTGATGCACGACGCTCGGCGCGACGCCCGTCTGGACGAGTTGGGCGACCTGGTCACGCTCGAGGAGCAGGACCGCACCCGCTGGGACTCCGACCAGATTGCCGAAGCAACCATGATGTTGCGTGGTGCGATGGAACGATCGCGTCCTGGGCCCTACCAGATTCAGGCCGCGATTGTCGCTTGTCACGCAACGGCGCCCGATCCCGCCTCCACCGATTGGACTCAGATCGCCGCGTTGTATGAGCGTCTGGCCAACTTTGATCCCTCACCCGTGATTGAACTGAACAGGGCTGTCGCGGTAGCCATGGCCGAGGGTCCGGCGGCGGGGCTGACCATCGTCGAGTCAATCGCAGCGACAGAGCCTCTACTCAGTTACTACTTGCTTCCCGCCGTGCGTGCCGATCTCTTGAGCCGACTACACCGTTCGGAGGAGGCCGCCAGGTACTACCGCGAAGCACTAAGCCTCGCGACCACAGACAGCGAAAGACGTTTTCTGGCCCGCAGGCTGGCTGAGACGACTGCCGAATGAAGCATCCCGCTCTCGCGCTCATTGAGGGTGCGTTGCTCCTAGCCCGGGTGAGCGGGCACGGAAGTCACCTTGCGAGCACGAAGCGCGCCGTGGGCGCTCTGCTCCTCGGGCCGATGACTTGAAAGGACTGAGGGCTTCCCGCCATTGGTACTGTGGGCACGAGGGTCCGACCTCGTAGTAGACCGTTCTACAACAGGGTTGAATTCAGGCGGATTCGGTGGACATTCCGAAGACGGGGTGCCAGCTCAGAGGACTCGCCTGGACGTCGTGGACGAACTCAAACACATTGCCAAGGTGAGGGTCGCGGGTTCGAATCCCGTCTTCCGCTCCATCGGACCAGGTCAGAGCGTGCTCAACCCTGACGGGAGTTTGTCGGCTCATCGGATTCTGGCGGGGTCGCGCCCCTGAGAGGATCACCTCGAGCGCGACGAAGGTGCTTCAAGCTTGAGGTGTGACCCAACAACCAAGAAGCACCTTCGTTCTTCGCGACCATAGCGAGATTCTCGAGGCCCTGATCGGCCTCAAAGACGTGGTGGTCCTGCACTACGAGCGACGCGGACCCCACGTCGAGCTGGCCATCGAACAGCTGATCAGGGATCCGGTGCGCTGCCCATCGTGTGCCGAAGAGGCCCGGGTCAAGGAACGTCCGGTGGTGCAGTACGTGGACTTGCCCGTCTATGGCACCCCCATGTCGCTGGCCTGGAAGAAGCACCGGATGCGCTGTGTGAACGAGCACTGCGCCAAGAAGACCTGGATGCTCGGCGACCACCGCATTGCGGCCAAGAAGTGCTTGCTGACGACGAGGGCGGCCAAGTGGGCGACGGTCCAGGTCGGCACCGGGCGGACCGTCTCAGAGGTGGCTGCCGAGCTGGCCTGTGATTGGCACACCGTCAACGACGCCGTGATCACCTATGGCGAGGCCTTGCTCGCGGCCGACCGCAAACGGCTGAACCGCACGACGGCCATCGGGCTCGACGAGACGTCCTTCGTCAAACTCGGTGCGCGGATCCACACCAGCTACGCCACGACGGTGGCCGATGTGGAGAACCACCAGATCATCGACATCCTCCCGACCCGCAATTACACCGACGTGGCGGGCTGGATCGACAAGCAGCCGGCGCCCTGGAAGGAGCGGATCCGCTTCGGTGCGCTCGACATGTCACAGACCTATGCGGCGGTGTACTCGGTCATCTTGCCCAAAGCGGCCCAGGTGGTCGACCCCTTCCACGTCATCTCACTCGCCAATCGCAGCCTCGATGCGGTCCGTCGGCGCGTCCAGACCGAACAGACCGGGCACCGCGGACGCAGGGACGATCCGCTCTGTCGGGCGCGGCGCGTCTTGTTGCGCGGCGAAGAGAAGCTCGACCCCGCCGCGACTGAGCGTCTGTGGTCGCTGCTCGAGCTCGGGGATCCCGGTGCCGAGGTCGCCATCGCCTACCGGGTCAAGGAACGACTACGCGACTTCTATCGAACGCGCGACCCCGAGGCGGCCAAAGCGATGCTGAGAGAGCTCGAGACGCACTGCCGCCGCCGCACCATGCCGCCCGAGATCCAAAGGCTCGGACGCACCATTCGGGCCTGGTTCGACAAGATCGCCAACTTCCACCTGGCCCGGGTCTCGAACGGTCCGACCGAAGCGCTCAACAACCTGATCAAGCGCATCAAGCGGATCGGCTTCGGGTTCCGCAACTTCGAGAACTATCGCATCCGAGCCCTGCTCTACGCCGGCAAGCCGAACTGGCGCGTGCTGGGTTCGATCGTCGTCCGGTGAGGTCGCAGACCCCGCCAGAATCCGAAGAACCAGTTTGTCGTTCTCGTCAGCTTGCCTGCTTTACGCGTGGTGGATTGATCCCCCTTTCAACGGGCCTACTGATGAAATATTGTCGGCACCGATTCGACGAGGTCGTCGATCAAAGTGGAATTGCGGGTGGGGTCCCAACAGAGGGCGACCTGACCGTGGGGGATGTCGATCGGGACGTATGCGATTCCTTCTCGGGGGAATACCTCAGCAATGGCGACGGGCAAGAAAATCACGCCGCGACCCGACCTTACGTACTCGAGGATTTCTTCCATATCTCGGACGGAGGGCCCTTGGCGGGGCCGGCTTCCATCCGGGCGCGGGTCGACCGTCCAGAACGCGTTCCAGGTCGAGGGAGCGTCGGCATAAACCAACACAGGTTCGTCAGCGACGTCGACGATTTCTAGAGCGGCCTTGGGAGCCTGTAAGTGATCCGTTGGTAATGCAACACACAGCGCCTCTGTGTAGAGGGGCAGCACCGTCAATCCTGCTGCATTGATAGGTAAGCGGACGAACGCGACGTCGACGGTGCCGTTGAGGATGGCATCGGCTTGGCTCCACCACCGCACGCGTTTCAGTTGGAGGTCAACCTCGGGGTGGCTCGCCGAGAAAACGCTCAGAATCGCATCAATATCGGCGCCAAGCATGAACCCGACGGTAAAGATCTGATCGCCGTTGTCGGCACGACGGGCGCGCTCAACAACCGCATGGCTGCCCGCAAGCAGGCGCGTCGCATCCCGGGCGAGTTGCTCACCGGCAGGGGTGAGTGTCACTGCACGGCTGGTGCGCGTAAAGAGTGGAACGCCAATGTCTTGCTCGAGTTGTCGGATTTGACGGGACAGCGCTGGCTGGGTGATGTACAGCGCGGCGGCTGCCCGTCCGAAGTGCAGCCGTTCTGCCACGGCGACGAAGTAACGGAGCTGACGCAGATCAAGATCTCGCGCCCAGACGCTCGATTCAGGCACTTCTGGTGGGTCGATGTCTTCAGGTTATCAATTGCATCGAAAGAGGCCTTGGACGCCGACCAAGTTGTCGCGCACAATCGCTCTACATACATCGAATCACACCGGACACAGGAGAGGTCATGCCTGCCACCAGCCCGGTCTTGTTGGAATTGTGCCGGTGACTCAGGAGGAATCGGCAACGAAGTAGCCGAGCATCTCACCAGCAAACGGCATGTCCATCGACGTGGTGCTGACGTCAGCAGTCAGTAGTCGTCTGGGGCAGCGGTGTCTGCCATCGCAGATGTCGGGTGAACCGCGAATGCCGGCGCAAAAGAGAAAGGTCACCGCCATGTCCAAGATCATCGTCGTTACCGGGGCCTCAAGCGGCTTCGGTGCCATGACTGTCCGTGCGTTAGCGGACGCTGGACACGTCGTCTACGCCGGCGTGCGAGATCTCTCTGGTCGCAATCGCCCGGCGGCAGACGACTGCGCTGCGTATGCACGCATGCACTCGGTCGACCTGCGCGCGGTGGAACTCGACGTCTCTAGCCAGGAATCAGTCGATGCCGCCGTGGGAACCATCGTTACCGAGACAGGCCGACTCGACGTCGTTGTGCACAACGCGGGCCACATGGTTCTTGGACCCGCCGAGGCTTTCACGCCGGAGCAATTGATGAGCGTGTACGACACCAATGTCATCTCCACCCAACGTGTCAACCGGGCTGCACTCCCACACCTGCGTGGTCAGGACGACGGCCTGCTCGTGTGGGTCTGTTCATCGAGTACCCGCGGTGGCACGCCTCCGTACCTGGCGCCCTACTTCGCCGCAAAAGCTGCTGAGGATTCGCTTGCGGTGAGCTATGCCGCCGAGCTCGCTCGTTTCGGCATTGACACGACGATTATCGTTCCTGGCTCCTTCACAACGGGCACAAATCACTTCGCCAACGCCGGCCACGCCAATGATGCGAGCATTGTCGACTCCTATAGCGAGCGCGACGCCGGACTCATGGATCAGGTCGCCATGCGGCTTGCTGATCTAGCGCCTAAGGACGCGGATCCTCAAGAGGTTGCTCGGGCAATCGTTATGGTCGTCGATGCCCAGCCGGGTCGCCGCCCCTTCCGGGTCCACATCGACCCGGCCGACGATGGGGCTGAGACCGTCAATCGGGTTGGCGATCTCGTTCGTCGCGAGTTCTACCACCGCATCGGCCTTGAGGATCTTCTTAGTCCGAAAGGCGCTGGGAACCGGGTGATGGAATCAATCGGCATCCCGGATCGCTAACTGCTGGCTTTCGGCGCGAGACGCAAGACCTCGACACTCCAATCAAAATGAAAGAAAGGAACACCATGTCCAACAAACTTGAAGGCAAAGTAGCGATTGTCACCGGAGGCACCGCAAATCTCGGAAGGTTATTCGCCGAGTCACTGGCCTCCGATGGAGCAAACGTGGTCGTGCACTACAACAGCGTCGGTCGGGCTGAGGAGGCGGCCAAAGCTGTCGCCGAGCTCGAGACACACGGAGTCGAGGCGATGTCCTACCAAGGGGATCTGACCAACATCTCGGAAATCACCAAGCTGGTCGATGCCACCGTCACGCGGTTCGGCCACTGGGACATCTTGGTCAACACGTCTGGCTTGATCGTGCGGAAGCCGCTCGCAGAGACGACAGAGGAGGAGTACGACAACTCCTTCGCCATCAATGCCAAGATCCCCTTCTTCTTGATGAGCGAGGCGTTCAGCAAGATGGCAAATGATGGCCGAATCATCAATCTGGTCACTACCCAAGTGGCGGTGACCGCAGCGACGTACTCCGCCTACGCTGGGAGCAAGGGCCCCGTGGAGCACTTCACGAAGGCCTTCGCGAAGGAGATCGGTCCCCGCGGCATTACCGTCAACTGCATCGCCCCAGGGCCGCAGAAGACCAGCTTCCTCTTTGGGGCAGAGAACGAAGACACGCTGGCATGGCTCGCCGGGCAGACCATCAGCGGCGAGCTCGGGGACCCCGTCGACGTGGTCCCGGTCATGCGTTTCCTGGCCGCGCCGGACGCCCGCTGGGTCACCGCTCAGACTGTGTTCGTCAACGGCGGCATGATCTCGCCGATCAACTGAGAAACAGATCCGACTGCGGCGTGACCCGATCGCCGCAGTCGATCTGTCTCTAATGGTGGATCGCATTGTTGTTAGTGAGAGGAGTGACCCATTGAACCCGGAGGCAGAACGTTCCGTTCGAAAGGCCATTGCATCGGCCAGTTTGGGAGATCTGGCCGGTTTCCTAGCCTGCTTCGAATTAGCGGGGTCTGTTGATGACTGGGCAGAGTCTTCGTCGGTCACGATGCCATACGAGAATGGTCAGACCGGGAGTTCATTGGGGCAAATGTCAGTCTCGACGTAAAAGAGTTCGACACGTCGGCTGACTGGGCGATCATCCTTGCAGAAGTCGGAGGTTCGGGTTTCAACGGTCCGAGTCATTTCGTATTCACCGCTCCAGACGTACTGATAGGTTCGATGCAGATCAGGGCCTGAACGATCCATCCGGATCTCGCTTCCAGCCCGGGCCGTAGTCCCTTCAAGAATGAGTGCAGGCCGAGCTGCCTGAAGCGAAGGCGATCGACTCTTGTTAGTTGGGTACCGCGGAGCGAAAGTAGACCGCTCTACTTCTGGGTTCGTATCCACTCCGACTGGCTGGAAAGTCTGTGGACTGAGCTGAAGTTCCGGGGGACTGGACGGGTTTCGAAGTGCCTCACGTTGCCAAGGTGAGGGGCGCGGGGATTGCCCATTGCTTATCGAACCAGTTACGTGGGTCTTCCGGAGTTAGCGGGGAACCGCTCCGTATGAGGTCGCCCAAGAAATTGTGCTGTTGACACGGACCGCGTAACCGCGATCGGTCTTTGTCAGACGATCGGGCAGGCCTCGATCGCCCGACTGTTGCGGGCAACCCAGCTGTCCGTGCTCTCGACCACCTCATGTTCGGACGGGTCACAGATGGCGTCCCACTGCTCGACCAGCAATTCCGGGCTCACGTCCAGGCCATCATGTACGTAGCCGGCAGTCTCGGCGACGAACAGACGACTGTAACGTCGCATTCCCGCCATGAGGACTTCGCCTTCGATCGGACAGGATTCGTGAGCCAACACGGCGGCCATCGGGGCGACAAGCGCCGGGTGACGCCCCGGTTCGGGATCCGGGTCGGCACCGCCCAGCTCCCGGGCCGACATCATGCGTGTGTTCGCCATAGGCGCCAGGGCGTTTACCTTGATGTCGCTGCTTTGAGCAGCGGCGACTTCCGAGAGAGCACTGGTGAGTCCGATGACCGCCGCCTTCGCGGTGCCGTAGGCCATGAGACTGCGCATCCCCAGGGCTCCCGTGGAGGTCGTGAGCACGATTCGCCCGTAACCGCTTGCCACCATGTGGGGCCAGCAGGCCTGGACCGTCAAGAAGCTGCCGATAACGTGCAGATTGAGGTGCCGCCGCAGGTCGGAAAGGTCGATATCGGGGAACTCGTCCGTGTTGTAGATGCCCGCATTGTTGATCAGCACGTCCAGCCGACCAAACGCCTCGAGTGCGAGCTCGACCACCCGCGTGGTGCCTTCCACGGTGGAAATATCAGAGGCGTCAGCTATAACTGACCCACCTGCGGCGCCTATCGCCTCGGCAGCCCGGCGGGCTGGTCCGGCACCTCCGCCGCTTCCGTCCATTCCGACGCCTCGGTCATTGACGACTACGTGCGCACCGCGTGCTGCCAGTAACCGGGCATGCTCAAAGCCGATTCCCCGCCCAGCCCCGGTGACAATCGCCACTCGACCGTCGAACCTCAGATTGTCCATACGATCCCTTCTTCCCGTTGCCGATATAGACCATATATTTGGGGCATGTCCCGACCGGCCGCGGCTCCCCGTATCTGGACCCGGGCCGCGCTCGTGACTTCCCTCGTCCGAGGGGCGTCGAACCCTTCCGCCGTGGATCCCCTGGTCGCTGGTCGCAGCTTCGGCCCCAAGAGGCAGGAATGACTCGAAACCCTCACGCAGCTGAGCGCTTTACCAGCGACGACCAAGAGATCATGGCGGCGCTTGAGGATGTGAGTGTCCCTGCGCTCCTCTGTTCCCTGGTGCACATGACGGGCGATCCCGCGTGGATCCGTGGCGAGATTCGTCCGCGGGTCGCAGTGTCGCTGGACATTCAGAGCGGCATCCCTGCGGATGAACGAGCGCAGGTTCGTCGGCTGGCTCTGCCGGCGATCCACGCGTACCGCGATGGTGGCTGCCTGCCGAAGGAGCTGTCGCACGAGCTCCTGCAGGAGATGATGTCGTTTCTCGGCTGCCGGCCTGTGGAGGGCCGCCTTGCCGGGCTCTTCTTTGACGACCTGCAGTTCGACGGCGCCGATGCGGGCGCTGTCACCTGGAGCGACGAAATCCCGGAGGACGTGAAGGTGGCGTCTCCGGTCGTCGTCATCGGTTGCGGCATGGCCGGGATTCTTGCCGGCATCCGCCTCAAACAAGCGGGCCTGCCTTTTGTGATCATAGAAAAGAACCCGGGTCCTGGCGGTACGTGGTGGGAGAACCGCTACCCCGGAGCACGAGTCGATATTGGCAGCCATCAGTACTGTTATTCCTTCGAGCCACCCGATCACTGGAGCGAGTTCTACTGCCAGCAACCCGAGCTCCTCGAGTATTTCACCGCCATTGTCGAGAAATACGATCTGCGACCGCACTGCCAGTTCGACACTGCCGTCGCCAAGCTGTGCTGGAATGACGAGGATGGCGGGTGGTGTGTGCACGCCAGTGGACCCAACGGGACAGAGGAAGTCTTCGATGCCCGATTTGTCGTCAGCGCCGTCGGGTCCCTGAATATCCCGAAGGTACCTGACATGCCGGGGATGGAGACGTTCAGCGGACGGTCGTTCCACTCCGCTCGGTGGCCCCACGGTCTCGATATGAACGGCAAACGCTTCGCCCTGGTCGGCGCCGGTGCGAGCGGGTTCCAGATCGGTCCGGCCATTGCTGGCGACGTCGAGCAGCTCACGATCTTCCAGCGCACTGCTCAGTGGATCATCCCGAATCCGCTGTACCACGCGGCGGTACCCGCGGGGGATCGATGGGCGCTGCGGCACCTTCCATTCTATGGGCGGTGGTACAGGTTCATCATGACCTTTGGCGGGATAGCTGCTGGCTCGGAGCCATATCGGATCGAACCAGGATATGAGGATGAGACAGGCCGGTCGGTCAACGTCGTGAACGCAACCCGTGCTGATGCATTGCTCGCTTGGATGAACTCAGTCATCGCCGAACGGCCCGACCTTGCGGCGAAAGTCGTGCCGGACTACCCGGCCCTGGGAAAGCGTGTCCTTCAGGACAACGGGTCATGGCTGCGGTGCCTGCAGCGTCCGAACGTCGAACTCGTCCGCACCGAGATCGCCAACATTGTGCCCGACGGGGTCGTGACCGTCGACGGCACGCACAGACCCGCCGACATCATCTGTTTCGCAACCGGCTTCCGGCATAACGACTTTCTCGCCTCAATGGACGTGACGGGTCGCGGTGGGGTCTCCCTCCGTGAGCAATGGGGCGACGAACCGACGGCCTACCTCGGCATCACCATCGCGAATTTCCCCAACCTGTTCTGCGTCTACGGTCCGGGTACGAACCTCGCCGCTGGGGCCAGCCTCTTCTATCACTCCGAGTTCCAGGTCCACTACGCGATGGAGGCGATTCGTAACACCCTGATCCTGGGGAAGGCGACGTGCGAGGTTACGACGGAGGCCCACGCTCGCTACGCGGAGCGCTACCAGGCGGAGATCGGCCAGATGGTGTGGTCACATCCCTCGATCAAGCACAGCCACTATAAGAACCCTGCGGGCAAGGTCTTCACACTGTCCCCGTGGCCCCTCGACCTCTACTGGGAATGGACCCGCCAGGTGGAGGGCAACGACTACGTCTTCGCATGACTGACTGGCGACATGAATCCCGCCGCCACCTCTTAGTAGAGCGCTCTACTACAGCGACGGATTGGCTGGACGGACTGGCAACTGGGTGGACGGATCCGCACTTGAGAGAACGTGCCGGAGCCAAACGGACGTAAATCACCACCGAGCCAAGGTGAGGGTCGCGGGTTCGAATCCCGTCTTCCGCTCCATTCTGGCAGGTCTGGGGGGGTTTCCAAGGTCCTGAGACGCGGTACCTGCGTAATGCCTCATCGCGGCTTCGCCTAAGAATTCCGCTCGGAATCCAGCTTGGGCTCGACTGTGGTCAGTTTGTTTCAGACTTGGACGGGAAGGTGCTCCCATCCGCGCGTGTCGATGCCGCCCGTTAAGGAGGCCGATTCTAGATCGACTGTCCACTTCGGGATGCGAGGCAGCATCGTCTCGAGGGCGATCTTGGTTTCCATGCGGGCAAGGCTGGCACCAAGGCAGAAATGAGCGCCGAAGCTGAATGTGAAAATCTGCCCGGGTTGCCGGTGGATGTCGAAGCGATCGGGGTCCTTGAACTTCGTTTCGTCGCGATTGGCTGCTCCCGGCACCACCACGAGGACGGTTTCTGCTGGTACTGACTGGCCATGGAACTCGACGTCTTTGGTTACCCAGCGGCAAAAGTGGTAGGCCGGAGGCTCATATCGCAGGATTTCTTCGACGGCGTGCGGAATGAGCGCGGGGTCGTCGACAAGCTCCTCGCGTTGCTCTGGATGGTCACTGAGAAGCGAGCCCGCCCACCCAATAGCCGTGGCCGTCGTGTCGCTCCCGGCACTCATGATCAACGTAAGGAATGTCAGCGCCTCGTCACGTCGAAGTTTTCGGAGCGTACCTAGGTCGTCCTCGAACTCCGCGTGTAACAGCTGGGTCATAACATCATCCGCAGGGTTCTCCTCCCGCCAGTCGAGGTAGTCATTGAACCACGCGGCCGCGGCAAGGACCGCTTCGATTTGTTGCCCCTCGCGGTCGGCCGTTCCCTCGTGCATATTTTTGTGGACCGTGTCGAGGAGAGCCCGTTGGTCGGCCTTCGGCACACCAACGAGCATCCCGATCACCTGCACCGGAAGTTTCATCGCAAAATCGGTCATGAAGTCGAACCGGTCGAGGTCCACCAGGGAGTCAATCAGCTCAGCGGACAGTTCGCGGATCTGGGGCTCAAGTCCGTTCACTGCACGTGGAGTGAAAAGGCGCGAAACCAGATTCCGGTGCACCGTGTGTAACGGCGGATCTTCGAAGATGAACAGTCCAGGTGGCATATCCATGCCGGTCGAGATGAAGTTGTAGACACCACCCCTGCCGGAGATGAACGTCTCGCGGTCAGTGAGCACCCGAGCCAGGTCGGCGTGGCGGCTCACCGCGTAGAATTTGAGTTCGTCATTGAAGTACAACGGGGCCTCGTGAAGCAGCCGTTGGTAGGTCTCGTACGGCGACGCGTAAATTTCGCGGTCGTACATGTCGTAATTCAGGTCCACCGCCATTTGCGCACCCTTCGCTCGACCACCGACAAGCAAGCTAGCCCAGGATTGAGACGGAACAAATATTAGGTAACCTTCTTTCATCGCTCAGGGCTGCGCACCTGGGCCAGGGCTGTACTGGGCCAAATTGAGGCAGGTAGGTGCCAAACTCGGCGGCTGCTTAAGGATGCGAAGGGGGTTCAACATGGAGTTGCTGCGATTCGACGGGCGAACGGCCATCGTGACAGGGGCCGGGCGTGGAGTGGGTCGGGCTCATGCTCGGCTGCTCGCGGAGCGCGGGGCTCAGGTGGTAGTGGCCGACCTGGGCGGTCAGCTGGACGGGACTGAGTCCTCCTCCGAGCCGGCCGAAGAAGTTGTGAAGGAGATCGAAACCACGGGTGGGAACGCGGTGTCCTGTTCTGCGTCGGTCGCCACTGAAAAGGGTGCCGACGCGATTGTCCGCACTGCTTTGGACGCCTTTGGGCGGGTGGACATCATTGTCAACAACGCCGGGATTTCCCAGCCCGACTGGTTCGATGATCTCACGATGGACCGGTTTCGGCGGATGATCGACGTGCACTATTTCGGCACAGTGAATGTCACCAGGGCGGCCTGGCCGCACCTCCGGAGTAACGGCTACGGAAGAATCGTGAACACTTGCTCTGAGGCAGCATTCGGCATGGTGCCGAAAAACACGAGTTATGGGGGCGCCAAGGGCGGTGTCTTCGGTTTCACGCGCAGCCTGGCGCTTGATGCCAGAAGGCACGGAATCTTGGTGAACGCCGTCGCGCCTCGAGCCAGCACACGCATGTCAGATCCGAAGGTGTTGTCGCACGTCTACGGCGTGCCTGAGGAGACGTTCAGAGAGGTGATGGATGGCTTCGCGCCGGAGTTCGTAGCGCCTGCGGCGGCCTTCTTGGCCCACGAATCGTGTGAACTGAACGGGGAGATACTGGTCGCCGGCGGCGGTCAAGTCCTGAGGATGGCGATCATGCAGACCCACGGCTTTACGTCACCGACGTTGACACTCGAGGATGTCGCCGCCAATCTCGATGTCGTCATGGATACCGCGGATGCAACGATCATGGAGGCCGAGGTCCGGATGGAGTAATCGGCCGCTGATCAATGGCAAAAAGGTCCTTCGACGGAGGATTGACCCAAATAGTTGTTCCTCTCTAGGCTCGCCACGCTCCGGCATGCGAAGTCAAACGGGTCGGCAGCATGATGGCTCGGGAGGTCCATGACCATCTGGGGGGAGAACGTGAACAGCGCGACGAAGGTCCCGGTGGACGCTGAGGTCGACAACACCAATCGATACGCGCTCCTGGCATCCGCCATTTCCGGTAGGCCGTTGGAGGTGGCGGGCGGAGACGCGGGAATGCCGGCCTGGAGCGACGGACGTACTGTTTTCATCGACTCGGAGAGCGCTGCCCAGACCCAGTTGCAGTGCGTGGTGGTCCAAGCGTCCCTCATCTACGCAGGGAGCCTCGAGCCTCGACTCCTCCACAAGTTGGCCCGAAAGCCGTCCGCAGGTCGGCGTTACTTGAGCCTCGAAGGACATCGTGCTCTGACCGCGCTATCGGACGTGCTCCCGACCACCGTTGTTTCCGTAGCGGACACGCTGACGGCACAGCGAACAGATTCTCCGCACTCGTCACTGATACTGGCTATCGGGTCGGAGGACATCCCGGACCCTCCGATCTCCTTTGGTGTGATCCGGCCCCGCCTCGTCCGGCTCGTCGATGACGATCGGATTGAGGGACTGGGACCCACTCGCATGCCGCCCCGAGAAGGGCAGGCAGTTCTCCGCGAACTCGAGGACGACATTGGAGAAGGCGCGATCGTCGACATTCTCGCGAGTCCCGTCGGTGGGGGCGGTCCGATCGGACGACTGCTGAAGCGACTGCTCGGGGACGCCAGGTCGTCTGGGACTGGCAGCCCAGGAGCAGACGCTCCGACCCGGTTCACACGGAGCAGTAACCGCGTCTCGCGCATGGGCTCACCCACGATGAGGCGCCTGATGGCATCCAACGACGGATCTCTCGATGTCGTTCGAGGATTCGTCTACCCGGAATGGAATGTTCATTTGAGGAGCTATCGGCCCGAGTGGTGCACCGTGGTTGAACTCGAGCCCGAAGATGGAGACCGGTCCCGAATTCCTTCAGGGAACACCAGGTCCCTGCGACGTGCGCTAGCCCGTCTCGGGACGGAGGTCGAGCGCCACCGTCGCCAACCGCAGGGAGAGGATCTTGATCTCGACGCCGCAGTCGACTTCTACGTTGAGGTCCGCGCACGCTCGCTCCCTGATGAAGACGTCTATATCGAGAGTCAACGGAGCCGGCGGGACCTCTCCGTGCTCGTTCTACTGGACATCTCTGGGTCCGCCGGCGAGCCGAGCGGGTCCGGCGGCATCGTCCACGACCACCAGGTGTCCGCTGCTGCCGATCTCACCGCAGCGCTCCACCAGGTCGGAGACCGCGTCGCCCTCTACGGCTTTCGCTCCCAGGGGCGCTCCGCTGTGCACATCTACCCGGTGAAGCGATTTGACGACGGCGTCTCGACGCTAACGGAGAGTCGTCTGGGAGGCTTGCGCCCTGGAGGCTTTACTCGGCTCGGAGCAGCCATCCGTCACGGCGCCTCGACCTTGGAGCGGGAGGGAGGAACTGGACGGCGTCTGCTGGTCGTCCTGTCTGACGGGTTCGCGTACGACCATGGCTACGAAGGGTCCTACGGCGAGGCCGACGCGCGACGCGCCCTCTCCGAGGCTCGGCATCGAGGCATCGGATGTCTTTGTCTGAGTATCGCCTCCACTACGGATACAGAGGCACTGCGAAGAGTATTCGGCACAGCTGCGCATGCGGCGTTTGGCAGCACGGACCTCATGGCTGGTGCGATCGGACCCTTGTTCCGTGCTGCCCTCGGGACGGCGGAGTTCCAACGGAGACGATCCGAGCGGGTGACGCGGTCGACGGAGCTCCTGTCGATTGAGGGGAGTAGGGCGTGAGTCAAGAATCACCACCGTTCTACGTGCCGGTCGGAACTGAGATGCAAGTCTTCGGGGCCGCCTTTCAACAGGGCCTGTCGGTCATGTTGAAAGGCCCGACGGGTTGCGGCAAAACACGATTCGTCCAGGCCATGGCGCATGCTCTCGGTCGCCCGCTGATTACCGTGGCTTGTCACGACGACCTGACGACCGCCGATCTTGTAGGCCGATTCCTCCTGCGCGGCGGAGAAACCGTCTGGGTCGACGGTCCGCTCACTCGAGCGGTCCGGGAGGGCGCCATCTGCTATCTGGACGAGATCGTCGAAGCCCGTCAAGACACCACGGTCGTCCTTCATCCGCTCGCGGATTATCGCCGTCAGCTTCCGATGGAACGACTCGGCGTGACCCTGGACGCGGCATCGGGCTTCTGCCTCGTCGTGTCGTATAACCCGGGCTACCAAAGCGTCTTGAAGGATCTTAAGGACTCGACCCGTCAGCGCATGGTGGCCATCGAGCTCGACTTTCCACCGTCCGATGTTGAGGAGAAGATCCTGGTACACGAGGCTGCCATCGACGAAGAGTTGGCGACCCAGTTGGTGCGGCTCGGCGGGGCGATCCGGCGGCTCGAAGCCTCGGGGTTGCGCGAAGTCGCATCGACGCGGGTACTCGTCGCCGCGGCTCAGCTCGTCACTGCCGGCCTGGATCTGCGCGACGCGGCGCGAGCAGCCATCGCCGGACCCCTGACTGACGACCCCATTGTCACCGCGGGACTGTTCGAGATGATCGACGCCTACGTCACGCATACCTCCACCTAAGGGCGACGTCTGGTTGTTGACAGCATGAGACGCCGTCACTAGGTTTGGAACAAATCTCAGGTTCGCTTGCAGAAGCTTCGTCAAGGGGGGCGAGTTGTCCTACGAGTCTCACGCCGAACCCATCAAGCTCGGCATCCTTATGGACTGGGTCGTGCCTGAGGACCATCCCAAAGAGCGGGTCGACGACTTCTTTCTCCCCTTTGAACTGGTTTTCGGAGAAGGTCTGGAGCAGGGCCTTATCGATCGCCCGATCGAGCTCGTTGTCCGCCAGTCCTGGGGCCTCCCGAAAGGGTCGGTGAAGTCTGTCGTCGATGGCTATGCGGAACTGGTCGATGAGGGCTGCCTCGCTGTATTCGGGCCGAGCATCTCGGACAACTGCATTCCGATGCGCGAGGCGATCGAAGAGCGGTTCCACGTTCCCGCGATCAGCTGCTCGGGGTCCGATGAGTGGCTCGGTGAATGGACGTTTGCCCTTCCCCAAGGATCCATGACCGACGAACCAATTCTCTGGGCGCAGATCCTTGCAAAGGGCGGGCACACGCAGGTCGGAGCACTCATAGAACAGTCGTTGGTCGGCGAGTCCTACATCCGGAACTTCCGCAAGGCATGTCGTGACCGCGGCATCCAGATCGTGGCCGAGGAGTGGGTCGCACAGACGGCGGGCTCAGTGGAGGCCGCCTTGCGGACCTTGCACGTGGCGAGGGCGACCGCCTTGGTCCACTGCGGGTTCGGCTTCGGAGTGTTCTATGTCAACGGCGTGCTCGAGTCGATGCAATGGGATCCGACCCGGATCATGGGGACGGCATTCCAGAACGCCTGGTTCCACGGGGCCATGTGGAATGCAATGCTCGGCTGGGTCGGCGTCGACCAGTATGACGAGAGCAACGCCGTGGGACAGGCGTTCCTCGACAAGTTCGCAGCCACCTACGGTCGCCGACCCGAATGGGTGCTGCCACTCGTGAACAGGGACTTCGCCACGGTACTTCTCCATGCATTCGCGGACGCCCATCCGCTCAGCCCCCGAGGCGTCAAGGAGGCACTCGAACGGGTGAAGATGGTGCCGGCGGCAGCCGGATCTCCCGGAACCTATCTGTCGTTCGGGAATTGGACGAGGCGCGGTTGGATGGGCGCGGGCTACCTCGTCGCGCGGAAACTCGATCCTGATGGCGAGCACTCACATCTCGTCGACCGGTTCGGCGAGGAGTAGGAGATCGTGACCAAGATCGACGACAGACCAGCGGCCGATTCGCGCAGCGATTCACCTCCGGCCTTCGCGCGCCGGCCGGCGGCCTGGCTCATTGTCCTCTTGCTCCTAGCCAACGTTGCCATCGTCGCCATTCAGTACAACGCCCGCCGCGGTGCCGTGGCAGCTCGGATCGCCAACCCTGCCGTTCACGGCGCGCCGAGGCCGGTGGCCTCACTCTTGCATCACGACTGGGTCCCTACGCTCGAGCTGGGTACCGCGCTCGGAGTTCTGGCGCTGGCCGTCATCTTCGTCGTCATGTGGCAGCGCTACCCGAAGCACCCCGTGCTGCTCATGGTGATCGCCACAACCGCCATCGTTTGGATGGACCCCATCATGAATTGGGCGCCGTATGCGGCATACAACCCCCAGCTCACACACTTCCCGGAGACCTGGGCGCTGGCCTCGCTGTCACCCACGGTCGAACCATTCATCGGAGTCGGGTACGCCACCTTCTATCTCGGGGCCTATTTCCCCGCCATCTGGATCCTGCGACGGATCCAAGCTCGCCGCCCGGTCGACTCGTTCGCTTGGCGGCATCCGCTCATCAGTCTGGCGCTGCTGATCCTCGTCATCGGATTCATCTACGACGCCATTCTCGAGACGATCCTCGTTCGCATGCAGCTCTATATCTATTCCCAGGTCATCCCATTCGGATCGCTCTTCGCCGGCAAGCCATATCAGTTTCCGCTGCTCTGGGAGTCAACCTTCGTGTGTTGGGTGATGATTCCGGCGGGGGTGCTCCTCTACCGGGACGACACGGGGCGCACCCAGGCCGAGAAGCTGGCGCAGCGCATTCGCACCTTCCGCCCATTTCGGGCGCGGCCCGCGCTGGCCACCTTCGCCGTCATGTTTGCCATTCTCAACGTCGCGTACTTCTGCTACGGCTCCAGCTTCGGCGTGATCAGGGCGACGGGTGCTGCGACCTCGGTCGCCTGTCCCTGGCCGTTTCCCGAGGCCAAGGTCTACGACCCGCAAGGCTTCTACGCCGAAGCTGGGCAACCCGGTCCCTACATGGCAGGTATCTGGGACGGGTGGGAATCCGCACAATCAGGGCGACCCAATGTGGTGACCAACCCTGACGGGCGCTGCAGTCCGAAGAACGTCGACCGGAGCTGATAGCAACACGATCGGAGCGGAAGTGTGGTCGGACGCCCGCGGTAACCTGCTTACGGAGGCCACCGGGAAGGGACACGTCGAGATCACAATGCCGAGGAGATTCGACCACCGTCCTCGGGCCGCGCATGCGATCGGCAGCCCGAAGTGGGATCTGATATGAGTGCGGCGAAGCGCGGCCCCTCCGGAGTGGATCCTGAGTCACGGGATGCCCTAGACACGCAACGCCGGCATGAGATCCTCGACGCCGCCTCCAGCGTGTTCGCCACCTCCGGGCTGCGCACAACGCTCCAGGAGATTGCCGAGGCGAGCGGCATCCAGCCAGGAAGCCTCTATCACCACTTCGAATCCAAAGAGGCGATCATCGTGGAGCTGGTGAAGCGGTACCACGTTGACCTCGATCGACAGGCGGAAATCGCTCTCAAAGAGCTCCGTGAGAGCGACCCGGGAGACATTGTCGACCGGATCACGAGCTTCAGCACTGCGATCGCGCAGTGTGCAGCACGCCACAGCGCGGCAGTACAGTTCTCGTTCTACGACCCTCCACTAAGCGCCGGCCACGAACTGGTCCAACTCGCGGCCCGGGCACCCACGGCGACCGAGAAGGCGATGCTCAAGACCCTCGAGGCCGGGCACGCCGCCGGTTTGCTCCGTGATGACATCGAGCTGCGGATGCTCTCTCACAGGATCACGCAGACGATGTTGCACGTTGGACTGGGCTTGTACCACCGTTACCGCTCCGTGGATCGGGTCGCCGAGCATCTCTGTCATATGGTCCTCTACGGAGTGGCGACGCGGGCCCCTCGGGACAGTCAGCTGGACGAATCGAAGGCCATGCAAGCAGTCGAGAAGGTCATGCTCTCGTGGGACCCCGGTCCCGTCTCGGGGTCCGACCGGTCGGCCTTCATCCGAGCCGTGGCGCGGACTGAATTCGGACGGAGAGGCTATGAGGCGACGACCGTTCGGGACATCGCCGGAGCAGCGCAGATGAGCACTGGTAGCGTGTACCGCGAGATCGGATCGAAGGAAGAGCTACTGGTTTCGATCATGCGTTTATTCTCTGAGAAGGTCGTTGCCGGATGGGATGCCGCGATGACCACTTCAGCCAGCAGTGTCCAGAAACTCGACGCGGTGGCATGGCTCCAGATCAACGTTCTGGAGCAATTCCATGATGAGTTCAAGATTCAGCTGGCGTGGCTGAGGCAATCGCCTCCGGACACGCCTGATATGGCATGGTCCTTCCCGAGCCTCCTGCAGCGCCTGAAGGTCATGTTGAAGGAGGGCGCTCAGGCGGGTGAACTCAAGATCGAGGGTCCTTCGACTGAGCTCACTGCCGCGCTCTATCGTGGACCTCACCTGGGTACCAGAAGGCATTTTGCACACCTACGGCAAGCGCACGGCTCTTTTGCATGTACGCGACACCATGCTGCGAGGTGCCGCGAAACGCAGTTAAGCGGTCTCGTTGTGGACCCTGACGCAGGATCGCCGGTCACGCACTCGTTGATGGCGAGTCCCGGAGGCCACGGCTGCGGTGATCGTTATCTATGAGGTCATGGCTCTGCGACGCGGCTGCAAGGGCCGTTCGTAGGAACTGTCCGTGATGTCGCGGGCCACTGTCCCCGTCGCGGCCAGGAAATCGGAAGCGTCTGCAGGGAGGAGCGATTTCGGGTCCATTGCCCATTCGACCAGGCACAGGCGGACCGCGATGCCCCACTTCCCGTTGCGCCGTTCGAAGCGGTCGACGTAGCGGCCCCCGAAGACCGTAAGCGGGGAAGCAGGGTCGCTCTCGGTGCCGATGAACATGAAGTAGGTCTCGGCGTGCGCCTCGTCAGCGTCGAGCTCGGCGTAGTGGTTCGTGATGTAGTGCTGATGGCGGACCTGGCCGCCGTGGTAGGCGAAAGCCCAGTCGAGGAAGTCGTCGACTTCGCCGACGAAGCCAACGTGATCATCGATCGCGCCCTCGTGGTACGCGGAGCGAGCCAGAGTCCTGTCGAGGCGGTCCATTCCCCGCGCGTAGCGGGTGATGCAGTCCAGGATCTCCGCTCGATCCAATCGCTCGAGGATTTTCCGTTCCGTGTCCTCGTCCATCAGATCTCCTCCCCGTTTGGCTTCGAGTTCGACAGTCCGTCCCAATGGTCGTCGACGACGACTTCGTCGAGCGGACGCCGTGGCGCCGGCCGGAACGAAGCTCCAGGCCGCAGTTTGGCCACTGGCAGCAGGCAGCCCTGGACGTAGGTGCTTGGGATACCGAGCAGCGTTGCAACTTCGGCTTGGTGAAGCAGGTGCATCGTTGTGATACAGGTGCCGAACCCACGGGTACGCAGGGCCAGCTGGAAGTTCCACACGGCGGGAAAGATCGATCCGTACAGCGTCGCCGCCTGGAAGGCCTCGTCACCGTCCCCGAAGTCGGGCAGGTAGGGCTCGTAGCATGGGATGACCAGGACGGGAACATCCGCGAGGTGGCCCACGAGCCACTCTGTCGATGACATCAAGCGCCCAAAGTCATCCACTGGCAGCAGGTCGGAGACCATCGACCCACCGGTCATGCGCAGATAGGAGTCCCGGTAGAGCTTCCCGATCTCACGGCGAAGGTGCGGATCACTGACGATGACCCAGCGCCACGACTGATTGTTCGATCCGTTGGCGGCTTGGAAGGCGATGCGTAGGCACTCACGGATCTGCGGCATGTCGACCGACGAGTTCAGATCGAGCGACCGCCGAGCGGACCGAGTCGAGGTAAGGAGTTGCTCTATGTCCATGGCCTGCTCCCTTTGGGCTGTTCCCCTAACCGGCGAAGAGCACCGGAATGGACGTCGGAGAGCGGAAAACCTGTCCCCGGATGTGGGGGTCGTCTGCGCTCGGGTCGAGGCGTACCTCCGGCAGGCGATCCAAGAGGAGATTGAGGGCAACGCGCATTTCCACGCGGGCCAAGTGGATTCCCAGGCAGATGTGTGGGCCGTGGCCGAATGACATGTGAGGCTTGGGGTTGTCTCGTGTGATGTCGAAGCGGTCCGGCTCTTCGTAGCGAGTCTCCTCGCGGTTGGCCGCGGCGAGCATCAACATGATGGTCGAACCCTGGGGAACCGCCACACCGCCGATCTCCGTGTCTCTTGTTGCGAGTCGTGTGATGTTGAGCAGAGGCGTTTCAAGGCGCAGCGCCTCTTCGATCGCTTGTGGGATCAACGACCGGTCGGCGCGTACCGACTCCCATTGGTCCGGCTGGGCGAGCAAGAGACAGAGGAGGTTCCCGGTCGACCTGAACGTTGTCTCGACCCCAGCAGGCAGGAGCAGCCGCAGGAACGAAAAGATCTCGTCGTCACTCAGCCGTTCGCCATCAAGCTCAGCGTGAGCGAGACCGCTGATGAGGTCCTCCTGCGGCGTTCTCCTGCGGTCGTCCAGGATGCCGCTCATGTACTCTTCGACCTCACGGGAGGCGGCGATGGCCTCGTCCTGCTTGGCGAGGAAGCCCAAGATAGCAATCGACCACCGTTGGAACTGCTTGTAGTCCTCTCGTGGCAAACCCAGAATTCCCGCAATGACCTGGGTCGGATAGGGGAATGTGAACTCTCGGACGAGTTCGGCCCGGCCTCGGTGTGCGAAGCGGTCGATCAGTTCGTTCGCCACCTTGGCCACGAGCTGGTCTTCGGATTCGGTGAGCACCTTTTGCCGGAAAGCTGACGACACCAGGGCCCGGTACCGGCGGTGTCGCGCACCGTCCATGCCCAAGATGATGTGTTCACCCATTACCGGGCCCATGATCATGTCGATGATGTGACCCGACGAGAAGGTGCCGGAGTCCCTCAATACGCGCGCGATGTCCTCGAACCGATAGACGAAGAACACCGGGAAGGCCTCGTCGTGCGGCATCATCGACGAGTCGAGTTTCTGTACCGGGTGCTCGCGCCTCGCCTGGGCGAGCTCCGGGTACGGGTCTCTGGCGTCTCCCGCGACGGAGTCGTCGAAGAGGCCGAACTCATCGCCGTCCTCGTCCGGTCGTCCTGTCCCTGTCACTGGCGATCCCGAGGTGCCTGCTCCCGATTCCACGACGCCTCCCCCGCTAACCTAAGATTTGTTCACACGGTAGCCATCCATGGAGTGAAGCGTCAAAGCGGTGGCAGAGGGGGGGACGAATGGGCGCAGCCCGTGACCTGGGCGGGCGACGCGTGCTCGTAACCGGGGCTTCCAGTGGCATCGGAGCCGCGACCTGTCGAGCCATCGTCGACGACGGAGGCTCTGTGGCGATGTTGGCGCGACGAAGGGAACGACTCGAGGATCTTGCCGAGGAGCTCGGCGCGCGCGCTTCCGTTGTGTGCTGCGACGTCACGGACCTGAGCTCGCTCGTGTCCAGTGTGAACGAAGCCGCCGATCTCCTCGGTGGTCTGGACGGCGTCGTCGCCGTGGCGGGCCGGATGATGGCTGGCGAAATCTCCTCCGGAACCCCTGAGCGGTGGCGAGAGCTGTTCGACCTCAACCTGGTCGGTCCACTGGCCACAGCGCGCTATGCGACGGCCCGATTTTCCGGTTCCGGACGACGTGACGTCGTCATGGTGGGTTCAACCGGAGCGCTCACACCGATGCCTAGTTCCGGCATTTATGCCGCGTCCAAGCGCGGATTGGAAGCCGCATTCGACAGCCTGCGCCTCGAGTTGGCACAGCATGGCGTCAACGTCAGCCTCGTCATGCCTGGCATGTTCGAGACCGAGGGGTTGAGCTGGGAGGGAGTCATCATCGACGGGGAAGTTACCGTTACGGACGCGCCTATGTTCGCCGAGGGCTCGGGTCCCGCACCCCCCGAATCGCTCGCAGAGTGCATCGCCTTCATCATGAGTCTGCCGGAGGGAATTTGCGTGAACGAGTTGGTCATTCGCCCAACCGGTCAACTCATCCCTTGAAAGACGGACCGGTATCTCTTGCAGTCCGGGGCGCTGTTGACGCTCCCGGTGGGCGCTTCTAGGCTGCGGAACAAATATCAGGTCGCACCCCGAATAGGGTGCGACCTCGACGCGGGGAGCTGGTACATGCGACGTCAAGTCCGGATTTCTGGGGTTGCGGCGGGTGCTGTCGTGCTCGCGCTCGCGACACTCAGTCCCAGCGCTTCGTCGGCCTCAGCCTCCCCAGCGCCGATCACCCTGGCGTTGGTCACGTCGCTCACTGGACCCAGCGCACCGGAAACCTCATCCGATCCCGCAGGCTTCTTGGCACGCATCGCGCTCCAAAACGCCGAGGGAGGCGTGAACGGACACAAGCTCGTGCCGCTGGTGATCGACGACCAGACGAGCCCAACGGAAATCGTGACCGGTGTGCAGAGTGCCCTGTCCAAAGGCGCATTCGGCATCGTCTCGGCCAGCCCGCTGTTCTTCCTTGCCGCCAAGTATCCCCAGCAACAAGGGGTGCCCGTGACTGGGTCGTACACGGACGGACCCGAGTGGGGCCAGCAGCCTTACACCAACATGTTCTCATCGGACCTCGGCAGCGTCGATCCCTCATATCCCGTCAACACCCTGGAAGGGAAAATCCTCAGGGAGTTCGGCGGCACCGTCCTCGGCTCGTACGGTTACAGCATCTCCCCGAGTTCGTCGCGAGAGGCGGGCCAGGAGGTTAAGTCGTTCGAGCACGCCGGCGGCAAGTTGGGCGTGCTCGATACCTCGGTGCCGTTCGGCGGTATGGACTTCACCGCCGCCGCCCTCACGGCGAAACAGCAGCATGTGAACGCGCTGTTCCCCACGATGATCGACGCCTCCGACTTTGCCTTGGCAACAGCTCTCAAGCAGGCGGGTGTGCAGTTAAAGGCAGCTGTCTTCGCCACGGGTTATGCCCCGGACGTTGTTAACTCTCCTTCGTGGAGCTACTTGCAAGGTGACGAGTTCTTGTCCATCTACCGACCGTTTTCGCTACCCAACCCGGGGACAGAGCAGATGGCGGCCGCGCTCCAGAAGTACCAGCACTTCTCCAAGACCCAGTTCCCGACCCTGTTCCAGTACGAGACCTGGGCGGGCGCCGACCTTATGATCAAGGGGTTGGAGATGGCCGGAGCCGATCCGACGAGGGCGGCCGTGATCATGGATCTGCGCAGTATCAAGAACTACACTGCAAACGGATTGTTGCCCAAGCCAATCGACTACGCGACCAACTTTGGTCACGATCCAGCGGGGCAGTGCGTCTGGGTGCTCCGAGCTGAAGCGAAAGGGTTCGTTCCGGCATCATCTCAACCCGTCTGTGGGACGGATATCAAGGGAACGTCGTCCGCCAGTTCGTCATAGGGCGACGACGTCGACCCGTGGCGGCAAAGGATCGCTGCCGTGGAACGGGATCTTTGTATTTACCGTGCCTGGATAGGCGGGCAACTCTTCGCTCGCGAAGAGCGAAAGGATCTCCCGGCGTCAAGGAGGAGGCATTCTGACCCATGATCGATTTCAATGGGCAAGCAGTCATCGTGACCGGAGCCGGTCGCGGACTCGGGCGTCTCTATGCCTTAGAGCTGGCTCAACGAGGAGCATCGGTTGTCGTCAACGACGTCGGCGTCACGATGCAAGGAGAAGGTGCTGACCCGTGCGTGGCCGACCAGGTCGTGACAGAGATCACCGATCTTGGAGGCGTCGCGGTCGCTTCGTACGACTCGGTGGAGAGCGAGCAGGGCGGGTTGGCCATCGTGGAGCGGGCGATCCAGGAGTTCGGACAGCTCGACGCGGTGGTGAGCAACGCAGGGATCTTCGACACCCTCCCCTTCGACGAGCTGCCCGCGGCCAACTGGCGCCGGATGCTCAACGTCCACCTGAATGGCAGCTTCTACCTGAGCCAACCGGCGTACCGGGTCATGAAGGCCCAGGGAGGTGGGCGCTTCGTCTTCATCGCCTCCTCGGCCGGGCTGTTCGGCCAACAAAACTCGGCGCACTACGCGGCTGCCAAATCAGGCATCGTCGGGCTGGCGAACGTCATCGCCATCGACGGCGCTCCCCACGGCATCTTGGCGAACACTGTCCTGCCGTTCGGTTACTCCCGAATGGTGACCGAGACTGTGGGCGACCGAGACCAGCTCGGCGTCGATGTGCCGTTCCTTCGCGCCATCGAACCCGAGCTCGTGGTGCCCATGGTCGTCTACCTGGCCAGCCGGGCGTGCACCTTCACGCACCAGAACTACTCGGCTTGTGCCGGTCGCTTCGCCCGGGTCTTCGTCGGACTGGGGGAGGGCTGGGTGGCGTCCCCCGACACGCCACCCACGGCGGAAGCGATCGAAGCCCATCTGGCCGAGGTGGCGGCTACCGAACCGTTCACGGTGCCCGGCTCGATCTTCGACGAAGTGACGCAGATCTGTTCTCGGCTGGGGATTCCCCTATAGGTGGGACAACACGTCCCGTACCCCCTGGCGAAAGCGCCGAGACTAGCCGATCGGCTACTATCGCAACCTGGTTGATAGCGGCACCGAGGGTTGGGCGATCATGCAAAACGCTCGCTTGAACAGGAGACGAAAGCCGTGACGATGACGGACGTTTACTACGACCCCTACGACCGTGAGATCGATGCAGATCCCTATCCCGTCTATGCCCGGCTCAGAGCCGAAGCGCCGCTGTACTACAACGAAGAGCACGACTTCTACGCGGTCAGTCGGTTCGAGGACGTCCAGCGCGGGCTCCTCGACCGGCAGATCTTTAGTTCTGCTCGTGGCTCGGTACTCGAATTCATCAAGGCGAACATCGAGATACCACCAGGGATTGTGATCTTCGAAGATCCGCCGCTGCACGATGTCCATCGAGGCTTGCTCTCCCGAGTGTTCACCCCAAAGAAGATGCTCGCGCTCGAGGAAAAAGTCCGAGAGTTCTGCGGACGCGTTCTCGATCCACTTGTCGGCGCTGGTCGTCTCGACTTCGTCGCTGATCTCGGGGAGCAGATCCCGATGCGCACGATCGGAATGCTTCTTGGCGTGCCCGAATCCGACCAGGAGGAAGCCCGCGACCGTGCCAACGCCTCGCTGCGCACCGATCCAGGCAAACCAATGGAGGTATCGGCAGACAACATCGGGCAAGCGGATTTCTTCTCCGACTACATCGACTGGCGAGCGACCCATCCCTCCGACGACCTGATGTCGGAATTGTTGTTCGTCGAGTTCGAAGACGAGCACAGGACAAGGCGAAAGCTGACCCGTGACGAGGTTCTCATGTATGTAAGCGTTGTCTCAGCCGCAGGCAACGAAACCACGAATCGCCTCATTGGCTGGATGGGCAAGGTGCTCGCGGAGCACCCTGGCCAACGTCGCGAACTGGTACAGGATCGGTCCCTCGTGGCAAATGCCATCGAGGAACTCCTGCGCTTCGAGCCGCCCACGCCGCACGTCGCCCGGTACGTCGCATGCGACGTCGAGCTGTACGGCCACACGGTGCCGGCTGGGAGCGCCATGATCTGCCTCACGGGGTCCGCCAACCGCGACGGCGACAAATATCAGGATCCCGATCGGTTCGACATCCATCGCGACATCGGTCAACACCTCACATTCGGCTACGGCATTCACTTCTGTCTGGGCGCTGCGCTGGCGCGGATGGAAGGTCGCGTCACTCTGGACGAAGTCCTGAAGCGGTTCCCTCGTTGGGAGGTCGATTGGGACAACATCCGACGAGCTCCCACGTCCACTGTGCGGGGATGGGAATCTCTGCCGGTCATCACTGCCTGACCGATCTTTCGTCCTCTCGCTGCTGACTCAACGGGCCGCCGCGATTGTTCGTGGCTAGCCGATCGGCTATCCTCGGCTGGCCGAGCAGAGGGAGGAGCACGTGGACTCGAGTTATCGCGTCATCCAATGGGCGACAGGCAACACCGGCCAGCGGGCTCTTCGAGAGGTGATTCGCCATCCCACCCTCGAACTGGTTGGGGTGAAGGTCTACGACTCGGCAAAGGAGGGCATCGAGGCGGGGGAGTTGTGCGGAGAAGGCCCGACCGGCGTCGTCGCCACCACTGACCGAGAGGCAGTTCTCAAGGTCGAAGCGGACTGCTGCATCTACATGCCGCGTGCGACGGGGAGAGGCCAGACTCGAGCTGGCTTGACCGAAGACGAGCTTGTCGAAGACGTGGTTGCGTTACTCGGTGCAGGCACGAACGTCGTCTCTACCTGCAGTGATCTGTTCGCCCGCGGGCTCCGCCTCAGCAGCGCCAATTTGGCCCGTGTCCATGCGGCCTGCGAGAACGGCGGCGCATCGGTTTGGGCAAGCGGCAGTGATCCCGGCTTCGTGACCGAAACCCTCCCCATGGCGCTTTTGTCGATCCAGCGAAAGGTCGATCTGATCGAGATCGAGGAATTCGGCGACCTCTCGCACCGGCCGTCGGCGCACATGGTCATGGAGCAGATGCGATTCGGGAAGCCGCTGGGGGATTTTGATCCCGAGCGTCGCAAGAATCACCTTTTCGGTGAGTACCAGCCGCCACTGAGTGTGTTGGCCGACATGGCCGGATTCGACATTGACGAATGGGTCGGTGAGGGTGGCGTCGCGGCAGCCAAGGAAGACATCATGATCGTGGCCGGTGAGATCAAAGCTGGGACTGCGGCGGCGCAGAGGGTGGTCGTCACGGGCCGCAGTAAGGGCATCGATCGGATCCGTTTCACGCAGTACGGCTTTGTGACCTCGGATGTCGAGCCCGATTGGGGCTTGCAGCCGACGGGTTGGCGGATCCAGATTCATGGTGACGCGCCGATCGACTTGAGCATGCCGTTCCCCGTACCACTCGATGACTTGGCATCCTTTGTGCCCGCCTACAACGCCAACGGCCTAGTGAACGCCGTCCCCTACGCGTGCCGTGCCCGGCCTGGAATGCTCACGACCGAGGACCTCCCGCACGTCTTGCCGCGCGGTCCTTGCTCAACCCAATGATGGACCGCGACGCCTCCGAGAGTGCCGGCCCTTTGACGCAAAGGGTCCTCGAATATGACCGTGCCATGCAACGGCTAGTGGCTGAGGTCGGGGTTCCGGCTGATTGGGCCCCTTTGGCCGAATTCGTCGACGTTCAGGATTTCGAACGCGTCGGCACTTTTCTTGAGGTGCAGAATTGGAACGAGTACACCGAGATGCTCACGCGGTGGGTCTCGGCCACGGAGTCATTCGAGACCACTGTGAGGCGGATCTCCGAGACCGGGGCATTGGTCTACTACGAGATTGAAGAGCGCCACTTTCGAGGAGACAACGTGAACGTGATCAACTCGATGACCGTATTTGAGTTCGATGCGAACGACAGGATCCGCCGTTTAAACGTTTACCTGCAGCAGGCGCGCTAGGCAACCGGCGCCGGGCCGCCGACTCGCCAGACTCAGATAGGCGGGGAAAGAAAACGCCGGGCGAGACGCAGAAGTTCGGCTCGCACCAGTTCATCGTCAAGGTCGGCGACGAAGGGGTGCATGACTGCGCCACTGATGGCGGCAATCAGCATGGCGGTTCGGACGCGGGCTTCCGGCGCCATATCGTCTCCGACCAGGATGTGACGCAGGCGGTGCATGACATCACGAAATTCGTCGTGATCAGCGAAGAACCCAACGATGACGGGATCGCTCACGATGGTGCTGGCAGTTCGCCCACGGTCGATCGCGAGGTCGACGATGCCGGCGATGAGTGAGTCACACGCTCGCCTCGCGGAGGACTCACGTTCGGCCGCCTCGATGACAACTTCCAGCCTCGTCAATTCCGACTCGGCGGCGGCCAAGACAATCTCGTCCTTTGTCTTGTATTGGTGATAGACGGCCGCCTTTGTGACGCCGATCTCATCGGCGATCATCTGCAAGGACGTCCCACCGACACCGTGCCGAGAAAACAAGTCAAGGGCTGCCGTGATGACTCGAGTTTGCGCCGCGCTCAACGGAATCGGTCGGCTTTCGTCCACAGTCGCGGCGCTCGCCGAGTTCACACGTTCAGCTTAATCTCCGCGGCTAGCCGATCGACTACCTGGCGAACTTCCCAGTGATAGTCGGTAAGCGCGTGCTCAGATGTGGCTTAACGCCTGCAAGCCGATCGCTCTCGACCGGTCGATAGTAGAGCGCTCTACTACAGCGGAGAACTGGATGGACGGGCCGGAAACTGCGTGGACGGACCAGCATTTCAGCGGAGCCGCCAGACCTAGAAGGACGGAATACACCACCTTGCCAAAGTGAGGGTCGCGCGTTCGAATCCCGTCTTCCGCTCTTTGGATTGCCTGCTGGCGGCAGTCCAACTGGTCGATCGCCTCAGTTCGTCGACAATGACATCGACTCTGCCTGCAGGCGATCGTCCTCGAGCAATAGATCCTCGAAGAACGCGCCGAAGTCGCGATTCGGATGTCTGATTTGGATCTCTAGCATCCAGCGTAAGTCGGAGGGGTGGAAATCTACTCTGTCAAGGGTGCCGTCGTAGTGGGCATCGTGTGGGAACTCTGAGAGGCGGTGTCCGGTCAACTCCAGGTTGAGTTGCCAGCCACGCTGTTGCGCGGTCTCTTCGGCAAACTGATACAAGGCCATGCCGGTCAAACCGTCGTGCAACCAACGAAGACGCGTCGCTGTCCAGATCGATTTGACATCCTCGGCTGCCTTGGTCATCTCGGGATCGTCACCCACGACGAACGTGTCTCCGGCATCTCCCTCGCACCCCTCATAGATCGGGCCGATGTCGAGAAAGAAGATGTCGTCATCACCGAGTACCACCCCGGGTGTGGATGGGTCCTCGAAGTTCTTAGTGGTGTTTTGGCCGAAGCGCACCAAGATTTTGTGCCATCCCTTGCGCAGACCAGCATCGCGTAGCACTGTTGCTGCAAGCGTCCGCCCGGTTTCCTCGGACATCCCAGACGTGATTCCGCCGGCAATTTCCCTTAGCGCACCCCTGGTCCTGGTCCGCACATCGAGGATCTGGAGCGGGAGAACCGCCTCTGCAATTCCCTCGAGCTTTCCGCGACTGCTGGCGGAGTACTGCGGGGTTGGCCCCATTTCAGGACCCCCGATCTCCCTCCGTTAGCGAAGGGACCCAGCTCAACTTGAACTACGACCAACGTACACCCTGAAAGCGACAAATTCTCGGGCCCCTGCTCTTCCAATACTCCGAGAACTTTTTTGATTGCCAGTTCTCCACCAACCAGAGTCGGGCCGAAGGCCTTGGTTCAATTGGGACTAAGCCGGGATCAGCTGGGAAGTCGACCTCCGTGACATGGGCACCCTGGATGACCTTGAGTCCGATTAGTCGAGCGCTCTACTACAGGGGCGGATGCAGTGGATGGGCTGGAAACTGGGTGGACGGTCCCACGTCAGGGCACCTACCGGACCCAAACGGACGAAAACCACCACCTTGCCAAGGCGACGGGTCGCGGGTTGCTTCTGCGCACACCGTCTTCCTTCCACGTACCAGGTCAGGAGCCCTTTTCAGCCACCTTCAGCGAGTTGCTCTTCGTCCGACTTCCGCCCCTGTGTCGTCGTTCATGCAGTTGGGACAATCGATGATGAAGTGGCCAACCCACCGACGCTGATGCGACGTGGCCCCCGCTGCACGTCGCGAGCCGGGTGGCTAGCCGAAATCAACGCCGTCGAGAGGCGCCGCCGGTTTTATGTCTGGAAGGCGTCGCATCCGAAACGCGTTGGCGAAACCAAGAAGTGAAGCGATCGCAGGGACGAGCAGCGCGAACTGGAGGGAGCGATTCCGAGCCTGGGTGTTGATGGCGAGGATTGCATTTTGGACATCCTGGGGCTCACTCGAGATCTGCTGCTGAAGCTGCGTGTTGCTCATGATTTCGGCGTCGGTCTCCATGTAGGCGGCGATCTGCTGCTGCTGGGCCGCGGGAATCACGTTGCTCGAGTAGGTCAGATTGGTGAAGCTCATCGCCAATACCCAGAGCAGGAGACCGCCGGCCACCGCCAGGCCAAAAGACAGGCCGAACGAGCCGCCGGCCGAGTTCACCCCGGCGGCTTCACTGACCCGCTCCTCCGCGATGGGCGCCAGGGTGAAATTGTTGAGCTGCGACACCAGCAGTCCAAGCCCCGAACCTACGAACAAGAGCGGAATCACGAGGTACCAGCCCGAATCCACTCTCGGCACGAGCGGAATGATGGCGGTGATGCCGATGGTGCTCAGAGCGAATCCGGCCAGCACGATATTGGCCGGGCGACGGTTGCCCGCTTTGCGTCCCGCGAGCAGCGCCACCCGAACATGGAAAGCGAGAGCGGCGCGAGGGAGAGGCCCGCTTCCATGGCGTTGTACTCCAGCGTCATCTGCAAATAGAGCGGCAGGGCGATCATGGCGCCACCGAGGGTGATCTGCTGCAGCATTTGCTGGGAGATGCCGATGCGGAAGTTCAGGTGCTTGAACAGATCGGGGTCCAAAAGAGTTGGCTTCCCGTGACGCTTGCGCCGCACGAGCCAGTACGCGAACAGAGCCAAGGCCACGGCACCGATGGCGATGATGAGCCCGACGTAGCCGCCACCTTCCTGCCAGACCAGGATGCCGAGGACGACGCCCCCCATGCCGACGATGGAAAGGATCGCACCCACGACATCGATCTTGCGCGGTCCGGTATACGGGACGTCCTTGACGAGGCGGATCTGGGACAACACCACGAGGATGATGACGACCTCAAGGCCGAACCCCACTCGCCACGACAAGTAGGTGGTGACGAACCCACCGAGGAGCGGGCCGACGGCTGCGGCTATGGCCGCTGAGGCACCTACCAAGGCATAGGCCTTCTTCTGGGCTGCCCCGCTGAAGTTGCCGTGGATGAGTGACTGCATGGCCGGCAAGAGGAGAGAAGCTCCTAGCCCGCCGATGATCGCCCAGAAGATGACGACCGGGGTCAAGCTCTGGGTGACCGTCATGGCGAGGGCACCGACGGCGTAGGCAAGCAGGCCGATCACGTAGGCGCGCTTGCGGCCCATGAGATCGCCGAGCTTCGAGTTGATGAGGATGAACGCGGCGGAGACCAAGGCCTCGAGGGCGATCGCGGTCTGGACTCCGCTTGCCGTGGTGTGCAGATCTCGGACCACGGCGGAGATCGACACGTTCATGAACGACGTATCCACCACGAGGACGAACATGGCAGCGGCCAGGAGAACCGCTAATCGCGGGCTCGGCATCGCTCCCCGCCGTCACTGCGTTGTCAGATTCGGTGCTCATGCAGGCTTTGTGTCGTGTACGGGCTGCCGAGCAAAGCGACCGCTGAACCAGATGTCAGTGAGAACGAACCCTGCAACTGGTACGTGCCACGCCGGGAAAAGGGTCATGTCCGCTCCATTGTGTCCTCTTTCGCCGATCGCGGAAAGGTATGGCACAAACGGGCCTCGGACAGCCATGACGACGACTGAACCAGGTCGAGCAGACCGGGCCCATCGCAGGCTTGGCGCTCAGGACGCCAGGATCTTCGCCTTCTGGGCCTCGAATTCGGCGTCGGTGAGGATCCCTTGCGACTTGAGCTCCGCCAGATCCTTGAGCTGAGCCACCTGGTCCCTCGCCGGCGCCGCGGGCTGGGGCGGCGGCGCGTATTGTTGTTGCGGTTGTTGCTGCGCGTACTGCTGGTCTTCTTGTTGGGCCCAGCGATTTTGCTGGCGCCGCGACACACGATTCGACACGGCTGTGGCCGTTCCGGCGATGGCTGCGGTGCGTGCAATACCTCGGAGTAGTGGCATGTCAGTCTCCTTTCAGCCTTCGGCCGCATCGAGCGCGGCCATGAGGTCGCTTTGCGGGATGTAGCCGGCGGCGACGAGTTGGGCCTCACCGCGGCGCAGCGCCTGGATGAACGGTGTCGCCCAGCGGTTCTCGAAAATCAAGATGGCGGCAGACGACCCGGGTGAGATCACCGGCGCTGCGTCGTCTAGGTCCGCTTGGCTCACGAGACCCGAGGACACGCCTTCGAAGACGGCGAGATCGATCGTCCCGTCATGGTCCAGATCCGCGAGGGCGATGATCCCCAAAGAGCCGTCTTGGCCCTTGGCCACGAAGACCAGGTCCAAGATCCTGATCACGCCCTGGTCGACGAGATCGACCAAGATGGGCAAGCCCTCTCCGGTCATCTTGCTTCCTGGGAACTCGACGACCAAGTAGCTGATCGGGCCTAGAGCTCCGTTGCCTTCTGCCATCTGCCGCTCCCTCCTCTTGGACGCGGTCGTCCGCGCCTGGTGTCAGCCCGCAGCCAGAACCTTGGCCTTTTGTGACTCGAACTCGGCGTCAGTGAGAACCCCTTGTGCCTTCAGGTTGGCCAACTCGGTGAGCTGAGACGTGACGTCGCCTCCCGAGCTCCCGGCGGCCTCACGGACGTAGGAGTCGAAAGCCTGCTTCTGCTGGGCGGCGTCTTGGATCTTGCGCTCCTGCATCTTTCCGCCCCGGGCGATCAGGTAGATGAAGACGCCGAGGAACGGGAGGATGATCACGAAGATGCACCACAGCGCCTTGATCCAACCGCCCAGGTCGGGGCTGCGGAAAATGTCCATGAAGACGGTGATGAGGATCCAGATCCAGATGAAGAACAAGAAGAAGTAGAGCATCGACAAGAACACCCCGCCCAGCGGGTAGTCATACGCAAGCATGGCCCTCTCCTCCGCACCCGTACAGCTCTTCCGGACGAATGTTTAATCCCCGCCTTCCAGAATTGCTAGTGGTACGGACTCAGGTCGGTCCCAGCTATTGCATCTTCCGGTATTCATCAAACGATGGCTGGTGTAGAAAACCAGCAAGATTGTCGACACGGCTGATCGGGGCTCACCCCTGGAACCCAGTGTGGCTCCGATGGTGACGGCAACTGGAGAGAGAGAGGAAGGCCGAAAACCTGCGTGACGTCTCCGAGGGTTTTGTCGGAGAGGCGACTGCGAGGGCACCAACGGCACGTGCCGACCAGGCTCGTCGTCAACGTCAGTGGTCATTAGAACTCGTCCGCGCATTCATTCAGGCTCTTCCAATGGGGACCGGTCCGGTATATACCTTGCAGTGGGAATAGCAAATGAGGCCTGGCAGCCGGTTGGTGCTGGGCACGTTCAATTGGGGGTGCACTATGAACGACCGGGGCCACGGCTGGATCCTCTTTGCCGCTATCGTGTTAGCAGTGGCGGGCATCATGCGCATCTTCGATGCGATTTGGGCTTTCCGCTACCACGGAATCGTTCCCCAACACCTCCAAGACGCCCTCTTCGGGACCAGCCTCAAGACGTACGGCTGGGTGTATCTCATCGTCGGCATCATCTTGATCCTGTGTGGCTTGGCGGTGATGGGCGGGTCGCAATTGGGCCGCTGGGTCGGCATCGCCGCCGGCGCTATCGGCGCCATCAGTGCCATCTGGTGGATGCCGTACTACCCGATCTGGTCGTTGACCTACATCGCTCTCGGCGTGATCGTCATTTACGCGCTCGCGGCTTACGGCGGCCCAGTTGAGGCGACTCTCAGTCAGGAAGAGCTGAGCCGCCTCTAGCACTGAAGCGCATCTGACTCTGAGCCGCGCTCGAACCTGAGAGGAGCACCGCAATGCCCATCGACACTCTCTTGGTGTACTGCGGCGTCTACGGCGATGCCGCAGACGCCCTGGCCGACTACGAGCTCATCAAGGAGCTCCACACCGAGGCCAACCTGGTCGACGCCTATGACGCGGCCGTTATCGAGCGCGACCACAAGGGCAAGGTCAAGATCGTGAAAAAGCACGAGACTCCGACGCGCGTCGGGGGTGTGCTCGGCGGCGGGGTCGGCCTGGCCACGGGCCTGGTGATCGTCCTCTTCCCGGCCGCGGCCATCGGCGGAGGTCTCCTGCTGGGCACGACTGGCGCTGGCGCGGTCCTCGGCGCGCTGGCCGGGCACGCCGCGGCCGGCATGAGCCGTGGCGACCTCAAAGACCTGGGCGAGTCCCTCGACGAGGGTCGAGGCCGGCCTGGTCGTCGTCGCCGTCTCAGACATGGAGGCCAAAGTTCGCTCCGCCATGAAGCGGGCGCACAAAATCGAGGAGAAGCAGCTCAAGGCGGACCAGAAGGAGATCGAAGCCGACGCCGCCGAGGCGCAGAAGTCCTAAGTCGCCATACACTCTGGACGAACACGCTCGGGTCATGATGCGGGTCGCTTCGGGTAACAGCGCGGGTTCAGGGGAGAATGCGGTGCTCTGGTACGAGTGGGGCGACGCCATCTCGCTCCTTGCGCTCACGCTCGTCAACGCGGTCGTATGGTTGCGCGAGAGAGCGGAGAGCCAGTGACCAAGATGCGACGCAAGGAGTACGAGGAGGAGCTCCGGCGCCTGCAGGTCGAACTCGTGCAGATGCAGCGCTGGATCGTCGAAGAGCACGCCAAGGTGTGCATCGTGTTCGAGGGCCGGGACACCGCAGGAAAGGGCGGCGTCATCAAGCGGCTCACCGAACGGGTGAGTCCTCGGGTCTTTCGGGTCGTGGCTCTGCCTGCGCCGAACGAGCGGGAACGCTCGCAGATGTACCTCCAGCGCTACGTTCCCCACCTTCCCGCCGGCGGTGAGGTCGTCATCTTCGATCGAAGTTGGTATAACCGTGCCGGGGTGGAGCCTGTCATGGGGTTCTGCACCCAGGAGGAGTCGACTCGGTTTCTCCAGCTCGTTCCACTCGTCGAGCAGGCCATCATCGACTCTGGAGTGATCCTGCTCAAGTACTGGCTGGAGGTCAGCCAAGACGAGCAGACCCGCCGCTTGACTGCGCGAATCGACGACGGCCGCAAGACGTGGAAGCTCTCAACGATGGATCTCGAGTCCTACGGCCGCTGGTACGACTACTCCAGAGCGCGCGACGCCATGTTCGCCGCCACCGATACCAAGGCGGCGCCTTGGTACGTGGCCAACTCGGACGACAAGCGTCGAGCTCGTCTCAACATCATCAGCCACATCCTCGACTTGGTCCCGTACGAGCGCGAGAAGGAGTCACACGTCGTCCTGCCGGCCCGCCAGAAGAAGGGCGACTACCGAGAGCCTCGGACACCCCCAAACGAGGTGCCGTCGCGATTCTGACCCGGACTGTGAGACCTCAACTAGCCGGGCTGCGTGCCCTTCGCCAGAAGGACGAGATCGCGCACATGCACGCCGCGGGACTGACGCCTGAGCGCGATCGCAATGTTGCCTTCGGGGACGAGCATGCGCAGGCCCTGCGGGTGGCTGCGAAAAGTCATCGGCGTCTCAAGTTCGAGCGCCTCGCCATCGATGCCGGCGTAAGCCGTGCCCGAGCGCGACCTGAGTTCGAAGCTCTCGCAGCTGAACTCGAAGGCGTGGCCGCTACGCGCTCCTTGGCCGGCCAGGGCAAGGGTGACGACCTCGGCGGCCTGTGCGCCCGTCGCCGCGGTCACCGCAAACACGCCGAGTCGCCCCGTGTCGAGTCTGAGGCGCTGGGATGTGCTGGGCGATGCGGCCAGAACGTAGGGGTCATTCGACACCATGACGAGGAAGGACCCATCTACCTCGGTGCCATCGGGCGTCACGAACTGCAGATCGAAGGGCTCTGTAGTCTCGCCCAACAGCTCGGGGAGCAGACGTCGCGTTGTGGCTGCCTTGGCCTCTCGATAGCCCTCTTGCTGGACGATGGTGGCGTAGATGCCGAGGGAGACGTTGTTGACGAAGAACCGGTTGTTCACCGTTGCGTAGTCGACTCGGCGCTCGATCGCATCGCGGAACGCGTACACGCTCTGACGCGGGTTGCGCCGATCCAGTCCAAGGTCGAGAGCGAAGTGGTTTCGCGTCCCCGCGGCCACGCACACGAAGGGAAGATCGTGTTCCACGGCGATGGAGGCAACCAATGCCTGTGAGCCATCCCCACCGGCCATCCCCAGACAGTCGGCGCCCCGGGCGATTGCGTCTCGAGCGAGCTCGGCGAGGTCCAGCCCGTGGTCGAGCATTACGGTCTGGACTCCGAGCGAAGTTGCCAGCTCCACCAATCCGAACCGCTCGACCTTGCCGCCGCCCGACCATGGGTTGCAGAGCAGAACTGGGGACGAGGGCCGTCTCCGCGGCGCACCTGACTGGCGGCGGTGGTCCGGAGGCTGGCAGCCAACGCCGCCCGCGCCGCCAGAACGGCTGCGGCGAGGAGTCCAAGGCAGATGAGCATTCGGACGAAGGACTCCCAGTCCTCGGCCCCAGCCCCCAACAATGCGGCGACCAGGAGCGCTGCACCCGCCACCATCCCGATGATGCCGTACCAGCGGCGTGGCGGCCGCTTGGAGATGGCCCACCAGCCACCGGCGATACTGAGCGCGAATCCCGCCGCTCCCAGAACGACGTACACGCCATTGCGGACCAGGAAGACGATCACCGCCACCGCGAGGAGCAAGACCGCGGCGAGCGAGATCAGGGCGAGTAATCGTGCTCGAGCCGGAGAGGTGCGACCCGAGTCACCCACTCGGCGTCACCACCCTCGGGGCCGAGTGCGCGCCAAAGCACCCTCGCTGTCGTCGCGTCACGAGGACGGCGGATCCTCCGATTCCGCTCGGGTGTGGCAATCACGGTGCACCATTCCCTGGTCTTCTCTTTGAGCGCATTGTACGTTCAGGACGAACGACGTGACGGCCGAAGATCGCGAGGGGACCGGTCGAGCACCAGCTGAAGACCCTTCGGGGATAGTCAGATGGATACCGGGTCTGAGAGCCGTCCGAACCTACGACCGCCAATGGACCCGGTCGGACGTCGTTGCCGGCGTCGTTCTTGCCGCCATCTTGGTGCCACAGGGTTTGGCCTACGCGGAGCTGGCCGGACTCCCACCTGTGACCGGCTTGTACACCTCCATCGGGTGCCTCGTCGGCTACGCGGTCTTCGGTCCCTCGAAGATCCTTGTCCTCGGCCCGGATTCATCCATCTCGCCCCTGATCTTCGCGGCGCTCTTGCCATTGCTAGCGGCGGGCGGAGATGTCCATCGAGCAATCGCGCTGGCCGGGATGCTCGCGATCATCGTTGCCGTCATCGAAATTGGGCTGGGGATCGGAAAGCTCGGATTCGTCGCTGATTTGCTCTCGAGTGAGGTGCAGGTGGGCTACATGAACGGTCTCGCCCTCATAATCATTGTGGGCCAGTTGCCCAAGCTCTTCGGGTTCTCGACCGACGCCGAGGGCTTTGGTCCCGAGCTCAAGGCCTTCGTACTCGGGCTCGATGGCACCGTCGGTGCGGCGCTCGTGGTCGGGCTAGGTGTACTGGCCATCTTGTTGGTGCTGTCCCGATTCACCAAGGTCGTTCCTGCGGTCCTCGTGGGTATCGTCGCGGCCACCGTCGTCTCCGCCATCTTCGACCTGCACACGCACGGGGTATCGACCGTGGGCACCCTTCCCAGAGGGGTGCCGGTGCCAGCGGTCCCTTGGACGAAGTGGGCTGATGTCGGACCGCTGACGGTCGCCGCCGTGGGCATCACGCTGGTATCGCTCGCGGACACGATCGCCACCTCCTCGAGCTTCGGGGCCCGCCGGGGTGAGGAGGTGGATCCCAATCAGGAGATGATCGGCATCGGCGCGGCCAACCTCGCGGCCGGCCTACTCCAGGGATTCGCCGTTTCGACAAGCGGTTCGCGCACGGCGGTCGTCGAGCAGGCGGGGGCCAAGTCTCAGCTGGCGTCGTTGGTCGGCGCCGGCATCGTGGTCGCGTTGCTGCTTTTCTTCAACTCTCTGCTGGCCGACCTCCCGCAGTCTGCCTTGGCCGCCGTGCTGATCGCCGCTGCTCTCTCTCTGCTCGACCTCGGGGCCTTGGTCCGCTACTACCGGGTGCGAAAGAGCGCCCTCGTCCTCTCGGTGGTCGCGAGCCTGGGCGTGATCGTGCTCGGCGTTCTGCCGGGGATCGTTATCGCCATTGTTCTCGCGGTGCTGCTGTTCTTCCGCCGAAGCTGGCAACCCCATGGCGCCGTGCTCGGCCAGGTGGAGGGGCTAGATGGATGGCACAACGTCGCCCGGTACCCCGATGCTCGCCAGGTCTCGGGGATCGTCGTCTACCGCTGGGAGGCTCCTCTGTTCTTCGCGAACAGTTCCGCCTTCCGGACCCAGGTCCGGCACGTCCTCGCGGAACGACACGCCTCCTGGGTCATCGTCCAATGCGAGGCCATGACCGACGTCGACGTGTCGGCAGCGAGGATGCTCGAACAACTTGACCGTGAGCTGAACGCCGCGGGCATCCACATGGCCTTCGTGGAGATGCGCGCCCGTCTCCACGATCTCGTTCGTCGCTACGGTCTCTTCGAGACGCTCGATCGTGATCGGTTCTATCCTACGCTTGAGGCGGCCATTGCAGCCGTGGGAGAGGCATGACAAGCGGTCGACCTTGGTGGAACAGCCGCTGTCAGCAGATCAAGCCTTTGGTCTTCCGCGCAGATGCAACGAAGGATTGTGACGACGCACCTACTTGCCTGACTCCATTGCGATCCGGCCGATGGAGGCAGCGTGCCGGAGGGCCTTGTAGTCACGTTCGTTCTGATTCGGGATATGAGTCGGCGAGCTCCGCAAGAGCCGGACCGAATGTCGGTCCGTTCCCGAGATCGCTGGCAATAGCGAGGCGGCGTGGACCGTACTCTATTATTGCTTCGTCGCGAGGTCGAAGCGATCGAGGTTCATGACCTTGTCCCACGCAGCCACGAAGTCACGCGCGAACTTGTCCTTAGAGTCATCACATGCGTAAACCTCCGAGATGCCTCGGAGCTGGGAGTTCGAACCGAAGACGAGGTCGACTGCGGTGCCGGTCCAGGCGACCTTGCCCGTCGCCCGATCACGACCTTCGTATACATTCTCTGATGAGGCGGAAGCCTTCCACTCCGTGCTCATGTCGAGCAGGTTTACGAAGAAGTCGTTCGTCAGCGTTTCGGGCCGGTCGGTGAAGACGCCATCTTGGGATTGCCGAGAGTTAGCGTTCAGGACCCGCATGCCGCCGATTAGAACCGTCATCTCGGGAGCGGTCAGCGACAACATGTTGGCCCGGTCGAGCAGTAGGGTCTCCGCGGGCAACTTCGTGCCGGCTCGAAGGTAGTTGCGGAACCCGTCGGCGGTCGGTTCGAGCACGGCAAACGATTCCACGTCAGTCTCTTCTTGTGAGGCGTCCGTGCGCCCCGGCGCGAACGGGACCGTGACATCGTGCCCGCCGTTCTTCGCCGCTTGCTCGATAGCCGCGCAGCCACCCAAGACGATCACGTCAGCGAGCGAGACCTTCTTTCCACCAGACTGTGAGCTGTTGAAGTCCTTCTGGATCTGATCGAGGGTCTCCAGCACCTTGGCCAGTTCGGCCGGGTTGTTGACGTCCCAGTCCTTTTGCGGCGCAAGACGAACCCGCGCCCCATTGGCCCCGCCACGCTTGTCGGTGCCGCGGTGGCTCGCCGCCGACGCCCAAGCAGTGGACACCAGCTTGGAGATGGATAGTCCCGATGCGAGGATCTTGTCCTTAAGGGTGGCAATGTCCTTCTCCGTGATCAGTTCGTGATCGACCTCGGGGAGGGGGTCCTGCCATAGCTGCGTTTCCGGAACCCACGGGCCGAGGTAGCGCGAGACGGGCCCCATATCGCGGTGCAACAGCTTGTACCACGCCTTGGCGAACGCGTCGGCAAGCTGGTCGGGATTCTCGTGGAAGCGTTTCGCGATCGGCGCGTAGATCGGGTCCATCTTCAGGGCCAGGTCTGTCGTCAACATCATGGGGGCGTGCTTCTTCGACGGATCATGAGCGTCGGGCACGGTGCCCTGTGCTTCGGGATTCTTCGGAGTCCACTGATTCGCACCGGCAGGGCTCGTCGTGAGCTCCCAGTCGTAGTTGAACAGGTTGTTCAAGAACCCGTTGTCCCACTTCGTCGGCTCGTTCGTCCAGGCGCCCTCAATCCCACTGGTGATCGTGTCGTCGCCCATGCCGCTGCCGAAGGTGTTCCTCCAGCCGAGGCCTTGCTCCTCGAGGGGGGCTCCCTCGGGTTCGGGGCCGACGTACTCGCCACCTGCTGCGCCATGGGTCTTGCCGAACGTGTGGCCGCCGACGATGAGCGCCAGCGTCTCCTCGTCGTTCATCGCCATGCGACGGAAGGTCTCTCGAATGTCCTTGGCGGCAGCTAGCGGATCGGGGTTTCCGTTGGGCCCCTCCGGGTTCACGTAAATCAGGCCCATCTGCACGGCTCCGAAAGGATGGCCGAGCTCCCGGTCGCCGCTGTAGCGCTCGTCGCCGAGCCACGTGTCCTCAGGGCCCCAGAAGATCTCGTCGGGCTCCCAGATGTCCTCTCGCCCGAAGCCGAAGCCGAACGTCTTGAACCCCATCGATTCCAGGGCGGCGTTGCCGGCGAGGATGATCAGATCAGCCCACGAGATCTTTCGTCCGTACTTCTGCTTCAACGGCCAAAGTAACCGGCGCGCCTTGTCGAGGCTCGCATTGTCGGGCCAACTGTTGAGGGGTGCGAAGCGCTGAGCGCCTTCGCCTCCGCCGCCCCGGCCATCGGCGATGCGATACGTACCGGCGGCGTGCCACGTCAGTCGGATGAACAGCGGTCCGTAATGGCCGTAGTCGGCCGGCCACCACTCCTCCGACGTCGTCATGACCTCGATCAGATCCCGCTTCAGTGCGTCGACGTCGAGGGACGCGAACTCTTGCGTGTAGTTGAACTCCTCGCCCATCGGATTGGACCGAGATGCGTGCTGGCGGAGAACCCGTAGGTCGAGCTGATCCGGCCACCAGTCGCGGTTCGACATGGGTCGATGCGCTTTGGGAGTCGGGGAGGGGATTACTGGGCTCTCGCTGTCGCTACCGCGGTCAGACATGTCTTGTCTATTCCTTTCTCGCTGTATCCCTCTGATACATGATTGCTCGTAATGTTGCGACCCTGAGCCAGGGCTGTGATGTTCAGCTCGTATGTGCTACGTGTTCGCTTTCCCGCGGCAGTCGCGACTGACGGTGCCGCGACACGTCGGAGACATCGGCCCCAGTAGATGACCTGGGCTTCGTCCGCCGCTGAGCCGGAGTCGTCCCTCGCCACACGATCTGGGCTACCGGCGCGGTCGGCTGCTTGCGCTCGTCTTCTTGCTTCATCGGGTCGCCGTGGGCGAGCTCATGCTTTGCCACGAGCGCGATCATGCGGCGGTACGCGTCCACCGTGGCGGGCGCCGGCCCTCCCCACCGTTCGCTCGCGGCCGCCTCCAATCGCGTTGCCCCCCGGCCGGGCCCGGGGAAGACCTGGGCGTCTATCTCTTCGAACGCCCGGGTGGTGGCGGTCACCTTGTCGGAGCCCGGCTCCTCGTCATCGCTCATGACCGCCTCCTCCCACCATGTTCTGAGGTCCTCGCACAGTCTCGACTGGCTCCTGCATCCCGTCGGCTTCCTAGCTCACCTTAGGACTGGAACTAGAATCATTCAAGAGTTACAGGAGACCTAGTCTTAGAGGTGCTTGCTGGTATAAATGGGAGTGTGACGTCGACGCCGCTTCTCGAGCGCCTCCGAGCACTGGACTGGCGGTTGACGCCGCAGCGACGGGTGATAGCCGAGGCAATGGGAGGCGAGAACGTCCACCTGACCGCAGAAGAGGTGCTCGAGCGAGCACGGGAGCGTCTCCCAGAGGTCAGCCTGGCGACGGTGTACAACGCGCTCAACGAGCTCGTTTCGATGGGTGAGGTCCAGCAGGTCGATGCTGGTGGGGGGCCCACGCGCTACGACCCCAACACGGAGGACGGCCATCACCACCTGGTGTGTCTCAAGTGCGGTGAGCTGCGCGATGTGCATCCGCAGGGACTGGACGCGCTTGAGTTGCCACGCCCGCAGCGCTTCGGTTACCGGATCGTCAACCGCGAAGTGCTCTTCCAGGGCTACTGCAGCGACTGTGGCAAGCCGCAGGCACCGGAGCACTCGTCATAGACGGTCGACCGGAATGCGACCACCGGGCCATGTAGCCCATGCGGCACTCGATTTACATCCACTCATATCTGGATCGCACTTGAGCTTTATGTGTTCGCTGTCGGCTGCGCGCTGACCCCAATGAGGAGGACCTCCGAAGCAGGGAAGTCGACCGTCGGTGAGCCCGGTCGACAGTAGAGCGCTCTACCACGGCCACGGATTGGGAGGACCGAGGGGAAGCTAGGTGGATGAACGCGCACGCCGATCCATGGGTCGGTATCCTCTCCCTTTCCCGGGCGACGAGACGGTCTCACCTCCGTCGCTTGGTCGCCGAGACGAAGAAGACGGGCTCGGTTCTCTTTGTACCCGCCCAGTCAAGACGGTGGGATCCACCCCTCGGTCCGGTCTCCACCCTGCAAAGGCGGAGGATGTTGGGAAGAGCCTCACGGTCCAGGACTACGTGCGGGCGTCTGGAATACGACCGAGCAGCATGGGGCCTGAGATCGCTGAAACAATCTCTCGTGCCGACGTTGGGAGCGATTAAGGAGAGGATGATGCCAGAACGCCGACGAAGACCGAACGACGAGTCATCCGACAGTCGGACGCTGCCAACCCCCCGAGCCTTCCGCCCGCCCGGCCTCCACCGAATCACCGCACGACCTGACAAGTGGGTCGACGAGGCCGGTCGTTCAGTGGACGACCCGGCTGTCCTTGAACGATTGCGGCGGCTGGCGATTCCACCCGCATGGGTAGACGTGTGGGCATCCGCCGACGCTTACACGTCAGTCCAGGCAACAGGCGTCGACCAGCGCGGTCGGACGCAGTACCGATACTCTCCAGCGGCCCAACATCTTGCCAGCGATGACAAATTCGCTCGCATGACACTGTTCGCTGCCGCCGTTCCTGAGCTACGCCTTCAGGTTGCACGCGACATCGCGCGATACCGCAAGGATCCACTCGGCGCACGTGTCGTGACTGCGGCCATCGTCAGGCTTTTAGAACTGGGGCTGCTTCGCGTTGGTAATGACCGGTATGCCCGAGACAATCACACCTACGGACTTACAACGCTTCGGAGAAACCACGTCGATACCGCGGTTCGACCATCACGTTCCATTTTGTCGGTAAAGAACACCTCGCTCACACCGTCACAGTTCACGACCAGGTGACGGCCAAGGTTGTCGGCGCGCTTGTAAGTGCTGCGGGCAACGATGCGCAGCCGATCTTTGCTGTAACGAGTGAACACGGAACGCATCACGTGACGAGTGCCGCAGTAAACGCCTACCTCCATGCGCATACCCAAGCGCCAGCGAGCGCCAAGGTGTTCCGCACTTGGGGCGCCACGGTTGCGGCAGTTGCAGTTCTTGCTGGAGCCGAACCCCCAGCGGACGTATCAGCGAGATCGCGGGAGCGTCTCGCCGTCGGTGCTGCGGCGACCTTGCTGGGCGACACGCCCTCCGTCACCCGGTCTTCGTATATCCATCCTGCCTGGATCCATGTTGGCCGCTCGGACGTGGTGGCCGCTGCCGTCGCCGAGTCCTCCGATCGCGTTGGCACGCGTGCTGTAACAAGCCTTTTCACCGATCCAGGGGTCCAGGCAGCGGTCCTTTCTGGAATCACTGATGCGACCACGGAAGTTGCCGGTCGAGACGAGAATCGCAGAACACCTAGACCATAAAACTATCTGAGGTCATCATCTGACCTTTGGCGACTCGAGTTCCTCCATGTCAAAGTGGATCAAGGTCAATGCGCACCGTAACGAGGTCCGTGCCCACAATCGCTTCGACTGACCGGCATGGCGATCCGAGCACCGCGACAGACCCAGTCCCCAGCGCATCGCTTTGGAGGCGCCCTGGCACAACTGACGCCAAGGATCGCTTTGCTCCAGGAGTCGCACTCGTTTGTTCGCGTCGTCGTCGTCGTCGTCGAGAACATACGCCATTCCGGTTCGCCAGGCGGCGCGAGATCCGGTGCGCACTCTGACATGAGGATTGGCCTCAATGTTTCGGACGTAATCGGTGCGGCCCCCATGCTGGACGACGAACCAGAACGTATTGCCTTCTTGGCCATTGCAAATTGGCGTTCGCCGCGTTCGACCTGTGCGTCGCCCGATCGTCTCTAGCAAGGCCTTGCCCGGAGGCCCGAACTCGAGTCGCCAGGCAAGCCTGACTGGAGGGTTCACGAAGAACTTCTCGACCGGCTGAATGACTCGCGTAACGCTGGGAAGGGCTCCCCCCGTTGCGCACATCACTGATAGTGCTCCTTGTCCATCAGAGCGAGACGGTCGGGAAGAGCCGCCATTGTCGCCACCCGGTCGACGCGATCGTCAGCCAGGCGAAGTTGGGATTCGGCAGTGCGGGGGTTACTCTTCCCGGCCGGTGCCTACGGTTCTGGGTGGCTCGGGTCTAGCGGTCAGTCGAATGGGCCTCGGGCTGGCCGCGCTCGGCCGACCCGGCTACATCAATCTCGGACACGCTTCGGATCTCGCCGGGCGCACGTCGGTGGCGTCGTTGGAACGATTGACGCACTCGGTTCTCGACGCCGCCTATGAGCGGGGAGTGCGCTACTTCGACGCGGCGCGCTCGTACGGGCTAGCTGAGGCGTTCTTGGCGGCATGGCTGGAGCAGCGCGGACTGGGGCCCGGCGAGGTCAGCGTCGGCTCGAAGTGGGGCTATACCTATGTGGCCGAGTGGCGGGTGGACACGTCCGTGAACGAGGTCAAGGATCTGTCGGTTGGGGCGCTTCGTCGCCAGCTGGCGGAGAGCAGGGAGCTGCTCGGATCGAATCTGCGCCTCTACCAAATTCACTCCGCCACGCTGGAGGGCGGTGTGCTCGAGGACGTGGCCGTGCACGATGAGCTGGCCCGCTTGCGGGCCGGCGGGGTCTCGATCGGGCTCACGGTGACCGGCCCCAGGCAAGCTGAGGCGATCGAGCGGGCCCTTGAGGTCGGTGGCTTCGACACTGTGCAGGCGACGTGGAACCTCCTCGAACAGGGTGCCGGGCCCGCCCTCAGGGCAGCCCACGATGCGGGAATGGGCGTGATCATCAAAGAGCCCCTGGCGAACGGCCGACTCACCGCCCGTGGCGACCTTGCGGAGCTCGCCGACGCGGCGTCTAGCGCCGGGAGCACCCGCGATGCGTTGGCGCTCGCTGTCGTGCTCGCCCAGCCCTGGGCGGACGTTGTCCTGAGCGGTGCCGCCAACGTGAAAGAGCTGAAGAGCAACCTGTCCGCCCTTGCGCTCCACCTCGACCCGCAAGGAGTCGAACGCCTGCTCGACGCCATTCACCAGGACTCATTCGCCTATTGGCAGATGCGCGCCGCCCTCCCCTGGAATTAACCAGACCCAAAGCACGTCTGACCCACCTGCAAAGCCCGGACGTTCGTCATCTCGTCGACTCGGGACCGCTCGTTCCCAATCGCTCTTCCCACCATTGCACCGGCACGATCCGCAGTGCGAGTTCCAGTGTGGTCCGGTCTAGTTCCTCGGCAAGCTGCGTTACGACAACGATGCGGTCTGCGAGCCAATCGGCACCGAGTTCGTTCTCGATCTCTATTGCCGGGCTGCTGCGAGCTCTCTTCTGTCGCCGGATGTCGGCCGGCGGATAGTTGGCGTCGAAGAGTCCCGCGATCCAGGCGACGTCGCCACCAAGCTCCACGTGTCGGTCAATGACGCCAGCATAGACGTCGGAGTTGAGCATGACGCTTGCCCATCGGCTCAGTACCAGGTCGGCATTCTCGGCAAGGAAGGCCACTTCGGCGCGTAAGGAGCGATAGCGGTCATCGTCATCGACAATCTCTCGAACGGCTGCAGTGAGCCGAGGGGTATCCTGTGCCACTAGTCGACTCGTCTTTACGGACTCTCGTTGGCTCACGTCCAGAGTCAGCAAGTTGGCAAGCTCCAAGACGCCAGTCCAGATCATTCGCGCGTTGCGAACCAGCTCGAACATCACATATTGGGCGAGGATGCTCCATCGTCGACGTCTCCTGCGTTCGACCACCTCGTTGATGACCGCAACAGACAACATGACCACGATGACGCTGCCGACGAGGCTTGCCAGTAACGCGTGACGAGTCCAGAAGCCGTCTGCGAGTTCGTCTGATACCACGGCGCCAACGAGAACCAGGAGCGCGAAGGCCGCCAGCGCTCGCGCTTGCCAGAGAAATGCCTCAATAGAACTTGAGTGTCGGGGAGCGGTTCCCATGCTCGCTACGTCGACCGTGCTGATCGGTGCCCGGCTGGGACGTCAGGCATCTGCCGGTGGACCGAGAGGTCGCGTCTCGCTCCACTCGAGAATGATCTGGCGCTCTGCGATGTACCAACCTTGGTCGACCTTGGTAAATGTGTCGAGGTAGCGCAGCCATGCGACCATCATCATGCGGGTGCCCTCGTCGGTGTAAAGGTGGTGGGCGATGGTGTAGCTGTCTCCGGTGGCGTCGTTTCCCTTGATGACGACGGTGCTCTGCCCGTTGAAATGCATTGTCTGCTCGTAGCGATTCAGGGCTTCAAAGACGGGTGAGAGCGCTTCTCTACCTTCGAGCACGGAAGTGGGCTCGGTTCCCGGGCCGTCCATGAATACCGAGAAGTGTGTGTCGGTCGTAAAGAGGGCCATTTGTCCCTCGGCGTCACGGGTATCGGCGCAGTGGGCGTAGGCATCGAACAACTCGCGAATGGCCAAGCGGTCCGCTGCCTCTTGTGATGAGAGTGTCGAGTGCGATGCCATGACGTCTCCTTTCCATTGTTTGACACATGTATAAAATTGACAGACGTATAGAATCACCTCTGCCGTCGGGGTGCAAGTGGTATTGGGCCTGAGGAAGAGAGGGCTAGAGACGATGCCAACCAATGGCCTGCGGGTGGAGCCTCAGGTGGCTGAACGCATCGATCCCCGTATCGTCCGAACGGCCGAAGCTTGTCGGGGGGCGATCGTCGAACTCGCCGCGGAGCGACCCATCTCACAGGTCACAATTGCTGACTTGGCAGAGAGGGCGGGGGTTACTCGGGCGACCTTCTACAACCATTACGCCAACCCCCTGAGTGTGCTGATCCAGGTCCTTCTCGCCGACTTAGAGCGCTCGCACGAACTCGAGGAGAAGCGTCGGATTGAAGGCGGCTATTCGGCGGCAGAGATGCTGCGCCTTTCGATCATCGATGTCGCGGATCACATCGAACGCTTCGAAGCGGTATACCGACTGGCGGTGGATGACCCAGCTGATGGGGGAGTGTACGAGGTGCTTGTGCGCCATTTCACCGAGTATGCCGTTGCGTTCATTGCTCGGTGCACCGACCCGGGCCTGCCTGACTCCAACCATGACGTCATGGCCAAGTTCGTCGCACATGGTTTCGCCGGAGCGATCAGGGCATGGCTGAGCGACAGCTCAGTGACGAAGGACGACCTGATCTCTGCGACAGCAGCCTGTGCGCCGGTCTGGTGGAGCTGATCGATGACCGAAAACGCCCAGAGGGAAGAGATCAGGCGACCATGACCTCCACAAGCTGGCGAAGTCACCGCTGATTGCTGACAGAGAGGAGCGATTACCCTGACCGATGTCACCACAGCGAGTGCCTTACCTCGTTAGGTATCTGTCTCGAGGAGTACCAATATCCCTACCCTGTGCAGTTCTGCCTCAAGAATGATCTGCGATCCTCAAGATGGCGCACACGGACATCGCTCCGAATGGCGGCTATGCGGCACCGTCCGTCGCCCTGGTCAGTCTGGTTGGTTGGTCCAAACATTGGGTGGCCAAAAGTGTCACGGGATCCCTGACGAGTCTTAGTCTGGTCCCAGTGGGGAGAACGCCGGCGTGACAGCGACTCGGGACATGCGTTCGCCTCAGCGGCGTGAGCCAGGGTCGGAGCGGAAATGGCTCGTTCTCCGCGTCATCGGTGCAGGGCTGCTGTTTGCAACTGGTGCGATCCATCTCGACTTGTACCTCACGGGTTACCGGACGATCCCGACGATCGGCTGGCTGTTCCTGCTTCAGGTAATCACGGCGTTTGGTCTCGGCGCGATCATCCTCGTTTGCCGCAGTCGTCTGGTTGCGGCAGCGGGCGCCGCGTTCGCGGTCGCAACCCTCTGCGGGTATCTCTTGTCGTTGCGCGTCAGCCTCTTCGGGTTTCGTGAGCTCCGCACCACCGCTGGGATCGTCGCGGGGGTAATCGAGGTCGCGACCTTCGCGGTGCTTGTCGCGTACACCCTTCGTCCATTCCCAGAGCGTGAACCCTCTGGGAGGGCGACTCACGGCGCGCTGGAGGACCGGTTGCAACGGGCCATGCCGGCCGGCCGGTGGGCAGCAACCGCGTTCACCGTGCTGATCTTGGTGTTATTGGGTCTTTCGCTGGCGGCACCGGGGCCAGGCTCGACGGGCAGCAGTTCCGCGAACGCGCTCATCAAGGTCACAAAGATCCAGGGCGTCTCTGTTTTGACCAATGCCGCTGGCTTCACTCTGTACTGGTTCGCACCCGATACGCCGCGCAAGTCGACTTGCTACGGCACCTGTGCGGCGTACTGGCCGCCGGTGACCGGCAGACCCGTTGCCGGACCGGGCGTGACCGGCGAGCTCGGAACGATCGGACGGACTGGTGGAGCGACCCAGGCCACTTACGACGGTCATCCGCTCTACACCTACGTGGGCGACTCTTCTCCCGGGCAGTCCACGGGCAACAACATCAACTTGAACGGCGGATTTTGGTACGAGATGACCGTGTCCGGGCTGACCCACAAGTGACCGGCGTAGCGGGGTATAAGCAGTGATCCCACGGTCTGGACGGCGGACGATCACTCGGATACTCGAAAGGTCTGATCCGCACCCAACTACCCCCCATCCGAGAGTTTGTCCTCGCATGGTTGTTCGATCATTTCGGCGACCGCGTCGCGGGTGAGGCGCCGCTTTGGAATGCTGGTTGGATACTCTCGCGTACCGTCAATCGACGACCACCACGTTGCGACCCATTGTCGCCCGCGACTCCATCGCGCCGACGATCTCAGGTAGCGCCGAAAAAGAGGAAGTCGAACCAGCAATGGGACGAATCGTCCCGGCCGCAATCATTCTCAAGAGATCCTCGTGGACGCGCACGCCATCAGCGTGCGATGGGAAGTTCAATCCAGTCGCGCGTTTGAATTCGAGTGCATCCTCCGTGTACGCGTGGCAGACTCCTACGAGCGAAAAGTTGCCGAACAACACTGGTCGCGGCACGATGCCTTCGTCTTCGCCCTCGATCCCCGACGCAAACCCCACGAGCAGATGTCGGCCTCCGAATGCCATACATCGAAACGTTTCAACGGTTGTTGCTCCGCCGACGCTATCGAAGGCCACGTCGACGCCGCGCCCACCAGTGGCGTCGAGGACTCGCGCAACAAAGTCGTCATTGCGATAGTCGATCGCCACGTCGGCGCCGAGCTCAATGACGAACCTGAGCTTGTGAGGGCCGCCTGCAGTCGCTATCACTCGGGCACCGCGTGCGCGAGCGAGTTGTACGGCGGCCGACCCCGCACCGCCGGCAGCGGCGTGCACAAGCACGGTGTCGTCGGCCGAGAGATGGGCACGTTCGTAGAGGGCGAGAGAGGCGAGATGGAACGGCATGTAGACCGACGCTGCGGTTGCGGTATCCATGTCGTCGGGCATCGCGAATGTCATGGCGACGGGCGCAACCGCGACCTCCGCGTACCCGCCGAAGGCACCGGTGGGAATCGCACAGACGCGCTTTCCGACTGGGGCCTCACCGCCATCGCCCGCCGCTGTCACGCGGCCGAGGACCTCCATGCCGGGGATGTACGGCGGCTCGACCGGCACCGTCCGATATCTGCCACGAATTCCGTCGATGTCGTTGAAATTGATGGTGATTGCCTCCACCGCGATCTGGACTTCGCCCGGTCCGGGCTCGGGCGCATCGACCTCGTCGAACCGAAGCACGTCTGTAGGTGCACCGAAATCGTGAACGCGCCAGGCTCTCATGTCGTGCCCTCCATGTGATTGTGCAAATTCCTTTGAACTTGCCAAGGTGAGTGTTGCGGCTCGGATGCCGGCGCTGTCACTGGGCTTTCACCCTCCAATTTGACCCGTCTTATTACACGTCGGCCTGGGGTGTGGGTCGAGTGTAGGTCTCCGAATTCCCTCAGCGTGAAGTAGCCGAGAACGCTGTCCGCCGAGCCGGGTTGTGGAGGTGCTCGATGAAATCGGCGAAACGAACGGCGAGCCTCCAGGTTGTCATCGAGGGTTGGCGATTCAGCAGCTCGAGCGGTACGCAGCTCCAGAACGAGCGCCGTCGATACGGACAAACAGATCAGCCAACACCTCGACAAGTGTCGCACGCTCGATCGCCAACTGCCCTTGGTGCCATGCAAGGCACAGCTCGCTCAAGGTGCCGATCTGTGCGTACGCGACGAGGCGAGCACGACGGTCCGCCTGCGGGTCCGAGCCGGGGGGTGCCATCCCCGCGACGGCCACGTCGATGATCTGGTGCCGAAAAGGGCTGAGCGCGCCGCCGTGGGTCTCGGCGAGCAGTACCCGTGCGAGACACTCGTCATCGACCAACGCGCCGACGAACGCTTCCAGCCACGCTTGTGGTGGCCCGCCGGGCCTGGTGGGCCGGAACGGATCGACACGCGCCGACATCGCCGCGATCGCATGGTCGACGACGGCGCTCTGGAGCTGGGCGAGCGACCCAAAGCTCTCGTAGAAATATCGCTTGGTCAGCCCGGCTGCCCGGCACACGCGACCGACGCCGAGCGCACGGGCGCCCTCGGTTCCGGCAATCTCGAAGGCCGCCTCCACCAGTCGGTTCCGTCGATCGATGCGCCTGTCGTGGGCGCTGACGCCCTTGAAGGGCAACGTCACCTGGTACTCCATCTCGAATCCAAGCATAGTTGACACCAGCCGGTATCAATGTCTACGGTCGCAGACGCCAAGCGGTGTCAAGCAAGGAGGTTCCGTCGTCGTGCCCTCGACGGAAGTCGATGCCCGCCTCGATCTGAGCGATCCCGATTTGCTGGCCGATCATCTGCCCCTAGACGAATTCGCCTGGCTGCGACGGAATCAACCGATCCGGTGGAATCCGCAAGCACCTCTGTCGGGATACGGAGACGCCGGATTTTGGGCGCTCAGCCGTCACTCTGACGTCACAGCGGTGACCAGGAGTCTCGGGTGGTCGGTAGAGGCCAACTCTGCCTTCGTTCGCCGGCTGGATGAGTCCGATCCGACAGGCGAATCCACCAAAAACCTCCTGCTTTGCATGGACCCGCCCCGGCACACTCGAGTTCGCAGGGTGGGAAACCGCTGCTTCACCCCGCGTGCCTTGGCGGGCCTCGAGGACGACCTGCGCGAACGAGCCCACCGGATCGTCTGGGCCGCCCAGCATGACGGCACAGGCGACTTCGTGATCGACGTCGCTCGTCATCTGCCCTTGCAGGCCATTGTCGGCCTCATGGGCATCCCCGACGCCGATCGCCGGCAGCTCTTCCACTGGAGCGACCAGATGGCCGGCAACGAGGACCCGGAGTACGCCGGCACTGACGTCTCGGGCGTCGTCGAGATGTTCGCCTACGCTCATGCGGCGGCCGAGTTGCGAGTCGACAACGACCTCGGAGACGTCACCAGCCGACTCGTGCAGCCGGACACTGATGGCCAACGGCTGAGCAGCGAGGAGTTCGCGTTCTTCTTCATGATCCTCGCTGTCGCTGGCAACGAGACCACCCGGCAGGCGATCACCCACGGCATGTTGGCCTTTCTGCAACATCCGGACCAGTGGGAACGATGGCGCTCCGAACGCCCCGCAACAGCCGTCGACGAGATCTTGCGCTGGGCCTCGCCTGCCGTGGTCCTTCAGCGCACGGCCGTCGAGGACACCGAGGTCGGCGGCCGATTGGTGCGCGAAGGCGAACGGGTTGGCCTGTATTTCGCCTCCGCCAACTTCGACGAGGAGGTGTTCGACGACCCTCGGCGGTTCGACATCGGTCGCTCACCGAATCCCCACGTGACTTTCGGCGCCGGCGGTTCCCACTTCTGTATCGGGGCCAACCTCTCCCGACTCGAGCTGAAGGTGATGTTCGACGTGATCGCCGACGAGTTGACTGACGTGACGTTGCTCGGTCCGCCCAAACGCCTCCGCTCGTCATGGCTCAACGGCATCAAACACCTGCCCGTCGACTATGGGTGCTCCCGATGACGACTGCTACAGCATGGATGGTCACCCGGCTGGGCGCGCCAACCGATGCCCTCCAGATCCGGACCGTGGATGTCGGCGAACCGGGCGCCAACCAGGTGCGGATCGCCGTGGAGGCGTTCTGCCTCGACTTCAACGACATCGACACCATCCGAGGTCGATACGGGCTGTTGAAGTTCGAACCCCCGTTCGTCATCGGCATGGCGGCCGCAGGAACGGTCGACGCGGCGGGGCCGGGGTGTGAGGCGCTGCTCGGCCGACGAGTCGTCGGCACCACCGCGGGCGTGCAGGGTGCCTACGCGTCGGCGGCGCTGCTTGACGGAGCAATGCTCCAACAGCTCCCCACCTGGCTCAGCGCGGCCGAGGGGGTGGCGATGTACTTCCCATACCAGCTGAGTTACCTCGCCCTCCACGTCCGCGGCCGGGTGGTCCCAGGTGACGTCGTGCTCGTCCACGCTGCGGCCGGTGGCGCCGGATCGGCCGCCGTTCAGCTCGCCAAAGCGTTCGGCGCGACGGTGATCGGGACGGCGGGGACCGAGGCGAAGGTCGAATTTTGCCGGTCGCTTGGCGCCGACTTCGGCGTGAACTACCGCATCGACGACTTCGTCGCCGTCGTCGACGACGTGACCAATGGGCGGGGAGTGGACGTGGCGTTTGACACCGTGGGTGGTGTGGTGACGACCGAGACGTTTCGAGTGATGGCGTTCAACGGCCGCCACCTGATCATCGGGTTCGCCTCGGGTATCGAATCGGAGGAGCGCCCGCTGCCGATCCAGCCCAGCATCTACGGGAACTTTGACATTGTGGGGATCTGCTTCGCATACGTCGACTCGCCGCGGCCGGCTCGTGCGTTTGGCATGAACTTTCTGTCCAGCGCACAGGGAGTTGACATCTGGAGCCGGATTTTGCACCTCACCCGGGCCGGAACAATCCGCCCGGTGATCGGCCAGCAGATCGAGTTCGCCGACGTTCCCGCCGGGCTCGACGCGCTCGAGCATCGCGAGACGACTGGCCGAACAGTGGTGCGCACGGCGCCAGACGGCGATGAGCCTTCGGGTACCTCATAATCCCGCCGGCGAAGTCGCACTCGGGATCTCATACCTGGACGACACATTCTCGACGCGGCTCCTGTAGGTCGCCGACACCGGCTCCGCTTCCTCGGCGAAGCTGGTGGCCCGCGCGTACCTACGATCAATCGTCCAATTCGACGTATCGAACGAGGGCAAACGGCATGTGGATGGCTTCTATGGCGCCTTTCCTCCGACCGCCGTTGCCGTGCTCGACACTGACCAACCGCCCGAGAGAGAGCGTCTGACGTTCCAAATCAGGGATGGTCGCCACCACGCGCCCAGGATCCCCGGCTCGGTGATGGAGAGGTAGGACAGGAGTCCGACCGTAAGGAGCCGGCCCATTTTGACTTCCGCACTCGATGAGTGCCTGGTGGGCGCACTCTTGGCTGAATCGTGGCGGGGTTTCTGTGGAAGAAGTCATGGATGAGCACCTCACTGTCGTCCAACTGCGGATCGCTTCGGTCGATCGCGCTACGCAAACGGATACGCGGCCACGGCCCTCTCCAGTTGGGTCCAGACGTGTGCCGGATCACCCGAAGGAGTGGCGGCCACCACGACGCTGCCGACGGAACCACTCATGACGTAGCACGCCACCTCGTGGAAGTGGTGGTGACCGACGGTCGTCACGTAGTCATCGGTGACGCACGATCTCGCTCCGGTTGGCGTCCGGAGCGCGGTGACCATGGCGTCCTCGTGATCGGAGACGGCGTCGTCGTCGAGCATGTGGGAGAGACGGAATGCCGGCCAGTCCTGCAGGGTCTCGTCGCCCTGGCGGGGAGTGACATTGAGATAGCCGAGGTAGGTCCCGGCTGCGTTGCGAAGGGCCACCGACAGCGTGCCTGGATCGCCCTCGACGGGACGGAACCCAGGAGGCGAGGACAGGGTTCCGAGCCCGGAAGGGACGGCGAGCCGGGCCCAGGTCGCCGGCGGTGTGGTCGACGCGAGCCAACTAAACGACCCAAGCGTGGACGAGCTGGCAGAGAGGCGATGACCCGTCGCCGCCGTGGCAGCGCCCGCGGCTTGGGCCTTCGATGGCGGCCACACGGCCGAGCCGATCGTGGCCGCCACTGCCACCAACGCCACGGCCGCGATCCCGATCATGGGGCGCGCGGAGAACCGGATGACCCGATGCCGTAAATGTCTGGAACCCGATGGACGTAAACCACCACCTTGCCGGGGTGATGGTCGCAGGTTCGATCCAGGGATGTCACAGTCAGCCATGTCGCCTGTTCGCGCCACCGCCTCCGGGTGCATCGAGCAATTCCAGCCAAAACGCTTCACACGTAGGAGGACTTGTTGGCTCCCATGGGGCGTTCGGGCCCGACGATGGCGGGAGGGTCCGATCCACGGGAGGCCTGGCGACCACTGGAGCGGCTCTGGGCCCAACCGGGCCAGACGGCGGCGGACCAGGCCAGCAGGGCGACCGCTCCGAGAGACTCCAAGATGATCGTCTCGGTCACGAACGAAGCCGCCGACGACTCGCGAAAGCCGAACAAGCCGAAGTTGAGGCTGACGATGAGTCCCCCGAGGGTCGCGATCATGAATCCCGCTCCGAAGAGCCCGGCGAGCGGCCGCGGCCACACCACCAGGACAGCCGCCAGCACGAAGCCGCCCACGGCGTCGGCCAGGAAGAGAGGGCCGACGGTCGGGATGTCGCGGTATCCCTCCATCCAGAGGTGAAGATGGATGGCGGCCACCCAGATGAGCAGGCCGGCGCACACCAGACGGAGCACCAGAGCGGCGAGGAACCAGGCGCCATGGAGGGACCGAGTCTCGTGGACTCGGAGCGACGCCATCCGATCAGAGGTTGCCGTCGCCATCGCTCGGCCCTCCGTTGTTGTCGGCGTCCTGGTCGCCTCCGTTGTCCTGGGCAATACCGTTCACGACGGCCGGCGGTGGAGCCACCGGAGGGGCCGTTGTCGGAGGCGGCGGGGGCGGCACGGTGGTCGGGGGAGTCGTCGGCGGAGTCGTCGTCGTCGTAGGCGGCGGCGGAGCTGGCACTGTCGTCGGCACTGTCGTCGGCGGCGGGGGCGTGGTGGGAGTGGTGGTGCTTTGCGCCACAGGGGTGGGCTTGCTGGCGGTGGCGTGGGAGTTCGACGTGAGCCCGAGCCCGAGGGCCAGACCTCCCGCCACGAGAACTGCGATCACCGCGATGAGAATTCCCAGTCGTTTTGTCACTCGATGTCCTTTGAAGTTGTGTGGGGCGGTCGCCGTTTGATCTTTCCCCGATCTCAGGCTTCGAAAATCACTACGGTCGAAGCGGCACGAGAGTTCACTCGGGGTCATAGAAGTTGAACAAGGACGATGGGGCAAAGCCTTTAGCCCGCCACGCCATGTGTTGATGTGTGACTCGCCTGGTTCGATCAAGGGAACCGCCCGCCGCCCAGCCGTCGCCCACACGGCACCCGGTCATCCGGTTCTCCGTGCGCCTCGTGATCGGGATCGTGTCAGCACCAGGCGCGGTGGATCCACTCCAGATCCATTGGTTCACGCTGAGGTAGTCGAGGGCGGAGAGTGCCTCGACCACTTTTCCGGACGCTGAAGCGAGGATCCTTTCCGCGTGGGGGTCGCAGGAAGACTCGCCTGAGACGTTCTGGAGGCTCGAAAGCGCACTGATCAAAAGAGCCACCGCTTCCGCCATGGGACTGTCCCACGACTTCTGGTGGTCACACGGTTCTCGTTCTTGGTCCCTGCACGACAGAGGACGACCCGCACCCAGCACCGACGGAATTGATCCTCTGTCCATGGCGATCTCCCACATCAATCGGTCATGACCGACCCTGTGATCGGCACGTGATTGCCTTAACGCTTTCCAAGATGAGTCAATTGAGGTGGGGTCGAATCCCCCGATACGCGTAGTTGCCTATCGAGGTTCGCCATTCGTCCAGGCGTGGGCTGATCATCGAGTCCACAGTTGCGTAGTTGGTGAGCCAAACGTGCTGGCAGTAAGGCCCGCTGATCGGGCTTAGCACCAACCCTTTGGCACCCGACCACGATGGCAACAACTACGCGTCACACGGGACTCGACGGATGTCCCACCCGGCGCACGCTTTGAGAAGCGACTGCAAGGTCGGGCGCGAGTGCATCTGGGCCACCGTTGGGCAGGCGGGTGCCGGGCAATCCCGGTTGATGCCGGGACTATTGGCTACCAGCGCCAAGCAGACGGAAGGAGATGGAAATGAACGGTTGGAAGCAAACCAATACGACCTCGAAAGGTCTTCGCGGAATCCCGTTTGTGCGTCTGGCGGGCGCGGCTTTGGCCGTCGGCGGGCTCTGTGCCTCGGTTGCCGCCGCCGGCGCAGCCAAAGCGGCGACGAGCGGTGTCGTCTCGACGACGCGCAATGCCCATTTCGGCACGATTCTCGCGAGCGGCAATGCGGTGTACACCCTCAAGCCAAGCAAGGTGCCGTGTGAGACCCAATGTTTGAAGTTCTGGCCCGAGGTGCTGTTACCCAAGGGCGTGACGACGACGACGGCTGGACCGGGAGTGAACGCCGCCAGCCTCGGCACGGTGACGAGGAGTGGAGGATCGCTTCAGGTGACCTATCGCGGAAAGCCCCTCTACTACTTCGTCAAGGACACCGGTCCCGGTCAGGTTAACGGGAACCTCACCGACAAGTGGGGTAAGTGGTCGGTCGTCGTGACAGTCAAGCCGGCGCACGCGAGCTCCGGCGGGAGTCCGACGACGAGCGCCGGTTCGGGGGGAGTCTCGTTCTAGTGCCACGGTTCAGGGACGAGCCGAGGTCATGACGACGATCACCATCGCACCGTCGCAACCGGTTGTCGCCCGAGGACCGCAACGATCGACCGCGAGAACCGGCGTGGGCGGCGCCATCTCGTCGAGGGTCTACCTCCCGAGCCTCTCGGTTCCTGCCTTGGCTCTCGCCCTGGTGGGAATCGGCTGGTCGAGTGGCTGGGGTGGCGCCGGGTTCGCCGGCTCCCTGACGAGCCTGCGCGTCGTCGTGGTCGGGCCCTTGGCCCTCAGCTTCATCGGGGTCATTGTCGTCGTGGAACGGATCTGGCCGGCGCAACAGCGACCGCTCATCGCCCGCGGCCACCGCCATGACCTCCTGATTGCCGTCGTCCACGCGACGCTCGTGCTGCCGCTGGTGACCGCGTTGACGCTCTCTTTTGTCGAGGTCGTGCGCCGGCTGGCTCCCTGGATCGTCTTGCCACAGATGGACACCGTGCCCCGCTGGATGGCCCTCGTCGCCATCATCGTGGTCATGGATGGCTGCAACTGGGGTGTGCATCTCGCCAACCACCGGGTACGGATGCTGTGGCGTTTCCACGAGCTTCACCATTCACAAGAGGACATGAACGTGCTCACCGTGTTTCGCACCCATCCGCTGATCCACGTCTCGTATCTCCTCGCCCTGCTCCCGGGTGTGGTTCTCTTGGCCAACGGTGCCTTGTCGATCACCGTGCTGGCCCTCTACGGGGGGATCGTGGCGTTCGCGCATTCGAACACCCGCCTTGGCTTCGGACCGCTGGGGCGGATCGTGGTCAGCCCGAACTTTCACCGCATCCATCACAAATTGTTTGGGCCCCAAGACGTCAACCTCGGCTTTGCCCTGACGATCTGGGATCAATTGTTCGGTAGCGCTGTGTTCCCCACGAAGGACACGGTCCGGACCGACACCGGGCTGCCGGGTCGGCCCCTCCTGGTCGAGCAGGCAAGTGCGCGCCCGCACCATTTCCGAGTCTTCGCCGTCCAACTTGTCGCGCCGTTTCGTCCGCTGGCCGAGGCCCGAACGCCATCGCCGCTTTGGACTGAGGCTCCTTCGTCGTGACCAGCGCGAACCTCATGAACCACTCGAAGACTGTGCGGTGAGGTGATGGTCACGACGTCATTGGAGGCGCCCAAGCGTTCTGCCCGCTCGCTCGTGGCGCTCGTCGTCACCATTCGGACCTCGGAGCTGCCCGCTAGCTGTGCCATGCTCGCGGCGCGCATCGCACTCGCCTGGATCTTCATCTATTACGGGGCGGGCAAGCTGTTCGGAGCCTTCAATGGCCCCGGCATCCACGGAACTGCTCTCTACTTCTCTGACACCGCCCACCTGCACCCCGGGGGGCTCTTCGCCGTCCTCGGTGGCATCGTCGAGTTCTCCAGTGCCATCGCGCTCGCGCTCGGTCTCGCTTCACGCGTAGCCGGACTCGCTCTCTTCGGCGACATGGTGATTGCAATGATCACCGTCACCTGGGCAACGGGGATCAACTCGACTTCTCGTCCTCCGGGTTACCAGTTGAACCTGGCACTCGCAGTCCTCGCTCTTGTCGTGACCATCTTGGGTTCCGGGCAGTTCAGTCTCGACGCGCTGATTGAACGGCGCATCGGCGGAGCCGCATCGTCTGGGGCGGCCAGATCTGTCTTCCCAGCATCCCGCACCGGCGGAAATGGCCGGTCGCCAAAGCGGGGGGCGGTGGGATCTGACGAGCAAGTCTCCGTTGGAGACTCCCAATACCGCCATACTCCCGAAAGCATCAACGAGGCGCGTTGACGGCGCCCCCAAAACCACAGATGGGCGGAGCCGGAAACGGAAGGAGAGAAAGCCATGCCAGAAGTCACGGTCGGTGTGGAGAATTCAGCGCCGATCAACATCCACTACGAAGATCACGGCTCCGGCAGTACTGTCTTGTTGATCCACGGATTCCCGCTCAGCGGCCGAGCGTGGGAGCGCCAGGAACGAGCTCTCATCGCCGCCGATCACCGGGTGATCACCTACGATCGCCGTGGCTTCGGCATGTCGAGTCAGCCGTCGACAGGCTATGACTACGACACATTCGCTGCGGATTTGAACGCACTGGTGAACGCCCTCGATCTCTACGATTTCGACATTGCGGGTCACTCGATGGGGGGTGGCGAGATCGTGCGCTATCTCGGGACATACGGGTCGGAGAGAGTTCGACGGGCAGCCATCGTGTCGGGAGTCCCCCCATACCTTCTCAAGACCGCCCAAACTCCGCAGGGTGTACCTCAGGAGGTCTTCGACGAGATCGAGCAAGGATTGACTGCCGACCGGTTCGCGTACTTCACAGAGTGGAACAAGAACTTCTTCAATCTGGACGAAACCCTCGGCAGCCGAGTTAGCCCGGAGGTGGTGCGGGACGCGTGGCACCTGGCCGTCGGCGCGTCGCCCGCCGGGACGATCGCATGCGTCGCCACCTGGCACACGGACTTCCGCGCCGATTTGCCGAAGGTCGATATTCCGGTTCTCGTGCTTCACGGCAACGCGGACCGGATTCTCCCGATTGAAGCCACTGGGGCCCGTAGTCACGAGCTGCTAGCCCGTAGCGATTACGTCGTCATTGAGGGTGCCGGCCACGGCCTGTGTTGGACCCACGCCGAGGAGGTCAACGCAGAGCTGTTGCGGTTCTTCAAGTAACCATGTTCAGGCACGTCCGAGTTGCCCGAAGGTTGGACCGCCGACACCTCTGGCGCGAGCGCACCGGTTTCCCGCTCCGTCCCGTGCCCGGGCTTGCCTCGGCGGGCTACACCTCGTCCAAGCTCTCGGAACGTAGCGCAGGACCAAGATTCCGGCGTGAGCCAATCTGAAGCTTTTGGAACACCTTCCGCAGGTGGTAGTCAACCGTGTTGGCGCTGATGAACAGCTGCGCGGCGATCTCGCGGTTCGTCTCGCCAGTCGCGGCGCGTTCGGCGATCTGGCGTTCTTGGTTGGTTAGCTTAGTGGCGCGGCCGACTGTTCGACGTCGGGCATGCTCGCCAGTGGCAGCGAGCTCGAGACGTGCGCGCTCGGCGAACCCCTCTGCCCCCATTGCCGAGAACTCTTCATACGCCAGGCGGAGTTGCGTTCGGGCGTGGACCCTTCGTTTCTGCCGCCGCAGCCATTCTCCGTAGAGAAGCCGTGTGTGGGCGAGATCTATTGCGACTGTGGTGCATGCGAGGTGCTCGATAGCCCTCTCGAACAACACCTCCGCGTTGGCGTGGTCGGAGAGAAGGGCCTGCGAACGGGCGAGCAGACCGAGTGCCCAAGGCGTACCAGTTGCCAGTGCTCGGGCCGAGAGCTCGGCGAGCGCCCTTGTCGCGGCGTCCCGATCTCCACTGCGCGCGCCGGCTTCCACGACGAGCGGAAGGTTCTGGCTGGTCCACCCAATGGCCCTTCTACTGGTTGCATATTCAGCAGCCGGGAGGGCCGCGGCATATCTGCCCGCGCCCAGCTCGAGGATGGCGAGCGCCCGATACGCTTGGAACACCACTGCGGCCGAGCCGATGGCCGTACCATTCTCGATGAGAGCATTTGCAGCAGACCGAGTGCCTGCCTCGTCGCCGCGCCAGGCCAGAAGCTCGACCTTCACCATGCGGTATGGATCAACTGGTTGGCCAATGGCGGCGACGATCTCCAGGGCTTCTGCGTAATGAGCGTCGGCGGCCGAAAAGTTTCCGATTCGAATCTTATGTTGAGCCAGCGCAAGCAGAATGAACAGCAGCACGAAAAGTGCGCCAGTTTCCCGAGCAGTACTCTCGACCCGCTCACCCCATGCAATGTAGGTGCGGTCGTCCAAAAGCTCATTTGAAACGACAACGCCGTATTGGAACCACCTCGAGATCTCATCGGTCGAGATGGGCTCATCGCGCATGATTCGCGCTCGTTCGCGGAGCTCGTCCACGGCTTCTCGATATCCCTCGGCGAGAAGAAGCGAGGTTCCATCCAGAAGTCGATCTGCCAGCTGGGGTGGCCGCGTGCGCTTGGCAGTCGTGCGTGCCACCTCAGCAATTTCCACACCGTTGGTTTCGAGCGTGAAGTGAAGGGAAATCAGAAACGCGTCGAATGCTTCAAGCAGTGATTCGCGTGCCCGGTCGATGTCGAGAGGGAGAAACTTCCGGGCGGCGCCTAGCAGAAGAACCGCCGCAGCCGCTGCATGAACGAGTGGTACTTGCATCCTGCCGTCTAGCTGTTGAGCTTCTGCCATCAAAAATGGATCCGACAGTCCGACTCTTGCTCGAGACAACAAAGCGTCTGCTCGAATTGGCTCTCCTGCATTCAGCGCGGCGGCGGTTGCCTTGAGGAGTCGTACCGACTGATGGCCAGGTTCTTCGGTCAACTCCGCGGCGTGAGTCAATAAGAAGGCTTCCGCAGCGTAACCACCACGGTTGCGTGCCCGATGTGCCGTCGCTTCGAGGTCGGCCGCCAGTGCTTCATCGGGTGCAGTGGCGCTGGCGATGAGGTGATAAGCCCATCGGTCAGGCTCGCTCGTCTTGTCGAGTGAGGACGCGAGAGCACGATGAACCTCTCTTCGTTCCTCGCGTCTGGCTCCGGCGTAGATGGCGGACCGGATCAAGGGGTGGCGGAAATCAATACGTGGCTCAGTGGTCAACAGGCGCTCGCGGATGGCAAGGGTCTCGACATCCGATCCACATCCGAGATGGCTTGCTACCTTGCGTACCAATGCGGCATCTCCTGATATGTCAGCCGCAGCAATAAGCAGGAAGGTCTGTGCTTCGGGCGGCATCATGTCGACTTGACGTCGAAAATGTGCCTCAAGGCGCCGACTGATCGGGATCGGCTCAGGCAGGCGGCTCGCGTCCACCCACTGCGTCGCCGTGAGCTCCTGAGCCAGCTCGGTTAATGCCAGAGGGCAACCACTCGTCTCATTGACGACGCGGTGCGCGATTTTGGCGTCCAGTGGGCCGTGAACAACGTGGGATAGAAGTTCCATGGCTGCATCTTCGGGAAGACCGCATATCTCGACGGCGCGAATCCCCGTTAGGGCCGAGAGCGCATTTTCGGGAGTGCGCATGGCGAAGATCAAAGCGATACCGTCTTTACTGAGTCGGCGTCCGACGAAAGCCAAGGCCTGCAGCGAGGCGTGGTCGACCCATTGCGCATCATCGACAATGCAGAGGAGACCCTGAGGTGAAGCTGCATCGGCAAGCAGAGTGAGTGTGGCCAGGCCGACCATGAAGAGGTCGGCTGGCGAGTGTGCAGTGATTCCAAAGGCTGCCTGCAGTCCATTTCGTTGGGGTGCGGGAAGAGACTCGACGTGACCCAAGAACGGCAGGAGAAGCCGGTGAAGTGCAGCGAACCCGAACTCGTGCTCTGCCTCCAAGCCTGAGATCCTGACTATCTGGAGGCCTCGCGCATGGTCGACCACATAGTCAAGCAGAGCGGTCTTGCCCATACCGGCTTCGCCGTGGAGCGCTAGGGCTGAACTGCTTTCCCGGCGCGCGCCATCAATGAGTGCATCAAGGAGCGCTCGCTCTTCGGTGCGGTCGAGCAGCACTATTCAGAACCTGGATCGAGGGACAATATGCCCAGTGTACGTAGCATCTTGAAGAGACGACGATGGGAGTTTCCGGTCCAGCGGCGGATCGCCCCGGGCGAATGCGGGATGCCAATGGTGCCTTCAGCCAATGCGAAGTGGCCACGAAAGAAGACCTGAAGGGCATGCCAACCGAACCTTTGAGCGGTCATCTGCGCAGGCGGTCGCGGGTCTCGTGCATGAGCTTCCGGCCCCAGTCGACATGGGCACCGACCAGCCGCCCGCCTCGCTTGACGATGTCCCCTCCAACGATCACGGTTTCGACGTCGGCTGGTCCAGCCCCGAGCGCCATGACCGCCACGGGATCGCCGAACCCATCAAGATGGGGGGAGCGCATGTCGACGATGACGATGTCGGCTTGCTTGCCTGGTGTGAGGCTGCCGATCTGGTCGTCAAGATCCCACACGGCCGCGCCGTCGAGGGTGGCCAGTCGAAGCATGTCCCGCTGATGGAGGTCGACGGTCGCGACCTGCTCTCCCCGGGCCAACGCGGCGGCGTTGGCCCGCGAACGCTCCGCTGCGAGCGCAAGGCGCATCTCGGAGAATAGATCGGTCCCGGCCGAACAGATGGTGTCGACCCCGAAACCCGAAAGGATGCCCCGTTGGAGGGCCGGGCCAGTTCCCGGGAAGGTCCCGAACTGCATCAGCATGTCGGTGGACGGGGTGATCGACAAGGTCCCGTGACTTGCGGCGATCAGGTCGAGTTCCTCTTCAGTCAGCATGTTCCCGTGTGCGTAGTTCACATCGGCGCCGAGCAGTCCGTCCCGCTGTAGGGTGGTCACGGCGTCGGAGGTGCCGGCCATGCCCACGTGCAGTGAGATCGGAAGCCCGAGGTCGCGGGCGAACGCGAAGTCTTGAACGTTACGTTCAGGAGTGGTGAAGCACGGCCCGCGTAGCGCCATGCCCATCCGCAGCCGCCCATTACTTCCGGATGGGAATTGCTCGTCGCGCAACCGACGAGCGTCCACGGGGTGCGGCGGGTTCGGATCGTCGCCTGCCGGTCCCGGGCCACCGTAGAGGAAGTAGCCCCGGATCCCGGACTCTTGTAGGCCGCGTAGGTCCGCATCGGCATGTGCTGCAGACTGCAGATTATGAGCCCAGTCGGCGATCGTGGTGATCCCGGCGTCCAAGGCCTGCAGGGCGCCCCACAGCGTTCCGGCGTAGACATCATCTGCGCTGTGTCTGGGCGCGATCCCGGTGAGCACGGCAGGCCCGTAGCCGGCCCCTGTTATCTGGGGGGTGAACCCGCCGATCGCTCCCTGCCACACGTGGCGGTGGGTGTCGACGAGACCCGGAATGACGAGCCGACCCTTGGCCTCGATCACTTCGGCGTCCGGGAAGGACGTCTCGAGTCCGGGTCGGATGTCGACGATGACCCCATCACGAACCAGGATTTCACTATCGGGCTGGTCCCCGAGCTCAGAGTCCATAGTGACAACATGGCCACCTTTGATGAGGAGTTCGTTGGGCATGGTGGTTCACCAACCTTTCTTGGGCACTGAGGGGGAACGTCTACGGATTCGGGAGCACGACCCCGGTGAGCTCGGCGCAGGCGTCGAGCAGCCTGCCTTGAACCTCGACTGAGCGGGCTGCGGGGTGAACGTCGCGTGGCTCCTGGTGGTAGAAGTAATTGCCGGTGACGGTTGCTGCCGGGTCGTCGCTCACCGCCAACCAGACTTGAGTCACCGCTGCCAGTGAGAGGTCGTCGGGTGCGCCGGGTCCACCCATCTTGGTCGGCACCCAGCCGGGCTCGAGGGCGTTGGAGAGCACGCCGGGCCAGCGGCGGGCGACGGCGAAGGCCAGGACGACGTCGAAGAGCTTGCTGTCTGCGTAGGCCTGGGCCCCGTTCCAGTGACGTCTCGCCCATTGGAGGTCGTCGAGGTCAGGGTTGCCTCCTTTGTGCATGCCCGAGCTGAGGTACACCAGCCGGCGAGGCGGAGTGATCAGGGCGGTCAGCAGGTACGGTGCCATGACGTTGACCGCAAAGACGTGAGAGAGTCCGTCGATAGTCTCGACGCGCTGGGGCTCTCGGTATCCGACGCCGGCGTTGTGGATCACGGCGTCATAGCGTCCGAGCGCATTGGCCTGATCCGCGACCTGGCGTGTCCCCTCGATGCTGGTCAAGTCGCCGACGACGACGTGCTCGGCCGCTGGGAGCGCCTGACGAGCGTCATCCGCCCGCTGACCGTTGCGCGCATGCAGGGTGATCGCGTGGCCGACATGGACGAGCAGCTCTGCCGCCATCAACCCAAGGCCATCGCTCGACCCGGTGATCAGTACCCTTGCCATCTTCCCTCCTTGTTGGCATTGCTTCGGGGAATCATCGTCGGTCTCGGTGGTGCCGGATGTGGGGGTTCAGCAACGGTGCTCAGCTCAGGCGAACCCTCGCGGAGGCCTCCAGATCGTCGATGTAATGCGGCTGTTCGCATTCTCCAGGTGGATGTCCTGTCTCTCGTCAGGTGGGCCAAGGGTTTCCGAGACCTATGTTCGATCCCTTGCCCTTTATTCGCACCCGGGGGAACCCCCCGGCACCACCCCTGACTTTCCACCATGGCGTCGTCCGAGGCGAGGTACGTGCCGGCCGAGGGCGTCGGGTTGGCCCCCGGGCGATCTGCTCTGGCCGGACGTAGGGTTGGCTGTGATCTCATCCGTGGGTGAGAGCGACGGCCTCCTGCTCGAGCGTGATCGAGAATTGGAACGGATAGGGGAATGCCTGCAGCGGGCGCGGCAAGGCCGTGGCGGGGCGCTGATGGTCGAGGGGCCGGCTGGGATCGGCAAAACCGTGTTATTGGCGGTCGCCCGGGATGTTGCAGAGGGAGAGGGTTTCAGGGTCCTGCGAGCACGTGGGGCTGAGCTGGAGCGCGAGTTCGCGTTCGGGGTGGTGCGCCAGCTGGTCGAACCGGTGGTGGCGGGAGCGTCGGAGGAGGAGCGGTCCCAGCTCTTGGATGGGCCGCCCGGGGTGGCGGCGCGGCTGTTGGGTCTTCCTGGCCTGGGTGACGGGGTAGCTGCCGCTGCGCCGATCGCCCCGGACCCGTCGTTCGCGGTGCTCCACGGGCTGTACTGGTTGTGCGCCAACCTGGCGGCGCAACAACCCTTGGCGTTGGTGCTGGATGACGCCCATTGGGCTGACGGTGCGTCGCTTCGCTTTCTGGCTTTTTTGCTGCCCCGCTTGGAGGAGCTGCATGCCGCAGTGCTGCTCGGAGCTCGCCCGGCTGAGGCCGGAGAGAGCGGCGAGCTGTTGGCCGCCCTGACGATGGATCCGGCGACCGAGGTGGTCACGGTGGGGCCGCTGACCACCAGGGGAGTGGCCACGCTGGTGGCGGTCGCCTTGGGTGTCGAGCCCGAACCCGAGTTCGCGAAGGCGTGCTGGGAGGTGACTGGCGGTACGCCGTTTCTGGTCCGCACGCTGGTCGAAGCACTGCGAGAGGAGCAGATCGCCCCGGTCACCGCGTCGGCAGCCAAAGTTCAGGACGTCGCGTCCGTCACCTTGAGCCGCTGGGCAATGGTGCGTCTCGTGCGACTGGGTCCTGACGCGGCGCGTCTGGCTCGGGCGGTGGCCGTTCTGGAGCGGGCCGATTTGGACCAGGCGGCCCGGCTGGCCGGGCTCGCACCCCCCGACGCCGCGCGCGCCGCCGATCTGCTCGTCCGGGCGGGCGTGCTGGACGAGGCACCACTTTGCTTCGTCCATCCACTCCTGCGGGGCGCCGTCTACCGTGATATGGCGGCGGCCGACCGGGCCGAGGCGCACGGGCGCTCCGCCAGACTGCTGGCCGAAGCACACGCCAACCCGGCCCGCGTCGCCGAGCATCTGCTGGCGACCGTTCCGACAGGCGACGGCTGGACGGTCGAACAGTTGCGGGCCGCCGCCTGGGAAGCAACGACTCGGGGTGCGCCGGAATCAGCGGTTGCCTACCTACGCAGGGCCTTGTTCGAGCAACCATCGCCTGAGGCGGGGGCGGGTCTGTTGCTCGAGCTCGGTCTGGCCGAGTTCAGCGCAGGCCAGCCAGGCTGGCACGACGAACTTGCAGCGGCGGTGGAGTCGGCCGGCGACGACCGGACCCGCATCGCGGTCGCGCTGCTGTTCGCGAATGCGCTGCGGTGGCACGAGCGGGCCGCCGAGGCGATCGAGGTGTGTGATGGCGTCGCCGCCCGCCTCGACGGCAGCGATGCGGAAGGCCGCATGACATTGGAGGCAATGGCAGTCGCCTGCGGGGTGGGCGATGCCGCCACCGCGCCGTTGGTGGCCGATCGAGCCGATGCACTGCTCGTGTGGGCCAGGGAGGGGTCGGTCCCGCGCCAATGCGTAGCGGCAGCAGCCTACGTGGGCGCCCTGGCCAACCAACCGGCCGACCAAGCGGCCGACCTCGCGCTCCGGGCCATCACCGCCGGCACGCGACCGCTGCCCGAGCCAGGCGACCCACCCTGGTTACCCGGCGGCGCGTTTCGGCACCCGAGCTCCGTGGTCACGCTGCTCTGGGTTGAGCGCTACGACGCAGCACAGGCCTTGGCCGACGCGGCCGTGGCCGAGGCCCAGGCTTCGGCCAACGGGATGATCCTTCCCGCAGTGTTGGCCCAACGGGCCTGGCTCGCCTTCCGGCGCGGCGATCTCACCGCAGCCGAGGCCGATGCACGGGCCCTGCTCGACGCCCCGGGCCCGCCGGCTCCGCCGCTTTTGCGCAACCGTGCGACGACGGTACTCGTGGACGTGCTGGTCGAGCGGGGCGACCTCGACGAGGCCGAGCGGACTCTCGAGCCCCTGGCGGCCGACCTCTACGGCACGTCGCAGACCCCGGTGATACTGCGCCACGCCCGAGGCCGCCTTCGGTTCGCTCAGAATCGCTTCGGTGAGGCACTCGGCGACTTTCGGGCGGCCGGTGAGATCGCCACCGGCGGCCTGGCGCTGAGTCCGTGCTACCTCTCGTGGCGTTCCGAGGCGGCCCTGGCCGCTCTGGCCTGTGGTGAACTCGACACGGCGCGACGCCTCAGCAACGCAGAGCTCGAGTTGGCTCGCGTCTTCGGAGCCCCACGCGCCCTTGGCGTGGCCCTGCGGGCCGCCGGGCTCGTCGCAGGCGGACAACGTGGCGAGGCCCTGCTGAGCGAGGCGATTGACGTGCTCGCCGGCCCCGAGACCCGCCTCGAACATGCCCGCGCCCTGGCCGACCTCGGCGCCTTCCTCCGTCGCAGCAACCAGCGAATCGAGGCGCGCCAACTTCTCCGCCAAGCAGTCGACACCGCCCACCACCTCGGTGCCGAAGCGCTGGCCCTACGGGCCGAGACCGAGCTGCGCGCAACGGGGGCCAGGCCGCGCCGAGCGCTGCTTACCGGGCTCGAAGCGCTCACCGCCAGCGAGCGTCGCATCGCCGAACTGGCCGCCGAAGGACTGACAAACCGCGAGATCGCCCAAACCCTGTTTGTCACCGCCCGCACGGTCGAGGGCCACCTCACCCACGTGTTCTACAAACTGGACGTCAAGGCCCGCACTGCGCTACCGGCCGCTCTCGCGGCGCCTACGAGCGCAGTCCGCGCCTAACCCACCGACTGGGCCGGCCAATGTCAAAGGGGGTCCACCGGGGGTTCGCACGGTGCGATCGCGGATCTCGCGAACACATCATGGGGGGTCCGTCAAAGCACGTCGTTGGCGAGGAGTTCCAGTACTTCGCGCACCACCTGCCGACCGGGAGTCCGTAAAGGACAAAGCCACCCTCGAGCGCTGCTTTGTTATTCCAGCGCCACTCCATGGGCAGCGCGAGAGGACGTTGGAAACTGGGTGGACGGACCGGCGCGTCTGGAACTGGACGGGACCAGATGGTTGAACGGCGCCACCCTGCTGGGATGAGGGCTGCGGGTTCGAATACCGTCTTCCGATCCAGAGAAACTCCTGGTCAGGACGAAAACTTGGCTGACCCGCTGACAGGCGAGAAGTTCTGGCCGCCGCTGCTCAAGTCAACCAGACTGGCGCTCGTGGAGCTGCTGAGGGCCGAAAGAGAAAACATCGAGGAAGCGCTGGCCGCTCCCGTGAGACCGCACGACAGCGCGGTCAACGGGCGATCGCCCGGGACAGTGGTCTCGCTCGAGCCATGTACTGAGAGTGGAGGGACTGGAGTCATGCCGGATTCCCGAGTCAGGGTGGTAGCGGAGTTTTTCCAGAAATTTTTCGGAGGCGATGTTGCAGCAGCCTGCGATCTCCTCGATCCTCAAGTCGTAGACGTCGTAGCGGGATCACACACACCCTCAGGCGTCTTCCAAGGCGCTCAGGCTGTTGCAGCGCACCTTTCAACCTTTCTCCGTCTCACGGAAGATCCAATCGATGTTCTTAAGTGGGAGGATTGGATGGCTGGGGTCGACAATGTCGCCGTGCTCGCGAAGATTCATCTGCAGCGACAAGGCCAACAGCACAATTTCCGCGTTATTTTCCTCGTCTCGGTGACCGGGGTCGCCGGGCCACATCGGATCTCGAGAATTGAATCCTTTTACAGCGATCAAGCAGCATTTGATCGCTTCTTCTCAGTCGAGCCATAGCCGGACCGAACCGGAACTGAGCCCAGAGGAGGAACAATGCCCTCAAAGATCGAGGACTACGCCATCATTGGCGACACGAAAACCCTCGCCCTTGTCGACCTCACCGGATCCATCGACTGGTGGTGCGCGCCGCGAATCGATTCCGCCGCCGCGTTTGCTGCGCTGCTCGGCGAGGCGGGCAATGGGCGGTGGCTGATCGCTCCGAAGGGCGAGGTGAACAAGGTCACCCGCCACTACGAACCGGAGACGTTGATTCTCGAGACGATCTTCGAGACTCCGACGGGCTCGGTGTCGGTATACGACTTCATGCCGCCGTACGACGGCCACCCGATGATCCACCGCATCGTCGAGTCTCGTGGTGGCACCGTCGAGATGCAGATGGAGCTGATCGTGCGTTACGAGTACGGCGCCATCACTCCCTGGGCTACCGCGACGGGTGATGGCCTCGTCCTCGTCGCCGGCCGTGACGGCCTCCGCCTGCACAGCCCTGTCCGTCTCGTCGGCAACGACAACACCACCGTTGCGTCCTTCTCCGTCTCGGGCGACATACGGCGCTCCTTCTCGCTGACCTGGTTCCCCTCCGAGACCCACGCCCCACTCCCGCTCGACAGCCTCGCTGCCGCGCAACCACACGCGGCACTACTGGCGCAACTGGGTCGGTCGCTGCACCTACACCGGCGGCTGGCGCGACATGGTCGTCCGCTCGCTCATCACATTGAAGGCCCTCACCTACGAGCCCAGCGGCGCCGTCTGCGCGGCGGCGACGACCTCGCTCCCGGAGACCATCGGGGGCAACCGCAACTGGGACTATCGCTATTCGTGGCTCCGGGACTCGACCTTCACCCTGCACGCCCTGTTGGTCTCGGGGTACACCGACGAAGCGGCGGCGTGGGTGGGCTGGCTCCGCCGCGCCGTCGCGGGGACCCCCGGGGAGATGCAGATCATGTACGGCGTCGACGGAGAACGGATGCTTCCCGAGTTCGAGCTCGAGGTCCTCTCGGGCTACGAGGGATCATTGCCCGTCCGCATCGGAAACAGAGCGGTGCTCCAGCTCCAGCTCGACGTCTACGGTGAGGTCCTGGACTCCGCCCTCACGTACTGGCAAAGCCCTATCCCCAAGGAATCCAATGTGCCGCCTGGTCAGGTCGTGGCGATCCTCGATCACCTCGAGACGGTGTGGCGCGAGCCCGACAACGGGATTTGGGAGGTTCGCGGCCAGCGGCGGCACTTCACCCATTCGAAGGTCATGGCCTGGGTGGCTTTCGACCGCGCCGTCACGCTGGCGGAGGAAGATATCCTGCCCAAGGGACCGTTGGACCATTGGCGGCAATTGCGTGACGAGATCCACGTTGAGGTCTGCGACAAGGGTTTCGACCCTGAGCTCAACTCGTTCACCCAGTACTTACGGCTCGACGCTGCTCGACGCGAGTCTGCTCATGCTCGCACCGGTTGGCTTCCTGCCGCCCGATGACCCGCGCGTCGTCGGCACCGTCGAGGCGATTCAGAAGGGACTCGTCACCGACGGGTTCGTTCGTCGATACCAGACCGACACCGAAGAGGACGTCGACGGCCTGAAAGGGACCGAGGGCGCCTTCTTGATGACGAGCTTCTGGCTCGCCGACAACCTCGTACTACTGGGACGGCATGACGAGGCGAAGGAGATGTTCGAACGGCTCAGTGGGCTCTGCAACGACGTCGGGCTCCTCTCCGAGGAGTACGACCCAGAGGCCGATCGGCTCCTCGGGAACTTTCCGCAGGCCTTCTCACACGTGGCCCTGATCAACACAGCCGCCAACCTCTCGATGGCCGAGCGCGGCCCCTCGGTGATGCGCAGTCGCCGCTACGGCCGATCCCGGCGCCGGAGCGCTCCACAAGGCTGATCAACCAAGCGGCGCATTCTACGCAGCGCTCTGCCACCGGCTCTCCGAGGTTTCGGACGGGAGGGGACATCGTACTGCCGCTCACCCACTCAACGGCCGGCGGCGAGCGAAGTGCGTACGAGAATCGTCTTTAAGGTTCTATCCCCAACGTCTGGTCGAAATAGGCCTCCAGACCGAGGATGAGATCAGCGCGCGCTCGGCGCTCGGCCTCACTTGCAAGATGGACGTCGAGCGACATGCCGCGCACTGCATAGAGGGTCAGGTCGAGTAGCGCGTCGAATTCCGGGGTGGCCTGCTCGAGGAGCTCCTCACCGAAGAGCGCGCGTACGGCCTCTCGCGCGACGACTTCGGAGTCGCGAAGGGCGTCAGCCAGTTCGCGAAGTGAACGCGACGCGACCCATAGCTCGACGTAGGCCTCCGGCAGAACGCCGGTGAAGAGCTGCGACATGATGGCCAGCGCGGCGTGGACCCGTTCGGGACCGCTTGGCACGTGTGCCAGTGCCGCCTCGACGTCGACCGCCCTGGTCCGCTCCGCCAGGTGGTTGACGGTAGCGACCATCATCAGATCCTTGGTGCCAAAGTGGTGCAGTTGCGCCCCACGCGTCAGGCCCGAGCGACGGGCCACCTCGCTCGTGGACGTGCCGGCGTAGCCGCGCTCGGCGAGTGTGACCAGGACGGCGTCGAGCAGCCGGGCCCTCGTCTCGGCCAGCCGCTCTGCACCCGATTTCCGGTGTGCGGAATCCCCTGCGTTTTCGCCTGTGTGCTTGTCCTGGGTCATGGATCCCCCTTGCACGTGCAGATATGCACGTGCTATTTTGCACGTGCAGCTTGGCATGTAGTGGATAAGACGTCAATGCGGGAGGGGATTCGGTTTCGTCGCCGTCACGGGCTCCGAGACCGAGAATGCAAGGAGCGTTGTCATTATGAAGTGGGCGAGACACTCGGGCCGCTACCGCCTCTGCGCTGTCGGTTGCGCACTTCTCGCCTGCATCATGGCGTCGTGCGGGGGGAGTGCGCCGAGCTCGACGGGTTCGGCTCCCACGGTCAGGATCCAGATCCCCCGGAGCCCGGTCCGGGCGGGCCAGATCGACCCCCCGCCCGGGTCGTCCCTCACGTCGGGTCCGATCGGCGCCCATCCCTCCAGGGAACACGGTGTCCAGCTGAACGTGATCTCGGGTGTCCTCAACGACCAGCCGATCTACGACGGAAACTTCGCCGACCCGTTCGCCCTGCGAACTCCCAACACCCTCTACATCTATGCCTCGAGCAGCGGCCCTTCCCGCAACAACCCCGCCGCCAACGTGCCGGTCATCGGTCTGGCGCGCAACAACGGCTTCGCTGGGCAGTTCTTGGGCGATGCTCTGCCCAACCTGCCCAAGTGGACCGTCCCGGGCTTTCAGTGGGGTCCCTCCGTTTGGGCGCGTCCCGACGGGACCTACGTCCTGTACTACTCCACACCGGCCACGATCCCTCTTGGCTGCTTGGCCACCCCGCCGGCTACGGGGTGTGTGCACGCCGCGACCGGAGAGACCTCAGCGGCGTGCATATCGAGGGCCACCGCAACCAATCCGGCCGGGCCCTTCAGTGACAACTCGAGCGCGCCATTCATCTGCCCCATCGACCAGGGCGGTGCCATCGATCCCAGTGTGTTCGTCTCATCCGACGGGACCGCGTTCCTCTTGTGGAAGAGCGACGGCGACTGCTGCCACAAACCGACCGTTATCTACTCCCAGCAACTGTCCGCCGACGGCCTCTCGACAGTGGGCCCGCCTCATCCGATGATCGGTGCCACCCAGCCCTGGGAGGGAGGCTTGGTCGAAGGACCCTCGATGATCGAGGAGAACAACGACTTCTGGCTCTTCTACTCCGCCAATACCTGGGGAAACAGCCACTACGGCATCGGCCTGGCACGGTGCGCCTCAGCGATCGGTCCGTGTACCAAACCACTCGATCACTCCTGGTTGGCCACCAACGGGATCGACCGGGGTCCGGGAGGCCAGGAGTTCTACACCACGGGCCCCTTGGTCTGGATGGTGCGTCATAGCCTGGCCCCCGGGCAGTCCGGCAACAGCGCGGCAGCGAGGGCTCTACTTGAGCCTGCTTGCCTTTCCGATCGGTCAGCTGCCTCGCTTAGCCGCCGCCGCTCCCTCAGCTGCGCTGGCCGCGGCGGTCGTCTACTACGGCGACCCCTCGTTGCCGAAGGCCCCCCAAGCCGACTATCTGGATTTGATGCACAAGGTTGGCGGCTCGCTCGCGGCGACGAGTAACACCGCCCTGATTGCCGATGCCAGTCTGACCTGCGACGCGCTGAGCAAGGGTAAGAACGTCGGGACGATTCTCACCACCCTCAAGGGGCGAGGCCTCGACACATTCGACTCCCATCTGTTGATCCTCCTCGCCGCCGAGTACCGGTGTCCGTCCCGCACTACTCAGGCGACTGCGGTCATGGTGGCTTCTCTCAACCAGACCTCTGCGACTTCCTAACGAGCAAGCCGATGGGCAAGAAAGGCTACGGAATGCGATTCTCGTGGACGCGGGCAGTTCTGACGGCGAGTATCGCGAGCTCGGTGCTGATCGGCACGATCGGAACGGCGGAAGCGCAACAAAGTCATGGGGCTCGCCGACCAAACGCAGCCGCCGCACCGGCGGCCGTCTTTCAGCAAGCGTGCGCTGCGTCCGGAGAGGCGGCGGCCAGTATCCCGCTGTGCTCACCGCCCTCACTCGACCGGTTTGGAGCCACTTTTGGCCCGGACGACATCGTGAAATCGCTCGCCTCATTTGCCATCGGGAAACTGGCCGGATTTCTCCTCAACAAGACCGCTCTCGGTGCCATTCTCGATCCGACCGGGGCCAAGCTCGACGAAATCAAAAGGCAACTCGGCCAGATCAGCGACCAGGTGGCCGTGTTGCAGACCTCGACGAATAATGCGTTTCAACAGGTAGCGGCAACCAAGCTCGATGTGCAGGTCGTGCCGCTGAGGGCATGGGTGGGGGATGTCTCGACCCTCTACTCGACCTACTTCATACCGGCCGTGAACGCTCTCACGTCGTATGCCGCAGCGAAACAGACGGACCCGGCATGCCTCGAGGACTCGCCGTGCGGAAAGCTCTACGCCTTCTATCAGGACCGGCGCGCTCGAGTTTTTGAACAAGTACACCGGGTCGAGCTTCGATGCCGCGGCGCTTGGTTCCCATATCCACGATGCGCTTGTGCCGGGTGCGGCGAACACTTCGGCGGTCACGGCATACGGCGACTACGAGCTGGCCTCCAATCGCTACCTGACCAGCACCCAATCGGATCAACTCATGCAGTTCTACAGTTACTTCGCTTCCTACGAAGCACTCGCAACCTGGATGAAGGCTGAATACATCGGGGTCCGCGACGCAGACAACCCGGATATGAAGGCAGGGGAGGCGGACTTTTCCAACTTCCTTGCCAGCGAAGTGACCCGCTACCAGAAGACAGAGCAGGACGCCCTGCCGGCGGTCATCCCGGCGCATGCCGTGATCCCCCTCGACGCAAATGCCGCGCTGCGCACGACAACGGTGAACAAGCCGATGTTGCTCCCGGAGCTGACGACGGGTGCCGATCAGAACGGGTACCTGTTCTGGAACATCAATGATCCGACGGGACACGACAGTGTCGGTGCAGCGCTGAACACGTTGAACACCACGGCACCCGGAGGTGGCTCGAAGGACTGGGCCGTTCCGGCCAAGGCGTGTCCCGCCGACTACAAGAGCACCGGGTTGGGATGCTGGAACGGCCTGATGGCCTCCAGCCCCAACCCCGGCGGAACGCTCGCACAGTATCTGGCCACGGTTGACCCGACAGACGCCAGCTGGCAGCAGCTGGCTCTCCTCCTGCAAAGCCAGCACCGTCTTGTTTGGACGGCAGAGCCGTTGAGCACCAGTGCGAAGTGCACTGACAATAATCGGGGCTCCTACGTGCCCTTCGGCCGAGTCGCGCATGCGGCGCTCGATGCGGGCCTGGCTTATGGAAAGGCAACCTTGCAGACCATCCCGTGGTCCTACTACTCCTATCTCATTAGCTCTTCCGAGTACGACGTCCATGTTGCAGGTGCCATGGAGGCGGTCTGCAGGAACAAGTTGGCCCAGATCATCAAGGTTCTCGAAAACCAAGGCGCCGCCGCGGTCCCACAGGATCAGGCTCTCCTGGTCGCGACGCGGAGCACGGGCAACACGAACTACATGTAGGGGATCCGAGAGACCTCCTGTTCAGAGCTCAATGATCTCTGACGTCCCCCTGGATGCAGCGTATCGGCGTGATCGAATGATGACCCATATTTGAGGTGCCAATAGTGTGACGAAAATGCGACTCTTGTTGGTGGCTTACCCGGGTGCTGGAAAGGGCACGCAAGCGACGAAGTTGGCTGTTCATTATGGAATCGCCCAGTTGTCCAGCGGAGAGTTGTTGCGCGGTCGAGGTGGCCCATGGCACACGGATCGGGAGGGCTGCAGCCGAATATCTGAGGCGTGGTGATCTCGTACCGGATGAGCTGGTCTTCGAAATGCTGTCCGCACCCCTTCTCGAAGCGGCTACCAACGGTGGCTACGTGCTCGATGGTTTCCCGAGGACACTGCGCCAGGCGGAGGTGGCCTACTCGGTTGCGCAGGAGCTCAAGGACATCGAGCTTCAGGCCGTCGTCTATCTAAGAGTCAGTCATGACGAGCTACTGAAGCGGCTACGAGCCCGCGGGATGGAGAGGGACGTGGGGACGACGATGAGATCACCATCGCCCATCGTTTCAACGTGTTCCAGGATCAAACTGAGCCGCTCCTCGACTTCTACTCGCGCCGCGGAATACTTCTCGACATCAATGGCGAGCAGCCTGTTGGGGACGTGTTCGATGACATCACAAGCGCCGTGGATGGCCTTCACATCTGACAGTCACGCCAAACTGGTAGCTCCGATCGCCGCTTGAAGACCTGCGAGAATCAGACCGGTTCCCGAGCCGACGTATCCCTGTTCGATGTTGGGTCACGTCCATTGAGATTGGGCGTGCCCGAGCGCAGCGTACTCAGCAGCACCTCGGCCGCACCCATCAGGCTGGTGGCCTCGTAGGGAACGACCACCTTGGCATTGTCGGATGCGGCGATTTCTTGCAGGGCCCGCAGCTGGAGGACCGCCAACGTACGTGGGTTGATCGTGGCGGTGTCCAGGGAGGTCAAGCGGGCCGCTTCACCTTCGCCCTGCAGCACGAGCGCCTTCTTCTCACCCTCTGCTTGAAGCTCGAGCACCTTCATCTCGGCTTCGGCCCGCAAGATGGCCGCCGTCTTGGCACCCTGTGCTTCGAGCACGGCCGCCTGCTGGCGTCCGCCAGCACCGTTGATGGCGGATTGCTGCTCCCCCTCGGACTTGAGGATGGTCGCCTTCTTGTGCTGCTCGGCCTCTTTCTGCTCGGACATGGCCTGGACCACATTGATCGGCGGCGTGATGTCGAGGATTTCTATACGGTTAAGGCGCACGCCCCATTTGACCGTGGCGTCGGCCATGTGGTCCTGCATGCGAGTGTTAATCGTTTCGCGCTCGGACAGGGCCTGGTCCAGTGACATCTCGCCGATCACGGCGCGCAGCGCGGTGCGGGAGAGCTGGTCGACGGCCAGCTGGTAGTCGTTGATCTCAAAGAGGGCCGACTTTACGTCAATGACCTGGCAGAAGATGGTGGCACTTACCTGGAGCGACACGTTGTCCTTGGTGATGACCGCCTGCTGGTCTCCGGTCATGGGGAACTCACGCATGTCGACTTTCTCCATCTTGTCGACGAACGGACGCAAGACGCGCAGTCCCGGCTGGTCGACCGACTTGAACTCGCCGAAGCGCTTGACCACCCCGACACTTCCCTGCTGGACGATCTTGACGGAGCGCGACAGAAGCCACGCAGCAAGTCCAATCCCGCCGACTACGACGATCGCAACGATGCTGATGATGTCTGTCGTCGATGCCAACATGGTGTACTCCTAACGATCATTGCGTTTCGTTGATGCTCGAACGGCGCAGCATTGTACTTGTTGCCCGGGCCTGCCAACGGAAGCCCCTTGGCGACACGTCACGGGCCCTACATCGTTCCGTAGCCGTGTGCTCTAGCTGACCTTGTGTCGTCTCTTCGAAAGCATTCTTGCGAGGTGCACAACACCAAACAGAGCGAACAGGTCCACAACGTCGTGGAAAATGAACATCTTCGACTCCTCCCTCTGCTGTGTGGCGTATGCGTGGAACTTCTCGAGAGGAGATACGCCTTTGGGTTACATCTCGCGCCGGCCAGCTGTGGGCCGCCGAGTCGTGTGAGGCGCCCTCCGAAGAACCGGTCGCCAGCCAGGCTCCCCGCTGATCGGTGGCAGAGTCGATGACCCGGGTCAGTGAGACTTTCGGAACGGGAACCATCTCATCTTGCGCCGGCCGCGTGGGTCGGCTGGGGGCCGGGGGTGGTCCCGCGGCCGGTGCGCCAGTCGGCCTCCAGATGCCCCAACTCTGTGGCCGGCGGTCCGCCGTGGCGGATCTCGGAGTCGATCGACTTCCAGTCGGCGGTGGCGTAGAGATGTCCGAGTATGGAACACGCGCCGATCATTATCCGATTGAGGAAGAGCAGATCTTTCGGCATCTGGAGCCGCCCGGTGACGTCGCTCCATGGCCCCAGAGGCTGGTACGTACCGGCCATGATCTCCGCCACGGACTCCGGTGTGTAGGTGAACGGCTGTATGTCCCAACGGTCCCGCAACGCCGCGCGGTAGAACTCGAGCAACCGATCCGGGTCGAGTCCCTCGGCCTCGTGGTCCGATAGCAGGCCCACGTTGATGAAAGACCGCAGCACGCCCGGCGCGTCGCATTCGAGAGCGGCGTCCACCAGGGCCGACATGACCGAGACGCGCTCTGCGGTGAACTTCTTGACACACCCAAAGTCGAGGAAGGTCACGGCGCCGTCCTCGTGGAACAGGTAGTTCCCCGGGTGCGGATCAGCGTTGAAGATCCCGTTTCGGTGCAGGCTGGTGAACACGAAACGGAAAATGGTCTCGCCCCAACGCGAGCGGATGGCGTCTCCGGCCGCTGTGGCCTCCGACCAGCTCTTTCCGTGAACGTAGTCGGTCGCCAGGACTCGGCCCGTCGAGAGCTCGGGGTGGACCGCGGGTATGTGGATGAACGGATGCCCGTCGTAGAGCGTATGGAACTCCTGCTGGTTGGCCGCTTCAATCGTGTAGTCCAGCTCGTCCACAACCCGATCACGTATCTCCTCGACCAGCATCTTCGGATCGAGGTTTGGCGCCTGAGGACCGAGGAGCGTCAGTCCGGCTCTGATGATCGAGGCGAGCAGCTTGGTATTGGCAAGATCTGCTCGCACCGCATCCGACACACCCGGATACTGCACTTTGACGGCCAGCTCGGTACCGTCGGCCAAACGGGCTCGGTGCACCTGGCCGATGGAGGCTGCGGCCACCGGCCGGGGCGAGAAGAAGGCGAAGATCTCTTCGGGACGCGCCCCGAGCTCGGCCTGGATCACATCGGCTGTCTCGTCCGGAGCGAGCGGCGGTACATCATTTTGGAGCCGAGCCAGCGTCGACTGGAACAGCTCGCGGTTGGGCGCAGTGACCACGCCGTTGATGTCCACAAATGAGAGGATCTGGCCAACTTTCATGACCGCGCCCTTCATGTCGCCCAGGACCTGGGCGTAGCGTTCGGCGAGCCGCTCCTGGCGGGCGCGCTCTGCAGCCTGGGCCGCGTGGCCGCCAGCTCGACCGTGCATGCGGGTCTGAGTCCTGGCGGCCACGGTGTGCCCAGCGAGGCCGGCCAGGCGAACCGTGCGGCCAACCCGTCCCGTGGGCAGTTTGTTGTCCGCCATCGCGACTATGCGGCCGATTGGTCGACGAGAGCTGTCACGCTCACTGGTCGGTCATGGGTGGTCAATCGGAACCGAAGACCTCTGTCTCGGTGTCCAAATGTGGTCGTCGCTCTCGGTGATCTCGGCAAAGTTCCTCCCCGGTGAAGCCTGCTCGGTGATAGTCCGCAGGGTTACATCGGGGAGACGGCTCCGCAGCGAGTCATGCCGTGTGCCATTCGGCCTCGACAACCGGTCGGGATGTAACCCTGCTGTGTATGAGTTCACATGGACATAACTGCCTTCTGCACCCAAAGCTCAGTCCTGGTCGTTGCCGGCAAGGGTGGGGTGGGCAAGTCGACGGTGAGCGCCGCCATGGCCAATTTGGCAGCTCGCAACGGTGTGTCGGTGCTCCTGGTCGAACTCGAGGGAAAGAGCGGTCCGAGCGGGGTGTTCGGTCAGCACGTGATGACCGTTGACGAAGTTGAGCTGTTCCCCGTTCGAACCGGAGATCAAGGTGCCCGGTCGGCACCCATCCGCGCTCGGACGATCACTCCCGAGGGGGCCCTCATCGACTATTTGGTCGACCACGGCTTTCGCCGAGCGGCGAGGCGCCTTGCGAAATCGGGGATGCTCGACGTGGTGGCCACAGCCATCCCAGGCGTCCGGGACATCCTCGTCCTGGGCAAGATCGTCCAGCTCGAGCAGGCCCACACGGCCGATCTGATTGTGGTGGACGGTCCCGCCGCCGGCCATGCCACCACGTTCCTGAGCAGCGCCCAGGGTCTCTTGGACTCGAGCCGAACGGGACCAATCCACGCACAGGCGGGAGACGTGGTCGGGTTGCTGTCCGACCCGGCTCGATGCCAGGTGGTCCTCGTTGCTTTGGCGGAGGAGACCCCTGTCAACGAGACGGTCGAGACGGCGCTCGCTCTCGAGGACCGGGTCGGTACGCACATCGGGCCGGTGATCGTGAATTGCCTGTACCCCCGGCTCGACCATCTCGACGCCGACCCTGAGGCTGCTGCCACCGCCGCCGGCGTCACCCTTCGGCCTGGTGAGGCCGAGGGCATGCGGGCCGCGGCCGCGTTCCGGCGGCGGCGACAGGAGATGCAGGCCGAGCAGGCGACCCGCCTTGCCGAGGCCCTACCCCTGCCCCAGTTGTGGCTGCCCCAGCTGTTCGGGAACGAGATCGGCCTCCCCGAGATAGATCTGCTCGCCGACGCCCTGGAGACAGGGCTGGTCCACCTTCGCGAACCAGCTGGCCGCGCCGGATTGACGGGCCTGACGAAGAGAGGGGCAAGTATCCGAGCGGCCGGGCGTGCCGCCGCCGACGTGGGCTCATCGTCGTGAACGGACTGGCCGCGCTCATCCGGGAACGCCGGATCATTGTCTGCTGCGGCTCAGGAGGAGTCGGCAAGACCACCACCGCGGCGGCATTGGGGGTCGAGGGAGCTCGCCAAGGCCGGCGGACCTGTGTCGTCACCATCGACCCCGCCCGACGGCTGGCCGACGCCTTCGGAGTGGACTCGCTGACCAACACGCCGACTCGGGTGGACGGTGCATGGCGGGGGGAGCTCTGGGCCCTGATGCTGGACACCAAGGCCACCTTCGACTCCGCGATCATCCGTTACGCCCGCGATCCGGTCCAGGCCCAGGCGATTCAAGGGAGCCGGATTTACCGCAGTCTCAGTGACGCCTTGTCCGGATCTCAGGAGTACATGGCGGTCGAGAAGCTGTTCCAGCTCCACCAGGAGGGTGGCTTTGACCTCATCGTGGTGGACACCCCGCCCAGCCCTCGTGCCATCGACTTCCTCCGCGCTCCTGGCCACCTGACCCGGCTTCTCGACAACACGGCGATCCGGATGCTGGTCATACCCAGCCACGCCTCCTTGCGGGCCGTCTCCTTCGCCGCACGGGTCCCGCTCAAGGGGGTAGCAAAAATCGTTGGCGCGGAAACGGTCCTCGACACCATGACCTTCTTACGAGCTTTCGAGGGAATGGAGGCGGGGATCCGCAGCCGCGCAAAGCGGGTGGGCGAACTGTTCGCCGAGCCCTCCACCGCCTTCGTGCTCGTCGTTGCGCCCCGTGAGGATGCCATCGACGAAGGTCGGTTCTTCGCGGCACGTCTGGGCCAGTCCGACATTGCCGTGCAGGCTCTCATCGTCAACCGCCTCCAGCCCCGCTTTGATGCACACCCTCCCGCAACGCCGCTCGTCGCCTCCAGTGGAAGATCGAACCGGGACCAGAACGACGGGAGTGCAGGGGCTTTCACCACCCTCAACGGCAATTGGGCGGAGCTACGCGCCATGGCCGGCCGGGAGGAGAACTACGTCGCTGACCTGGCCGCGCAGTTGGCACCGGCTCCCGTGGCCCGAGTCCCCCTCCTTGAGAGCGACGTCCATGACCTCGACACGGTGCGGACCGTGGCCGATCACTTGTTCGGACTTCGCGACACCCGCCACCGCTCAGTCATCCCCATGACACCGCCCTCTCCGGCGAAGCACGAACCACCCTTCTTCGTCGAGGAGTAAGGACGAGCTGGTGCCCGCCGTGAGTTAGGCGCCGACGACCGCGGGAGGGTCCGATCCACGGGAGGCCTGGCGACCACTGGAGCGGCTCTGGGCCCAACCGGGCCAGACGGCGGCGGACCAGGCCAGCAGGGCGACCGCTCCGAGAGACTCCAAGATGATCGTCTCGGTCACGAACGAAGCCGCCGACGACTCGCGAAAGCCGAACAAGCCGAAGTTGAGGCTGACGATGAGTCCCCCGAGGGTCGCGATCATGAATCCCGCTCCGAAGAGCCCGGCGAGCGGCCGCGGCCACACCACCAGGACAGCCGCCAGCACGAAGCCGCCCACGGCGTCGGCCAGGAAGAGAGGGCCGACGGTCGGGATGTCGCGGTATCCCTCCATCCAGAGGTGAAGATGGATGGCGGCCACCCAGATGAGCAGGCCGGCGCACACCAGACGGAGCACCAGAGCGGCGAGGAACCAGGCGCCATGGAGGGACCGAGTCTCGTGGACTCGGAGCGACGCCATCCGATCAGAGGTTGCCGTCGCCATCGCTCGGCCCTCCGTTGTTGTCGGCGTCCTGGTCGCCTCCGTTGTCCTGGGCAATACCGTTCACGACGGCCGGCGGTGGAGCCACCGGAGGGGCCGTTGTCGGAGGCGGCGGGGGCGGCACGGTGGTCGGGGGAGTCGTCGGCGGAGTCGTCGTCGTCGTAGGCGGCGGCGGAGCTGGCACTGTCGTCGGCACTGTCGTCGGCGGCGGGGGCGTGGTGGGAGTGGTGGTGCTTTGCGCCACAGGGGTGGGCTTGCTGGCGGTGGCGTGGGAGTTCGACGTGAGCCCGAGCCCGAGGGCCAGACCTCCCGCCACGAGAACTGCGATCACCGCGATGAGAATTCCCAGTCGTTTTGTCACTCGATGTCCTTTGAAGTTGTGTGGGGCGGTCGCCGTTTGATCTTTCCCCGATCTCAGGCTTCGAAAATCACTACGGTCGAAGCGGCACGAGAGTTCACTCGGAGTCATAAGAAGTTGATGATGACGATGGGCAAACCTTTCCACCAGCTGCGCCGTATGTTGATGTGTGACTCGCCTGGTTCGATCGACTGAGCCGCCCGCCGTCCAGCCGTCGCCCACACGGCATCCGGTCATCCGGTTCTCCGCGCGCCCCATGATCGGGATCGCGGCCGTGGCGTTGGTGGCAGTGGCGGCCACGATCGGCTCGGCCGTGTGGCCGCCATCGAAGGCCCAAGCTGCGGGCGCTGCCACGGCGGCCACGGGTCATCGCCTCTCTGCCAGCTCGTCCACGCTTGGGTCGTTTAGTTGGCTCGCGTCGACCACACCGCCGGCGACCTGGGCCCGGCTCGCCGTCCCTTCCGGGCTCGGAACCCTGTCCTCGCCTCCTGGGTTCCGTCCCGTCGAGGGCGATCCAGGCACGCTGTCGGTGGCCCTTCGCAACGCAGCCGGGACCTACCTCGGCTATCTCAATGTCACTCCCCGCCAGGGCGACGAGACCCTGCAGGACTGGCCGGCATTCCGTCTCTCCCACATGCTCGACGACGACGCCGTCTCCGATCACGAGGACGCCATGGTCACCGCGCTCCGGACGCCAACCGGAGCGAGATCGTGCGTCACCGATGACTACGTGACGACCGTCGGTCACCACCACTTCCACGAGGTGGCGTGCTACGTCATGAGTGGTTCCGTCGGCAGCGTCGTGGTGGCCGCCACTCCTTCGGGTGATCCGGCACACGTCTGGACCCAACTGGAGAGGGCCGTGGCCGCGTATCCGTTTGCGTAGCGCGATCGACCGAAGCGATCCGCACCGTCCCGGATCCTCTCCTCGTTCGAGGCTGGTTTCACCTACTCGCCGATTCCGTAAAGAAGGACGTCCAGGGTTCTCCAACTGTCGTCCGTGATCCGCCCCGCGCCTGAAACGCATGCCACGACGACGGCCACCCCATCCAGGTCGTGACCGACCACGGCAGCCCACTCTGTCTGGTCACGCCGGCTGACGAGGAGTCCTCGGGAGTCCAACTTGCTTGCAATCCGCTCGAGTTGATCGGTTGACTCGACTTCCAAGATGAAGGCTCGCAGACCGGTGTGGCGAGCTCCCCCATGACGACCGCTGCCAAATGCTCGGAGCACGATGACCTGAGGGTGATCGTTCCCCGGAGCGCTCACCACCGCCAATTGCTCATTTTGGGACAGCAACGTGAAATCGAGCACTTGACGATAGAAGTCAATCGATCGATTGAGCTCAGCCACATTGATCACGACGCCCTGAAAGTTCATCCTGTGCTCCAGTTCTTCATGAGAGGGACAAGCAACTTTCCGAGTGGGACGCGCCGTCCACCACGAGCTCAGCTTCTGAGATGGAGCCAGCGTCGAAGAGTTCGTGGCTCTGGCGTGTTGGAGCCACCTGTTCTCATCGCAGGCTCTCGTGCCGCCAACCGTCTTTGTATTCGGCATCATGTAACCCACGGACGAGATGGGCGTAGTGGTCCAGTCGATCCGCAGCGGTTTGCGCTTCGTGGTAATCCTTGCCATGGTCACGTGCGGCCGTCTTCTGTTCGGCTCGTTTCCGAACGATTCGGAGCTCCTCGTGGGCGTGCTCAACAATCTTCTCTAGCGTTTGCTCAAGGTTCATCGTTCGCTTCTCCGTTGGAGGGTTGAGGGTTCGGTTGAGAGGCACGTGGTCGCAGATTGGTTGGTGGGTCTGAGGCAAACACCCAAGGTCTCCGAAGATGATCGAAAGAGGCTTCATGACATTGCCGTTCGGCGGTCGCTTCCAGCTCGGCAACGGGGATTGTCACGAGGTTTGGCTGATCATCGGCGGTCCCAGCAGGCATTGACGCTCCATTCGGCCGTTCGCCCTCGATGTCGTCACGCCGATTCGCATGAACCTCATGATGTCATTGCAAGTCGTTGCATGCCTCCGGGCGACGAAGGGCCAGGGTCCCGGGCGCTCATCGGCCTCCCGCCGGCTCTGCCAGAAGTTGGACAGTGCCCCCCGCCAACGAGGGACCCGTCGTGTGGAGATGACAGCGAACCGTGCTTCCGGCCGGAGTCCTGTAGGGAGCGGGGTCGACATGGGCACAGACCTCCATGGCGAAGGGGCACCGGGTCCGGAACCGGCACCCCTGCTCGCCGCTCACCGGCTCGTCGACCTCGCCACGCAAGATGATTCGCTCCCGCCGCTGTTGCCGGGCCGGATCGGGCACCGGGATGGACGAGAGCAACGCAGCCGTATAGGGGTGGGTCGGCCGCTCGTAGACCTCGTCCGCGACGCCCTCTTCGACGATCTGTCCGAGATACATGACGGCGATCCGGTTGCTGATGTGCCGGACCACGGACAGGTCGTGGGCGATGAAGAGGTAGGCCACACCCAACTGTTGCTGCAGATCGGTGAACAGATTGATGACCTGGGACTGGGTGGAGACGTCGAGAGCGCTGACCGGCTCGTCGCACACGAGCAGTTGGGGCCGGAGGGCAAGGGCCCGTGCTATGGCGATGCGTTGGCGTTGGCCGCCCGAGAACTCGTGAGGCTGACGCTGCAGCACGTGCGAGCCCAGTCCGACCTGGTCGAGAAGTTGCACCACGCGCTGCTCCCGCTCGGCTCGGCTCATGGAGGTGTGGATGGCCAGCGGTTCCCCGACGACGTCGGCGATGCTCTGTCGGGGATCGAGCGACGAGTACGGATCTTGGAACACCATCTGCATGCTTTCTCGATGACGGCGCAGTGCCGGCCCCCGCAACGTGGTGATGTCCTTTCCGTCGACGACAATCGTCCCACTCGTCGGGTCGATGAGGCGGAGGATCAGCCGCGCCAGCGTCGACTTGCCCGAGCCCGTCTCACCCACCAGGCCCAGCGTCGTTCCCGGGTCGACGCGCAAGCTGACCCGGTCAACCGCCCTGATGGCACCCGTGGTGCGACGGAGAACGCCGCTGCGGATGGGGAAATCCATGACGAGGTCAGTCACCTCGAGCACAGGTGACGCGGCAGCGACCACCGATTCGGTCCCGCCCTGGGTGCCCGGCGAGGGGCTGGACTCCAAGTCGGCCACGCTTGCCAGGACGAGCTCGTCCTGGCGGACACAGCGAGCCAACGTGACCCTCGAGCTGGTGTCGTTTGCGGGTCCCGTGGTTGCACCGTCCACCCGGGCCGGTTCCCGCAGGGACACCGGCTCCGCCCTGCACGCGTCCTGGGCGTAGGAGCAACGCGGTGCAAAGCGGCAGCCGGACGGGAACTGGTCCGCCCGCGGCACCATTCCTGGGATCGCGTGCAGAGGCTCACCCCTCGGGGTGAGCTGTGGGATGGCGTCGAGGAGCGCTTCGGTGTATGGGTGCCGGGGACGACCGAAGAGGTCCACGGCGGCCGCTTGCTCGACGATCTGTCCGGCGTACATGACCACCACGTCGGCGGCCACATCGGCGATGACTCCCAGGTCGTGGGTGACGAAGATCATCGCCATGTCCTCTTCGCGTTGCAGCGCGTGCAACAGGGCGATGATCTGCGATTGCGTGGTGACGTCGAGCGCCGTGGTGGGCTCGTCGGCGATCAGGAGCTTGGGTGAGCACGACAGGGCCATGGCGATCATGACCCGCTGGCGCATCCCGCCGGAGAAGGCGTGCGGGTAGTCCTGCGCACGCGTTGCCGCCTGTGGGATCTCGACCCGGTCGAGCATCTCGACCGCGACCTTCCAGGCGTCGGCCCGACTGATGTCCCCGTGCGCGCGCACCTGCTCGGCAATTTGGTTCCCCACGGTGTACGCCGGGTTCAGGCTGGTCATCGGTTCCTGGAAGATCATCGCGATCTCGTTGCCCCGCAACTGGCGCAGTCGGGACGGGCTGACCGTGGTGAGCTCCTGCCCGTCGAAGCGGATCGAGCCCGTCACCCGCGACACCTGGGCCGGGAGCAGGCCCATCACGGCAAGGGCGGAGACGGTCTTGCCGGAACCGCTCTCGCCCACCAGGCCGAGGGTCTTCCCCGGGGCTACCGAGAAATTGGCCTCCTCCATGACCGGCAACCAGGTCCCGCGGCTGAGGAATTCGATCCGCAGGTTGCGGACGTCGAGCAGGCCCGCAGCCGGCGTGGGTTCGGCCGTCGGTGCCTGCTCCTCGGACCGCCCGATCCCCCGCACACGCGCCATCGGCCCGCGCCGTGACTCCCGCTCGCCACTGACCGGACTGCTGCCCCGCGGTCGCTCGCGGCCGAGTGCGTCCCGCAGCCCGTCGGCCACCAGGTTGAAGGCCAGGACGGTGAGCATGATCGCCAACCCTGGGAAGACGAGGGCCCAGGGTGACGTGTTGATGAACTGGAACCCCTCCTGCAGCATCCCGCCCCAGCTCGGAGTGGGCGGCTGTTCGCCGACCCCGAGGAAGCTGAGGCCTGCCTCGGTGAGGAGGGCGAACCCGAGGGCCAGTGCCATCTGGATGATGATCGGAGAGGCCACGTTCGGCACGACATGACGGCCGACGAGGCGCTTGGAGGTCGCACCGAGACTTCGGGCCGATTCGATGTACGCCTCCTCGCGGACCGCGATGACCTCGCCCCGGAGGAGGCGCACGAAGCTGGGAACGAACACGATGGCGATGGCAATGGCGGCATCGTTGATGTCGGCACCGAGGAGGGCGGCCACCGTCAAGGCCAGGATCAGCGGGGGGAACGAGAACAGGGCGTCCATCGTCCGCATGATCACGGAGTCGACGGCGCCCCGGAAGAACCCGGCGATCAGGCCAAGAGGAATGGCGACGACGGCCGCGAGGGCCACGATCTCGAACGACACTCGCAACGAGATGCGAGCACCCCAGATCAAGCGGCTGAGGATGTCGCGCCCGAGGTCGTCGGTCCCGAGCCAGTGCGAGGCGGAGGGACCTGCGTTGACCGCGTTGATGTCCTGGGCGTCGGGAGCGTGCGGCGCGACGAGGGGGGCGAAGATGGCGGCGACGATCACGATCAGCAGGAAGACCAGTCCTCCGATGGCCCAGCGCTGATGCAGGAAGCGGACCCAGAACCCGGGCCGCCGCTCAGGCAGCTCGTCCGGGCTGTCGCCCGTCTCGGGGATCGCAGTGAGGCCGACGAAGGGGTCGCTGGCGTCCGGAGTGCTCCACGAACTCATCGAGCGGTCCTCACGACAGCCGGATCTTGGGGTTCAGGTAGGCGTAGACGATGTCGACGACCAGGTTGATGAGAACGAAGGAGAGGGCCACCACCAGCACGACGCCCTGGATCTCGGGGATGTCCTTGTCACTGATTGCCTGGATGATGTAGGTGCCCAGTCCGGGTAGGGAGAAGATCTGCTCGATGATGAGGGTGCCCCCGAGGAGGTAGCCGAACTGGATGCCGATCACCGTCACGGCTGGGCTCAGGGCGTTCTTGAGGGCGTGCTTCCCGACCACCATGCGGGGGCTCAGGCCCTTGGCCACTGCGGTCCGCATGTAGTCCTGGTCCAGGGTGTCGATGAGGGCACCGCGGATCTGGCGCGCGATCACGGCGGACCCGCCGATGCCGAGCGCCAACCACGGCAGCAGGAGGTCCTGGAACCATTCCGCGGGCGATTGCGTGAACGGTGTGTACCCGAGCGCCGGCAGCCATTCCAACTTCACCGCGAACACGATCACCAGCAACATGGCGAGCCAGAAGTCGGGAATGGCCACCGCGATGCTCGAGCCCACGGTGACGCCGCGGTCACGGGCCGTGCCCTGATGCAGTCCGGCCACGATGCCGGACGGGACGCCGAGCAGGATCGCCACCACCATGCCGCCGGCCGCCACACTCAGGGTCACGGGGAAGCGGGCGGCGATGCCGGAGGCGACCGTCTCGTTGTTGAAGAGGGAGTTGCCCAGGTTCCCGTGCACCGCAGCCCTGAGCCAGTTCCAGTACTGGGCGAAGAAGCCCTCGTTCAGGTGCAGCTGGTTCGTGATCTTGGCGATCTCCGCCGGCGTGGCCTTGGTGCCCCCGGCCAGGGCAATGGCGGGGTTGCCTGGGATGATCAGGATGAGCGAGTACACGCCCACGGTGATGAGGAAAAGCAGCAGGAGGGTGATGAGCAGCCGACGGGCGACGAATGTCAGCAGTGAGGCACTGCCGTCCGACGCCATTACCGCCGTCTAGGGCACTGCGCGGGTGTGATCCGATGCACCGGTGGCTGTTCTCCCGCCCTCGTCGAGAAGTCCGCTACTTCTTGATGTAGATGCCGGCCAGGTCCGAGCGGCACTGACCGATCGGCGCCACGACCTTCCCACCGACCCGATTCTTGTTGTAGGCGACGATCGAGGGCATGAATGCGATGGGCACGAGAAGTCCTTGTTGGAGGACCGTCTTGTCGATCTGCTGCATCAGCGGGCCCTGCAGGCTCGGGCTGAGCGATGCGTTGGCCTGTTCGATCAATGGCGTCAGCTGCTGGTTCACCGAGCCCAGCCCGTTGGCCGGGAAGCCGGAGGGCTCGAACATGGCTTCGTAGGCGTTCGTCAGGTCGGCCCCGTTGGTGAGCTGCTCGCTGAGGAGGGCGTCGCCCTGCTTCTTGATGTAGACGTCGGTCAGGAAGTCGGCCCCCGGAATCTGCTGCAGGTTGGCCGTGAACCCGGCCGAGGCCATCTCCGACTGGAGCAGAGCGGCCGCCCGGGCGTAGGTGGCGTCACCCGACGGGATGATCAAGCTGAAGCTCACGCCCTTGGGGAAGCCGGCCGCCTTCAGCATGGCCTTGGCCTTGGCGGGGTCGTAGGGGTCGGGGATGCCGAGCGCCTTGGAGTAACCCGGCGACCACGACGGCACTGGCTGGTAGGCGGGAGCGCCCAGCCCGTCGAAGACGACGTTGTTCACTGCTGCCCGGTTGACCGCGTATTCGAGCGCGGCACGCACCTTCACGTTGGCGAACGGCCCGGTGTTCTGGCGCAACTCGATCTCCATGGCGTCGTAGGACTTCGCGACGGCGATCCCGATGTTCGGGTCGCTTTTCAACTGTGGATAGTTCTCCGGCTCGACCTCGATCATGTCGACCGAACCCGACGTGAGGGCGGTCGCTGCTTCAGGACCCTGTGTCACCTGGGTGAAGTCGACCCCACCCAGGGGGTAGGCCTTCGAGTCCCAGTACTTCGGGTTCTTGGCGAGCACGATGGACGAACCTTGCTGATAGCTCTTGAGCACGAATGGGCCCGCACCCACGGGCTGGCTGGACTGCGTGGCGATCGCGTTCGCGGGGTAGATCTGGCCGTCGACGTACGTGGACGCCCACAGGAAGTCCCCCGCGGTGGGCTTGCTGAGGTTGACCACCACGGTGGAGGGGTCGGGCGTCTCGATGCTCGAGATGGCGAACAGGGACGAGCGCAGCGGGCTCGTCTTCGTGTGGTTCAGGCTGGCTGCCACGTCGGCCGAGGTGACGGGTTGACCGTTCGAGAACGTGAGGCCCGGCCTGATATGGAAGGTGATGGTCGAGCTGTTGTTGGAAACCGTCCAGCTCTGGGCCACACCACCGCCGATGGCGGCGTTGCCCGGGGTCGTCATGGACTGGTAGATGTTCGACGTGACCGTATAGGAGCAGTCGTTTTCCTCGGTCGCCGGCGCGAAGTCGTTGTTGAATTCGTTGTTGAGGTCGAACCCGTACTTGAGCACTCCGTTGGGGTTTGCGCCGGAGGATGCAGCTGCCGGCCCGCCAGGGGAGAGCGCCAGGGCCAACGGCGTCATCAGCGCAATTGCGACGCCGGCAGCAGTGATGTTCCGACTCCTCCGTCGTGGCCGCCAGCTACCGGCACGATGTGGCCGACCCGTACGGTCCCCCGCCTGCTTCTCGAAACCCATGTCCATCCCCCAAACTCGGTCCGGCGAATTCCACTTTGGTGGTACCGACCGGACCATCCCCGATGGCGGCAATATATCCCGTGGCTGACACCAGCGTCAGGTATTGGGAACCAGCCGGCCCGCTTCATGGCTGACGGGGAGACTCTCGGGGTTGATCCACCAATTGCGGCCCCAGGGTCGAGGAAAGATCAACCGACGCCGTGGCGGAACGCGATGCTCATCCGCGGGCCGGAGGCCTTCACCTTCGGAACGCTGTGCTCGAAGCGGCGCTGCGTCTGGCCACCGGTGACGAGGAGGTCGCCCTGACCAAGCCCGAACGAGCGCGACCTCCCACCGCCCTGCGGGCGCAGTAGGAACGTGCGTGGCTCGCCGAGCGACACGAGGGCCACGACGGGATCCACGATTTCGGAGGGAATGCGGTCGCGGTGCCAGGCGACACTGTCGGCGCCGTCGCGGTAGAGATTGATGCCAACCGAATCGAACTGCACGCCGTAACGCGTGGACAGTGACGACCGAGCGTCGTCCATCCACTGGTACACGTCGGTGGCCTGATCGTCCATCTTCCGCCAGGAGGTCAGTCGCGGTTCGTCGACCTCCCGGTCGTACATGCGACGGCGCCTTTGGCTCCAGGCGATGTCACGGAGGAGTTCCTCGAAGGCCTGGTCGGAGCCCGAGACCCAGCCCGGGCAGTGGTCGAGCCAGGACTCCCGGTCCAGCTGGATCCGTTCGAGACCACGGAAGGAGACGTCGACGACGGTGCTCTGATGTGCCCACAGCGAGGGCTGCCAGGCAACGGCCGGTGCGCTCGGAGAACTGCCCATATGGCCAGTTGTACCCGGAAGGCTCGCTCAGTCGATCCACAGCGACGCACACGCACGAGCTTGCGGGGGCAGGGGTGGCTGCTGACGCCGAGCTTCCTAGTGCGAGCTGGACGGTTCGCCGTTCAGGATCACTGACTTGGTCTCGAGGAACGGCAGGAGGCCCTCGGTCCCACCTTCTCGGCCGATGCCCGACTGCTTGAAGCCGCCGAACGCCATCCCGAAGTCGGTGCGAAAGGCGTTGTGCCCGACCGTGCCCGAGCGCAGCTGACCGGCGACCTTCCTCGCCCGGTCGACGTCGTTGGTGAAGACCGAGGCGTTGAGGCCGTAGATCGTGTCGTTGGCGAGGGTGACGGCGTGCTCTTCGTTGTCGGCCGGAATCACGCTGAGCACCGGTCCGAAGATCTCTTCCTGGGCGATCGTCGAGCGGTTGTCGACGTTGCCGAAGACCGTCGGCTCGATGTAGTAGCCGCGCTCGAGGTCCTTGGGTCGGCCACCGCCCGTCGCGAGCGTTGCGCCCTCGGCGATGCCCTTGGCGATGTAGCCCTCGACACGGTCCCGCTGGCGATCCATAGCGAGTGGCCCCATCTGCGTCTGCGCGTCGAAGGGATCGCCGACCTTGACCTGCGAGAAGGTGCCGGCCAGCGTCTCGACGAGCTCGTCGTGACGGGAACGGCTGACGATGACGCGGGTCAGGGACGAGCAGACCTGCCCGGAGAGGAAGCACTCGGCGCCCGAGATGGCACTCGCCGCCGCCTGCAGGTCCATGTCGTCGAGGATCACCGCGGCCGACTTCCCTCCCAGCTCGAGAGTGCAGCGGGCGATCCGCTCACCACAGAGGGAGGCGATGCGCCGGCCGGCCGCCGTCGAACCCGTGAAGGTGATCTTGTCGACGCCCGGGTTGCGAACCAGGAGCTCGGAGACCTCGCGGTCCGCGGTCACGATGTTCAGAACCCCCGGTGGCAAGCCGATGTCCTCGGCGATCTCGGCGAACAGGTAGGCGTCGCCGGGTGCCTCGGGTGACGACTTGAGGACGACGGTGCACCCGGCGATCAGGGCAGGAGCGATCTTGTACGAGATCAGGCTGAGCGGTCCGTTCCACGGGATGATCGCTCCGACCACTCCGACCGGCTCGTGGACGAGCAGGCCGAACTCGCCACCCATGGTCGGCTGTACCCGCTCCTCGAAGGAGAACGTGGACGCGAGGCCTGCGTAATAGTCGAAGACACCGGCCATTGCACCCGCCGTGTACTGGGCGATGGCGAAGAGGGCGCCGGACTCGCGCGGCCACAGCTGGCCGACCTCGTCACCCTTACGGCGCAAGCCCTCGCCGATTGCCCGCAGGTACTCGGCCCGCTCGGCGTGCGACAGCCGGGGCCAGGGGCCGTGATCAAAAGCGTCACGAGCAGCGTCGACCGCTTTGGCCATGTCGGCCTCCCGCGCTTCGGGCACGCTGAAGTAAGTTTCCTCCGTCGCCGAATCGATGACCTTGATGACATCGGCGGACGAGGGCTTGACCCACGCCCCACCGATGAAGAAGCGGTCATCGTGGAGGATCGGCACCGCTGTGTTTGTCATGGCAGGAGTTCCTCATGGTTGTTTACGCTCACGCCTCAGAGGTTAAGGGATGATTGGCTCTCCGGGTGTCGCTGCCCGGTACAGGGCTTCGCGAGCTGGCCACGGACCAGATTCCTCTGCGTGCCCGCCGCGCGTCGAGCGTCCCGTCGAGGGAGAATCAGATGTGCGCTGAGACGGTGATGGCATGGTGATCCCGCTCATGCTGGCGACGTTGACCGATCGACGCGACTTCGGTGACGACTGGCTGTTGGAGCGCAAATTCGACGGTGAGCGGTGTGTCGGACGCAAGGTAGGCGGCGACGTGCGTCTCGAGTCGCGCACCGGCAGGGATCTCACCGGCACCTACCCCGAGGTCCGCGCCGCTGTGGCGGCGCAACAGTCCCGAGACATCGTCCTCGACGGCGAGGTGGTGGCTTACGATGGAGACCAGACGTCCTTCACTCGGCTCCAGCAACGTCTCGGGGTTTCCACGCCGACTCCGGAGCAGGTGGCCGAGTACCCGGTCGTCTACTGCGTCTTCGACCTCCTGGGGCTCGACGGGGAGGATCTCACCGTCCGGCCACTCGTCGAACGCCGCGCTCGGCTGACGAGGACGATCCGGCCGAGCTCGGCATTGGAGCTCACCGAGGCCTGGAGCGATGACGCTCAGGGCCGGTTCGCCGCGGCCTGCCGATCCGGCTGGGAGGGCCTCATCGCGAAACGCGCCGACGCACCGTACGTCGCTGGCCGCTCGAAGGACTGGTTGAAGCTGAAGTGCGTCTGGGAGCAGGAGTTCGTCATCGGCGGTTACACCGATCCTGCCGGTAGTCGGACGGATTTCGGGGCCCTGCTCGTTGGTTACTACGAGCAGGGCGCACTCCGCTACGCCGGGAAGGTCGGCACCGGATACAGCAATGCGACGCTGCACGATCTTGGTATCCGGCTCCGCAAGCTGGAAACGGCGGCACCGGTCTTCGTCGACGCCCGACCGATTCCTCGCGGCGCCCATTGGACGCGACCGAAGCTCGTCGCCCAGATCGGATTTGCCGAATGGACGAACGACGGTCGGTTGCGGCAGCCGCGATTTCTCGGAATCCGCGACGACAAGAGCCCGGCCGAGATCGTGCGTGAACGCCCCCAGTGAGCATCGAAGGCAGTCGGCCGACGAAGGTGGGTGAAAGGATTGCAGTCATGCCGGATCCCCGTGTCACCGTGGCCGAAGAGTTTTTTCAGAAGCTTTTTGGCGGCAATCTGCCAGCCGCCCGCGATCTCCTCGATCCTCAGGTCGTGGACGTCGTACCCGGGAAACACCCCCCAGGAGGCGTCTTTCAGGGTGTGCAAGCTGTTGCGGCGCACCTTTCCACCTTTCTCCGACTGACAGAAGACCCGATCGATGTCCTCGAATGGGAGGACTGGATGGCAGGGGTCGACAATGTCGCCGGGCTTGCGAAGATTCACCTGCAGCGTGAAGGTCAACAGCACGATTTCCGGGTCATTTTCCTCGTCTCGGTGACCGAGGGCGCCGGGCCACATCGGATCTCGAGGATTGAATCCTTTTACAGCGACGAGGACGCATTCGATCGCTTCTTCTCGGTCCAGCCCTAACCGCGCCGTCAATGCAGGGGGCCGACCGGGATGAGCGGTGGGCTTCCCTCCCTCGAATTCAGCGAAGCAGACTGAGGCGATGCAGCGATAGAACAATGGCTGTACAAATGACCCCGTCGGGCTCGAGACTCGATACGACGATGACAGAAAGGCGATACCCATGAGTAACGGGAATGCTGACATCAAGACAGCGGCATCGACGCTCACCGACGCGATGTCTGGGCTCTTGCGTGCCATCGATGCGCTTGCTGACGATGCTGCAGCTGCGAAAGACATCCCCGACGACTTGCTTGAGGAGCTTGAGCGGCTGGTCGAGCGCTTGAACGCCGCTCGGGGATTCAGCGGTTGACCGAGACGCTCCCGGGCCACCGCCCTGGAGCTCAATCGGCAGGTTCTCCGCTGGCACTCGATGGACCGTGATGGCTTGGCGGTCGTGCCCGAGGCGGGACCTCTGGCGCGTTCGGGGGCAGCCACCGTGGCCAAGACCGGCAGTTCGTTTCGTGCCCTGCGGTCCCGACCATTCCGTCTCTACTTCGGCGGCCAGGTCGTCTCGGCCAGCGGCACCTTCTTACAGCAGACGGCGATCGGCTGGCTCGTGCTCGTCCGGACCGGTTCCCCCAGGGATCTCGGGCTGGTGCTGGCGGCCGGGGGGATCTCCTCGTTGCTGTTCGGTCCGTGGGGCGGGGCGGTCGCCGATCGGGGTCGACCTGCGCAAGCTCGTCCACTCGCGCCCTCACGAAGAATCGGTACATGCCAACGTCGGCGCGTCCCCATCAACCCCTGGTCAGCGCGGCCCCCGCGTCGAGGTATGCGGTGAGTTCAACGATGAGTTCTTGGGCGTCTACTCGGGCACCGTCTATGAAGCTTGACTTGCGTCGGCGCAGAAACGGGCTTCCCAAGAGGAACATGCCGGGCGAATCGACAACGCCTCCATCGTGGCGAATCATGCCCTTGCCATCGAGGACCGGGATGTCGAGCCACGAGTAGTCGGGGCGGAATCCAGTCGCCCAAATGACGGTCTCGATCTCACCACGGGCGAGATCGAGACCGAGCGGCGGTGAGTCGTCGATGACAGTCGGTGCGAACCGGTGGGGAGGCGGTACGGAGTCGTCAAGGCCGCTGGCAGAGGCCCACTCATCGATGGTGTCCAGCAGCCGCCCAAGTTTCAGGTCCGCGAGCTCGCACTTGTTCCGCAAGGATCCGGAGAACTGAGCCCGACCCTCGCTGAGTCCGGCCAGTCGACCGACCAGCTTCACGCCGGCGTTCGTCAGCGCGTTGAGGTCGAAGGTTGCTCGCTCGGGTGAGCCTGCGAGCTGCATCGACGGCACGCGCCGTGCCCTGACGATGTCGTCAACTTCGTCGTAGCGTTCGTCAAGGACGCCGGCCGCGTCCATCCACCAGTGAATATCTCGACCCCGGTAGTCACGTGGTCCCCGGACGTGCTCGCCTACGGCGAGTGTGACCTGACGGTCGGAGCGCTGGATCTCGCACGCGATCTGTACTCCGGTCGCTGATGCGCCCACGACAAGCACGCCACCTTCGGCCAGCTGATCCGGGTTCTTGTACTCGAACGGAGTCAATGCCGTCACCGACGATGGCAGTGCGTCCGACAAGGGAGGTCGGCGAGGCACGTTGAAGGCCCCAGTGGCCACGACCACTGTCTCGCACTTCCATTCACCCTGGTTCGTGGTCACCCGGTATTCGCCATCGGCGCGACGCACGGACGAGACCGTGGTCTCGGTCTGCACCGGTGCGGCAATCAGCGTCGCATAGCCCGTGATGAAGTCGGCGACTTCGGCCATCGCCATGAAGCCATTGGGGTCGCTGCCATCGTATGAATATCCCGGAAGGCGGCATTGCCAGTTCGGCGTGAGCAAACGCAGCGAATCCCACCGCTCGGTTCTCCACGAATTGGCGATTTCGTCCCGTTCGAGGACGACATGGTCGATGGAGCGATCTGAGAGGCACCTGCTCATCGCCAGCCCGCTGTGACCGGCTCCGATCACGACGGTGGTGGTCCGCATCGAGCTGCTCTACTCCTCCGAAAACAAAGTTCGGTCAGCGAACCTGGACGCTTACGTTTGTTGGGTTCGTGACGATGTCGTACACGGCCGAGCGCTTCTGCGATTGCGCGATAAGCGCCTTGATGTCGTCGGGCGATGCCTCTGCGTCGATGTCGTACGTCACCTTGATATCGCTGAAGCCATTGCGGACATCGCTGTCCACTCCGAGGATGCCACGAACGTCCATCCCGCCTTCGATCGTCGCCGAGACACTGCGCAGCTGGATGTCACGATTCTGCGCGACCGCAGCAACGCCGGCGGTCAGGCAACTGGCGAGGCCGACGAGGACGTATTCGACCGGGGTCATGCCGTTGTCCTGAGAAGCGAAGATCTCCGGGTGGTCGGCGTCAAAGACGTATCGGGTGCGGTGGCTCTGCTCCTCGCCCAGACCGAAGAATCCCTCGACCGTTGAGCGGCTGTGGGTGCCGTTCTGCCATTCACAGGTTGCCCGCCATTGGAACTGTGCCGCTTCGGGTGCATCGGTGAGCGCTGCTCGGGCGCCCAAGAGGGCCTCGACGTTGACGCCGTTGTTCACTGGTGTATCCGTAGCTGTCATTTTGATTGCTCCTTTTCATTTGTTGAGGGAGTCCACACCGGGTTACAACACCTCGCGTTGTACGAGGCCATCAGTCGCATCGTGGGCGCGTCTCTACTCATACTCAGGCTCGGGCCCCAGGGGACGACCGAACTTGACGGCGGACAAAACCGGAGCTGGCGTCGAAGCGCCCAATTGAGCGTCTGGACCAGTCCCCAACGCGTCGTTGATGGTCGAGAAGGCGAGGCGGAACGCGACGAAGGCCGTGATGGCGAAGATCTGCGCCTCGTCGAAGCCGGCGTCCCGCAGACGCTGGACGTCCCCGACCTCGGTGCCATTCGGGTCGGTAGCGACGGCTCGAGCCCAATCGGCGAGCGCCCGTTCACTGGGGTCCAGATCGTCGTCAGCGCCCCGAATGACCGCCGCCGCAACCTCCGGCTCGGTCTCTGCCGCGAGCTTCTTGCCCCATGCCAGCGAGCAATAGGAGTCACCAAGAGTTGATGCGGCAGCCGTCACGAGGACAGCCCGCTGACGAAGCGTGAGGGCGCCGGCCTCAGTTGCTTGGCCCATGAGATCGGACAGGGCTTCGAGAGTGGCCGGCATGTACGCCCACAGGCGTGACACGTTCGTCACGTAGCCGACGGATTCTCGGTCGCCATCGAACAGGTGCTGGACTTCAGGCGTCTGCCTCGCCGCCGCCAGGAAGCCTGGGCTCGACTCGTCGGCCCGGACGCTCGAAGCGTGGTTCGCCGCGGGGAACTGCCTGGCCGCCTTCCTGGCGATGTAGCCCACAACTGCGACGGGCGCCCGGAGTGGGAGGCCGGCGCGGACCTTCTCGCCAGCCAGATCGACCGCCGCCTGCAGAAACGCCGCCTCACCGACCGCCTCCATCGCCTCAAATGCCGGCCCGGTCGATGCCAAGGCTCGTGCGTAGAGCTCGGGATCGGCGAACTCGAACACGAAGGGGATGTCGATGCGCTCCACGTCGGTGAAGCCGGCGTCCTGAAGGACGGTCTCGCCGGCGCCGGGACGACCGAGGGCCACCATGGCCGCTTGGTTCTCCACCTTTGGGGCCGCGGCGAGAGAGAAGGGCGCCAGCGCCCAGGCGCCCGGAGAGGCCTTGATGTGACCCCATACCGTGAGCCCGACCCGGCCACCGGGGACCAGGACTCGGCGCACCTCTGCCATGGCTTCGAGGGTCGTCCCCCAGATACCCCGGAAACTGGTCACGACGTCGAAAGCTCCGTCGTCCCAAGGCAGGTCGTGCATGTCTCCCACCCGAAGGTCGGCGCCCGGATTGCGGTCCCGCGCCACCGCGACGAGGCGCTCCGACGCGTCAATACCGCTGCACAGAGCGCCGCGCAGGCAGGCCAGCTCAATGGCGAGACCTGCCCCGCAGGCGACGTCGAGCAACCTGTCGCCCACGTCCACGCCAAGTCGATGGTGCAGGGCCACGTACTCCCGACAGTTCGCCGGTTCGCTGAGGGTGGAGAAGTCCACGGCCCGGCGCCCCCATCCCTCGTCGACTCCCCGCCAACCCTCATCGAGCGCGGGTCGACACGGCTGGGTCCCCCGTCACGGCGCTGACCTCGAGAGGGCCGGGCCGGGGATCACCGGCAGCTCGGACAGGCCGCGCAGCACGAGGCCGTCGCCGTGACCCCAGTGCAGGTCTGTGATCGGCACCGCGAGCGAGAGCTCCGGGAACCTGCGCAGGAGCGACCCGAGGGCCAGTTGGCCCTCCATCCGGGCCAGCGGCGCACCGAGACAGTGATGGATGCCGTGCCCGAAAGCGAGATGACGGGCCCCATCCCTTTCGACGTCGAGCGTCTCGGGGCTGGAGTATCGGTCTGCGTCCCGATTGGCTGCCGCCAGGCAAATGATCACCTGTTCACCGGCGGGGATCGTCACGCCTCCGAGCGTCAGCGGTGCAGCGGTATACCGAAACGTCGAATGGGGGACCGGTGCGTCATAGCGAAGGAACTCCTCCACGGCCTTGGGAATCTTCGCGGGATCGGCGCGAAGTTGGGCCAGCTGCGCCGGGTTGCGAAACAGGGCGACGAGGCTGTTGCCGATGAGACTGGCGGTCGTGTCGTGTCCGGCGACGATCAGCTGAAAGATCGTGGAGAGCAGCTCTTGGGTGTCCAGACGCTCATCTCCGTCGCGTGCCTGATCAGATCGGAGACGAGATCGTCACCGGGATCGATCCGCTTGGCTTCGACAAGTGCTCGCAACATGGCCACGACCGAGTCGGAGGCCTCCTTGGCCGCCGCATACTCGTCCGGATTCGACGTGGGGACGAGCATCTTGGCGAAGCCTTCACCGAGCGACGCACGGTCGGGCTCGGGTACGCCGAGAAGCTCGCAGATGACCGTGAATGGCAGTGGGAAGGCGAAGGCAGCGACCAGATCGATCCGGCTGTCGGGTCCTTGACGAGCAATGTCGTCGAGGAGGTCGTCAGTGATGGTCTGCACGCGAGCGCGCAATGCCTCGACGCGCCGCGTTGAAAAGGCGGCTGACAAGAGTCGCCGCAGGCGGGTGTGGTCGGGGGGGTCGACCGTGAGGACGTGCCGAGCGAAGGCCGGGCCCGGGTAGGCCTTCGGCCACGACGCCCGAGTCCCGTCGCCAACGCCGCGTGCATGTCCTTGGAGAGCCGCGGCTCGTTGAGGGCGGCACGGGCCTCTTCGTATCCGACGACGAGCCAGGCGCCATGCCCGTCGGCCAACGTCACTGCATGCACCGGACCGAGCTGGCGGACCTCGTGCGAACACCGGGAACGGGTCGTCGAGATCGTACGATCCCCAAGCCGCCAGCTGCCTCCGTGATCGTCATCTGTCACCTCCGCGTCAGCGAACAGTGAGGACCCAACCACGCTCTCGGGTCAGGGCGTAGCCGAGATCGTCGCTGCAACCCCCTTTGTACCTCCCCATTCGGTTCCTGTCGATAGCTCAGATCGATCGATCGCTGGGCGTGAGCTGGGACTCGCTCGATCTACAATGAATAATCATATAAATCCGAGCGGAGTAATGCTATTTCGGCATGAAGGACCCGCTGCAGCGATGTGAAAATCAGATCTCGTCCTGCGGTTTCGTCAGGTGACGATGAGATAGATGCTCTTGCCGACCAGCCAGAACCCGAGCACCAGCGAAACGATGATGATGACCTGATCGGTGTGTGTATCGATCCACGTCCGGATGCTCCCGAGGAATTCTTGCGCCCGCTCCGGCCGGAAGCCGGCATAGAGCTCGAGCGCGATGTAGACCGCCGTGGCGACGAAGCAGAACAGGAAGAGGGCGATGTAGCTCTCCCACGATGTCAGCTTGGCCTCGGTGATCACGGCGACGCCCGCCGCAACGAGTCCCCACGGCTGGGTGAGTGGTGCCAGCCCTATGGCATACAAAGGGGACATGTTGTCGAGTCCGGTTTGCCATTTCGGTGGTTTCTTCGGTGGCCTGGGCTTTCCCATTCTGCGCCGCTGTCGCGCCGCGATCAGCACCAGGGCCACGCCAATCGCGATCTTCACTGCCAGAGCCGCCAGTGAGGGTTCCGTGTTCGGTTGCGGGGGCTTGTTCCCCGTCACCAGGACGGTGAGCGCGACCACGACGGCCAAGGAGAGCAGCCATCCAAAGATGAACGCGGCACCCTTGCGCGTACCGCCCTTCGACAGAAGGATCAGAATGAACGCGGTGAGAGGGATCGGCTCGAGTGTGATGACGAGGCCGATGAGGACGAGATCGAAAATCACATCGACACCGGGACCTCTCTACGTGCGCGAGCTGGTGCCGCCTTCAGTGACGATCCGATCTCGCAGGGCACCAGCGAGCTGTCGCGGGACCTCCCTTCAGAGTCCATGTCGTCCTTTCGATGAGATCCTGGTGACTGTGAGGACTGATGTCGTCCTCAGGCCAGGATCTTGGCTTTCTGTGATTCGAACTCTGCATCAGTGATGACGCCCTGCTGCTTGAGATCGGCCAGCTTGGCCAGTTGTTCCGTCGAGTCGGCGCCTGTCCCAGCAGCCTCCTTGACGGCCGCGTCGAAGGCCTCTTGCTGCTGTGCCGCCTGCTTCGCCGCACGCTCCTGCATCTTCCCGCCTCGGGCGATCAGATACACGAAGATGCCGAGGAACGGCAGGATGATCACGAAGATGACCCAGAGGGCTTTCGCCCCGCCGCCCAGATCGCGGCTACGGAAGATGTCCGAGAACACGATGATGAGGAGCCAGAACCAGATGATGAGGAGGAAGAATCCCAGCATCGTCCCGAAGAGGTCCGCCAGTGGGTAGGTGTAGGCGATCAACGGAGGGTCCTCCCGTATTGGTCAAGTCACGAACACCGCCGCCCGGCACACCCCCCGCCTGACTTCTCGCGGAAACTCGTGGGCAAATCGGCGCAATGCCTGCAGAAACATCATCGAACCACGGCAGTGACGGAATGGCATCACCCTCGACGGGTGACTTTGAGGACAGCGACACCCGAGGCGATCAGAGGATTCCGACCTCCCGGGCGCGCGAGATAGCCCGGTTACGGTTGGCAACACCGAGCTTCCGATAGATGTGAGCCATGTGCGTCTTGATCGTGTTCACCGAAACGTAGAACTGGTCCGCAAGCTCGGTGTTCGTGAGGCGACTCGGCAGGTATGACAGGATCTCGAGCTCTCGGTCCGTCAGCGCCTCAACGAGGCCGCCCGTCCGCGAGGGCGCAGCGAACGCCTGGGCCCGTCGCAGAACCCGCTCTCGAAAGGCGGAATGGGACTCAGGAAGTTCAGAGACCATTCGCACGATCGTCGCGCCGAGTCGTACGAACGACTCAACCAAGGAGTGGCCTTCGGCGACCGCCATCGCTTCAGTGAGCTGCTGCCGGGCCCGACCAAGAGACCCCTGACTTTCAGCGAGCCATGCGGTCAGGAGAAGACCATCGACCGTCGCCAGAGGGTGGGTCGAATCAGAGAAAGCTGGGAACGCATCGATCAACTTGCGTGCCAGGTCGTAGTCGCCGAGCGTCAGTGCTGTCGCGGCGCGCTCGAAAGCCAGTACCAAAGAATGCGAGGACCCACTTCGAAGCGAGCGCTTGCTTTGCTCTGGTGATCCACCAAGGCGGAGGAGACGGCTCTTGAGGGCAAGGAGACGGTCGGCGACGACGGGAGGCGCTGGTGCCCCCAGGTCGCTTCTCGCCAAGAGAACGGTCGTCATCGCCTCTTCGGCTCTCCCGTCCGCTTCCAGCAGGAGCGCTGTCTCGAAGTGGCCGAACCAGGAAAGTTGGTTTCGCTTGTTTGCCTCCGCCCGCACGATACCTTCATGGAGCGACACCGACGCTCGGCCAGGCTCGCCCCGCTCCAAGGCCACGAGGGAGGAAGTCAGGTAGGCCTCAGCCACGGACGGATGCGCCAACAGACCGACCTCCTTGGCAATTGCCAAAGCCTCATCAGACAGGGAGACGGCTCGTTCCGTGTTGCCCCGCCAGGCTTCGAGCAGACCGAGGGAGCCGAGGCTGCTGACCTTCCAGATCGGATAGGTCGCTCCTTGGGTCCCCAATCCTTGGTCGAGCCAGTCCCGAGCCAGCTCGAGATCACCTGCCTGAAAATGTGCCCGGCCACGTGACAGGACGGCCATCGTCTCCAGTGACTCTCGATGAGTCAGGTTCAAGATAACGGGGACGTGGGCGTCTCCGAGAACGGCCAGCTCGTCGAGGGCACGGACAGCCATGTCGAGGGAGACCTCTGGACGCGGACGCCATTGGACCATCGTGGCAAGGAATACCTGAGCGCAAACCTGTTCACCCACCGACGAACGCGGATGAGTCGCAACTCGTCCAAGGATGTCCTCAGACCCTGCGGCCTGACCTTCAACCCCCATCAGCATCCCGAGAAGGAGGCTGACGTCTGTCCTCTCCGCCCGAGCGGATTCCGGAACTTGGGAGATCCAGCGAATGACAGTGGCCATTTCCCCTTTTTCGAAGACCTCGGATCCCCGGGCCATGATCACGTCGAGGGCGTCGCTCCAACTTCGCGGCGCGAAGGAGGTATTCGAGACCGGAGCTCAGATCCCCCCGTTCGAGGTGCCAGGTCGCGGCCTGCCTGAGCAAATTCGCCTCAAGGCCAGGTTTCTCTGCTCGCAGCTTGAAGCGAAGCATGTCCCGAAACAAATGATGGAAGCGAAACCACACCCGACGCGTGTCCAGGGGGACCAGGAACATCGATTCCCGTTCGAGCTGCTCCAGAACCAGTTGCGGACTCGGCTCACCGGTGAGGAGGGCAACCAAGTCCGCACACATCGTGTCCAGTATTGAGACACGAAGCAGGAGCTCACGGCGATCACCCGGCTGGGCCAGAAGCACCTCTTCGCTGAGGTAATCGGCGATGAGACGGTCGTCTCCGCTGAATTGGGTGATGAACTCGTCTGGATCGTCGAAGAGCCTGAGCGTCATTCCTGCCAGCTGCAGTCCCGCAGCCCATCCTTCGGTTCTGGCGACCAGCGTGGCAACCCGGTCGACTCCAAGTGATCGACCGGTGATGTGCTCGAGGAGCAGGGCAGAGTCCGTGTCGTCGAGGGCGAGGTCCGACTGCCGGATCTCTGTCATCTGGTCCCGCACGCGATGACGACTCCAGGCAATGGGGAGATCCGTCCTGGTTGAAAGCACCAAATGGATATTCGGTGGAAGCAGATTGGCCAGACGGCCCAGATCAGAAATGAGGGCAGAGTTCGAAAGATGATGAAGGTCGTCGAGGACGATGACCACTTCGGGGAGATCGCTCAACTGTGCCTCAAGAGCTTCGAGCAGGGGCGTTCCGAGCCCACCTCCATGCAGCGACGTCAGCCCCGCGAGGTCGGCGAAATCGGAGTCGATGGCGCCAAGCCCGAAGAGGAGTCTCTGGGCGAACCGCACTGGATCGTTGTCGTCGACGCCAACTTCCAGCCAGACAAACGCCAGCTCCGGGTGGGTGGCCGCCCATTGAGCGAGGAGCACCGACTTTCCCGCTCCGGCCGGCGCGACGATCAGTGTGAGTGGGCGGACAAGCGCTTCGTCCAGCCGCCGGCGCAGGGCGGCACGGTCGACCGCACGAGCCGGCGCGGCTGGTAGTGGAGTCATCAGTGAGCCCGTTCTCCCGCCCTCGACGTCTCACAACTGTGCCACCTGGGCTGCGGCGGAATCCAACCTCAATTGCGGCTGTCGAAACCCCCAGAATTCGCTGCGAGGGGCCTTCTGAGGGTGGGCACCGTCACGACTGGATTTCCGTACCTGACGCGGACGGCTCTCGCGCTGCCGGCAGCGTCATATTGAGCGGTTGGGATCCCTCCGTCGTCGCCCGTTCGGGGTGATCGTTGGTGCTGAGCACCTCGAAAGGCACCTGTCGTCGATCGCCTACGGCGAACTGCTTGGTGCGTCACCGACACCGTTCACCGACACCAGGTCAATGTTGAGGTTTTGCAGCACACGAAAGAATCGGTAGAGCGCATCCTGATCAGCACCATGACCGATGAGGCAAGTAAGTCCTCCATCGACGTGGGCGGCTTCGAAATCACCAAATGCGACGACCAGAGCAGGACTCAATCTTCCGCGCACGATCACTTCGAATGTACGGATCGGCACAGCGGTTCCCTCATTGTCTCAAAGTCTCCCAGGAACCATTTGTTCACGGTGTCCTGCGTATTCAGGGCCTCATCTCGAGGCGACCGAATCCCGCCGGGCCATGACCAGGCGATCTGGCACAGCCTTCCCTACCGAGCACCCGGCTGGACGGTCCGGATTGCGGTGGGTCGATGGTCGGCGACGGGTACCGAATCGCTTTCTCTCAGCGGAAGACAAGAGAGAGAACGGTTCGTTGCGTCGCGTCGCGATGCAAATATTGACGCGAGCTTCTCGTCGGCGGTGAGTCCGAGAGCCCTGCCGCTGGAGAAGACCGGGCCGATGCCGAGAGAGTCACCGTGGCGTGTCAACTGGCTTCGCTCGGCTCTGATCGCCCTTCCCTCGAATTGTGCGACCCGCTGTCCAGAGATCGCTTTTTTCGGTGGGTGGATCCGATCCACGATCACCCTCCAGGGATGACGACATCCATAGCCGCCCGCTCCAGGATGGATGCGATGGATCTGCGACAGATCATCGGATCCGCCCGCTCCGTGGACACCGTCGGAGGGTGCGTGACCCGCGCTGGAAAGGTGAGGTTTGGCCGGATGACGATCCAGAAGCGTTGACGTCGTCTGACCGCAGAGTCACTACGGGAGAAGGTCCTCTTGAACGCCGGAAGCTTCGAAATCGTGGTGAAGGGACGGTTGAGTCCGACGTTGATCGCGGCGATGGACGGATTCGAGGTGAGCCGATGCGACCTCGGCTTGACCCACCTGGTCGGATGGGTGCCTGATCAGGCCCGCTTGCACGCCACGCTGGAGATGCTCCGAGATCTCAACATCGAGCTGGTCTCCGTGAATCCCGCGGAGTCCCCAGAACTTCACGGCAGTCGAGCCACCAAGAGCAACACCCCCAAAGGAGAGACCGGTGCCTGACTCGATCAACCGTTTCGTGCTGCCCACCCACGATCCTCCAAAGGTCAGCCTGACCACCGAGGACAAAGATCGGGATACTTCGTTCCCCCCGATTACCGAACCTTCACCGCCCGGCGGAGCGCCAAATGTCCTCATCGCGCTGCTCGACGAGATCGGCTTCGGCGCTTCATCGGGCTTTGGCGGGGGGATCAATACCGGCATCCCCATGCTGTTCTCGGGTGACGAGACACTTGACGTCGGTGTGGACTACGGATCCCCCGTGAGCGATGACGACACCCCCCTGACGAGTCGCTTCACCGGGTCGGTCAACTGCGTCCAGCTTGATCAAGGGGCAGACCACCAGTCCCACCTGATCTCTCCCGAGGATCGCCTCAGCGTGGCACTTGTCCGCCAATAACCCAGCCACACGCTCTACGAACACACATCCTCTACGGTCCAGGAGGCAACTGTGCTTGGCCACAAGGGAACGAGGACGGACATCACCATCGGCGGCATGCGCTCCGCCGGCGACCCCGGCTTGCTCCTGAATGGTTCGGTCCCGTGACGATCGCCGAACGGCCGGGGCGTGGGTACTCGGAGGCGACAACCGAACGGGCGGCAGCTCCTCCGCGCCGCTCCCGACCCGTCGACCCCCGACTCTTGCATTACGCACGGGGAACTCGTCGCTACCTGGTGTTGACCGTCGTGCTCGGTGGCGTGACCGCCGGTCTGGTCCTGGCGCAGGCGTGGTTGATCGCCAACACCATTTCGGACGTCGTTGTCCACCACCAGGGAATGGCGCACGTCCGCACGCTCGTGGTGCTCCTGGCCATCGTCATCCTCGCTCGCTCGGTGGTCGCCTGGCTCGGCGAACGTGCGGCACAACGCGCCTCGGCGACAGCCAAGTCGGACCTGCGGACCGCCCTGGTGGAGCGGATCGTCCAACTCGGACCCGCCGGCATCGATCGGGAGCGCTCCGGCCGCCTGGTCGTGCTGTCAACAAGCGGCATCGATGCCTTGGACAGCTACTTCTCCCGCTACCTTCCGCAGCTCTTCTTGGCCGTCATCGTCCCGGTCACCGTCATCGTCGTGATGCTTGGGGCCGACTGGATTTCGGCGGTGATCATTGCGGTCACGGTGCCGCTGATCCCGCTGTTCATGGCACTCGTGGGCGCCTCGACAAAGGTTCGGATGCGCCGCCAGGCCCGTCTGCTCCAGCGCCTGGCGGGGCACTTCCTCGATGTCGTCGCCGGCCTCCCGACCCTCAAGGTGTTCGGCCGGGCCAAGGCCCAGGTTGCCGCGGTCCGCGACATCACGAACCGCTACCGCACCGCCACCATGGACACGCTGAAGGTGGCGTTCCTCTCGTCCCTGATTCTCGAACTGCTCGCCACCTTCTCGGTGGCGCTGGTGGCCGTGGCTGTCGGCCTTCGCCTGCTCGGGGGCCATGTCAATTTCGCCACCGCCCTGTTCGTCCTCATCCTCGCACCCGAGGCATATCTTCCGCTCCGCCTCCTCGGGACGAACTACCACGCCAGCGCCGAAGGGATGAAGGCGGCTGAGGACGTCTTCGACGTGCTCGAGCGGCCGGTACCGGCGCGTGGCCGTCGTTACGACGTTCCCGACCCGTCGACCTCCCCAGTGCGGATCGACCGGCTCGAGGTCTGCTACCCGGACCGCGCGCTCCCGCCCTTCGCGACGTCTCCCTCTCCGTCGAGCCCGGAGAAGTGGTGGCCGTCGCCGGACCGAGCGGCTGTGGCAAGTCCACCCTTCTCGGTGTTCTCCTCGGCCTGGTTCCCACGTCCCGTGGCTCGATCACCGTCGGCGGCGTCGATCTGGCCGACCTTGACCCCGATGCGTGGAGGAACCAGGTGGCCTGGGTTCCGCAACGTCCCCACCTCTTCGCGCGCTCCGTCGCCGACAACGTGCGCCTCGGCCGACCCGATGCCACCGATGACGAAGTTCGGTCTGCCGTTGCCGACGCCGGACTTGACGACGTGATCGCCGGACTGCCGCGGGGACTGGAGACCGTGTTGGGCACCGAGGGCGCCGGGCTGTCGGCGGGGGAGCGGCAGCGGGTCGCCCTGGCGCGGGCTTTCCTGCGGGATGCGCCCCTCCTTCTCCTCGACGAGCCCACCGCGAACCTCGACGGCGCGACCGAGGAGGGCGTGTGGTCCGCCGTGGGGCGACTCATGGTCGGTCGCACCGTTGTCATGGCGGCCCATCGGCCCTCGCTTCTGGCCGTCAGCGACCGGGTGGTCCGACTGGCAGCGCCCATTCAGGACGCGGTGGCGTCGTGAACGGCTCTGAGGCGGACCGGGACGGTTCAGTCGAGCGCGCCCCGGTGGGGCGGACGCTGGCCGTTGCCCGTCCGGCGTCGCGGCGCGTCGTCCTCGCGACGCTCCTGGGCGCGGGCGCCATCGCGGCGGACATCGGTCTCCTGGGCACGGCCGCCTGGTTGATCTCGAAGGCCGCCCAGCGCCCGAACGAGGCCACGTTGGCGGTGGCCATCGTGGCCGTCCAACTCTTCGGGTTGTCCCGTGGCTTCTTGCGGTACGAGGAGCGCCTGGTCGGGCACGACGCCGCCTTCCGCCTGCTCGCCGACCTGCGGGTGCGGGTCTACGAGCGGCTCGAGCGGCTGGCGCCCTCGGGCCTGCCTTCGTTCCGCCGCGGCGACCTCTTGGCCCGAATGGTCCAGGACGTCGACTCGCTGCAGGACCTCGTCCTCCGGGTGGTTCCCCCCTTCGGCATCGCCCTGGTCGTGGGCGTCTCGACCGTCGTGCTGCTGTGGTGGATGCTGCCGGCCGCCGCGGTGATCCTCGCCCTGGCCCTGGTGCTGGCGGCCACCGTGGTGCCGTGGCTCACCGGTGCGCTGGCCCGTCGCCGCGAGACGCGGTTCGCCGCCGTGCGCGGCGACCTCGGGGCGGCCATGGTCGACCTGACCGAGGGCGCGGCGGAACTCATCGTCTTCGGCGCCGCCGACGCCCACGTCCGAGCCATCCGGAACCACGATGCGGAACTGACCGCCATCGCTTCGGCCTCGGCCGGCACCACGGGCATCGGGTTGGCGTTGACCACGCTCCTGGCCGGGTTGGCCTGCTGGGGTTGCCTCGTGGTCGGCATACCGGCCGTGCTGTCAGGTCGGCTCGGCGGGACGGAGTTGGCCGTCATCACGCTCATCCCCCTGGCCGCCTTCGAGCTGGTCGTCGGTCTCCCGGTGGCGACGCAGGCCCTGCAGCGGGTGCGTCAGGCCGCGGCGCGGGTCTTCGAGATCCTCGACACGGCGGCGCCTGTGCCCGACCCCGAGGTGGGCGTGCCGCTCCCCGGGCCGCCCTACGACGTCGAGTTGCGGTCTGCGTGGGCGGGCTACCCAGGTGCGGCGGGGCCCGCAATCCGTGACGTGGACCTCTCGCTTGCCTCCGGGCGGCGCGTGGCGGTCGTGGGGCCGAGCGGGGCGGGCAAGTCGACCCTGGCCGCGGTCCTCGTCGGCTTCCTGCCGTGCCGGGCCGGCTCCATCACCCTGTCCGGCGTGCCGGCGGAGCAGATATCCGGGGACGTCCTCCGCACCGTGGTCGGGCTGGTCGGACAGGACGCCTACCTCTTCGATACCACCGTGGCCGAGAATCTTCGCGTCGGAAGACGTGGCGCCACCGACGATCAGCTGCGCGACGTGCTGGGCAGGGTCGGGCTGGCAGCGTGGCTCGGCGGCCTTCCCGAGGGGCTGGGGACCGAGGTGGGATCGCACGGGGCCAGGCTGTCGGGGGGCCAGCGTCAACGGTTGGCCGTGGCCCGCGCCCTGTTGGCCGACTTTCCGGTGCTCGTGCTCGACGAGCCCGCCGAGCACCTCGAGCCTGCGGCCGCCGACGCGCTCACGGCCGATCTCTTGGACGTGACCGCCGGGCGCTCACTCGTCCTCATCACCCACCGTCTCGCCGGGCTCGAGTCCGTCGACGAGATCCTGGTCATGGAGCAGGGCCTGGTTGTCCAACGGGGGACCCACGACGAACTGCTCGATCAGGCGGGGCGCTACTCCGACCTCTGGTGGGAGGAGATGCGGACCGAGCGCTACGCCCGCCTGCCCGAAGAACCGATGCCCCATCGCCAGCCACCATCGACGATCGCCCACCGCGAGGTCGCCCTGAACGACGGGAGTTCCACCCATGACCAACGACCTCGCCCGGTGGCAGTTCGCCACGACCAGCATCTACCACTTCCTGTTCGTGCCGGTCACCATCGGCCTGGCCTTCCTGGTGGCGTTGCTCCAGACCAGTTGGTACAAGAACGACAACCCGACCTTCAAACGGCTCACCAAGTTCTTCGGGACCCTGCTGCTGATCAACGTGGCCGTCGGCGTGGTGACCGGTCTGGTCCAGGAGTTCGAGTTCGGCATGAACTGGTCGAACTACTCCCGCTTCGTGGGCAACATCTTCGGCGGTCCCCTGGCCATGGAGGGGCTGGCGGCTTTCTTCGTGGAGTCGACCTTCCTGGGCATCTGGATCTTCGGGTGGGATCGCCTCTCGAAGAAGCTGCACCTGACCTGTATCTGGCTCGTGGCCGGAGCCTCCATGCTTTCGGCTTTCTTCATCATGGCGGCCAACTCGTGGATGCAGCATCCGGTGGGCTACGTGATGAACTCCCAACACGAACCCCAGCTCACCGACGTCTGGGCCCTGTTCACCAATCCGGTGTTCGTGTGGGCCTTCCCGCACGTGATCCTGGCGTCGCTGGTGACCGGGGCGATCATCATGCTGGCTTTCTCGGCCTGGCACTTACAGGCGCCAGAGCTCCGTCACCGCCTTCCGCCGGACCGCGATCATCTCGTTGGCCGTCCTCGCCCCGGCCGTCTTCGTCAACATGTTCATCGGGAGCGAGCTGGGCGTGGTCGAGGGCAAGTACCAGCCGATGAAGATCGCCGCCGCCGAGGCGCTGTGGACCACCTGTCCGTCCCACTGCCCGTTCTCGGCCTTCCAGATCGGCGGCGGGCCCAACGACGAGACCCCGACCCAGATCATCGAGATCCCTGACCTGCTCTCGATCCTCGCCACCAACCACCCCGACGGCGAGGTGCAGGGGATGAACAACCTGCAGGCCCAGTACGTGAAGGAGTACGGGCCGGGCAACTACATCCCCAACGTCTTCATCCAGTACTGGGGGATGCGGGTGATGGCCTACATCGCCTCGTTGATCGCCTTGTTCGCGTTGTGGGGGCTTTGGCTCATCCGCCGCAAGACGCTCGGCAAGGCGAAGTGGTTCCTCCTGATCGCTCCGTGGTTCGCCATCGCCCCGTTCCTCATGAACACGGCCGGATGGCTGTTGACGGAGAGCGGCCGCCAACCGTGGATCGTGCAAGGCCTGTTGAAGACGTCCCAGGCCTCGTCACCCTCGGTGACGTCGACCGACATCTGGATCAGCCTGACCGTCTTCGTGCTCCTGTATCTCTCGCTGGGGGTGGCCGACGTCTATCTGATGATCCACTACGGCCGTCAGCAGTTGGAATCGAGCCCGGAGGACAGCGGCGGGGGCGGCCGCGGCGAAGGTGGCTCGGACGCCGACGGCGGCACCACGGAGCAGTCCGAAGACGAGCGGGTCCCGGCCCTCATCTACTAGGAGACGAAATGGTCTATCTCAGCAACGTCTGGTTCGTGATCATCGCCATCTTCTGGGTGGGGTTCTTCATTCTGGAAGGGTTCGACTTCGGCGTGGGAATGCTGCATTCGTTCGTCGGGAAGGACGACGTGGAGCGCCGCATCGCCGTCAACTCCATCGGGCCCATCTGGGACGGGAACGAGATGTGGCTGGTCGTGGCGGTCGCAGCGACCTTCGCCGCGTTCCCGTCGTGGTACGCCACCATGTTCTCCACCCTCTACCTGGTGATAGTGATCATCCTCCTGGCCATGATCGGGCGTGGGGTCTCCTTCGAGTTCAGCCGGAAGATCGACGACCAGCGATGGCGGTCGGCCTGGAGGTGGTCGCTCACCATCGGGAGCGCGCTCATCCCCTTCCTGCTCGGCACCGCCCTGGGCGACCTCCTCCACGGGCTGCCCATCAACTCCTCGCACAACTACACCGGCAGCTTCTGGGGCCTACTGGTTCCCTTCGGGCTCTACACCGGTCTCACGGTGACGGTGCTGTGCCTGTTCGTCGGTGCCGCCTACCTCACCCTCAAGACCGAAGGAGCGCTGCACGATCGTGTGGCCCGCCTGTCGGGCCGACTCGGCTGGCTGGCTGTCGTGATCACCTTCGGCTGGCTGACCTGGCTCCATGTCGGGATCAGCTCGGGCTTCGTTCCCGAGCCCATCGAAGCGCTGGCGCTCGTGGCGGTGATCGGCGGCGCCTGGTTCGCCGACTCCCACTCCGAGGGCTGGGCGTTCGCTGCAGCCGCCACCGCCATCGGGAGCGTCGTGGCGTCGATCTTCTTCGAGCTCTTCCCGCGGGTGATGGTGTCCAGCACGAACTCGGCGTACAACCTCACGGTGGCCAACTCCGCCAGCCCGTCGTACTCGCTCAAGGTGATGACCGTGGTGGCGGCCATCTTCTTCCCGATCATCCTGCTCTACCAGGGCTGGAGCCTCTACATCTTCCGCAAACGCATCAGCGGCGGGCCTCCCTCCGTGGCCGCCTCGCCTGCGGAGTCCGATGACCGGCCGCCCACCCCGACGCAGAGCCCCACGCAGACCCCGATCACGGCGGCAGGGGAGTAGCTGCTCTCATTCGCCAGGCGAATGCCTGGTCGGATCTGCAGGCGCCTGAGTGTGACGGATCGGTGTCCTCGCCGTGGAAATCGCCCTGTTCGGGTGATGGTGGCGGACGAGAACGGCGCGACGGTGGTTGTATGCCGAACCAAGGAACCACCCAGGAGAGAGATCCCTCCGTCGAACGGGCGTCCGCTCCCGGCCACCCTTCGACCGAGGAGCGCTTGGCCTTGGGCAAGGCAGCCCGCACGGCTGCCCCACGGGCGTCCCATGAGGAGTGGCAGGCGCCTGCGGCCCGCCCCGATCCGGTCGGGCTGCTGGAGAGCCAGGCGGAGTCACGGGTCCAAGAGCTGGTCCCCATTCGCTACGGCAGGATGCTGGTGTCTCCCTTCACCTTCTTCCGGGGCGCGGCCCTGATCATGGCGTCCGACCTGGCCACGACGCCTCGCTCCGGCCTGCAGGTCCAGGCCTGTGGGGATGCCCACCTGAGCAATTTCGGTGTCTTCGCCTCGGCGGAGCGGAATCTGGTCTTCGACGTGAACGACTTCGACGAGACGCTTCCCGGCCCGTGGGAATGGGATGTGAAGAGGCTGGCGGCAAGCCTGGCCATCGCGGGCGCGATCGCGCATTCTCTGACCAAGAACGCACCAACGTGGTGCTCGACGCGGTTTCGGGCTACCGCACGGAGATGACGAAGCTGGCCACCATGAAAGATCTCGACGTGTGGTACGCCCGAATGGACATCGAGAAGGTGCTCAGAGATGTGGGGGGTGAGCTCGGCCTCACGGGAAAGAAGGTGAACAACGACTCGTTGTTCAAAGCCAAGGTCCGGGCGGACAAGTCGCTGGCCAAGGCGCGCACCCGCGATAGCATGCAGGCGTTGGACAAGCTCACCCACGTTGTCGATGGGGAGACACGCTTCGTGAGCGATCCACCCCTCCTGGTCCCCATCGAAGAGCTTCTGTCCGAGGAGCAGAGCGCCGTTCTGACCGAACGGATGCACGAGTTCATCGACAGTTACCGGGACTCGTTGCAGAGCGATCGGCGGCACCTCCTCAATCAGTTCCGTTTCGTCGGTATCGCCCGCAAGGTGGTCGGGGTCGGCAGCGTCGGGACCAGGGCCTGGGTTGTCCTGATGGTGGGGAGCAACGGCCAGGATCCCCTACTCCTCCAGGCCAAAGAGGCGCAGCGGTCGGTGCTGGCGGAGTTCGCCGGTGAGAGTCAATACGCCAACGAGGGGGAGCGGGTCGTGGCAGGTCAGCACCTGATGCAGGCCTCGAGCGACATCTTCCTGGGATGGGACCAGGTCGAGGGCATGGATGGCCTCCAGCGGGACTTCTACATCCGCCAGCTGCGGGACTGGAAGGGTTCGGCCGACACCGATCACATGATTCCTGAGTCCATGGCGGTCTACGGCCGGTTGTGCGGTTGGACGTTGGCGCGCGCCCACGCCCGATCGGGCGACCGGATCGCCATCGCCGCCTACCTGGGGTCCGGCAAGTCCTTCGACAACGCAATCGCCTCGTTCTCCGAGTCCTATGCCGACCAGAACCAACGAGACTATGAGGCGCTGCAAAAGGCCGCGGCCGATGGGCGCATCCAAGTGGAGGCCGGCTTGTGAGCCAGCCGTCCCGGAGCAATCGCCGCCTCAGGGTGTGAATCACCCCGTGAGGATGAGGATTTCTGCGCCGCCGAGTCATAGTCTGAAGGAACACGAAAGGACGGGACGGATCACATGACCATAGGACCAGTCGAATACATCATCGTCGGGTTTCCCGGAAACAAGTTCAGCGGTGAGATCGCGCCAGAGTTGGTGGCGTTGGTCGAGTCCGGCACGGTCCGGATCCTCGACCTCATCTTCATCGGCAAGGATGCCGACGGCTCGGTCGTCGCCTTCGAGATCGACGAGCTGGACGAGGCGGCAGGCTTCCATCGGTTGGAGGGCGATGTCGGCGGGCTCATCAGTGCGGCAGATATCGAGTACGCCGCTGCGGCGCTCGAGCCGAACACGTCAGCAGCGATGTTGATCTGGGAGGACGTCTGGGCGGCGCGCTTCGCTGAGGCGGTGCGCAACGCCGACGGAGTCGTGCTCGAAGGCGCTCGCATCCCACACGAGCTCATCGCACCCGCGCTGGAGGGTCTTCCCGCAGCAGTCTGAGTCATACCGCAGTCTGAATCACGCCCCAGTCGAGTCACAGAGCAGTCTGAGTACACCGAGATAGGAGATCGACATGATGAGAAGGCGACCCATCGCGAGGGCGGCCGTTCGAACGACCGCAGTGGTTGGAACTGCCGCCGTGGTTGGTGGGCACATGGCCAACAAGCAGGCCCAGGCCCAGCAGGCGGCACCCGAGGCCGCTCCAGAGCCGGAGCCGGCCGCGGCCGCTCCGGATCCCATCGAGCAGCTCACACAGCTGGCCGCACTCAAGGACTCCGGGGCGCTGACGCAGGAAGAGTTTGACGCGCAGAAGGCCAAGATCCTGGGGTAGCAGGGCTGCCCATCCCGAGCGGTAGTCGATTCGGATTTCGCCTGCAGACCCGAGTTGGCGCAAAGCTCGCCGGTTGGAGGACCCGGAAGGGTCGGCGGCTTACCTCGAGCCTGAGATCGTCGAAACCGCATGAACCAAGCCACGCTCGAGACGATTGAGGTTCAGCTACCAGCCAGCACACGGGAGGCCGTCCGCAAGCAGATCACCCTGACGTTTCAGCCACCGTACGAGACCCCTCTCACTGTGGCAGTGAACGGTGCCATCATGAGCTCGGCGTGGTTTTTCCTGCCCACCGGTTTGCGGGACAAGGTCTTTACCCTCCACGGAACGCTGGCCTTTGCCCTGATTCTCGCCGCGTGGATGTACTCAGACGTACCTTCGACCAACGGCCTCGGGCCCGACGCTCAACGGGTTGCGGCCGCCTTGGACGATCCCGTGGCGCTACGACGGCTGCTCTACGGCAAGAACATCGTCCTGTGGTTGCTGATCACGCCACTCTGCTCGCTCGTGGCTGTGATCAATGGCGTCATTCATCATTCACTTCTGTCCACCTTGTACACGGTGGTCGCGATCGGAGTACTCCCGTTTGGGTTTCTCGCCATCTCGGCTTGGGTCGGGATCTTGTTTCCGTACCACCCGATGCCGCTGCGGTACCGGTGGGAGCATCGTCGGCCTCGGAAGCGGATGCTGGCGCGGTGGCTCGGCCTGGCCGTGACTCCCTATGTGTTGGTCCCTGCCTTAGCTGCTCTCATGCTGGCCCCGTCGCTCCTCTTGTGGGGGTTCACCTCGCCGCACGGACTTTCGGAAAAGCTGCCTGACCATGAGCTTGGGTTGGGAGTGGCCGTCGCATGTGGCATCGCCCTTGTCTGCTCAATCGGCGGTCAGCGGCTAGGTGTGTGGATGGCCCAAAAGAAGCGAGCCAAGCTCGCGGCGTTCCTGTTGGACCCGGTGAGGGGATAGGCATGCCAACGTTGCCTCATGGTCTCGAGCGGAGAGCGGCACGACTCGCACTGGTGTCGACATGACATTGCCAGGCGACTCACCTCTGGGGGACTTTGAACGCTCTCACTTGGTGAAGACAGTCGTGCGCGCCGCGGTGAGCGCCGTGCTCCTTGTCGTTCTCTACTACGTGATTCCGATTGAGCATCGACCGCATCAATCGGTGGCGCTGCGCCTGATCGTGGCCCTCGCCCTGTTCTCGGTCGTCCTCGCCGTCGAAGTCAGCCAGATCGCGAAGCACGATCATCCGATGCTCCGGGCCGGTGTGGCGATGGCCACGATCATTCCGCTCTTCCTCGTTGTGTTCGCGTGGATCTACCTCACGATGTCCGCCTCGAGTCCCGCCGCATTCGGCGAGCATCTGACGCGGACGAGCGCCCTCTACTTCACCGTGACGGTGTTTTCGACCGTGGGCTTCGGCGACATCACACCCAAGACGGATCCGGCCCGAATCGTGGCCATGGTGCAGATGCTTTCTGACCTTGCGGTCCTCGCCGTCGTCGTCCGCCTGATCCTTGGCGCGGCCACCCGCGGGATGGCGCGACTTCGGGCATCAGACGCGTCGTAGACGATATCCACGCCCACACGGGATCCTTCCTGGCAGGAGAGGGCTCGTCAGGTTCAGAGACAACCAACTTCCGGCGGACCGTGGTCCTGGGTACGCTCCCGTCAGTGCGTATAGGAGTGCTGACTGGCGGGGGCGATTGCCCGGGTCTGAACGCCGTGATCCGAGCCGTCGTACGCAAGGGCGTCCAGGTCTACCGCGACGAGTTCGTCGGGTTCCGCGACGGCTGGCGCGGACCCATGGAAGGGGACACCATGCCCCTCGATGTCGCTGCTGTCCGTGGGATTCTCCCGCGGGGAGGCACGATCCTCGGGTCCAGCCGAACCAATCCCTACGCGGACGGCAACGGCGAAAAGCGGATTCTCGACACCGTACGTCGGCTAGGTATCGAAGGTCTTGTTGTCATCGGCGGTGAGGACACGCTGGGCGTGGCGACCAAGCTCGCCGCGATCGGTCTTCCCGTCGTCGGCGTCCCGAAGACCATCGACAACGACCTGGGAGCAACCGACTACACCTTCGGTTTCGACACGGCGGTGACCGTGGCGACCGAAGCCATCGATCGGCTGCACACGACCGCGGAGAGTCACCACCGTGTCCTGATTGTCGAAGTCATGGGACGCGACACGGGTTGGATTGCATGGCACGCCGGCGTCGCCGGGGGCGCAAACGCCATACTCATCCCCGAGCGCCCCTTTCACATCGACGACGTCTGTGCGTTCATCGAACATCGATTTGCCAGTCACTATGCGCCGATTATCGTCGTTGCCGAAGGAGCACTTCCCTTGGAGGGTACGTTGCCGCCTCGCGATGGCGAACTGGACCCTTTCGGTCATGTGCGACTGTCGGGGATTGGAAATCTCTTGGAGACCGAGATCGCCCAACGCACCGGGAAAGAAGCTCGCACCACTGTCCTTGGACATGTACAACGTGGTGGGAGCCCAACGGCGTTCGATCGGGTGCTCGCCACGAGATTTGGCCTCCATGCCATCGACGCCCTTCATGACGGTCACTTTGGGCAGATGGTGGCGTTGCACGGGACCTCGATCGACCTCGTGCCCCTGGCTGAAGCGATGTCGACAATCAAGCTGGTGCCACCGGAGCTCTATGCGGAAGCCGAGGTGTTCTTTGGATGAGCTCCTTTGGGCTACTCGACCGTGCGGAAAAGGTACGATCCCGCCGTGATCGGGCGATCGTCGTTGCCCTCGTCGTGAAGCAGCATTCGAACCGCGACAGCCCCATCTGAACCGACCACGGGTGCACCGTCGACCCGGAACGGACCGACCTTTCCACGGGCAAGGAACATCACGTGTGACGAGACGCCCTGGAGGCGGTCGGTACCGACAACCGTCGTGGCCAGGTCGAAGGCAGCCGTCTCGAGGACAACGAACTGCGGCCCGAGGTGCAACGCGGCGTCGGGCGACGCCAGTTCTGCGACGAGCTCGCCCAACGCCCAGTGGGAATCTTCCCGTCGGTGGGCGCCGAAAACCTGCCAGAGCGGCGGCAGGTCGGGGGAGTCGACCACCTCGATGGGATCGACCGCCATCTTCTCGAGGCCCCGGGGCGGAGTACCGATGCTGATGCCCTGTCCCTCGGTCAATGCGAGCACCCGGCTGGGCCGGTCGGCGTCGACGATCCGAGACCGGCTGTAGCCCATCTGGCGTCCTTGCTTGAGCACCTCGGAGACGACTTCGATGCGCCGGACGTCCCGGCCAGGATCGAGGATCTGGCAAGAATGGATCACGGGGTTCGGCACGGCCTCGAGATCACTCCTGCCGCCGCCCTCCGGCGACACGATCCCGAGCACCGCGAACATCAGCCCGCCGGTGGCGTTCCGCATGTCATGACGCAAGAACACCGATTCGTCGACCTCACCGGCGTCCATCGATGCGTAGCTGCGGCCGATGTAGCGGTAACTCAGGAGGCCGCCCCAGCGGCGACGCAGCTCGGCGGCATATTCTTCCTGTTCGCTCGTGAGCTCGCGGATGTCTCGCAGCACCTCGACCTCCTGTAGAACATGTCGATATTGATAGCGTCCCGTCCATCATGCCTCGTTCCGTTTGCGGTCAGGACATGACACAGCCAAAACTCGCCAGGCGACGGGTGAGGAAGGGACGCCTCAGGCGGGCCCGACGACCGCTCGTCGACGGCCTGCTGGCGGCAATCGCGATCGGGTGCATGCCGGCGCTTGTGTCGAGCTTCAGTCCCCCCGCTGCCTCCGCCAGCACTCGAGCTGCTCCACCTGCCGTCACATGGATGAAGGGTTTCCCAGCTCCGGACACGCCGGCGAAGTACGACAAGGTCGGGGTGATCAAGATCGGACCTTCTCGCGCCAAGAATGTGTTGGTGTTGGAGCCGGGGACTTCGGCCGGGAGCGCCTACTTCGTGCCCCTGGCCAAGTGGATCGTCTCGAGGACGAGCGGCTGGCAGGTCTGGTCCGTCGAGCGGCGCGAGAACCTGCTCGAGGATCAATCGGAGCTGAACCTGGCCAAGGAGGGCAAGGTGACAGCGACGCAACTGTATGACTACTACCTTGGGTACATCAAAGATCCGAAGATCACGCGGCACTTTCAATCGATTCCAACCTCGAGCGTCGAGTTCGCCAAGCAATGGGGCATGAACGTGGCCGTCCAAGATCTGCGCAGAGTGATCACTGCCGCGCAGAGCCTTGGGGGAAAAGTGGTGCTCGGCGGCCACTCTCTCGGGGCGACGGTGGTCACGGCGTATGCCACTTGGGATTTCAAGGGCAAGGCGGGAGCCGCTGGATTGGCGGGCCTGGTCTACATCGACGGGGGCAGTGCGGCGAACGCGATCAGCGCCCAGCAGGCGACCCAGACATTGCAGACCTTCGACGCGCCGAGTGTGAGCCCGTGGCTGGCTTTCGGCGGGATCACCGCACCGTATGCCGGACTGTTCGTCGCCACAGGGTCTGTCTCTGCGCTGCTCTTCCCCAACCAACCGTCGCTTGGCCAGACGTCTGGGCTGCTCCCTTCTGACATCGTGCCGGGGGTTCCGGTCACCAATCTCGGCCAATTTGGGTATGCCTTGAACGCCTCGACTTCTCCTCCGGCACTGCTGGCGGCGCAGGCGCACCTCGGTCAGGGGCTGACGGCAAGCGGTTCGATTCACGGCTGGAATGGCGCCGGCGCGCTGACACCGATCAAGCGCTTCGCGGCCATGTTCTCGGGGTATCCATTCAAGAGCGTCGACGGGAGCGAGTGGTATTTCCCACAACGGCTGACTGACGACAGCGGCGCGGTGGACAATGGGAATGCGAATCCGGCGCAGGCCGTTCTCGGCGTCCAGGCGACCATGGGCCATGCACTCCCGAAGAGTCTGTTGATCTATGCCTTCGGTGCGCGTCTCGGTGGAGCAAGCGTGCTCGCGGATGCCGCGGTCTTGGCCCAGCAGTCAGGCATTCCGCCAGGCAATCTCACACTGGTCAATCGCCAGAGCACGTACTCGCATAACGACCCCGCCGGTGCCTATCCCAGCAACGTCTTCTTCGCCCACCTCGTGCCATTCCTAAGGAAGATCAGTTCCCACCGATAGGTGTTGGAACGGCCGGGAAGGTCGCTTAGCCTCTCGTCTGTGACAGATGTCGAGGTGTTCGTAGATCCCGGTTGTCCCTGGGCGTGGGTCACCTCGCGCTGGGTGGCCGAAGTCGCCCCCGCTCGGGACCTTTCGGTGTTCTGGCGTTCCTTCTGCCTGGAGATCCGAGACGACTACGGCGTGGCACCCACCGTCCCGGAGGAGTTCCGGCAACGGGCTCTCGAGGGTCATGCCGTCGCCCACCGAATGTTGCGGATCTTCGAAGCAGCCCGCGCTGAGGTCGGCGAAGATGCCGTGGACAGGCTCTATGCAGAGTGGGGCCGGCAGTACTTCGGTTTGAAGCGCACTCGGACCACGGGACTGTTGGCCGACTGCGTCGCGGCGGCGGGGCTCGGGACCCGATTGACGGACGCCGCCGACGACGAGAGTTGGGACGTACCGATACGCGAGGCCATGGACGTTGCCTATGCCTTCGGCGGACCGAAGACGCAGACGCCAGCGATCGTCGTGCGATCGGATCCGCCGCATGGTTTCAAAGGACCCGTGATGGCGCCGGCGCCGACGGGAGCTTCCGCTCTGAGGCTGTGGGATGCCATCCAGGTGCTTTCTGAGCACGGCGGGTTCTTCGAGATCACCCGACCACGCGTCAACTCACCGCACGATCACATGCCTGTCTGACAGCTCTGTCCGGCAGTGGCACAGCGATGCGTCGGGTGCGCTATGTCAACCAGCCGGATTCCCGCAGGAACGGCTGTGTCTCGACCACCTGGCCGGTCAGCGTCGCGGGGTCGCCGGTGCACAGCAGGAACGCCGTCTCCGTGATGTAGCTGATGTCCTCAGTGTCCTCCTTGGCCAGGTCGAGCGTACCGGCGCCTGGAGTGGCCACCGGCTTCGTCGTGGCCGCCGCGTTCACCGCGATGCCGTCGTCGTACAATTCGGCGGCGAAGCTCTGAGCGAGTCGGCCGAGCGCCGCCTTGCAGGTGCCGTACACGCCGAATCCCGCCGCACGGTCGAACTCGGAGAAGGGCGGCCCCTCGATGCGCTCGCCGGCCAAAGAGACGAGCATGAGCACCCACCCCTGCTTTCGCTGGCGCATGGCGGGGATCGCCAGCTGCGTGAGATGCAGCGGCGCCAGAACCTGCGTCTCGATCATGAGCCGTGCCCGGTTCTCGGGAAACCCATCGAGTGGTCGGAGGAAGGTCACCGCCGCGTTGTTGACGAGGATGTCCGGCGCGCCGACCGCCTCGCTTGCTTCAGCCCAGAGCCGTTCGCGGTCGTCGGCATGGGAGAGGTCAGCCTGGATCGACACGGCTTTCCCGCCGCCGGCGCGAATTCCCTCGCACGTCTCGCGCAGCGACCCGACGTACTTGGGGTCTGGGTCGAGCGTGCGCGCGCTCACCGCGACCACGGCGCCCTCTGCCGCCAAGCGCTCTGCGATGGATTTTCCGATCCCCCGGCTGCCGCCGGTCACCAGGGCGACCTTCCCTTCGAGCCTCCCTGCCATCGGCCGCAATACTAGGCGGGTGCCTGGTTTCGAGCCTCCGCTGGCCGACCTCGAGGCGCGCTTGGCCGCGCTGGACGTGACGGGTGTCCGCCGGTTGGCTGGCGGCTCGTCGAGTTTGACCTACACGGGAGAGACCCCAGACGGACAGAAGGTCGTCGTGAAGTCGGCGCCGGGTGGGGTACCACCGGTGCTGAACCGAGATGTTCTGCGGCAGGCGCGGCTCTTGCAAGCGCTGGCGGGGACGAAGGTGCCGGTACCGTCGGTGCTCTGGGAGGACGCAGGGGAGCCACCCGAGGTGCCGCCGCTCTTCGTGATGTCGTTCGTCGAGGGCACGTCGCTCGAGCCGTTGTTCGATTCCGACGGTGGTGACGACGTCGCCACTGTGGCCGGCCGGATGGGGAACGCCGTTCGGGTCATGGCGGCCCTGCATGCCGTCGATCCGAATGCCATCGGGCTGGGCGCCGAGCCCGTCGTCGGCCTCTCCGAGGAATGCGAGCGCTGGAGCCGTCTTCTCCGGACGGTCGATCCGACGCTCGCCCCCGGCTGGGAGCACGTGGCGGCCGAACTCCGTGCTGCGGAGCCAAGGCCGTTGCCAGGCGCCGTCGTCCATGGCGACCTCCGTCTGGGCAACATGCTCGCTGTCGGTCCCGTCATCAGGGCAATCATCGACTGGGAGATCTGGACCATCGGCGACCCACGCGTCGACCTGGGCTGGTACCTGGTCAACGCAGACCCGGATACCTACCGGAGGCCCACCCCCTACGCGGGCGCCCTCCCGCCCCCCGCCGAGTTGGCGACCATCTACGGCGACGCGCCCGACCTCGACTGGTTCGAGGCGCTGGCGTGTTTCAAGTCCGCGGCGACCTGGTCGCTCATCGTGAAGCACAACCGGCGTCGCCCCGAGCCGGATCCCGAGGTCGAGGCCATGGCGGCCGTCCTGCCTCACCTCCTCGACCGGGCCCGGGCGCTTCTCGGCGGTTGACGCGGCGGTTGGGCGCGCGACTCGTCAAGAGCGGGGGATACTGGTCGCCATGCGCACGGGGGCCGAGATGGGCACAGCCACGATCCTTGAGCGCGTGTGACTGCTCTGGTTCGGGAAGAACCGGGTGACGGCGTCCTTCTCCTGCGGCTCAACCGCCCGGAGCGCTTGAACGCCCTTGACGAAGTTCTCGTCGACGAACTCCTGCAGGCATGCGCCGACACCACCGCGGAGCGCGACGTCCGTGTCGTCATCCTGACCGGGGCCGGACGCGCTTTCTGCTCCGGCTTGGACGTGCGCGACTTCGGGCCGAGCATGCTCGGGCCGACCAACCCGGCCATTGACCGCCTGCGATTCCAGGAGATGATGGCGTCGTTGCCAATGGCCATCCGGAACATGCCGCAGCCAGTGATCGCCGCCATCAACGGGCCCGCCGTTGGTGGCGGTTTGGCTCTGTGCCTGGCCTCCGACGTGAGGATCTGTTCAGCGTCGGCCTCGTTCGGGAACGGGGCCATCAAATTGGGCCTCTCTGGCGCGGAGATGGGGATGAGTTACTACCTCCCTCGCGTGGTCGGGCTGACCGTGGCTGCCGACTGGATGCTGACCGGCCGTACCGTCTCGGCGGACGAGGCGCTGCAGCGCGGACTTGTCAGCGAGCTGGTCGACGACGAACGGCTGCGCGATCGTTCGCTCGAACTGGCGTCGCTCATCGCGACGCATTCGCCGCTCGCCGTTCGGATGACGAAACGTGCTCTTCAGGTGAATACCGACGCGCCTGACCTGATCGCCGCCCTGGAGTTGGAGAATCGCAACCAGGTGATCGCCCATACAACCGAGGAGGCTGCTGCCGCCCGTCGGCGCTGGGCGTCCAAGGAGTGACAGGTCGGTTCAAAGGCGCCCTCCTGTACTCTGCTGGTCATGGGGTTGATCTCGTACGGCCGGCGCTTGACGGCTCTCGCTGAGAGCGATCCTGATCGACCCGCCATCACCTGCGCTGAGCAGACCTTGACGAGAGCCGAACTGGAATCGATGGCGAATCGCCTTGCTCGCGACCTCGCTGCCGGCGGCGTCGGATTCGGCGACATGGTGACGATCGCCCTGCCCAACTCGACCGGATGGTACGTCGCCTTCGGCGCCTGCTGGAAGATCGGTGCGATACCTCAGCCGGTGTCGCCAAAGCTGCCGGAACCCGAACTCAGAGCCATCCTCGAGTTAGCCGAGCCGAGAGCTGTGATGGGTGTTCCGTTCGAACTGACGGAATGCCGCACCATCCCGGCGGGCTACCAGCCCGAACAGAGCTTCTCGGGCGATCCGTTGCCTGATGTCACATCGCCGGCCTGGAAAGCCCCGACCTCAGGCGGATCGACCGGCCGCCCGAAGCTGATCGTCTCCGGCGAGCCAGCCAGCTATGACGAGGATGCGCCGCCGCGCTTCGGCGTCACCGACGGGTGCATGGTCATGCCAGGTCCGCTGTACCACAACGGTCCCATCGTGTGGTCGTGTACAGCGTGGTTGGGCGGATGCCATGTGGTCGTCTTGCCCCGGTTCGATGCGCAAGCGACGCTTGCCGCGATCGATCGGTACCAGGCCGACACCGTCTACCTCGTTCCGACGATGATGAAGCGGATCACGCGGCTTCCCGAAGAAGTACGCAACTCCTACGACATGTCGTCCCTGCGGGCGGTGTGGCATCTGGCCGAGCCGTGCCCGGAATGGCTGAAGCAGGCATGGATCGACTGGCTGGGGCCGGAGCGCATATTCGAGTTGTATGCCGGCACAGAGGCCCAGACTGCCACCGTCATCACGGGTACCGATTGGCTGGCGCACCGTGGTTCGGTGGGCAAGCCGATCGGCGGCGCCATCATGATCTGCGACGCAGAAGGAAATGAGCTTCCGACCGGCGAGGAGGGCGAGGTGTGGATGCGCTCCCCGAGCGAGCGGCCGACCTATCACTACGTCGGAGCGACGGCGCGGACGCGTGAGGGCGGTTGGGAGTCCCTCGGCGACGTGGGACGACTCGATGACGATGGCTACCTGTATCTGGGCGACCGGATGCAGGACATGATCCTTACCGGGGGGGCGAATGTCTACCCCGCGGAAGTCGAGGCTGTGCTCCAGGAGCATCCCTCCGTTCGTTCCGTGGCTGTGATCGGACTGCCCGACGATGAAATGGGCAGCATCGTGCACGCCATCGTGGAGCCCGAAGGGGAAGCGGTGCCAGTAGAGGAGTTGCTGATCTTCGTGTCCGAGCGGGTAGCCCGTTACAAGGTCCCGCGCTCGGTGGAGTACACCGATCAGCCCATCCGCGACGACGCTGGAAAGGTACGGCGGTCTACCCTGCGGGCCGAACGAGTCGCTGCGCCGCGTCACCAGTAGATCGCCCTCGGGACGGAACCGACCTCGCGAGCCTCGCCCGGCGGTTGAGACAGGGGACACAATGGAAGACCGACAACCTCCTCGATTGCACCTCGAGATGGTTCGCGACCCTGACGACCTGGACCACCGTGCGATGGCCGTCGCGGCAGCCGGCTGGGAGGTCTCCATCTGGGAGCCGGCCACTTCTTCGGATGACGATCTGCCAAGAAGGCTGCCCCGCTGCGAGGGAGTCGTGATCGGTGAGGGGGATGGGGGAGTCGTGGGGCCGCCCTCGCCGGCGAGCACCGTGGTACCCCTGGTCCGGTACCCCCGCCCATCTCAGGGATCCTGCTCGGGGGAGAGGACCACGGGGATTCTGCTGGTCCTGATCTCAGCGAAGCAGCGCGAGTCGGCTCAGGAGCTCCGTGACTGGGGTGACTTCGTGCACCTGCGGCACATCGCTGAGGCGGCGGTGCCGGGCTACCGGACGATCACGCCGTGGGAGAACGAATCTTCGGGTACCCCGAGGTTCTGCCACCTGTACGAAATGGTCGGAGACGACCCTCAGGGCACCTTCGAGGGGATGACGCCGCTCGTGCGTGATCGCCTCGATGACATCACGTTCGATGAGTGGGCGTGGCACCCCCAACTCGTGATCGAGGAGTCGAGAACGTATCGGCGGCGGACCTGAATTGCGTGGAACAGTTGACTGCAGAACGGGTCGGTGTTGCGGACCCATTGGATGCGCAATGTCCCTGAGCTAGGACTGCCCTTCCTTGTAGACCTCAGTGAAGATGTCGCCTTGTGCCGCCCCGGAACCGGCCCGGCCGCCACCTGGACCCCGCAGGATGAAGGCGATGACGACGGCGAGAACGGCGCCGGCGATCGGCCCGGCCACGTACACCCAATACCCGGTGAAGGTCGTCGAGACGAGGTCGGGACCGAACGTGCGCGCGGGGTTCATGGACGCTCCCGAGATGGGGCTCGCCCAGAGTCCGGCGAGAGCGATGTAGCCACCGACGCCGAGAGCGCCGATGATGCCGACGTTCTGGGCACCGGACGCCGTACCCAGAATTACGCTGACGAGACCCAGGGTCAAGATCAATTCCATCCAGAACGCAGCCATGTCCGAGTACCCATGGGCCGGATAGTTGGACCCGTACATCGCCGACACGTTGATCACGGCGTGGAGGAACAGTGCAGCGAGGGTCGCCCCGATGAGCTGCGCCACGATGTAGCCCGGCACCCGCCGCCAGGGGAAGTCTTGGCGTAGGGCGAAAGCGATCGATACAGCTGGGTTCAGATGCGCACCGGACACCTTGCCCATGAACAAGATGACCGCCATGACCATCAGGGCCGGTGCTACGACCGCGGCGGTACGGCTGATCGTGTTGGGGAAGGCGTGGCCCATCATTCCTCCACCAGCGGCCACCAAGACGAGGAAGAAGGTTCCCAGGATTTCGGAGAAGATTCGACGCCACTCCTGGCGGGGATCGTTGAAATTGGTGACCCGATCGACGACCTCCTTTTCGTACCGAGCGATCGGGCCGAGCTGTGGGATTTCTTCGAGTGCACTCATGAGAACCCAACACCTCCGGGTGTTTTGGGACGGACCACGGCGCCGCCCCCTCGCCTCACTATGGCGAGACCCGACTCCTCTGACCCCGCAGTACTAGCAATGGATCCGCTCCGTTGCAACCATGTCTGGAAAGTCATCGCGTCGCTCGACGGTGCAAGCTAACTTCGGGGGATGATGCAGGCGACTTCTCGAATCTGGGGTTCTGTATGACCGCGGCATGCGCAAGTCGGAGGCCAATGAAGAGCCGACGGACCGGAGTATGACCGATTCCGCCGCTTCGCCGGAGCCGTCGCCGGCGCCAGCGCCGACCCCCGATCCAACGGCGATCATCAAGTCCCGGAGTTACGTCGCGCTGCTCGTGCTCGGGGCCGTCTTGGGCGTCCCAGTGGCGACGGTGGCGTACTTCTTCTTGGAAGGGGTGTCCAGGCTCCAAACGGAGATCTTCACCGACCTCCCGAAGCAGGTTGGGTTCCAGGGAGAGCCGCTGTGGTGGCCGCTGCCATGGCTCGCACTCAGCGGTGTGCTGGTGGCTCTGGCCATTCGCTACTTGCCGGGAACCGGCGGCCACGAGCCCTCGGAAGGGTTCAAGTCCAGCGGGCCCGTTCAGCCCATCGAGCTCTTCGGCATCATCGCCGCGGCCTTCGCGACGCTCAGCCTGGGGGTGGTCCTGGGCCCCGAGGCGCCGCTGATCGCCATTGGGAGCGGGCTCGGCGTCCTGGCGATCCACCTGGTCAAGCGTGACGCACCACCGATGGCGGCCGTGGTGATCGGCACCGCGGGGAGCTTTGCCGCCATCGCCACCCTTTTGGGCTCTCCCCTCACCGGCGCCTTCCTTCTCATGGAGATGGCTGGACTGGGCGGTCCGTTGATGGAGATCGTGCTGCTCCCCGGTCTCCTCGCCGCCGGCGTGGGGTCATTGATCTTCGTGGGGCTCGACAGCCTGACCGGATTCGGGTCGTTCTCGCTCACCGTGTCGTCGATTCCCCACGTCGGGTCGCCCAACGGCGTCGAGTTCCTGTGGGCGATCGCTCATCGGTGTGGGCGCCGCGGTCGTTGCCGCCGGAATCTTCAAATTGGCCACGATGCTCCGGCCCCTTGTTGAGCGGAGCAGGGTCCTGGTGACCCCGATGGCAGGGTTGGCGGTCGCCGGTCTGGCTATTGCGTTCGCCGCCGGGACCGGTCGAAGTTCCTCAGAGGTGCTGTTCTCGGGGCAGACCGCGCTGCCGACCCTCGTCCAGCAATGCGGCCAGCTGGACCGTGGGCGCGCTGCTGCTGTTGATCGTCTGCAAGGGACTGGCCTATGCGATCTCGCTGAGCGGTTTCCGGGGAGGCCCCATCTTTCCGAGCATGTTCATCGGTGCGGCCGGCGGGATCGCTGTGTCCCACATTGGCGGCCTGCCCATGATCGCCGGTGCGTCCATGGGCGTCGGGGCGATGATTGCCGGAGCGCTGAAGATGCCGATGACGGCAGTGTTGCTGCCGAGCCTCCTTTTCCTCTCCGACGCCGTGACCCTCATGCCGCTCGTCATCGTGGCCGTCGTGGTGTCCTATGTTGTCGCCGTGTGGATCAAGCCAAGCCCGGCGGCGGATGCTCCGGCGCAGGCGCCTGCGCCGGCTCCCGCGAGCAGTGGCTAACGCTTCGGACCATGGCGCCGACGCGACGTCAGAAGGGGCGCCGACTCTGCGGTTGAGCGATCCTGTGCAAGACGGTTCCACCGAGGAGGGAGCAGTGTCGCGATGACCGACGACCTTCAAGGATGGGGACCGGCGCTCGAGGAGATCGAGCGCCGGAAGAGTGAGGCGCTCTCCATGGGCGGGGAGGCCCGTCTCGCACGCCAGAAGGACCGCGGCCGGCTCAATGCCCGTGAGCGGATCGCCACCCTCTTCGACCCCGGCACCTTTTCCGAGATCGGACAGCTGGTGGGAACCGCGGAGAGTCCCCCCATTCCGGCTGATGCGCTGGTGGCCGGTTCGGGCCGCATCGACGGGAGGCCGGCGCTGGCCGGAGCCGAAGATGTGACCGTGCTCGGCGGATCCATCGGCGTCGGCGCTTCGGACAAGCGCTATCGGCTCTGCCAACTGGCCCTCCAGGAACGCGTGCCGTTGGTGTTGATACTCGAAGGTGCGGGGCACCGGGTCAGGGACTCGACGACAGGACGCCGGCCCGGCGACCTCATGGGCCTCGCTGAATTGTCGGGCCTGGTGCCGCTGGTGTGCCTTGTCCTGGGGGCCTCGGCTGGCCATGGCGCACTGACCGCCCCGTTGTCCGACTTCGCCGTCATGACCGAGTCGGCTTCGATCTTCGCAGCCGGTCCACCGCTGGTGCAGTCGGCGACGGGCGAGGAGGTGACCAAGGAGGTGCTCGGTGGACCTCAGGTTGCGGTCTCTGCGTCCGGGGTCGTCCACAATGTCGTGGCCGACGACGTCGCCGCCATCGCATTGGTCCGGCGATACCTGACCTACTTTCCTCTCAACGCATGGGAGCCGCCTCCGCAGGACCCCGACGGTCGCGACACCGGCCCCCGGAGGCTCGACGGCATTCTGGACCTGATTCCATCGAGTCCCCGTCGTCCGTACTCCATCGTCCCGGTGCTCGAGTCACTGGTGGACGACGGGTCGCTCCTCGCCATCCAGCCGACGTTCGGGCGATCGATCGTGACCGCTCTGGCCCGTCTGGGCGGGCAGAGCGTGGCCATCGTCGCCAACGATCCTGATGTGATGGCCGGCACCGTGGACAGCGCGGCCGCCGACAAGGTCGCGCACTTCCTCGACGTGGCCGGCGCGTTCGGTCTTCCCTGTATTTTCTTGGCGGACAACCCCGGGGTGCTCGCAGGCACGCTCGCCGAGCGACAGGGGATCCTGCGCCATGCCGCCCGCATGTTCGCCGTTCAGCACCGGCTGTCGGTACCGAAGCTCCATGTCACTCTGCGCAAGGCGTTCGGGTTCGGCTCGTCCATCATGGCCATGAACCCGTTCGATGGCCAGACCATCACTCTGGCCTTTCCCTCGATCACGCTCGGCGCCATGCCCGCAAGCTCAGAGGGAGCGCGGTCGCCGATCCAGAGGAGCGAGCCCGGTTGGCGGTCGAGCAAGCCAATGCGTCGGTCACGGCGGGAAGTCGGCTTGCCTACGACGCGGTCATCGATCCGCGTGACCTCCGAAACGCGCTGCTCCGAGGGCTTTCCCTGGCTGAAGGCCGACGTAGAGCGGCGCGATCGCCGCGAGGAGGGGGGATTTTGCCGTGAGCCAGGTCCTTTCCCCGCATCCCCTCTGCGTGCGGACAACCAGTTGGGATCGCGCGGTGCGCTACAGCCGATAGAGCTTGACTGCGTTCTCGCCCATCACCTTGCGCTGCGTCTCCGGTCGCAGAGTGGCGACCTTTTCCTTCACGATTTCGAGCGGGTTCGGGTGCAGGCTGGTCGGGTGCGGGAAATCGGTTTCGAACATGATCTTGTCCTCACCGACGGCGTCGATGAGGTGTTGGAGGTCGCCCCGGCCGGTCTCGAACCAGAACGTGGCGTACCAGTTGTCCCGGAAGTACTCAGAGGGGAGCTTCTCGAGCTTGTGGAACCATTCCGGCGCGTTCTCCTCGAGCTCGTAGTCCATTGCTTCGAGCATGAACGGCACCCACCCGATCCCGCTCTCGACCGAGACCATCGTGAGGTTGGGATGACGGTCGAACATGCCCGAGTAGGCGCTGTTGAGCAGGAGGCGCGAGTTGTTCTGGAAGAGCGATGCGCCACCGATGGCCGGCTTGACGTAGTCGTCTTGGCTCGGCCAGAACGTCGTGCCGAAGTACGCCAGCGCGGTCTGGCTCGCGCCGATGTGGAAATGCACGGGGAGGTCGAGCCCGGCACAGACCTCCCAGAAGGGGTCCCACGCCGGGTCGCCCAGGTCGGGTGAGCCCGAGTCCTGCGGATCGGCGGTCATGTTGACTCCCCGGTAGCCCATCTCTGCGCAGCGCTGAGCTTCACGAACGCATCCAGCGATGTCCCAGGCCGGCATGATCGGCATGGGCAGGAACCGGTTTCCCGACTCTTCTTGCACCTCGGCCATGGCGTCGTTGTAGAGCTGGACGCAGAGCATCGGGATGGCGGGATCGTCGACTGCATTCCAGAGGTTCTGGCCGCCGATGCCGATGGAGTTGGGGTACAGGATCTGCGCGTCGATGCCCAGCTCGTCGAGCAGGCGGAGCCGCTCCTTGGGGTCCCAGGCCGCGGGGTGCACGTCGTCGATGCCCCATGAGCCGCCCTGAGAGTCGCGGAAGGGGTGCTTGTTCCCTTCGTGGTCGACCGTGCCCCCAGAGCCGGCTTTGCCGAAGGTCTTCCCCTCGACGACCCACATGTCCTGGCCATCGATGCGCTCGACATGGGGGACCCTGTCCTCATAGCCCTTGGGAGCCCGCTCGGTGAACAGATCGTGTCGCTCGGTCATGTGCGAGTCCGCGTCGACGACACGAAGATCATCAAACAGCTGAAGCATGAAGGTGCCTTCCAATTTCGATCAGCTCACCGCGTGAGCGCTCCGCCAAGGCTATGCCGCGGCCGCCTGACTCGCGCCATCGCGCCCGAGGACTGGATGGGTTGAACGGATCGGCTCCATGTCGGTGAAATCGAAGATTTGGGCCCCGTCGTCAAAACGGTGAGGAAGATCATCGAGCCCTCTTTCACGTCGCCTCCGATGACCGGACGTTTCGAGAGATGCGCCGAACCGTCCCGACACTGCGCTCTCGGGATCGGCTTCAAGGTCGGAGAGAGCAATTGTTCCCAGGTCACCATCGGAACGCGGTGATCTGAGCAGAGGCCCCATGGCGGCACCGATCAGAGCGACGAACCCGGCCACCAGCATGGTCGTGTGCAGCCCCGTCATGAACGCGGCATGGCTGCCCGCCGTGATGGCGTCGGCGAGCCTCAGCGGTGCGCCGTGCGGCACGGGTGCCAAACCCTGGGAGACAACCGCACCCTCATGGACCAGTCGTTGTGTCAACTGATGGGGGACCCCGCGCTCCACGAGATCGGATTTGAGGGCGCTGGCAACCGAGGCGGCAAGAATCGAGCCGCACACCGCTGTGCCCAGAACCCCTCCGAGCTCGATCGACGTCGTCTGGATGCCGCCTGCCACGCCCGCGTCATCTTCTGAGATGTCGCCGACGATGGCGTCGGTGGCCGCCGTCACGACCAGCCCGATCCCGAGACCCAACAAGACGAATGGCGGCCAAAGGTGGATGTAGGCCGAATCAACCTGGAGTGTGACAAAGGAGAAAATGGCGACTGAAGAAGCGAGAAGTCCGAAGGTGATGGGGAGCCATGGCCCGAATCGGTTGACCAAGCGCGCTCCCAACGGACCAGCGATGGCGAACGCAATGGTGAGAGGCATGAGGCGGAGGCCCGCACCGACCGGACTGAACCCGTGAACGCTCTGGAGATACAGGGAGATGAAGAACAACACTCCGAACAGCGCGAAGAAATCCAGGAGCACGATGACCGTGCTCACCGAGACTGCTCGCACGCGAAAGATGGACAGCGGCATGAGTGGATTGCTCACGGAGTGCTCGATGCCGACAAAGACGAGCAGCATGACCACGCCGGCTGCGATCAGACCCAGGGTGCTGTGGTTGCCCCAACCCCAATTCTGGGCGTTGACCAGCCCGTAGACGATGGCCAGGAGCCCGAGCGCAAGGCTGATCACCCCCGGTACGTCGAACCTCTGGCGCACCGACTCCTTTGTCTCGTTCAAGACGACCGCTCCGACGACGAGTGCGACAGCCCCGATCGGGAGGTTGATGAAGAACACGCTCTGCCACGAGAACTGCTCGACGAAGATGCCACCGATGATCGGTCCGGCTGCAGTTGCCGTGGCCGTCGCGCTGACCCAGATGCCGACAGCGCGGTTGAGCTCCTCGGGCGGGAAGGCCGCTTTGAGGAGAGCCAATGTGTTGGGGAGCAGCAAGGCCCCGAATGCCCCCTGGATACCTCGAAGGATGATGACCTCGTCAATGGTTCCGGCGAAGCCGATGGCAACGGAGGTCAGCGAGAACCCGACCACGCCGATGAGGAAGACCCGCCGGCGACCGAAACGGTCTCCGAGTTTCCCGCCGAGAATCAGCGTGACGGCGATGACCAGCAGGTACGCGTTGGTCACCCATTGCAGGTCTGCGAGTGACGCGTGGAGGTCCTTTCCGATGTACGGATTGGCGACCGCGACGACCGACCCGTCGATGCCGACCATGATCACGCCCAGCGAGACGCTCAACAACGTCAGCCACGGATTGTCCCGGAGCTTCCGGCCCAGGTCGGTCGCCATCAGTGGGACGGCGTGCTATGACTGATCTGACGCACTCCGCCATAGTGGCAGAGAGTGCCAAGTTGGCGCAATTTGGCTATACTGCAACGGAGTTCGGACAAGGGGACCATGGGCACCGGCCTGACAGAGCGAAACAAACAGCGCACCCGCCGAGAGATCGCGGAGGCGGCCGGGCAGCTCTTCATCGAGCGGGGCTATGCCGCCACCACGGTGCAGGACATCGCGAACGCCGCGGACGTTTCCCCGAGAACCTTCTTTCGCTACTTCCCCTGCAAAGAAGACGTCATCACCGAGATCGCCAGCGCCTCCATGGACGACGTGCTCGGTCATCTGGCCGGGCACGACGCGAGCGAGAGGCTGGGATCCGTGCTCAAGGCCGCCTTTACGGCAGTCCTGGGACCAGCCATCGAAGACCCCGAGGCAGCCCGGGCCTTTCAGTTCATGTTGCGCGACACCCCCGCGCTCCGGGGGCGCTGGCTCGAGGAGCAGCGGAGAAACCGCGACCGCCTGGCGGAGGAATTGCGGCCCTGGTTCGATGAATCCTCTGGCTCCCTTGCTCCACATCTGGCTGCGGGCGCAGCGTTGCTCGCCATCGATGAGGTGATGACGCTCTGGGCTGACGATCCCTCCCTGGCGAACCCGCTGGGCCTTCTCGACCAAGCGCTTCGTATTCTGGACGCGCCGTCCCTCTTCCCGAGGAACGCGTCGTGAGACGACGCCGTACTCCTTCCTGGTAAACCTCCACGACATGGCCGCGGATCGAATGATGGACCTGGTGGGGCTCCCCGGGGGCCCTCTCGCCGACGCGTCACTGTGGCATCTCGAGGTGATTGAGGCCGGCCCGCTCACGCCCTCGATGCATCGAGTGGTTCTGACCGCTCCGGCGATCGACGGACTTCGGTACTCGGCGGGTCAGGATCTGATGCTCCGCGTTCCCCTGGTCGGGGACAGGGTGGTGAACCGCCGCTATACGATCCGCCAGTCCGACCCCATCGGTCGAACGGTCACCCTTGACGTCTCCTTGCATGCAGCGGGCCCCGGGACGGATTGGATCCGCTCCGCGGGGGTCGCCGACCGGATCGACGCCATCGGTCCCCGGGGGAAGATCACCCTCGATCCGGACGCCGACTGGCACCTGTTCGTGGTGGACGAGACCGGCCTGCCGGGAGCACTGGCGATGATCGAAGCACTCCCTCCCGGATCGACCGCCCTTGCCATTCTGGAGATAGACAGCCCGGCCGACGAGCTCCTCCCCGCTACGCGCGAGGCACAACGACTCGACATGCGTTGGCTGCATCGGGACGGTCAATCGGTCCCGGGTGATCCCTCCCTGATGCTGGAGGCGGTTGCCGCGGTTGAGCTGCCCAGCGGGCTCGGACACGCCTACGTCGCCGCCGAGGCCCGAGTCGTACGCGAGGTCAATCGAACGCTGACGGGACGGGGGCTCGGTCCGGATCAGGTATCGGGCAAGGCGTATTGGCGTCGGGGGCTACCCAATGCAGAGCACGGGGAGCCAACCCGGGAGGGTTGACTCAGCTGACTCTTACACCAAGCCGGCCGGGCGAGCTTCCTCGATCGTCAGTTCAGCCGTCGGATCGGCTTCGAGGCGATCGTCTGGTATGGCTTCGCCACTGCGGATCGAATAGCCGTACGTGCCGGCTTCCAGGCGCCGCTCCGCTCGATCGACGGCCGCCAGCCGTTCCTCGAGTTCGGCCCGTACCGCATCGTCGGTCCCTTCTTCGGTGAGAGGCTCGGCCGGGTCGGATATGTCGCCGGGTTGGTCGTCCTCCGCCTCCCGGTCCAGAGTCCCCTCTTCGTTCAAGTCCTTGAGCAACCCCTCGACACGGACGCGCTCCGCACCCAGGAGCTCCTTCGCCTTGTTGTGTTCCATGAGCATTCCCGATCCATGTGTGAGTGTGCAGGAAGCCCCGCAGAGCCGATCGCAGCGGAAGCAATAGTAGACGGCTCCTCCAGACGCGGTTGGCTGATGGATGCCCGACGCGGATGGCGAGTATCTCAGCGTCTGTGCGGCCCGAGGCCGATTGCCCGCACGAAGCGGTTGATCTGGCGGTTGCCCTGGCGGTAGATGACCCGCCGTGCCTCCCGCTGTGCTGCGCCGCCCGCGGCCCCGGACAGCCCACCACGCTTGTAGCCGTGTTCGACCGCCTCGACGTTCCCGAGATCCCGCGCCAGGCGATAGAGCTGCGATCGGGTCGTACTCACGACGTCTTCCACTCCTTGGTCGCACGGTCGGCGAGGATGATGCGTTCGACGAGGGCCCGGAGCTGATCGGGATCTTCCGTCTCCTCCATCCTCGTGAGCTCATCGGGAGAGACGCCGGCACAACCCATGCCATCGTCGTCGAACTCGGACGAGCGCCACGCCATCCATTCCGTGCCGCCCTCGTCGGCACCGTCCTCTTCGACCGCGTTGATCAGTGCCACGAGCACGATTTCGCCGATCGGCGTCACGTCGTATTCGATGAAGAGCAAAGTCTCCTCCCTGGGCTCAAAGCGTCAGGATACGGCACGCAGTGTGGCGGAACGGGTGTCCCTGCACCTGCCATGTCAGCCTGAAGGCTGATTGTTTTCCTTTCGATTCCGCCTCCTGGTTGATGCGTTCCGGAGAAACCGGGCCGTACGCTTGGGCACCGTGGACCACGTGGATGACCGCGTACCCGTAGACGTCCCTCCAGGACAGAGGTCGCCATGAGGCGCGGGCCGACCCGACCCACCCCGATCGACCGCGCCAGGGCGCAGGCCCGTCTCAAGCGACTGACCAGAACGGTGATCGTTCTCGCCGGTGGCGCCACCGCGTTCATCGGGGTCACCGTGGCGAAGGAACACCCGGGTGCATCGGCGCCTTCGACGACTCCTCCGCTGCCCGGTTCGACCCCGGCAACCACCCCGAGCACCTCGGCCACCCCGACCACGAGCCCCACGACGACAACCGGCCCGATCCCGCCCCAAGCTTCCCCGACGCCGACGACCAGTCCTCCGGCGACGACCACGACCAGTCCGCCGACGACCACCACGACCCGCCCGGTGGCGACCTCCGGCGGGACCTCCCGACGGGGGCCGTGAGCCCGTGGTCCGTGAATTGCGGTCGGCGTCGGACGCGCCAAAGATGACCGCCGTGCCGACGGCGGAAGCAGGGTAGGGAATGGAGGAATTTCTCAGGTCAGCTGGCTACGGCGCCATCTTCGCGCTGAGCTTCATCTCGGCCATGGGCCTTCCGGTGGGCGCCGAGCTCGCCCTGATCTTCGGGGGCGTCCTCGCCAGCGGCCACGCCAACGCCGGAGGCAAGCCGTTGCAACTCGCCACCGTCATCATCGTGGCGACGCTCGGTGAGGTCCTCGGTTCGCTGGCCGGCTACGGCATCGGCCGCTTCGGTGGCAGACCGCTGGTCGACAGGGTCGGGAAGTATGTCCTTCTGACGCACAAGGATCTCGACCGGGCGGAAGCCTGGTTCGCGCGCCGGGGCGAGCCGGTGGTGTTCTTCGGGCGGTTCATCCCGCTCCTGCGCTCCTTCGTGTCCTTCGCCGCCGGCCTGGGCGAGATGGCGCTCGCCAAGTTCATGATCTTCACCGTGATCGCATGCGCAATCTGGTGCACCGCCCTCTGCTCGCTCGGCTACAGCCTCGGTGGCAGCTACCAACACGTGGTCAACGCGTTCAGCTTCGCGGGCTACGTCCTCGGGGCGCTCGCCGTGATTGCCGTCGTGGTCGTCTTCTGGCACCGGTTGCGGGCGTACCGCGGCCAGCGCGATCTCGAGCGGGCCGAGACGGAGGTCTGACCGCCGCCCGGTGACGGGCGGATCGCAACCGGATGGCAACCGACGCCGCTTGCGTCGCGGTCAAGGGTGTGGCCTGACACGCCGAAACCTTTGGTGGAAAGCGCTGCTGACCTGCCCGTCGAGCAGGTTGGTCCGGCGCGGTGGACACCGTACTGGGAAGAGAAACCATGGGGCTCCTGGGGATCGCGGCGACCTCTCCTCGTCGCGCCCGCGCCTTCGCTCGTGTCGGTCGTCGCACCCGGATCGTTGTGGCGGCCTGGGCCGCGTTGGGAGCGGTGGCCCTGACTCTGGCCGCGGCACGCCAAGCGGTCGTGGGCTGGCCGAACGAGACCGAGACCACATTCGCCCTGGTCTTCGGCGTGCTGTTGGCGGCCAGCTGGCTGTGGCCGATCAGCCTCTCGGTCGAAAATCGGTCCGACGCGTTCGACCTTGACGAGGGTTTCTTCGTCGCGCTGGTCCTCCTCGTGACGGCTCCCATGACGGTGCTCGTCTTCACGTTGGCGGCGGCCGTGACGCTGGCCATCAAGAGGGAGTCCCGGGAGAAGTGGGCCTTCGAGGTCGGCCGGGTCGTCACCTCGGCCGGCGTCGCCGCGCTGGCGTTCGTGGCAGTGGACGGCGGCCAGGCGTCGTCTGGGTACGCCCGGATCGGGGCGGCGGTCGTCGCGGCCGTCTGCTACCTGGTCGTCAGCACCTGCGCCAACCTCTCGGTCCAGGCTGCCCAGGGATCTCGTTGGCGCCAGACGATGGCCGGCAGAGAGGACAGATTCCTGGTTGCGGGAGCGAGTATCGGCATCGCCGTCCCGACGGCGCTCCTTCTCTCGCACCGGCCGGAGTTCCTGCCCCTGGCGGTGCTGCCGCTCCTCATCCTGCGCTACCTGGCCGCAGGGCACTTCCACGCCCGCGGCGATCGGATCCGGCTTCGGGGACTCTTCGAGGCGACGCTTGCCGTGAACCGCTCCATCGGCGGGGATGAGACCCGAGCCGCGGTGCGCAGATCCGCCGAGGCGCTGCTGCGCTCTTCCGAGGTGACGCTTACCGCCGAACCACCCGAAAGGGAGGACGGCACGCTCCTGGCGCCGGTACAGCTGCCCGACCGCACGCTCTGGCTGTCCGTCTCGGGTCGCGGGCGGACGGAACCCTTCGACGAGGCGGACGAGAGGCTGCTCCACGCTCTTGCATCCGTCGGGTCGGTCGCACTGGCCAATGCCGACCTCTACGCGGAGGTCGAACGGCAGAAGGACAACCTCTCGGTGATCACCAGCAGCCTGGGTGAAGGGGTGTGCGCCATCAGCCGGACCGGGAGGATCACCTTCATGAATCCCGCTGGGGCGAGCATGCTCGGCTGGTCCGAGGGTCACTCCGGCGCTGATGTCCCCGTACCCGGCACGGCGACGCCGCGTTTCCTGCTCGACCCGGCCCTGCGGGCGATGGAGCTCGGACAGACCATCGTGAGCGACGACACGCGGTTCGAGCGGTCGGACGGCTCGTTTCTCCCCGTGACGATGACGGCCTCCCCGGTGGTGGGCGATTCGCAGTCCTCGGGCGCCGTGATCGTGTTCCGTGACACATCCGAGAGGAAAGCGTTCGAAGAGCAACTGGCGCGGCACGCATTTCAGGACCCCCTCACACGCCTGGCCAACCGGCGCCTCCTGCTCGACCACCTCGACCACGCACTCCTGCAAGCCGCCCGCACGGGGAACCGGGTGGCCGTGCTCTTCGGCGACATCGACCGCTTCAAGGTGGTCAACGACAATTTGGGCCATCAGGTTGGGGACGAGCTGCTCCAAATGGTGGCAAAGCGTCTCCGACTGGCCCTGCGCCCGGGTGACACCCTGTCCCGCTTCGGAGGTGACGAGTTCGTGGTGATCCTCGAGGGGGTGACGACGCCCGATGACGCCAGCCAGGTGGCGGAACGAGTTCTCGAGGCTCTGCGCGAGCCGATCACGCTGAGCGGTGGCCACGAGGTGATGGCCACCATGAGCATCGGGTTGGCCGTCAGCGAACCGGAGGGGTCCACCCGCGACGATCTGCTGCATGACGCGGACGTGGCCATGTACCGGGCCAAGGAGCGCGGGCGCGGGGGCCACGTGGCGCTCTTCGACGAGGACCGGATGGGCGTTCGCGCCGCCGGGGGGCTCGACCTCGACCTCGAGACGGCGCTGCACCACGCGGTGCAGCGTGAGGAGGTGCTCGCCTACTTCCAGCCTTTGATCTCACTGGCCGACCAGAGAATCGTCGGCGCCGAGGCCCTCGTCCGCTGGAACCATCCGGAGCACGGGCTGCTGACCCCAGGCCAGTTCATCGAAATGGCCGAGAGCAACGGGGCGATTCTGCCCATCGGGCGAGCGGTGCTGGAGCAGGCCTGCCGCCGGGCCAAGGCGTGGCGCGACGTCATCGGACTCAGGCTGGAGGTCGGCGTGAACCTGTCGGCCCGCCAGTTCCAGCAGGCCGGCCTGAGGGACCAGGTGGCCGAGGTCCTCGGGCTGACGGGGCTCGATCCGTCACAGCTCTGCCTGGAGATCACCGAGAGCCTGGCCATGGACGACGTCGACCGAACCTCCACCGTCCTGACCGGGCTGCATTCCCTCGGGGTCAAGCTGGCGATCGACGACTTCGGCACCGGCCACTCCTCGCTGGGGTACCTCGCCCGGTTTCCCATCGACATCATCAAGATCGATCAGAGCTTCGTGCGCGACATCGACCGGGATCCCGTCAAGTCGGCCATCGTCTCGGCCGTCGTCGCCTTAGCGCAGGCCATTGGTTCCACGACCGTGGTCGAGGGAATCGAGACGCTCCCCGAGCTCGAACAGATGAAGAAGCTCGGATGCGACGCCGCGCAAGGCTTCTACTTCTCGCGACCGCTGCCGGCCGGTGCGTTCGACGAATTGCTGCGGGCGGGGCTCCCCAAATCTGATCCGTCCGTCCTGTGGGAGAACCTCGCCAACCGCTGAGGAACGGGTGACGGGAAGCCACGCGGGACCCCCTTGCTGCACCCCCCATTTCCATCGCGGCGTCACTAAGCAACCGGACTGCCACCGGAGATGCACAATTCCTGGCCAAGGCCCTAAAGTCGGGGGGAAACGGGGTCGATAGGGCCGAATTGCCTGTGGACCAGGCAAAAAGTCATTGAAGTCATTTTTTGGCGGTGTTACCTTCGCTCTCGGGGAAGCTCCGGGGGGGAGGGGAAGGGATGGGGAGTTCGAGGCGTCACTCCCGATTCTCGGTGGGCCGCCGCGGAGTGTCCCGGGCCAGCGCCGCGATCGGGCACTTCTACGCCCGCCACGACCGCTCCGCGGCTGCGGGGCCTCTTCGAGGCCACCCTCGACGTGAACCGGTCCATGGGCATCGACGAGACCAGGGCGACCCTCCTGAAGTCCGCCGCCGCCCTGCTGCGCTCGACCGAGGTCACCCTGACCGCGGAGCCGCCCGGCGGCGAGGGCCTCGCCGCCCCGGTGCCTGCTCGCCGACCGCACGCTCTGGCTCGGCGTGGCGGGCCGCAGCCGGACCGAGCCGTTCGACGATGCCGACCGCGCCCTGCTCGAGGCGCTGGCCTCCTCGGCGCCGTCGCCCTCGGGAACGCCGAGCTCTACGGCGAGGTCCAAAAGCAGCGCGAGGAGTTGTCGGGCATCATCGGGAACCTCGGCGAGGGCGTCTGCGCCATCGGCGAGGACGGTGCGATCACCTTCATGAACCCCGCCGGCGCCAGCATGCTCGGGTGGCACGGCTCCGACCTCGGTCACATGGGGTCTGTCGTGCCGGGAGACGGGACGCCGGAGTTCCTGCTGGAGCCGGCCATGCGGGCCATCGCACTGGGGCGCAACGTCACCAGCTACGACACCCGCTTCCAGCGGCTCGACGGGTCGCACTTCCCGGTCACCATGACCGCCTCACCCGCCGTGGGCGGCTCGTCGCCCTCCGGCGCCGTCATCGTCTTCCGCGATACGTCCGAGCGCAAGGCCTTCGAGGAGCAGTTGGCCCGGCACGCGTTCCAGGATGCGCTGACCGGCCTGGCCAACCGCCGGCTGTTGCTCGACCACCTGGACCACGCATTGCTCCAGGCCGATCGGACCGGCAGCCAGGTGGCGGTGCTCTTCTGCGATATCGACCGCTTCAAGATCGTCAACGACAACCTGGGCCACCAGGTGGGTGACGAGCTGCTGCGGGTCATCGGGGACCGCCTGCGCCGCGCCGTACGGCCCGGCGACACCCTCGCCCGCTTCGGTGGTGACGAGTTCGTGATTCTCCTCGAGGGTGTGACCACCCACGACGCCAGCGAGGTGGCCAACGCCGTTCTCGACGCACTGCACGATCCGATCACGCTGAGTGCCGGGCACGAAGTGGTGGGCACCGTGAGCATCGGCATCGCAATGAGCGAGCACGGCAAGTCCCGCGACGACCTGCTGCACGACGCCGACGTCGCCATGTACCGGGCCAAGGAGCGGGGCCGCGGCGGCCAGTTCGCGCTGTTCGACGTTGATCGGATGGGCGTCCGTTCGGTCGATCGGCTCGACCTCGACACGGCGCTGCACCACGCGGTCGAGCGGGGCGAGGTGGAGGTGCACTACCAGCCGCTCGTCGCCCTGGCCGACCGGCGCATCGTCGGCGCGGAGGCGCTGGTGCGCTGGAACCACCCGGATCACGGGACCCTGCTGCCCGCCCACTTCATCAAGCTCGCCGAGCACAACGGGACCATCCTGCCCATCGGGAGGATGGTCCTCGAGCAGGCGTGCCGGCAGGCCCAGACGTGGCAGAAGGAGTTCGGCAGCACCCTCCGGGTCGGCGTGAACCTCTCCGCCCGCCAGTTCCAGCAGGCCGGCCTGGCCGACGAGGTCGCCGCGGTCCTGCACGCCACCGGGATCGACCCGCAACAGCTGTGCCTCGAGATCACCGAGAGCCTGGCCATGGACGACGTCGATCTGACGTCGGCCATCGTGACGAGGCTCCACACCCTCGGCGTCCAGGTGGCCATCGACGACTTCGGGACGGGGAACTCCTCGCTCGGCTACCTGGCCCGGTTCGCAATCGACGTCGTCAAGATCGACCAGAGCTTCGTGCGGGACATCGACCACGACCCCGTGAAGTCCGCCATCGTCTCCGCGGTGGTGGCGCTGTCCCAGGCCATCGGCTCGCACCACGGTGTTGGAGGGCGTCGAGACGCTGGCGCAACTCGAGGAGCTCCAGAACCTCGGCTGTGACATCGCGCAGGGCTATTACTTCGCCCGCCCCCTCTCCGCGGCTGCCTTCGGCAAGATGCTGACGTCCAGCGTCGCCACGCCTCCGGACCTCCGCATCGTGCGCGGCGCCAGGGCCGGCTGAGTGGGGCTCGCCGGTCTCGGGCCTAGCATTGCCCGGTGGCCAACGGAGCACGCACCGCGGGCGAACCCCGCGCCTTGACATGACGGCGCCGGGGGTTGACCGGCCCGTGCGGGTGCTCATGGCCAAGGTCGGCCTCGACGGGCACGACCGCGGGCTGCGCGTCGTGGCCCGGATCCTGCGCGACGCCGGATGCGAGGTCGTCTACGCCGGGTTGCGCCAGACACCCGAGACCATCGCCGCCATGACGGCGCAGGAGGATGTCGACGTCGTCGGGGTGTCCATGCACAACGGGGCCCACCTGACGCTGGCCCCGGCGGTTGTCGGCGCGCTCCGGGCCGCCGGCCTCGAGACGCCGGTTGTCGTCGGCGGCATCGTCCCGCCCGCCGACGTCGACCTGCTGAAGGCCGACGGGGTGGCCGCGGTGCTCGGCCCCGGCGCCTCGAACGAGGAGGTCGTGGCGACGGTCCGCGCCGCCGCAGGGGTGGGCCTCAGCTGACGGCCGCGGCGTCGTGCGAGGTGCTGGTCCGGCGGAGTGCCTCGTGAAGGAGCGGCACGACCTCGTGCCAGTCACCGACGATGCCCACGTCGCAGTGCTCGAAGACCGGGGCGCCCGGGTCCTCGTTGACGGCCAGGATGGTGCCCGCGGCGCGCACCCCCACCATGTGGTTGAACTTCCCGCTGAGACCGATGGCGACGTAGAGGCGCGGGGCGACGGACCGGCCCGTCAGGCCGACCTGACGGGACCGGGGTGCCCAGCCCCGGTCGGTGACCTTCCGCGTGGCGGCCAGCTCGGCTCCCAGCTCGGCGGCGAGCGGGCTGAGCTGGGCGTACTCATCGGGCGTGACCCCGGTCCCCACGCCGATCACGACCTGGGCCCGGGCCAGCGTCTCGACGTCGTCGTCCCGCCGCTCGGACAGCACCCGGACCCGTCCCCGCGTCCGGCCCGCCCGCGTCTGCACCGCGGCGGCACCGGCGCGGCGCGCCGGGGCCGGGAGGACGCCCGGACGCACCGTGGCCATCTGCGTGGTGCTGCGGCAGGTGATGTCGGCCACCAGCGCACCGGCGAAGGCCGGCTTGGCCGCCACGAGGACGCCGTCGCCGATGGAGAGGGCGATGGCGTCGCCCACCAGCCCCGATCCCGTGGCGGCCGCGGCACGGCCTGCCACCTCACGGCCGAACGCGGTGCTCGGGGCGAGCACGGCCCACGGAGCGGTCTCCCGCACGTAGGCGGCGAGCGAGTCGGCGACGTCCTCGGCGACCGTCGAGCCCTCGAGCACGACCACCACGTCCGCGCCGGCCGCTGCCAAGGGGGCGGGAGGGGTCGGGCCGGGGGAGAGGGCGTGCACCGCGGCGTCGACGTCGGCGGCGAGCCGCGCCGCGGCGCCGAGCAACTCCGCGGTCACCGTGGGGCGGCCGGGCTCGGCCAGGACGGCGATCACCCGCGCCCGGCTCCGTTCTGCCTGTCGACCGTCACCGGGGGACGGTGGTTCCGTGTCCGCACCAACGCCTCGGCCCGCAGCAGCGCCAGCGCCCCGGTCCCCGGCTGCGGTCAGGGCTCCCCGTCGGCCCAGCTCGCGCACGGCCTCCTCGACCTGCGCCGCCACCGGTCCCTCCGGCATGCGCCGAGCGCGCTCGTGCTCCATGGGCCTCGTCGCGCCGACCACCGTGGGGCTCCCGGCCTCTCCCCAGGGCCCCGATCCGAGGCGGCCGGCGTCCATCCGGGTGAGGCGCGTTGGCGGTACGGCGGCCCGGCCTGCGGGATCCACCTTGCAGGGGTCGCAGAGCCGCTCGGCCACCGACAGGACCGCGGGCAGCGCGATCTCCACCTCCTGCGTCCCGTCGTCGTGCTCGAGCTGGAGCCGCCAGATCGGGCCCAGGTCCTCCAGCTGGCGCACGCCGCTGGCGAAGGGGAGGTCGAGCAGCTCGGCCAGCTCGGGTCCCACCTGGCCGGTCTCCCCGTCGATGGAGTTCCGGCCGAGCAGCACGAGGTCGAAGGGACCGGCCGCGCGCAGCACGGCGGCGAGGGCGCGTGCCGTGGCCAGGGTGTCGGAGCCGGCGAAGGCCGGGTCGCAGGCGTGGAGCCCCGAGTCCGCTCCCCAGGCCACCGCCTCCCGCAGGACGTCCTCAGCGCCCGGGGGCCCGAGCGTGACCACGGTGCACGTGCCGCTGCTGTCCCGGGCGAGGGCGACCCCCTGGGCCACGGCCCGCCGGCAGTACGGGTTCATCTCGACGCCCACGCCCGTACGCACCAGCCGGCCGTCCTGGAGGTGGAGCGACTCGGCGAGCGGGACCTGCTTGGCGAGGGAGGCGATCCGCAGCGGATCGCCCGGCGCCCGGCTCACCCGGCGGCGGCCACGCCGACCCGGCGCGTCATCAGCGGCCCACCGCGTCGCCCGAGGGGCTCCGCGGGTCCGACGCCCCGACGAGGCGCCGGCCGCCTGCCGCCTCTCGCTCCACCGCGATGATCTGGGCGCAGCCGACGGCCACCGGGTCGAAGGCGCTGATCGTCTGCACCCGGTGGCCCTTGCCGGCGAGCCCGCCCTGCCACGCCGGCGGCGCATCCGCCTCCATCAGCACCGTGAGATCCTCGCCCCACCAGAGCCGGAAGGGCCCCGCCGACGGCGCGTCGAGGGTGAGCCGGGGCGCGGTGATGGCGGTGGCCGGATCCTGGCCGGTCCGCAGCAGGCGCGCCAGGAGCTGGACGATGATCTGCGGCTGGGCGTCGCCGCCCATGGCCCCCACCAGATGCGACAGCGCACCTTCGGCGCCGGTCACGAGCATCGGGGAGAGGGTGTGCGGGGGCCGCAGGCCGGGCCTGACCTCGGCCGGATGGCCCGGCTCGAGCGAGAAGCCCACGCCGCGGTTGTGCAGGAAGACGCCGGTGTTGGGCTCGACGAGATGCGAGCCGAAGTCGAGCGCGTTCGATTGCGTGAGCGACACGCCGAGGCCGTCGGCGTCGAGCGCGCAGAGGTGTGTGGTGTCCCCGTCGCCGAAGCGGGCCACGTCGGGACCCACCGTGCCGCCACCGGGCGCGACGTCGGGTGGCGCCATCGACAGCGCGTCGACCCGCTCCGCGGCGGCGGCCAGCCGTTCGGGGTCGAGGAGCGCAGCGCCGTCCGCACCGTCGAAGAGCAGCGCCGGGCGGTCGTGGCCGACGGCGCGCCATGTCTCGACGAGGAGATGGGCCCACTGCGGATCGTCGGGCTCGGACCCGAGACCGGCGGCCTCGGCCACCGCGGCGCCGGCGAGCGTCAGGTAGCCCTGCGACGGGGGCGGCACGGTCCACAGGTCGTGGCCCCAGGCTCTGGTCCGCAGCGGAGGGCACCACGACGCCGCGCTGGTCGCGAAGTCGGACGGCGCGAAGTGGCCGCCGCCCAGCTCGAGCAGGCCCCGGCCGAACTCACCCTGGTAGAAGCCGTCGCGGCCGTGGAGCGCGATGGCGCGCAGCGTGCGGGCCACCCCGGGGACGCGCACCGTCTGTCCGATTTCGAGCGGCCCTCCCGGGCAGAGTTCGCCCGCCCCGGGCAGAGCGTGGACGAGGTGGCTGGCCAGCGCCAGCATGATGGAGGCGGCAAAGCCCTCCGAGGCGAGCTCGATCGCGGGAGCCAGGACGTCCTCGAGCGGGAGCCGCCCGTGGCGCTCGTGCAGGGCGAGCCAGCCGTCGACGGCACCGGGCACCTGCACGCTGCGCACGTCGCCCCGCAACGGCATGGTCGCCATCCCCTCGGCGCGCATCCGGGCCGGGTCGGACCCCGCGCCGGCGCGCCCGACCGAGAGGAGCGCCTCGGGTGGCGACCCCGGCGGCGAGATCATGGCCAGCACGTCGCCGCCCAGGCCGCACAGGTGTGGGCCGACGACCGCCATCGCCGCTCCCGTCCCCACGGCGGCGTCGGCGGCCGAGCCACCCCGGGCCAGGAGGCCGATGCCGGCCGAGGCGGCCAGCTGGTCGGCCGCCGCCACCATGCCGCGCAGCCCCGTGCGCGGGCCGAAGGGGGCGAGGGGGAGTGTCATGGGTGAGCCAGTATGCCCCGACGCGCACGACGCTCGGGCGTGGCCCCTGATTCGAAGGCGCCTGGTCGGGGTAATCGTCGTGTACGGACCGAGCGATGGCTGCGAGGAGGTCACGATGGCCACGACGAAGACGAAGCAGAAGGAAGGCGGGCTCAGCACCGCCGAGAAGGACGAGCTGCCCGGCAAGGACTTCGCCTTCCCCAAGAAGCGCAAGGAGCCGCTGACCGACGCGCGCCACGTCCGCAACGCCATCGCCCGCTTCGATCAGGTCGAGGGCGTCACCGACAAGGAACGTGACGAGGCGTGGCGGCGCATCCTCCGCGCGGCGAAGCGGTACGGCGTCGAGGTCAACGAGGAGAGCTGGCGTGAGCTCGTTGCCGGCGGGAAGGCGAAGAAGAAGGGCTGACAGCGGGGCCGTCGCCGGCGGCGGCCGGGACCCTCAGATGACCACGACCGAGCGCAGCACCTCGCCGCGCTGCATGCGGGCGAACGCGGCCTCCACCTCGTCGATGCCGATGGTCTCGCTGACGAAGCGGTCGAGATCGAGCCGCCCGTCCAGATAGAGGTCGACGAGCATCGGGAAGTCGCGCGAGGGGAGGCAGTCGCCGTACCAGCTCGGCTTCAGCGCGCCGCCCCGCCCGAAGAACTCGATCATCGGGAGGTCGATGCGCATGTCTGGCGTGGGGACCCCCACCTGCACCAGCGTCCCCGCGAGGTCCCGGGCCAGGAAGGCCTGCTCCATCACGGCGGGATTCCCGACGGCCTCGATGCAGACGTCGGCACCGTTGCCGCCCGTGAGGTCCTTGATCGCCTCCACCGGATCGGTGGCGCCGGCGTCGACCGTGTGCGTGGCACCGAACGAGGTGGCGAGCTCGAGCTTCCCGGGGTCGAGGTCGACGGCGATGATGGTGGCCGCCCCGGCGAGCTTCGACCCGGCGACGGCGGCACACCCGACGCCGCCGCAGCCGAAGACGGCCACGGAATCGCCCAGGCCGACCTGTCCCGTGTACATGGCCGCACCGATGCCCGCCATCACGCCGCAGCCCGAGCAGTCCGACAGCTTCCGGCCGCGCGGCCGGGTTGACCTTCGTGCACTGGCCCGCCGCCACCAGCGTCCGCTCCGCGAAGGCGCCGATGCCGAGCGCGGGGGAGAGCGGCGTGCCGTCGGCCAGCGTCATCTTCTGTGTGGCGTTGTGCGTCGCGAAGCAGTACCAGGGCTTCCCTCGCCGGCACGCCCGGCACTCGCCGCACACCGCCCGCCAGTTCAGGACGACGAAGTCGCCGGGCGCCAGGTCGGTGACGTCGGGCCCGACCGCTTCGACGACGCCGGCGGCCTCGTGGCCGAGCAGGAAGGGGAAGTCGTCGTTGATCCCGCCCTCCCGGTAGTGCAGGTCCGTGTGGCACACCCCGCACGCCTTGACGGCGACGACCGCCTCTCCCGGCCCGGGGTCGGGCACCACGATCGTCTCGAGCGTGACGGGTGCACCCTTCTCCAGCGAGACCACACCGCGCGTCTCGGTTCCCATGCCCGCTCCTCCCCGTCGACGAGCCCACATGATGCCCGATCCGGGAGGGTCAGTCGGGGGCCACGAAGATGCAGAAGGGGTGCCCGTCGGGGTCGGCGTAGACGTAGAGCTCCTCGTCCGGGTCGTCGGCGCGGTCGAGGAGGAGGCGGGCCCCCAGAGCGAGCGCCCGCTCGTGCTGGAGCCGCAGCGCCGACCCGTCCGGGACGGTCAGGTCGAGGTGCAGCTGCTGGGGCGTCCCGGCCCCGGGCCAGGTCGAGTGGGGGAGCTCGGCGACCTGCTGGAAGGCGACCCGGGGCGCCCCGGACGGATGGGCGAGGACGATGTAGTCCAGCCCCTTCGGGTCGTCTTCCCCGTCGGGTGGTGCCTCGTCGCCGGCCCTGTACTCGTAGCCCAGCAGCTCCCGATAGAACTCGGCCAGCCGGCGGGCGTCGGTGCTGTCGAGGACGACCTGCCCCAGTGCCGGGAACGCGGGATCGGTCATGCGGGCTGATCCTAGAGGCGCTCCGCGCGGCACCCTCCTCGGCGCGGCGCTCCCGTACGCCCCACCGGCCCGGCCCTATCGTGACCCAATGGCTGCGGGCTATGTCGAGGTTCCCGAGGGTTGGCGGCGCCTGGGCAGTCGCGGCTTCGGTCCCTTCGTCACACGGGAGGTCTTCCGCCGCCCCGACGGCACCCGCGTCGTGTGGGATTCCCGCTGGCACCGCAAGCACGCCGGCCGGGTGACCGGCGGTTCGACGTGGTGGGCACCCTTCGCCATGGCGTGGTGGATCGGCGTGCTGTTCGCCATCGGGTCGATCTGCTTCGCGCTGGGCTCCTTCCCGCTCTACGCGACCAGCGTCGGGACCACTCCGGACAACATCACCTACTTCATCGGATCGATCTTCTTCACCACGGCCGCCTTCCTGCAGTACACGGAGGCCGCGTCCGCACCGACTGCCGTCGTCGAACCGCGCCGCAAGGGTGCTTGCGTCGTTGCTGCGGATCCGGCACCGGCGGATCGACTGGTGGGCCTCTGGCATCCAGTTGATCGGCACGCTGTGGTTCAACCGGACGACGCTGAGCGCCCTCCTCGTCGGGCTGGGCGCGTCGTCGAAGCACCACCCGGTGTGGCGCCCCGACGCGCTCGGCTCCGTCTGCTTCCTCGTTGCGAGCTGGCTGGCCTGGGTCGAGGAGTGCCACGGGCCGTTCGCCTGGCGGCCGGACCGCATCTCGTGGCGGATCACCGCCCTCAACCTGGTGGGCTCGGTCGCCTTCGGCGTGTCGGCGGTGGCCTCCTACGTCACGTCGAGCGGCCAGCTCCTCAGCCTGGCGCTGACGAACCTCGGCACGTTCGTGGGCGCCGTCTGCTTCCTCGTCGGCGCCGTGCTGCTGCTCCCCGAGCGCACGATGGCGGGTCCGGTTGCCGAGCCCGAGCCCACGCCGGGTCCCGACCCCGGTTCGGAGCCGGTCCGCCCGGTCGGCACGGTCACCTGAACCTCGGTCACCTGAACCTCGGTCGTGAAGTCAGAACCTGGACGCTCAGCGGGTGCCGTCGTCGGCACGGAGGCGAACGAGCACAGGGGCGAACGAGTCGATGTCGCGCACGCTGTAGTAGCTGAATCCCCAGCGCTCCCGGCACGCCTGCAGGTGCTGCGCGATCTCGGCGTGCGTCCCGACGCAGAGGAACGGGGTCGACAACGCGTCGGACACGTCCATCCCGATACGCCCGGCGATCTCGGCGGTGGCGTGCACTCGGTCGTCCGTGATCACGACCGCTTGGACGAGCGCGTGCAGCTCCATGGTGTCCCAGCGCCCTCCCGCCTCTCTCCGCATCCACTCGATGGTGGTATCGAGGCGGGACGTTTCCCAGCGGACGTCGTGGTGCTGCCCGTCCTCTCGGGTCCGACCGAGCATGGTGGGAGCGACGATGTCGGCGTGGCGGACGGCGTGGGCCAGCGCGTTCCTCCCGTTCACGGCGACGAGGAAGGGCACGTGCTCCTGCTGCGGCGCCAGCGTGACCGCTTCGTCGAGCCGGTAGTGGTCCCCGCGGAAGGACACCGGGCCACCGTCGAGCAACGCGCGGAGGATCTCGACCGACTCGGCCAGCCGCGCCTTGCGGGTCGCGGGCGGGTCGAACGGCTGGCCCATGGCGGCGTACTCCGTGAAGCTGTGCCCGGCCCCGAGGCCCACCTCCAGCCGGCCACCGCTCAGCTGGTCGAGTGTCGCCACCTCCTGGGCCAGCGTCACCGGGTGGTGCAGGTCGTTGTTGAGCACCAGGGTGCCGAGGCGGATGCGCTCAGTGGTGACGGCGGCCCCGGCCAGGCAGACGAGCGCGGACGGCTCGGCTCCGACGTGATCGCCGACCTGGAAGACGTCGAAGCCGGCGTCCTCCGCGGCACGAGCGGTGCGGAGGACCTCCTGAAGCTCCGTGGCAGTGGACTGGAGACCGAAGCGGAAGGGCCGCACCGGGCCGACGATACCGAGCCGCGGGCGCCGTCACGGCTGGCCGGGGAGACGCTTGCCACTGTCGGCGTCGCGGTCCACAGTGAGGAGCGGCCCGGTGCGCCGATCACCGGCCGACTGCCGACGGAGGGAGAGGTCATGCTCGAGAAGATCGACAGCCCGGACACGGTGCTGGCCGTCGAGGTGGTCGGCAAGCTGGCGAAGGAGGACTACGAGACCGTCCTCGTCCCGGGGCTCCGCGCCCTGCTCGACGGTCCGGGCGAGATCCGCTGCGTCTTCGTGTTCGGCGACGGGTACACCGGCTTGACGGTGGGTGGCACCGTCGAGGACTCCAAGCTGTACTTCTCCGAGCTCGTGCACCGGGATCTCTCCAAGTGGAAGCGGTGCGCCGTCGTGACGAACCACGACTGGCTGCGCCACGCCATCTCGGTGTTCCGCTTCATGATGCCGGGCGAGGTCGAGTGCTTCGAACCGTCACAGGTGCGGGCGGCCGTGGAGTGGGCCGCGGCCTGACAGCGGCGGGCGCGGACGCTGTTACGAGCGGGAGCGCGCCTCCGCCCTCGATACGTGCTGATGAACAGGAACGCGGCGGCTACCAGCGGCAGCAGGATGGCGCCCACCCAGCGCTGGCCCGCCAGGAGGAAGGCCAGACCCACGATGGCGCCGGTGGCCACCGCCAGCTCGGGCGTGTCACCGACCAGGAAGTCCCACCAGAAGTGGCCGAAGGCCCGGATCGCCCGCGTCACGACCGTCATGGTGCCGCCTTCACGGGACAGCCTTCTCGGACTTCTCGGTGACCGGCGCCGGGAGCTTCGTGCGCATGAACGCGGTGAAGGCGAAGTAGACGACGACGAAGAATCCCACCAGCACCGGGATGGCCAGGTCGTCGCCCGGCCAGTGCACCCCCGCGCCTTCGCCGACCCAGAACACGCCGAAGCTCGTCAGCATGACGCCGACCAGCGTCTTGATGGTGTTCTCGGGGACCTCGCTCAGCTGGCGCGCCACGAGCAGGCCGACGATGGCCACCAGGACCGCCGCCGCCGCGGCGGCCAGCGCGGCCAGGCCGAGCCGGTGCTGCGCGGCGCCGAGGCTGATCACGATCAGCACCACCTCGGTGCCCTCGAGGAAGACGCCCTTGAAGGCCACCGCGAACCCCACGCCGTCACGTCCGCCGTGTCGCAAGCCGTCGCTCCCGCCGGGCGTCCCCGGGGATCCCGCTGCCGCGTCCTCGGCGCTGAGCTCGGCCACGGTCTCGGCGTAGATCTTGTCCTCGTCGTGCGGGGCCTTGTGGCCGCTCGCCCGCAGGATGGCCTTGCGCAGCCAGGACAGGCCGAGCACGAGCAGCAGCGCCCCCACCACGACCCGCAGTGCGTCGATCGGGATGTAGCGGACGAGCGGCACGCCCACCGCGACGACCAGGACCCCGAGCACCACGATGGCCGCCGCGGCGCCCTCCAGAGCCGAGCGCCAGCCCCGGCTGACGCCGGCGGCCACCACGATGGTCAGCGCCTCGACCATCTCCACCAGGCTGGCCGCGAACACGGCCAGGACCAGGACGAGGGTGGAAGAAGTGTGCATCTCGACCGCAGAAACTACCGGCGCCGCCTCCCACCGCCCGACCCCGGGGCCCCGGCGGTAGTGTGCGGGTCACTGACCAGGATGTCCGCGTCGGGCGTCCTGTGCGGTATCAAGGTCCAGGGAGGGCGTTGCATGGGTCCGTTGCATGGGTGAGGGAGCGGCCACGGCCGCGCCGGGCCGCAACTACGTGGTGGTGTCGGCCGACACGCACGCCTCGCCGGACAGCCTCGAGCACTTCCTGTCCTACGTGGACCCGGCGCAGCGCGAGGCGGTCGCCGCCTTCGGCGACATGTCGAACCTCGCCATCTCCATGTTCGGCGGCTTCGATCCCGGCGAGGTCGACGAGTCGGATCCGGTGCGGGCCACCGCGGCCCGGCGCCTGGCCGGCATGGGCGTCGACATCGATGCCGCCGAGGGCTGGCTGGCCCACTACGGGACCGACTGGGTCGTGCCGGGCGACGGGGACGGGCGCCGGCTGGCCGTGCTCGAGGAGCAGGGGATCCACGCCGAGGTCACCCTGCCGGGACCGATTCTGGCGGGCGGACTCAGCCCAGCCATGTATCTCGGCGCGACGACCGACAAGGGCCTCGAGGTGGTGTGGCCCGCGCTGCACGGCTACGTGCGCTGGCTGGCCGACTTCTGTCACGCCGCCCCGGGCCGGCGCGCTGGATGCATGCCGATCGACTTCCACGACATGGACCGCGCCGTGGAGGAGGTGGCCTGGGCGCGCGCCAACGGCATCTTCGGCGGCGTGATGCTGCCCGCCATGTCGGTCACGTCGAAGCTGCCCGGCTACGCGGACGATTACTACGAGCCTTTCTGGAGCGCGTGCGAAGAGCACGGCATGGTGGTCAACCTGCACACCGGCGCGTCCGGCTCGGCCACCGACACCAAGTTCCTCTACGACAAGGAGCACGGCGGCATGCTCGGCCTCTACGAGGTGTTCGTCTTCACCCGCCGGCCGCTGTGGTTCATGATCTTCGGCGGCGTCTTCGACCGCCACCCCGATCTCAAGGTCGTCGTGACCGAGAACGGCGTGCAGTGGCTGCCGTCGCTCATCCGGGACATGGAGTCGTTCTTCGACACCCACGGCGGCGCCCCGGTCCGCTCCTACCTCAAGATGCGGCCGCGGGACTACTTCGAGAAGCACGTCTGGCTGGGCGGCTCGCTCATGAAGCGCTACGAGGCCGAGATGCGCCACGAGATCGGCATCGACAAGCTCATGTGGGGCGCGGACTACCCCCACCTGGAGGGCGCCGCTCCCGTGCACCGCGAGACGCTGCGCTACATCTTCGGCGGCATGCCCGAGGACGACCTCCGCCGCATCCTCGGCGCCAACGCCGTCGACCTTTGGGGCTTCGACGGCGACCTGCTCCAGTCCGTGGCCGACCGGGTCGGACCGACCGTCGCCGACCTGGCCGAGCCGCTGGCGCTGGCCGACATCGAGGACACCTTCAGCTGGAGCCTGGCCCGGCCGGTGCCGCTGCTCGCCGGCGGCTCCTAGTCCTTTTCCTCTCTATTTCCTTTTTTTCGGCCGCCGCGCCGGCACTGCCGGAACGGTTCCGGCGGCACCGCCGGCGGCACCGCGCTACCAATTCGAGAAAGCGGTCAATTTGAGGCAGCGGCCAATTTGAGGCAGCAGCCCCCCCAAAGAACGGTCGCCCACGCGTGCGAAATGTCAGGCAATTTGCGCTCGTTTCGGACGATGAATCTGTGACAACCGCGTGCTTCCATCGAACACATGGAGTTGGACAACTTCGCCGAGGCGCTCGACGCACTGGTGGCGTCGGGTGCGGAGAACTACGGCGACGGCGCGTCGATCGAGGAGCTGCACCGCTTGCAGTCACGCTTCGAGTCCTTCGTGACCGAAGCGACGGCGGCCTTCGAGGCGGGGGAGCAGTGGGCGGCCGACGGGGCCAAGACGGCGGCGGCGTGGATCTCTTCGCGCTGTCGGGTGCCGCGGGCGGCGGCCAGGCGCCGGGTGCGCCTCGGGACGGCAGCTGCGCCACCTGCCCGAGTGCGCCCAGGCGTGGCGTGACGGGGCGATCGGGGTCGACGCAGGCCCGGGCCATCGCCTCGGCCCGGCGCCACCGCACCGAGGCCTCCATGGCCCGCGACGAGGCGATGCTGGTCGCCCAGGCCGCCGCACATGGGCTTCGAGGACTTCTACCGGGTCCTCAGCTATTGGAAGCAGCTGGCCGACCCCGACGGGGCCGACGCCTCCGACGAGGAGCGCAAGGCGTCGCGCAACGTCTTCTTCGAAGCCAGCTTCAGCGGGATGTGGCTGGGCCAGATGACGCTCGACCCGGTCTCGGGCTCCATCGTCGCCGGACGAGCTCAACCGCCTCGAGCACGACCTCTTCGAGGCCGACTGCGCCGAGGCGAGGGAGCGCCTGGGGCGCACGGCCCGGATCGACGAGCTGGCCCGCACCTCGGCCCAGCGCCGGGCCGACGCCCTCGTCGAGATGGCGACGCGCAGCCGCACCGCCCCGGCCGACGGCATCCGGCCCGCCCCGCTCTTTTCCGTCTTCGTCGGCTACGAGACAATCCACGGCCGCATCTGCGAGCTCGAGAACGGCACCGTGCTCGCACCCTCGGCCCTGACGCCGTGGATGGACTCGGCCTACTTCGAGCGGGCCATCTTCTCTTTGGGCAACCGGATCGACGTCAGCGTGCGGGCCCGGCTCTTCAGCGGCGGGACGAGGCGGGCCATTGAGCTGCGCGACCGCATCTGCACCCACCCGTACTGCTACGAGCCCGCCGAGAACTGCCAGGTCGACCACATCGAGACCTACGCCGAGGGCGGGGCGACCACCCAGGAGAACGGGCGGCTGCTCTGCGGGTTCCACAACCGCCTGCGCAACCAAGCCGAGCAGCGCCAGCGGCCCCCGCCGACAGCGGCCTGACGGGGCGGGCCGCCAACCGGCCCAGCCCGCCCCCGCTTAACCCCGGCTGATCATCACCGGTGATTTCGAAAAGCACGACTTCTCGGGCGCTTTGGCGCGCCCGCCCGGAGGCAGTTGGGGACTACTCAGCGGACCTCGGCCACGACCAGCCGGTACCCGAGATCGATCGCCGGCAGCTCGGCCAGGTCGGCGTGACGCCGTTGCCACGCACCGCTCGCCAGGTCCGCCTCCAGCGCTGCGACACCCCGTGCCACGACGGCGGGGTCGGCCAGCGCCAAGCCCGGAGCAGTTGGCCCGCACCGCCGGGTCGAGGTACGCCTCGGGCCGGCACCAGTAGGCGCCGAGCACGCCGTCCTCGCATGTCCCGCGGAACGAGCAGCGGGATGACCTCGCTGCGACCGCCGCCACCGATCGCCTCCGCCACAGCGTCGTACCCCGGTCCCAGCCGGCGGGTGACCTCGCCCACCTCGGGCACGTAGTCCTCGAGGAACCAGAAGCGCGAGTGCAGTTCGAAGTCCATGGTCAGCACCAGCCGCCGCGGCGCCACCCGGCACAGCTCGGCCAGTCCGGCCGCCCAGTCGTCCCAGTGGTGCACGTGAGGATCGCCATGGCCACGTCCGCGCAGCCCGACGGCAGCGGCAGCGCCGAGCCGCTGGCCCGCACGGCCGGCGCCGCACCGGGCGGACGTTGCCCCACCATGACGCTCGACGGCTCGACGGCGAGAACGGTCCGGTCCACTGGCTCGTAGTTGCCGGTGCCGGCCCCGACGTTCACGACGATCTGCCCGCGCCCGTCGCCGAGCTGCTCGTTGATCACGGCCTCCCAGCGCGGGTCGGCCCGGCGGTGGGCGACGTAGCCCAGCCCGATGGTGTCGTAGACGGGCGAGGTCGACTGCGCTCACTGCGACGTCATCACGCAGGCCGCTCCCACGCCCGGCTGCCAGGGCTACGCCGCCGACTTCTCCAGGATGTGCACGCCGCACGCCGAGCCCAGCCCGATCACGTGGGTCAGCCCGACCTTGGCGCCCTCGATCTGGCGGTCGCCGGCCTCACCGCGCAGGTGGGTGGCCACCTCCCACACGTTGGCGATGCCGGTGGCGGCGATCGGGTGGCCCTTGGACTCCAGGCCGCCCGACACGTTCACCGGCGTCGTGCCGTCGCGCCACGTCGCGCCCGACTTGAAGAAGTCGGCCGCGCCGCCGCGCTCGCACAGCCCGAGGTTGTCGTAGTGCACCAGCTCGGCGGTGGCGAAGCAGTCGTGCAGCTCCACCAGGTTCAGGTCGGAGGGACCCACGCCCGCCTGCTCGTAGGCCTGGGCGGCGGCGTTGCGGGTCAGGTCGTTGACGTTGGGCAGGATCTGGCACGCCTCTTCCCACGGGTCGGTGGTCAGGATGGAGGCCGAGATCTTGACCGCACGCTTCTGCTGCTCCAGCGACAGCGTCTTGAGCTTCGACCCCGAGACGACCACGGCCGCCGCCGCACCGTCGCAGTTGGCCGAGCACATGGGGCGCGTGTTGGGGTAGGCGATCATGACGTCGTTCATGATCTCGTCGAGCGACATCTTCTTCTGGTAGGCCGCCATCGGGTTGAGCGTCGAGTGCGAGTGGTTCTTCTCGCTGATCTGCGCGAACAGCTCGAAGCTGGTGCCGCCGTAGCGGTGGCCGTACTCCATGCCGATCTGGGCGAAGACGCCCGGCATGATGTCGGTGCCGATGCGGCCGTCGATCGCCGCCACCGACCCGTAGCGCCCCGAGGGCGTCCACGTGTTGTCGTCGCTCTTGCGGCTGCCGCCGGCCAGCAGCCCGGCGCCGGCCAGCTTCTCCACGCCGAAGGCCAGGCCCATGTCGGTCTCGCCCGCCTTGATCGCCATGACGGCCACCCGCAGCGCGGTGGCGCCGGTCGCGCAGGCGTTGGACACGTTGTAGACGGGGATGCCGGTCTGGCCCAGCTGCTTCTGGACGACCTGCCCGATCGGCAGCGCGCCGCCCATGAGGTTGCCGGCGCCGATGATGCCCATGTCCTTCATGGTCACCCCGCCGTCGGCCAGCGCGCCCTGGACCGCCTGCGAAGCCAGGTCGACGGTGTCGAGGTCAGGGTGCTTCCCGAACTTCGTCATGTGGATGCCGAGGACCCACACCTCTTCCGATGCTGATGCCATCGTGCCTAACCTCCCAGGGGTTCGAAACCGAAGCCGACTGCCTCGGTGCCGTTGTCGTCGGTGCCGATCACTTCGGTGGCCAGGCGGACCTTCATGCCCAGCGTCACGTGCTCGGGATCGGGTGTCACGTTGATGAGATTGGCCTTCACGCTGGTGCCGTCGCAGTCGACGACGGCGGCCACGTAGGGCACGGGGATTCCCGGTGCGGCGAACGACACGATGGTGAAGGCCCGCACCTCGCCGCCGTCGGGACGACGACCTTCTTGAATTCGGTCGCCTCGCAGGCGGCGCACGCGTTGCGCCGGTCGAAGAAGCGGGCGCCGCACGAGGTGCACTCGTTGGCCACCAAATGCGGGTCGTCCCCCAGCTCCAGGTAGTCGACCAGCGGGATCTGTTGCGCCATCATGCCCCCAAGCTCGGGTGGAGAATCATGTTCTCAATCTAGCGGGGCGGCGAAAAAGTCAGCCAATCGGTGCACCCTTCGCCGATCGGCCGGTAGGTTCGGGCCCATGCAATTCACCCACTGGGCCGCACCGGCCTCCGCGTCAGCCGCATCTGCCTGGGCACCATGAATTTCGGGCCCGAGACGGATGAGCCGACCTCGTTTTCCATCATGGACTCGGCTCTGGAGGCCGGGATCAACTTCTTCGACTCGGCCAACGTCTACGGCCGCTCCAAGGGGCGGGGCGCGACCGAGGAGATCGTCGGCCGCTGGTTCGCCCAGGGCGGAGGGCGCCGCGAGAAGACGGTGCTCGCCACCAAGCTCTACGGCGACATGGGGGACTGGCCCAACGAGGGCCGGCTCTCGGCGCTGAACATCCGGCGGGCCTGCGACGCCAGCCTGCGCCGGCTGCAGACCGACTACATCGACCTTTACCAGATGCACCACATCGACCGCGGCACCGGCTGGGACGAGATCTGGGAGGCGATGGAGGTCCTGCGGGCCCAGGGCAAGATCCTCTACGTCGGCTCCTCCAACTTCGCCGGCTGGCACATCGCCCGGGCCCAGGAGGCGGCGGCGCGCCGCAACTTCATGGGTCTGGTCAGCGAGCAGTCCATCTACAACCTGATCGTGCGAGCGATCGAGCGCGAGGTGCTGCCGGCGGCCGAGACCTACGGGCTCGGCGTGATCCCGTGGTCGCCGCTGCAGGGCGGCCTGCTCGGCGGCGTCGTGCGCAAGGAACGCGACGGCAGCCGGCGTTACGCCGGGCGCGCCGCCGAGACGATCGAGGCGCGGCGTCCCCAGCTCGAGGCGTACGAGGACCTCTGCGCCGAGATCGGCGAGGAGCCGGGCACGGTCGGGCTTGCCTGGCTGCTGACCCGGCCGGCGGTGACCGGTCCGATCGTCGGGCCGCGCACGCCCGAGCACCTCGACTCGGCGCTGCGCGCCGTCGACGTCACGCTGGACGACAAGGTGCTGACCCGCCTGGACGAGCTCTTCCCCGGTCACCGGACGGCGCCGGAGGACTACGCCTGGTAGCTGCGCTCTGCCGGTCCGAGGGACCCGGCTCCTTGAGGGTCCCGGCTACTTGAGGGTCCCGGCCAGCTCGGGCTGAGGCTCGGCCCCGGGGTCGTCCGGCATCTGGGAGGCCAGGTCGTCGGCGTCGACGGACAGCTTGGGCAGAATGCGGTCCAGCCAGGCTGGGAACCACCAGTTGGCCTTGCCGAACATCATCATGATGGAGGGAACGATGGCCATCCGGATGAGGACGGCGTCGACCAGGATCCCGCCGGCCAGGCCGATGCCGAACTCCTTGATGACGCGGTTCCCACCGAGGATGAACGAGCCGAACACGAGGATCATGATCAGCGCCGCGGCCGTGATCGTCTTCCCGGTCGCAGCCAGGCCGTTGCGCACGGCCACCGGTTGTCGCCGCCCGACTTGATGTACTCCTCGTGCATGCGTGACACCAGGAAGACCTGGTAGTCCATCGACAACCCGAAGAGGATGGCGAACAGCATCACGGGGAGGAAGGCCTCGACGGGGCTGGTGCCCTGTAACCCGATCAGGGAGCCCAGGTCGCCCCACTGGAAGACCGCCACCAGCATGCCCAGCGCGGCCCCGATGGACAGCAGGTTCATGACCGCCGCCGTGAGCGGGATCAGGAAACTTCGGAACACCGTCATCAACAGGAGGAACGACAGGAGCACGACCAGGCCGATGAAGAGCGGCAGCTTGGAGGTCAACACGTTCGCGAAGTCGATGAAGATCGCGGTCGACCCGCCGACGAGGATGTTGACGCCGGAGTCGCCGACGGCCTGGGGCACGGTGTCGCTCCGCAGGTGGTTGACCAGGTCCGTGGTGGCGGCGTCCTGGGGGGCCGAGTCGGGATAGACGTTGACCAGGACGACGTCGCCGTCACCGGTCTTGCTCGGGATGTAGAGCGGGTCGGCCACGCTGTGCACGTCGGGCTGCTGGGAGACCTCGTGGATGACGTTCTCGATGACGGCGTGCTGGTCCGGCTGCACCACGCCCACCAGCATCAGCGGACCGTTGAAGCCCGGCCCGAACCCCTTGGAGAGCATGTCGAAGGCGACCCGGGTCGGCGTCCCCGCCGGGTCGGTGCCCTGGTCGGCCGAGCCCAGCCGCAGCGAGAAGAAGGGGAGGGCGATGGCGATGATGATGATCAGGGCCACGCCGGCCGAGAGCCACGGGTACTTCTGCACCCGGTCGGCCCAGTTGGGCCAGAAGCCCTTGCTGTCCGAGCCGACGACACGGGGGCCGTTCTCGGCCAGGTTCCGCTTCTGCTTGCGGCTCATGACCTTGGGGCCGATGAAGCCCAGCATGGCCGGCAGCAGGGTGAGCGCCGCCACCATGGTGAGAGCCACGCCGATGGCGGCGGCCACGGCCAGGCCGTACAGGAAGCTCACACCGAGGGCGAACATGCCGAGCAGCGCGATGCACACGATGATCCCGGCGAACAGGACGGCGCGGCCCGACGTGTTGACCGCGTTGATGATGGAGGACTCCACGTCGCGCCCGGCTATCAGGCCCTGTCGATGGCGCGTCACGATGAAGAGGGCATAGTCGACGCCGACCCCCAACCCGATGAGGAGCGTGAGCTCGGGCGCGATCGATGGCATGCCGATGGCATGGCTCAAAAGGCCGATGACGCCGACGGCCGTGCCCAGAGCCAACAGCGCGGAGAGGATGGGCAGGATGGCGGCGAAGAACGACCCGAAGACGAGCAACAGCACGATCAGGGCCAGGAGCACGCCGAGACCGGTGCTGCTGAAGGACTGGTTGTTGGCCTGCTCGGCCAGCTGACCGGTGACGGCCACGGTCAACCCGTCACCCGAGGTATGGGTGGCGGTATTGACGAAGGTCTTGGCCTCGCTGTTCGAGATGTTTTGGGTCTGTTTGTCGAAGTTGACCTGGAAGAACCCAACCGTCCGGTCGGCATTGACGTTCGTCGTGTTGACGAGGTTCCCGGCGGCGTCGTAGGGGCTCGTCACGGCCGTCACGTTGGGCAGCGCGTTGATCTTGTCCACCATGGTGTTGATGCGCTGGCCGACGTCGGGGTCGGTCAGGCGGGCGTCGCCGGAGGTGCCGAAGACCACCTGTTCTGTGTCCCCCGAATGGGAGGGGGCGACGGACTTCAACAGGTTGATGGCGTCGAAGGACTGGGTGTGGGGGAAGTTGAAGTTGTTCGAGTAGTCCGTGCCGACGGCCTCGACCGAGAAGATCGAGACGACGAGGACGAGCAGCCACAGCAGGACGACAATGCGGCGATGGCGGACACACCACCCGGCCAGGGTGCGCATTTGGGGGGATCTCCTCAGGGATGTTTGACGGATGTTCGACGCGGCCACCGGCCGGCGTCACGGGGTGGCTCAATCGTACCGGGCCTCCGGACACCCTCCGGTGCGCTTGGTATCGGCCAGATGCACCAGGGCATTGAACACCGGGAGGGCGAGACGGTCGGCCGAGGTCGCCGACCGGGCCACAAGTCGCCCGGCGAGGACGGGGTGGTGCTCGGGGATCTCGAAGAAGGCGCGCCGGCTCATCGTGAGCAGGGTGAGAGGCGAGAGCGCCACCACGGCGATGGACGAGCGCAGCTGGTTCAGGAGCGAGTGCTCGGACCAGGAGTCACCCCGGCCGAGCAGCCCGATCGGGCTGCCGTCGCGCTGGACCACGGCGTGCCCACCGGTGATCACGTGCCACATCCGCACCGGCACGTCCTGGGCCTGGACCACCTGCCCCGGATGCGCGGTGGAGACGGCGCAGCGCGCCGCCATCTCCTCGAGCTCGTCTTCGGGCAGGCCGGCGAACAGCTTCAGCGAGCGCAGCGTGCCCGCATCGCCGTCCGTCAGGCGGGTCGGAGCGCTGCGGGTGCTACGGGTGCTGCGGCTGCTGCGGCGTCGTGTTGGTCGCCACGGCGCCGGCTCAGTGGTCCATGACCGAGCTGGGCCGGTCGACCTCGTGTCGGCGGTGCGAGTGCAGGTGTCCACCGGCCCGCCGCCACAGCACCAGTCCGATGATGGCGAAGAGGAGCCAGGGCACGTGGTAGAAGGGATAGAACGGCATGGTCGCTCCGGCGGCGATGGCGAGGAAGGCCACGAGGAAGACCCAGGGCACCACCCGGCGGTGCCGCGGCGGTGGGGGAGGTGGCGGGCCGGGCAGCGGCGGCAGGTCGTCGAACAGTCCGTTCAGGTCGCCGCGTGTGGTCGCCGACATGGCGGTGTCGAGACGGTTCTTGAACTCGACCTCATCGAGGCGACCCTCGGCGTAGTGGCGCGAGAGCTTGTCGGCCACCGCGTTGCGCTCCTGGTCCGACGCCCGCATCGAGGAGTCGTAGGCCTGTGTGTCCCTGCGGCCCATCGGGTAGGCCGGATCCCAGCGGTAGCGCATCGGTCTCTTCTCCTTGGTCGGTCTGAGGTCGGTCGTTCAGAGTTCGGTCGGTCAGAGTTCGGTCGGTCAGAGTTCGGTCGATCAGAGTTCGGTCGGTGTGAGGTGCCTCGATCAGGAGCGATCAGTAGGCCCGGCGGGCCCGCTCACGGCCCAGGAGCTCCTCGGCGACCGACACGTCGGAGTCCTCGTCGGGGATGAGGAGCCAGCCCGCGAGGTAGAGCGGCACCGCCAGACCCCCCAGGAAGGCGAGGGCGACGAATCCGATGCGGACCATCGTGGGATCGACGTCGAAGTAGTCGGCCACGCCGACGGCGACGCCGCCCAGCATGCGGCCGCGGCCGCCACGGTGGAGGCGCTGCTCGTCGCCGGGTCCGGGCGGCGGGGACGGGGGGAATGGTGCGGCCTGCCCGGTGGTCGTGGTGCCAGCGGTGCCTGCGGTGCCTGGGGTGCCGGCGGTGCCTGCGTGTGCCTGGGTGCCTGGTGTCTCATCGGGTGCGGAGTCCATGGGTCCAGCCTGACGGCACGCAGGTCAGGCGTGAATCCGGCAACACCCTGGTCCGTCCCTGAGACCGTCCCCGAGTCCTCAGGGATGTCCCTGATACCCCCGGGGTCCGTGCGGCGCGATCATCTTGGTATCGCAGAGGCACCCGATCCCGGTACGCGTCCGCTCGCCGACGGTGGCCGCCCGACAGAACCGCCGCGCGAACGCGCCCGGGGCCGACGGTGTCCCGCCCCGAGTCGGCTGGAACAGGGGGAATGGGCACTGGTCCCAGGGCCATGACCACGGGCAGTGGTCCCACGCGCCGTACCACCGCCATCATCACGTCGGGAGGAAGCTGCGGACCCTTCGCCGCAGTCCGGACAACCGGGTCCTGGGCGGCGTCTGTGGCGCGGTCTCGCAGGCGACGGGAATCGACGCCACCATCGTCCGCATCGGCTTCGTCCTGGTGTCCATCGCCAGCGGCGTGATGGTGCTCGTCTACGCGATGGCCTGGTTGCTGATCCCGATGGAGGGGGAGACCACCAACATCTACTCCCGTGCCATCAGCGACCGCCGCGGCATCCGGACGATCGCCGCCATCCTCATCCCCCTGCTGATCGCGGTGCAGTTCATCACCAGCTCCCTGCACGTCCCGTTCATCGGCTTCATCGGATGGCCGACCTTCCTGGCCGTCGGCGTTGTCGTCCTCATCTGGCGCAACGCCAACGAGTCGGAGAAGGCGTTCATCGACAACGACGTCGTGCCGCTGCTCGGGGCGGACACCCACGGGAAGGGCCGCCGCTGGCTCATCGCCCGCGTCGTCGTGGGCGTCCTCATCGGAGCCAGTGGCATCGCCCTGCTCATCGAGGGCCACACCACGGTGGCCGCGCTGCGGCCCGTCGGCGGCGCCGTCCTGGTCATTGCCGCGTGCGTCGTCATCTTCGGCCCCTGGTGGCTCAGCCTCGTCCGGGACCTCATCGCCGAGCGCCAGGCCCGTGCGTTGGCCGAGGAGCGGGCCCAGATGGCGGCCCACGTCCACGACTCGGTGCTCCAGACGCTGGCCCTGATCCAGCGCTCGTCCGACGATCCCCAGCACGTGGTGCGCCTCGCCCGGGCCCAGGAGCGCGAGCTGCGCGCCTGGCTCTTCGACGGTCGGCCCCCGGGCGCCATCGGGGAGGACGCCACCACGTTGGCCGAGGGCGTCGGCCTGCTGCAGCGGCAGGTCGAGGCCGACCACGGCATCGCGGTACAGGTGGTCATGGTGGGGGACTGCGAGCTGGACGAGGCGCTGCGCGCGCTGCTCGATGCGGCACGCGAGGCCACGGTCAATGCGGCGAAGTGGTCGGGTGCGGACCAGGTCTCCGTCTACGCCGAGGTCGAGACGGACACGGTCATGCTCTACGTCCGGGACCGCGGTCGCGGCTTCGACCCCGATGCGGTGCCGGAGGACCGTCAGGGCATCGCCCAGTCCATCCGGGCCCGCATGGCGCGTTTCGGCGGCTCGGTCGTCATCCGCTCGAAGCCGGGAGAAGGGGCCGAGGTGCAGCTCTGCGTGCCGCGGCGGGAGCGGGTGCAGTGACCGCCGTCGAGCGCACCGGCCGGCCCCGCATCTTCCTGGTCGAGGACCACGCCGTGTTCCGGGCCGGCGTGCGGGCCGAACTGGGCGACGCCGTCGAAGTGGTGGGCGAGGCCGACGAAGCGGCTGCCGCGGTCGAGCTCATCAGGGAGCGCCTGCCCGATGTGGTCCTGCTCGATGTCCATCTCCCCGGCGGCGGGGGCCACGCCGTCCTGGGCGGCGTCCTGCCCCATCACCCCGAGGTGCAATTCCTGGCGTTGTCCGTCTCCGACGCCCCCGAGGACGTGATCGACGTCATCCGCGCCGGCGCCCGCGGCTACATCACCAAGACGATCTCGGGCCCGGAGCTGCTCCAGGCGGTGTACCGCGTCGCCGCCGGGGACGCGGTCTTCTCCCCGCGCCTGGCCGGCTTCGTGCTCGACGCCTTCGCCCAGGGTGGCGCGCCCGCACCGGGTCTGGACCCAGAGCTCGACCAGCTGTCGCCCCGTGAGCGCGAAGTGCTGCGCCTGATCGCCCGCGGCTACACCTACAAGGAGGTGGGCCGCGACCTGAGCATCTCGGCGAAGACGGTGGAGTCTCACGTCTCCTCGGTCCTGCGCAAGCTCCAGCTCTCGACCCGCCACGAGCTGACGAGATGGGCCACCGACCGTCGCTTGGTCTAGACAGGGGGCATGCCCGAGGACCTTGCATGCCGAGCATCGTGATGCGGCGAAGCTGGCCGGGATCGCCGGGCGCGGCGCTCGTCGAGCTGCGGGCCGACCCTCCGCCGTTGCGCGATCTCGGCGCCGCGGGTGACCACATGGCCCACGAGCTGCTCGTGGCCGAGCTCAACCGGCTCTATCCCGACGACGACGTGCGGTCGGAGGAGGGGCTCGAGCACGTGTCGGGCTCCGGCCGCCTCTGGATCGTGGATCCGCTGGACGGGACCCGCGAGTTCCGCCAGCTCGGTCGGAGCGACTGGGCGGTCCACGTGGCGATGGCCGTGGGCGGCGTTGCCGTCGTGGGTGCCGTCGCCCTGCCGGCACTCGACATGGTGCTCGCCACCGATGAGCCTCCGGTTCTCCCTCCGCTGCGCGCCGGCGAGGCGCCACGGGTGGTGGTGTCGCGGAGCCGACCTCCCGATGTCGCCTACGACGTCACCGAGGCGATCGGCGGCGTCATGGTCCCCATGGGGTCGGCCGGCGCCAAGATCGCCGCGGTCATCCTCGGCGCAGCCGACGTCTACGTGCACGCGGGTGGCCAGTACGAGTGGGACTCGTGCGCCCCCGTGGCGGTTGCCACCGCGAGCGGGCTGCACGCCAGCCGGCTCAACGGTGACCCCCTGCGCTACGGCGACCCCGATGCCTGGTTGCCCGACCTCGTGGTGTGCCGCCAGGAGTACGCCGAGGACGTCCTCGCTGTCACGACGCAACAGCACCGGCCTTACTGGTAGCACTGGTAGCGGCGCGTGCCGCCGATCGCGCTTCAAGTGCAACGGAGTTCGACAGAATTGACAGGACCCCGCCTCACGTGGAGACGGGGTCCTGTCAGTGTTACTCCTGCCTGTCGACAGAGTCGGCAGGCGAATGCGTTAGCCGATGGCGCGCACGTTGGCGGCCTGCAGGCCCTTCGGACCTTGGTTGGTCTCGAATTCGACCTTCTGTCCTTCTTCGAGATTGCGGTAGCCCGTACCGCTGATCGCGCTCGAAATGCACGAAAACGTCAGGGCCCCCACCGTCCTGGGTGATGAAGCCGAAGCCCTTCTCACCGTTAAACCACTTCACGGAACCAGTTGCCATTGAAAATCCACTCCTCTCCTGGCCAAGATTTGACCCGTTTCGTCGGGGGTCATGGCCGGTAGCTCTTGCGAGCCAGAGGGATTTCCAAACTTGTGATGGTGGTGCCCTCGGGGAGGAACCTTAGCGCGCCACGGAGAGGGGAGGGGGGTTTGGGGGTTCTGGCCCCCAATTCGTCACCCTTTGTTCAAGGGCCCGATCGTGCCTAGGTTGGGGTAGCCGACCTCGCCCGACGAAGAGGGGTATCCGTGACTGTCACCGCCAATCCGTACCTGCAGGGCAACTTCGCACCCGTGCTCGAGGAGGTGACGGCCACCGACCTGCCCGTGACCGGACAGGTGCCCGAGGCCCTCTGTGGCCGCTACCTGCGCAACGGCCCGAATCCCGCTTCGCCCCCCGAGCCCTCCACCTACCACTGGTTCACCGGGGACGGAATGGTGCACGGGATCCGGCTGCGCGACGGGCGGGCCGAGTGGTACCGCAACCGCTGGGTGCGCTCGGCCGAGGTGGCCCGCACGCTCGGCGAGGCGCCCCGCCCGGGCCCGGTGCACGCCGACATGGACTTCGCACCGAACACCAACGTCATCGGGCATGCGGGCCGCACCTTCGCCATCGTCGAGGCGGGGGCGCGCCCGTACGAGCTGACCGACGAGCTCGAGACGATCGGACCCTGTGACTTCGACGGCACGCTCGATGGGGGGTACACCGCACATCCCAAGCGCGACCCGCTCACGGGTGAGCTCTACGCCGTCTCCTATTTCTTCGGCTGGGGGAACGACATTGAGGTGACGGTCCTCGACGCGGACGCGAAGGTGCGTTCCAGCCGGCGCGTCACCATGGGCGGGCCGGTGAGCGTCCACGACTGCGCCATCACCCAGCGCTCCATCGCCTTGCTGGACCTCCCGGTGACCTTCAGCCTCGATGCCGTCGCCTCGGGGGCGTCCTTCCCCTACCGCTGGGAGGAGGGGTATCGGTCCCGCGTCGGCCTGCTCCCCCGCGACGGCGAGTCGACCGAGGTCGTCTGGCACGACGTCGAGCCGTGTTACGTGTTCCACCCGATGAACGCGTTCGACGATCCCGACGGGGACGGAATCGTGCTCGACGTCGTGCGCCACCCGTCCATGTTCCGCACGAACCTGTTGGGGCCCTCCGAAGGAACACCCACCTTGGAGCGGTGGTATCTCGACGGCCACGGCGGTGCGGTCAAGGAGGAGCGGCTCGACGACCGCGGGCAGGAGTATCCGCGTGTGGACGAGCGCCGCGTCGGCCTGCCCCACCGGTTCGGCCACGCCGTTGCCGTGGAGGACCTGTTTGGCACCGAATCGGTGCTGCTGCGCCATGACTTCGAACGGGGGACCAGCCAGGCCCGTTCCTTCGGCCGCGGGGCGAGCCTGGGCGAGGCGGTCTTCGTGCCCAGGGAGGACGGCGGCGGAGAGTCGGACGGTTGGCTGCTCCTGCTGGTGCATTCGGCGGAGACCGGGACCTCCGCCCTGCACATCCTCAACGCCGACGATGTCGAGGGGGAGGCCCAGGCCGTCATCGACCTGCCCCAGCGCGTTCCGGCGGGCTTCCACGGCAACTGGGTGCCCGACCTCTCCTGAACGGACATGACCAGGTCTCGGTTTGCCACACTCCCGTGGGGGTAGCATTTTCAACGTGTTCGTCTGGCAGTGGGTCCAGCAGCACCGGCTGTTGTCGGTCATCGCGCTGGCCGTGGTGATCGTCAGCTGCGCCGGCGGGACGGCGTGGGCCCTCGTCTTCCGTACCGTTTCGTCGCCGGTGGGCCTGCGGGAGGCACTCCGCATGTATCGGCGGGAGCAGACCGGCAAGGTGTTGGCGACGCTGCGCGACCGGATGCCCACCCCCGGCGTCTACACGTACCGCACCAGCGGGGGCGAGAGCCTCAACCTCGTCGGCGTGGCGCGTTCCTTCCCGGCCAGTACATCCATGATCGTCTCTGACGGGCACTGTGCGACCGTCAGCTGGGTCCCCATCACGCAGCACACCGAGTCGACCACCGTGTGCAACGCGCCGAACGGGGCGCTGACCATCCCGAAGCTCGTGACGAACGAGTCCATCGCGGGCTCGACCACCACCTCCACCATCGATTGCCCCGCCTCGACGTACCTGCTGCCGCCGGGGGCGCGCCCGGGTCAGCGTTGGGGCGCCACCTGCTCACTCGCCAGCCCGGCCGAGAAGATCGAGCTGGCGGGCGAGGCGCTGGGCCAATCCACCATCGTGGTGGCCGGCCATGCCGTCTCCGTGACGCACACCCGCCTCATGCTCACGTTCACCGGCGCCGAGCACGGGACCAACCCGACCGACTTCTGGATCGTCCCCAGCAGCGGCCTGATCGTGCGCGAACGGGAGACGGTGGGCGTGAGCCAGGGCGGGGTCCACTACACCGAGAACATGGAGGCCACGCTCACCGGGCTCAATCCGGCGCAATAACCGGGAGCGCCATCGACCGTCAGGCTTCGGGTGGACCGACCAGTGCTGCCAGCCGCTTCGGGGCGATGAGGCAGTAGCTCTCGGCGATCAGCTCGGCCATCTCGTCCCAGTCGGGCGCGGCCCGGAGATCCAGCCGCACGCCGACCCAGCCCTTCGGCCCGACGTACTTCGGCACGAAGAACCGCGCCGGCTCCGACGCCACCAGAACCTGCTGTGCTCCCGGGGGCGCCTTCATGGTCATGGACGTGCCGTCCTCGCTCGTCATCACGAAGAGCTTGTCCCGTACCCGGAAGGCGGGGGAGGTGTGGCCTCCGAACGAGCGCTCCTCGGTTTCGGGGAGCGCCAAGCAGATGGCGCGCACCCGCTCAATCGGGGAGCGCGCCGCCGCGCTCACCCCCCGGACGCCGCCCCGGACGCCGCCCCAGAGGCCGCCCCGGACGACTGCGCCGCCCGGTCCTGGGCCACCGCGTCGTAGGACGCGTAGTCGGACCCGGTGTCGTCGGCGAACTCGAACTCGAGAAGCCCCGCCTCGCCCCACTTCTCGCGCAGGTAGCCGTTGTTGGCGTCGAGCAGGCCGAGCTTGCGCACGTTCGGGACGAGCTTGGCGAAGAAGCCGCGGGCGAACCCGCCCATGGGGTTGGTCTTCGTCTGCTGGGCCGCCTCGACAATGAACGGAAGGACTGCTTCACCGGTCGTGCCGAGGCGCTCCCACACCTCGGGCGTCGTGGCCCGCGCCCGCTGGTTGAGCGTGGCGTCGACCAGGAACTCCTGGCGCTCCAACAGCTCGGCCTGGCTCAGCTCCCGGTAGAACTCGGACAGCGTGAGCACGCCGAAGGCGACGTGGCGCGCCTCGTCGGACATGACGTAGCGCAGCAGCTTGGTCAGCAGCGGCTCCTTGGTCCGTCGCAGCATGTCCCCGAAGGCGGCCAGGGCGAGCGACTCGATCACGATCTGCATGCCCAGGTACGCGATGTCCCAGCGGGAGTCCTCCAGCAGCGACCAGATCTGCGCCTTGAGGAACGGGCTCATCGGGTAGGCGTCGCCCAGCTTGGTGCGGAGATACTTGGCGAACACCTCGGTGTGCCGGGCCTCGTCCATGGTCTGGGTCGACGCGTAGTACTTGGCGTCGATCCACGGCACGGTCTCGACGATCTTGGCCGCGGTCATCATGGCGCCCTGCTCGCCGTGCATGAACTGCGAGAGGTTCGCCTTGAAGAACTCGATGCCGAGCTGCGAGTACTCCTTCTCGCTCCACGTCGCCATGGGCGAGCCGGGCAGGGTCCCCGCCACCCGCGCCACCGCCAGCAACGGGCTGTCCTGCTCCGCCACGAGGCGCTCGGGATCGACGTCGATGGACCAGTCCAGGTCCGTCACGCTGTTCCACTGCGACCCCATGGCCTTGTTGTAGAGCGTGACGAGCTGCCCGCGGTCGCGCTCGTAGTCCCACAGGAAGAGCCGGTCCGCGTTGTCGTGGATGACCTGGACGGCCGCCTCCATGTCCTGCCGCCCCGGTACCTGAGGGGTGACCTCTGTGATCTCCGACACTGGAGGTGGCGCTTGGGACATGGACCGAGGCTACTGCCGCCGACCGCCCATGTTCGCGTTCGGCGCCGCCTTGGCCACCAGTTCGGGCACGATCTTGCCGAGCTCGGCCGGATCCCAACGGTCGCCCTTGTCCTGCCCGGGACCGGCAACCCAGCCCTCGGCGACGCTCAAGTTGCCGCCCATGACGTTGAAGACGCGGCCGGTGATGTCCTTGGACTCGCTGCTGCCCAGCCAGACCACGATGGGCGAGATGTTGGCGGGGTCGAGCGCGTCGAACTCCTCGGGCTTGCGCTGGGCCGACTGCTCGCCCATGCCGAGGTTCTCGGTCATACGGGTGAGGGCGGCCGGCGCGATGGCGTTCACCGTGACGCCGTAGCGCTCGAGCTCCATGGCGGCGATGATCGTGAACGAGGCGATGCCGGCCTTGGCCGCGCCGTAGTTCGTCTGGCCCACGTTGCCATAGATGCCCGACGGCGAAGTCGTGTTGATGACGCGGGCGTCGTTGGCCTCGCCTGCCTTGGTGCGGTTGCGCCAGTACTCGACGGCGTGGCGGGTCGGGGCGAAGGTGCCGCGCAGGTGCACCTTGATCACGGCGTCCCACTCGTCGATCGTCATGTTGACCAGCATGCGGTCGCGCAGGATGCCGGCGTTGTTCACCAGCACGTCGATCGTCCCGAAGGTGTCGATGGCGGTGTTGATGAGACGGCCCGCGCCGTCGTAGTCCGAGACGTCGTCGCCGTTGGCCACGGCCTCGCCGCCCATGCCCCTGATCTCGTCGACCACCTCTCCGGCCGGGCCGGTCGAGGAGCCTGTGCCGTCCATCTCGCCGCCCAGGTCGTTGATGACGACCTTCGCGCCCTCCCGGGCGAACGCGAGGGCATGCTCGCGCCCGATGCCCCGGCCTGCCCCGGTGATGACGACGATCCGTCCGTCACAGATGCCCACGTTCAGCTCCTTTGTTTTGGCCAGTTTTGTTTTGGCCAGCTTGGTTTCGGTCAGCTTGGTTTCGGTCAGCTTGGTTCTGGTCAGTCCGGCGACGACGCCGTCCGGTACTGCTCACGCAGCTTGCGCTTGAAGATCTTCCCAGTATCCTCCCGCGGCAGCTCGGCCACGAAGTCGACGCTGCGGGGGCACTTGAAGTGCGCCAGGCGGTCCCGGCAGAACGCCATGAGCTCGCCGGCCAGGTCGTCGCTGCCCGCCACCCCCTCGGCGGGCTGCACCACTGACTTCACGGCTTCGCCCCACTCCTCGTCGGGCACCCCGATGGTGGCGACGTCACCCACCGCCGGATGTTCCAGCAGCACCGCGTCGACCTCCGCCGGATAGATGTTCACGCCGCCCGAGATGATGAGGTTCGCCGTGCGGTCGGTGAGGTAGAGGAACCCCTCCGCGTCCATGTAGCCCACATCGCCCAGGGTGAAGTAGTCGCCGCGGAAGGCGTCGGCCGTCTTCTCGGTGTCGCCGTAGTAGTCGAACCTGGTGACGGCCGGCGCCTGCAGGAAGACCATGCCGATCTCACCCGCCGGCAGTTCGTTGCCGGCCTCGTCGGCCACCTTGACCAGTCCCGGCACCAAGGGCCGGCCGACGGTGCCGGGATGGGCCAGCCAGGTTTCGGAGTCGACGAGTGTGCCGAGGCCCTCGGTGGCCGCGTAGTACTCGACCACCACCGGCCCCAGCCATGCGATGAGGCGCTGCTTGATGGGCACGGGGCAGGGCGCCGCGCCGTGGATCACGAAGCGCAGCGAGGAGTGGTCGAAGCGCTCCCGGGTCTCTGCCGGCAGGGCGAGAAGGCGGTGGAACATGGTCGGGACCATGTGGGTGTGCGTGATCCCGTGTCGTTCGATCAGCTGGAGGGACTCGACGGGCTCCCAATGGTCCATGACGACGATGGGCACCCCGTAGATGAAGGGGACCGCCACCGAGAAGGCGAGCGGGGCGGCATGGTACAGCGGGCCGGTCAGGAGGTGGGCGTCGACAGTGGTCTCGTAGTCCTCGTCATAGCCGCAGAAGTTGACGGCGGCCAGCGCGCTGATCGCGGCGGTCTGGCGGTGCACGCCCTTGGGTCGCCCGGTGGTGCCCGACGTGTAGAGCATCTGGGTGCCCATGACCGGGTCCTCGATGTCAGAGCCGTCCTCAGCCGCGACCACGTCGTTGTACATCTCGAAGCCGGGGAGGTAGCCGCCCGTGTCGATCTTGACCAGGCCCGGCCCGCCCGCCGCGGCGGCCACGGCGACCTTGTCGCCCAACGAACCCGAGCAGACGAATGCCTTGGCCTCGCAGTTCTCGACGATGTAGGCCGCCTCCTCCCCGGTCAGATGGAAGTTGATCGGCGTGAGGCGCAGTCCCGTGCGCTGGGCGGCATAGAGCACCTCGAGGAATTCCGGCTCGTTGATGCACATGAGCGCGATGGCGTCGCCAGGCTGCAGCCCCCGGGCCCGCAGCGCACGGGACAGCCGGTTGATGTCGGCGTTGAAGTCGGCGTACGTGCGGTCCCCGTGCGGGGTGATCAGCGCGAGCCGGTCCGGGATCCGGGCGGCCCACCACGCGTGGAGCATGCCCTGGGCCGCGGCTTCGCGCTTGTCGTCGGGGACGCTCATGGCGTCTCCGCCCCTGCGGCCACCGGCGCGTCCGTCCCGGCGGGCCGGAAGAGCGCCAGCTGCCGGCCGTCGCTCAGCGGCTGCCAGCTGACCGTCAGAGCCATCCCGCTGTGGACGTCGCTGGGCGGGCACCCGACGATGTTGGTCATCATGCGCACCCCCTCCTCCAGGTCTATCAGGGCGATGCAGTAGGGCTCTCCGCCGGAGAACGACACACCGGCCGCCTCGGGCCGGTGCTCGACGACGGCGACGTGCACGGTCGCCCGGCCGCTGGCCTCACGCCACTCGAGCGTGTCACCGAGTCGCCGGGTCGAGGCCGCAGCGCCCGGCGCCGGGCAGTACGGACAGAACGCCCGCGGGTAGAAGACGCCCCGGTCACAGGCCGTGCACCACTGCACCAGGAGGCGTCCCTCCCGGGTGGCCTCCCAGTAGGGGCCGCTCTCGTCGCCCACCGGCGGTTCGAAACGGGCCGGCCAGCTGCTGGCCGAGTCGGCCGAGCTCACAGCGTGGCCTCGGTCCCGAGGACGGACGTCGACATGACCGACAGGAACATGCCCGACCCGTGCGCCACCGCCACCTCGGCGCCGGGCACCTGGCGCTGCTCGCCTTCGCCCCGCAGTTGGCGCACCGCTTCGGTGAGCAGGAACATGCCGTACATGCCGGGATGGGTGAAGGAGAGCCCACCGCCGTTGGTGTTCATGGGGAGCGAGCCGCCCGGGCCCAGCAGGCCGGCCTGGGCGGCGAACGGGCCACCCTCACCCTTGGGGCAGAAACCGAGGTCCTCCAGGTGGAGGAGGGCCGTGATGGTGAAGCTGTCGTAGCCCATGAGCACGTCGACGTCGGCCGGACCGAGGCCCGCCATGGCGAAGGCGCGGGAGCCCGAGACTGCCCCCGGCGTCGTGGTGAGGTCGGGCATCTGGGTGATGCCGAGGTGGTCGGTGCAGCTCGCAGCGCCGAGGACGTAGACGGCCGGCTTGCGCAGGGAGCGGGCCCGCGCCGCGCTCGTCATGACGAAGGCGCCGGCGCCGTCGGTGACCAGGCAGCAGTCGAGCAGGTGCAGGGGGCTGACCTCCAGTCGTGAGGCGAGCACGTCGGCAACGGTGATCGGGTCGCGGTAGCGGGCGCGCGGGTTCAGCGCCGCCCACTGCCGGGTGCTCACGGCGATGGCGGCCAGCTGCTCCGACGTCGTGCCGAACTCGTGCATGTGGCGCGCCGCCGCCAGGGCGTAGGGGCCCATCGGGAGGCGGAGGCCGAACGGGAGCTCCCATTCGGCCATCGGATTGGGCCCGGCCATGCCGCGGCGCGGTCCGCGAGCGCCGGCGGGTGCGGTCACTGCGCGGGGTCGCGGCGTAGACGCTCACGACCACGTCGCACACCCCCGCTGCGATGGCAGCGGCCGCGTGCTCCACGTGCACCTCGTAGCTCGAGCCGCCGGTCATGGTCGACTCGATGAACGTCGGGTGCACCCCGAGGTACTCGGCGAAGGCCACGGCCGACTCGGGATGGCACACCCCGTCGACGTCGGCCAGCGTGACCCCGGCGTCCTCGAGCGCGTCGAGCACCATGGCCACCTCGAGCTCGCGGCCCGTGCGGTCGAGTTCCCCGGTGGGCGAGACGTCGTCGGTCACGCCGACGATGGCCGCCGCGCCGCGCAGGCTGCGGTCCTCCCGACTCATCCCCGAAGACCTCCCGGTCCAGCCCGATGCACCCCGACTCAGCCTGACCCAGCCGCGGACGGCTACGCGTTCTTGGGCAGGTCGGAGAAGGGCGTCACGCGGTCGTTGTTGGGCTCCTTCGGCAGGCCGAGCACCCGCTCTCCGATGATGTTGCGCTGGATCTGGTCCGTCCCGCCGTAGATGGGCGGCGCCTGGGCGAACAGCGCCATCTCGGTGATGCTGCCGGCGAAGGGGTCGCCGGTGGCCTGTCGCAGCGAGGCCTTCTCGTCGTTGTCGTAGGCGTGGAGCGTGCCGGACGGCCCGGCGATGCGCAGCCCGAGGTCGCGGGTCAAGCGGACGATCTGGCTCATGGAGAGCTTGGCGACGTTGGGCATGCCAGGGATGTCGCGGCCCTGCTCCTTGGCCGCCTTGACCCGCAGCCCGTTGAAGCGGCCGAGTTCACCGAGCGTGTGGAGGCGGGCCAGGTCCTGGCGGATGCCGGCGTCGTGGTTGACCCCGCGCGACTGGGCGAGGCTGATGAGCAGGCCGGCTCCACCGCGCATGGCGCCGAGTGCACCGGTCGGCTGCTCTGTCTTCTTCTCCTTGCCGTTCTTGCCTCCGGCGGCCGGCACGGCGGCCACCAGGTCGCCCACCCGCCGGGGCAGGACGCCCATGACGGTGCCCGGCTGGGCCATGCCGCCTCCGGCCGCGTTGCCGCCGCCGGAGCCGAGGCCCGCCCGCTCGTTCATGAGCGTCGTGTTGGCCGCGGCCCACCCGTTGTTGAGGCCACCGATCAGCGCCGAGTCAGCCACCCGGGCGTCGGTCATGAAGACCTCGTTGAAGAGCGAGTGGCCCGTCATCTCCTTGAGCGGGCGCACGTCGACGCCGTCCTGGAGCATGTTGAAGGCGAAGTACGAGATGCCCTGGTGCTTGGGCACGTCGGGATCGGTGCGGGCGAGAAGCATGCCGAGGTCGGCGTACTGGCCGCCCGAGGTCCACACCTTCTGGCCGTTGATGATCCACTCGTCGCCGTCCTTGACGGCCCGGGTCTGGAGGCCCGCCAGGTCCGAGCCGGCCTGCGGCTCGCTGAAGAGCTGGCACCAGGCCTTCTGGCCGGTGACGATGTCCCGCACGTAGAGGTCGATCTGCTCCTGCGTCCCGTGGGTGGCGATGGTGGGGGCGGCCAGCAGGAGCCCCAGGCCGGCCGGGGCACCGAGCGCACCGAATTTGGCGACTTCCTGCTGCACCAGGACGACGTCGGAGCGGGCCATCGCCTTGCCGTAGGCGTTCTCGGGCAGGCCGGGGGCGGCCCAGCCGGCCAGCCCCATCCGTTCCCACCACTGCGCCACGGTCAGGTCAGGGTCCCAGTTGTTGCTCAGCCAGGACCGCAGTTCGCTCAGCAGCTCGTCGGTCCGCGTCGTCTCAATAGCGGTGTCGGTCACATCCTGAAGTTACCGGGCGCGCCGTGGGACGGGAAACTCCGCCCAAACATGGGTAGCGTCGCCCGGATGCGAGACGACCGGCTGGACGCAGCATTCGACGCCTGGGTGCAGGCACAGACGACCGCCCTCGATGTGGTGCGCCAGGCGACGGGCGTGCCCGAGACCGATGTCGACCTCGCCGAGGGCTACCGGTGGGTGACCCGGCTCTCCCGGCTGGCTCTGGACTGGATCGTGGAGCGGTCCGACCCCGCCCACCCCCAGCTCTTCACCCTGCAGGACGAGTACAAGAAGCTCCTGGTGGACAACCCCGACGTGCACTACACGTTCTGCGTGCTCGACGACACGCGCTCCTATCGGCTCGTCGGGTACCGGGGGGAGTGCGCATACCTCGGCATGACGTTCGGCACCCCGTTCGGCCAGGGGCCCGTGGGCGGTCGCACGGGCACACAGACGCAGACCCATATCGACGAGTTCGAGCTCGGCCCCAACGGCGAGGTCGACATCTTGATCGCCCCGGCCTCCGCCATGCCCGACCCCCGGCCGCGCAACGCGGTCGTGCTCGAGCCGGGCACCGCACAGCTGGCCATCCGGGAGACGCACTTCGAGAAGCGGCCCGATCGGCTGGCCCGTCTCCGCATGGAGCTGGTGCCGGAACCAGGGGAGGTGGTGCCGCCGCCGGTCCTCTCCGCCGAGGAGCTCGCGCCCAAGCTCGAGTTCGCCGCGATGTTCCTCACGTTCGTCGGCGGGACCGCGCTGCAGATGTGGCACGACGCCGCCTCCAACATGAACACGTTCGGCGGCCAGGCCGGCTCCGCGCACGTCGCGGCGCAGGAGGACGAGGTGCGCTCCCACTCCAACGCGGAGATGACGTACCACGGTGGGCGCTTCCGTCTCGAGCCGGGCCAGGCCCTGGTCGTCACGGTGCACGAGCCGGACAAGCCGTTCCTCTACTGGGGGCTCACGTTGACCTCGCCGTGGATGGAGAGCTTCGACTACCGCTACACGACGACGGCGCTGAACAACAAGACGGCCAGCCGCTCGGCGGACGGGTCCTGGCGGATGGTCATCGCGCCGTCCGACCCCGGGGTGGAGAACTGGCTCGACACCGGAGGGCGGCTCGAGGGCTACATGCTGGTGCGCTGGGTCCTGGCCGACGGGCCGCCGCACCCCACGGCCGAGGTGGTCGCGGTGGCGGACCTCACCTCCTCGAAGCTCGGCGCCCCTTCGTAGCCCGGCCGGCAGCCGTCGCGACGGGCCGAGGTCAGCTGGCCCGGCTCGGGACCTCCTGGACGAGCCAACCGTTCCCGTCGGGGTCGCTGAACGAGAGGAAGGTCTCGTAGTCGGCCCGACCGGGGCCGGGCCCGGCAACCTGCACGCCCTCCTCGAAGTGGAAGACCTCGCTGGCTGCCACGCCGCCCGCCACCGAGTTGGCGTCGGGCCTCGTCGATGTCGCGCACCACGACCTGCAGCCCCTGCAGCGACCCGGCCGCCTGCCTCGTTCTTCATGAGCGAGATGGAGCAGCCCGATCCCGGCGGCGTCAGCTGGACGACGCGGAAGTCCTCACCGGCGCTGTGGTCCACGTCGAGGTGGAAGCCGGCGGCGTCGGCGTAGAACGCCTTCGCCCGGTCGACGTCAGCCACCGGGACCACCACCGTCTCGAGTCTCCAGTCCATCCGTCCCATCCTTCCTGTCCCAGCCGTTCGGCGCCGTCCTTCTCGCGAGGCGGTCGGACTCCGAGACGACCACGACCTCGACCTCGACCTGCGACCTCGAGCGTACCCGGGTTACACCTCGGACGGGACGCCGAAGCGCTCCTGGTAGGGCGCCACCAGGGCCCGGTGGGTCGCCAGGTCGAGCCCGGTGTCGGCGAAGGAGTAGTCGTGCCCGCCGGGCCGGGCCGTGTGGCGAGCGGCCAGGTAGGCCTCGAGCGCCGAGCGGAACGCGCGGCGTCAGCGGGAGCTCCCAGCCGGCGTAGAGCCGCTCGATCACGGCCGAGGGGGTCGGCGACCAGGTCCTTGTAGACGACGTCGGTCGATCTGGTCGTCGGGGATGGCGCCGGCGTCGCGCTCGGCGGTGACGTGGTCCATCTGCATCTCGAGGCCCATGGCCATGAACTCGACCAGGACGCCGTGGTCGACGTGGTCCGAGTGCATGAAGTGCAGCGTGGCCATGAGGTCGGACAGCGACCCGATCACGCGCAGCGGGTCGCGGTGGGTGATCACGACGCGGGCGTCGGGGTAGGTGCGCGAAGAGGAGGGGCAGGGCGGAGAGGTGCGAGGGCGCCTTGACGACCCAGCGCGTCGTCGGCCGCTCGGTCACCCACTGCAGCGTCTGCAGGTGGCGCTTGTGCCAGTCGTAGATCGGTGCCTGGTCCTGGCCGCTGCGCCACACCGTGTACTCGGCCACGTTGTAGAGGCCGGTGTACATGTCGCTCGAGAACTGGTGGGCGAAGGCGAAGATGCACTCGGTGGGGAGGCGGCCGCCGTTCTCGTGCATGGCGGTGAAGGCGGGGACGATCTCGTCCATGAGCTTGATCTCGTCGTCGCACAGGTCCCCCGAGGCGTCGTCGTAGGGGACGGTGTGGAGCAGCTCCCACAGGAGCGGCGGGCGGTTGTCGGGGTCGCAGGCCAGCAGCTCGTGCAGCAGGGTGGTGCCCGAGCGCCCGAGGCCGGTCACGACGATGGGCGCGGTGGACGGGCTGGCCCAGGACGGCCGGCTCCCTGCTTCCAGAGGTCGACCATGCGCAGCCGGTTCTGCAGGATCAGCTGGAGCTCGCCCCGGGTGCGGATGCGGCCGGGCAGGTGGAGGCGCGCCTCGGCGTCGAGGGAGGCGCACAGGCGGCGGAAGGGCTCCTCCCACCAGGTGTCGCCGAAGTCGTCGAGCCCGGTGGTCGGCGTGGCGGCGGCCGTGAGGTCCTCGGGCTGGAGCGAGACCATGGAGCGCCCGTCGTCGCCGAGGCCGCGCCCGAGCGCGACCATCTTGTCCGCCCACGGGCTGCGCGGCGGGGGGACCCAGGGCACGGGGCGTCACCGTACCCGCAACGGGGGAGAATGGCGGGATGCGCGCGGCACGAGGACGAGCCGATGAGCGCGTCGATGCGGCAGGATCTCGACGTGGACGCGATGGTCGAGGTGCTGGCCGCGCGGGGCCGACCGACCGCTGAGCCCCGGGGTCGCCCGTGTCGCAGCTCGACCACGCCCTGCAGACGGCGGCGCTGCTGGCGCACCACCATCCGGACGACGACGAGCTGGCCGTGGCCGGGCTGGTGCACGACATCGGCCATCTGCTGCCCGGAGGCACCGACGAGACGCACGCCGACGACGGGGCGGCGGCGGTGCGGCGGGCGCTGGGGGAGCGGGTGGCCGGGATCGTGGGGCTGCACGTGGAGGCCAAGCGGTATCTCGTGGCGACCGAGGACGGCTACGGCGGGCGTCCTGACCGACGACAGCGTCGTGTCGCTGGGCCGCCAGGGCGGCGCCATGACGCGAGGAGGAGGCGGCTGCCTTCCTGGCCCGGCCGTGGGCGGCCGACGCCGTGACGCTGCGCCGGGCCGACGACAGCGGGAAGGTCGAAGGCCTGGTGGTTGGCGACCTGGCCAGCTGGGTACCCCTTTTGCAAGAAGTGTCCCGGCGGGCCGGGCGCCGGCGGCTGAGGCACCGAGCGCGGCATTGGCTACTGTCGGGGCGCACCGGGCGGCGGGTCCGGGGCGGACATCCTGCGGGGGGTGAAAGCAGCTGGTGAGCGGGTGGAACGGCGGATCGTTCCAGGACGGCGGAGTGAGCGCGGCGCGGGCCGAGGCACCGACGGGGCCCGGACCGGCCGGCCCGTCGGCATCCCGGGGTCAGCCGCCGTGCCGGCGTGCCGCACGCATCGTGCGGCGACCCGTAGGGAAGCGGCCCAGCGTTCGTTGTGCTCCCGGGATCCATGGGGAGGGCTCACCTGGTGAAGGGTCAACGCCGATCGCTGCGGACGCGCGTGCGGGAGCGCCGCTACACGCCCGCGACCGTCCGCATCGGCCTGGCGTGCGCCGTGGTGGCGGCCGTCTGCATCGTCGAGCTCGGCTCGAACTCGGGCGCCGACACGTCCTTCGTCCCGGGCAACGCGACTGGCCTCGGCCGCAGGCGATCAGCCTGGCGCCGACGACCGGCGGCCTGAACTACGCCATCACGCTCGCCACCTCCATCTCGAACTACCAGGACATGGAGGCGCAGTCGCTCTCCCAGACGATCGACCTCGGCGCCATCGGCACCTCGCTCGAGGCCGCAGGGCTGCGACGGCGTCCGCGCCGACGCTGCCGCCGAGCGACGTGCCGCCCCCGGTGCAGGCCGAGTCGACCAACGGCAACCAGAGCCTGTCCGACAGCATCACGCCGCAGTCGTCGCCCGACGGCCTCGGCGTCGGCAACGAGGCGGCCACCGCCACGACGCAACCGTCGTCGGGCTCGCTGACGACCGTGTCGAACATCTCGGTGCCGGGCGGGCTGCTCGCCGTCAACGGGCTGACGTCGAGCGCGAAGACCTCCATCGACAACGGCGCCACCCGCACGGCCACGGCGACGTCGGACATCGGGCAGATCTCCCTCGACAACGGCGCCGTCGTCCTCGGCGGCCTGCAGTGGACCGCCACCCAGCAGTCCGGGGCGACGACGACCTCGACCGGGACGTTCTCCATCGGCTCGCTCACCGTCGCCGGCGTGCCGGTCGACCTCTCGTCAGCTCAGCAGCGCGGCGTCAACCCGCAGACCGTGCTCAACGTCATCAACACGGCGCTGTCGCCGGTCGGCCTCAACATCCAGTGGCCGGCCCAGACGACGCTGTCGGACGGCACGGTGCAGATCTCGCCGCTCATCATCGGCATCGACAACAACACGCTCGGCCAGGAGGTGATCGGCGCCAACGAGAACAGCGTCCAGCCGGTGCGCGAGGCGCTGGTCAACGCGCTGCTCAGCGCCAACTGCAACTTCGCCACCGAGATCACCGTCGGCGACATCGGCATCGGCGTGCTGTCCGGCGGCGGCAACCTCAACCTCGAGCTCGGCGGGGCCAGCGCGGAGACGAACGACCTGGCGGCGACGTCGCCGTTCGGCACCGGCGGGTCGGCGCCGCGCTGCCCTCGGCGTCGGCCGGCGCGGCGAGCGGCGTGACCGGCAACAGCGGCGAGCGGCCTGGCGCCGGCCGCGCCGGTGACCGGCAACAGCGGCGTCGGCCGGGCTGGCGCTGCCCACGCACGGGCGCGGCGCCGGCCGCGGCGCCGACGACGGCGCCGCGCGGGAGCCAGCAGGAGGCGCTCGGGCCGATGACGCGGACGTCGGACTGCATCAGCCTCGGCCCGTCGGGCGGCGGCTGCGACACGGGCAACGTCGCCGTGCCGATCGGGCTGGCGGCGCTCGGCCTGGTGGTGGCGCTGTTCACGTGGGACTACCTGCGCCAGCGCCGCCGCCTGCAACTGCGACGGGGAGCACGCACGGGAGTGGAGGTGACGCAGTGACCGATCGGGCAGCCGCCGGCAGCAGCGGCGCGAGCAAGCTGCGGCTGTCGGCCGAAGGCCAACGGCCGGCTGCTGAAGGGGTACGGCCCGCTGGCCGCCCTGCTGGTGGCGTTCGTGCTCATGGCCATGCTGGTGCCGACGAAGGCGCCGCAGCAGGACGTCGTGCACGAGACCCAGACGGCCGACGGGCGGATGCCGGCGCACGGGCTCGACGACGGCGACCACGGCACGCGGGTGACCGCGGGCGCGGCCGGCGCAGCCGGCGGGGCGCGGCGGCGCGGCGGCGCCGGGGCGGCCGGCGGCCGGGCGGCCAAGACGGCGGCCGGCGGCGGCCGCGCGCGACGGCCGCCGGGCAAGTCGGGCGGCTGTCCGGGCCAGGCCGAGCAGGTGCCCGGCGACCCGTACTCGCCGCCGTGCATCTCGTTCTCGGGCAGCAACGGCGGGCGCGACGTCGGCCGGCGTGTCGGCCAACGCGATCAACGTCAGCTACCGGATCACGTCGGACTCCGAGAGCTTCCAGCAGACGCTGGCCTCGCTCGGGGGCGCCAACATCACCGACACCACGGCCGACATCGAGCGGACGATCAACGCGCTGGCCACCTACTTCGACAACCACTTCCAGTTCTACGGCCGCAAGCTCAACATCGAGTTCTTCAACGGCCAGGGCTCCATCACCAACGAGCTGCTCGGCAGCGGGCAGCAGCAGGCCGACGCCGACGCCGTGACCGCCGCCCAGTCAGCTGCACGCCTTCGCCGAGCTCAACGGCGTGACCGAGCCCTACGACGTGGCGCTGGCCGCAGCAGCACGTCGATCTCCTTCGGGGCGCCCTACCTGTCGGCCTCGTTCATGGGCCAGTACGCCCCCTACATGTGGAGCCTCGACACCGAGTCCAACGACGTCGTGCAGGCCACCAGCGAGCTGTACCTGAAGTCGCTGGCCGGCGGCAACGCCACCTACGCCGGCGGCAGCCTGCAGGGCAAGCCGCGCAAGGTGGCGATCATCGCCCCGAGCGACCCCTGGTACCAGACGGCGGCCCAGTCGGCGGTCCAGGAGGCCGCGGCGGCCGGGCACCCGATCACCGACAACATCCAGTACCAGCTGAACCTGTCGACGCTGTCGAGCCAGGCCTCGAACGTCATCAGCCAGCTGCAGAACGACGGCATCACGACGGTGGTCTGCGGCTGCGACCCCGTCTTCCCCGTCTACCTCACCTCGCGGGCGGCCGAGCAGGGCTACACGCCCGAGTGGGTCGTGGCCGGCGTGGCCCTGACCGACCAGGACATCGTCGGCCAGCTCTTCCAGCAGAGCGAGTGGTCGCACGCCTTCGGCGTGACCTTCAACGGCCCGACCGTGCCCAAGCAGAACACGTTCGGCTACGCCGCCTACAAGCAGGTCAGCCCGAGCACGCGAGCCGGCCAACGCGGTCGACCTCATCTACGCCCAGATGTACGAGATGGCCATCGGGATCCAGATGGCCGGGCCCGACCTGACGCCGGCGACGTTCCAGAACGGCATGCGGGCCTATCCGGGCAGCCAGGCCGGCGCGCGCCAACGCGCTGTACGGCACGTGGGACTTCCCGGCCGGGCACTACACGCCGCAGACGGACTGGTCCTTCATCTACTGGGACCCCAACAAGACGTCGCCCTACAACGACAAGCAGGGCGCCTACGTCGCCTCGACCACCCGGACCAAGATCGGCTCCTACGCCGGCGGCGCGCTGCCGCTGCCCTCCAACTTCCCGATCACGCCGTCGGGCGGCGGGTAGCGGGCCGCTGGTGCGCCTCGACGTCCCCGCTCGCGCGTCGGGCCAGCGCCTGGGCCGCCACGCCGGCGCGCCTGCGCGGCGTCGTGCTGACCGTGGCCGCCGCCTTCGTCCTGCTCTTCGCCGTGCCGGCCCTCTGGCCGCACGCGGCGCCGCGGGGGCAGATCCTCAACGGGGCGGAGTTCGGCGCGGTCAACGGGCTGCTGGCCCTCGGCCTCGTGCTGACCTACCGCGCCTCGCGGGTCATCAACTTCTCCTACGGCGCCATGGGCGCGCTGGCGGCCACGGTCGGCGGTCGAGCTCAACCTGGCCCACCACGTCAACTGGTTCGTCTGCATCGGGATCGCCCTCCTGGTGGGGGCGGCGCTCGGGCCTCTTCGTCGACTTCATCATCCGCTGGCGCTTCTTCACCGCGCCGCGGCTGATCGTCATGGTGGTCACCATCGGCCTGGCCCAGCTCTTCGGCGGGATCCAGCTGCTCGTGCCCGGGCTGGCTGAGCGGCCCGTCCATCGTCGGCGGCGTCACCACGCCGCTCAGCGTCGCACCACGTGCTGATCTTCCCCGTGCTCTTCAACGGGAACGACCTCCTGATCGCCATCGTCGTCCCCGTGGTGCTGGTCGCGCTGGGCTGGTTCCTCCTGCGCACCGACGCCGGCGTCGCCGTGCGCTCGGTGGCCGACAACTCGGACCGGGCCCGGCTGCTGGGCATCCCGGTGCGGCGGCTCTCGACCCTGGTGTGGGTGATCGCCGGCGTGCTGGCCGGCGCTGACGAGCATCCTCAGCGCGCCGTCCGCCGGCATCACCATCGCGGCCGGGGCCGGGCCGACGCTCATCCTGCCCGGCGCTGGCCGCCGCCATCATCGCCGGCATGGAGAGCCTGCCGCTGGCCTTCGGCGCCGGCGTGGCGCTCGGCGTCACCAGCGGGCTCTTCGAGTTCAACATGCCGCGCTACGGCAGCGCGATCGGCGACGTCGTGAACCTGGTGGCGATCCTCGTCGGGCTGCTCTTCCTGCAGCGCAAGCGGAGCCGGGCCGACGACGCCGAGGAGACGTTCTCGTCGACCGGCATCCTCAAGCCGATCCCCGCCGCGCTGCGCTCGCTGCCCGAGGTCGTGGCGGGCCGGATCGGCGTCATGGCGCTGGTCGCCGTGGTCATCGTGGTGATCCCGCTCGTGTCCGGGCCGGGCACGACGCTCGAGTACACCGCGGCGCTCATCTACGGGATCATCGCCATCTCGCTCGTCGTGCTGACGGGCTGGTCGGGCAACGTGAGCCTGGGCCAGTTCGCCTTCGCCGGCGTCGGGCGGCGTGCTGGCCGGCGACCTGATCGAGAAGGCCAACGTCGACCTGTTCCTCAGCCTGGCCGCCGCCGGCGCGGCCGGTGCCGTCCTGGCGGTGGTCGTGGGGATCCCGGCGCTGCGCATCCGGGGCGCCTACCTGGCCGCGGTCACCCTGGCCCTGGGCGTGGCGATGGACACCTTCTTCCTGAACCCGACCTACTTCCCGAACATCATCCCGCAGGCACTTCCTGCGCCCGGTGCTGTGGCAGCGCTTCGACCTGGCGTCCAACAAGGCCTTCTACTTCTTCTGCCTCGGCTTCCTGGTGCTGACCATCCTCTTCATTCAGGGGCTGCGCCGGGCCCGGTCCGGGCGGGTCCTGCTGGCGACCCGCGACAACGAGAAGGCGGCCGCCGCCATGTCGGTGCCGCCGGTGCGCACCAAGCTGGCCGGCTTCGTGCTGGCGGGCGCCATCGCCGGCATCGCCGGCGGCCTCTACGCCGTGCTGCTGGGCGCGGTCGGCCTTCAACACCTTCGACCCGTCGTACGGGCTGGTCGTGTTCTCCATGGCCGTCATCGGCGGCCTCGGCTCCATCAGCGGCGTGCTGATGGGCGTCGGCGCTGATCGAGGTGCTGAGCTACTCGTTCCCCAAGTACCAGCTGGTGTTCACCGGCGTCGGGCTGCTGCTCGTCCTGCTGTTCCTCCCGGGCGGGCTGGCCGAAGGCGTGCAGAGCATCCGGGACCGGCTGCTGCAAGGTGGTGGCCGAGCGCCGCCAGATCCTGGTGCCCAGCCTGGTGGCCGACCGCGGGTCGAGCTGGTCGACCACGCGCCGGAGGAGACGTCGCATGCTGGAGCACGCGCTCGAGCGAGGAGGGCGACGGCGACGCGGCGCGCGCCGCCGTCGGCGCCGCCCGCGCTCGTGCCGGTGCCCGAGACCCGCGACGAGGACACGGCGCAGGTGCCGCGTGCCGGCGCGGCGCCGGCGCGCCGGACGCACGGCCGACGGGCTCATCCCCGACACCCCGGTCGTGCTGTCGTGCCAGCAAGGTCGAGGTCTCCTACGGCCCGGTGCAGATCCTCTTCGGCGTCGACCTCGACGTGCACGAGGGCGAGATCGTGGCCCTGCTCGGCACCAACGGCGCCGGCAAGTCGACGCTGCTGAAGGGCGCCAGCGGGCTGGTCAAGGTCGGCGGCGGCGCGGTGCGGCTGGACGGCGACGGCCGATCACCGGCGAGCCGGCCGAGACCGATCGCCCGCCAGGGCCTGTCGCTCATGCCGGGCGGCCGCGGCGTCTTCCCGACGCTGACGGTGGACGAGAACCTCCGGCTCGGCACCTGGATGATCCGCAAGGACCACCGCGCCGTGGCCGAGGCCAAGGCGCGGGTGATCGACCTCTTCCCGATTCTGCGCCAGCGGGCCCACCAGCAGGCGGGCAACCTCTCGGGCGGCGAGCAGCAGATGCTCTCGCTGGCCATGGCGCTCATGGTGACGCCCAAGGTGCTCATGATCGACGAGCTCTCGCTCGGCCTGGCGCCGACCGTGGTGGCCCAGCTGCTCGAGGTGGTCAAGCTGCTGCACGACGCCGGGCACGACGATCGTCGTGGTGGAGCAGTCGGTGAACGTCGCGCTGGAGCTGGCCGAGCGGGCCGTCTTCCTGGAGAAGGGCGAGGTGCGCTTCAGCGGGCGCACCGTCGACCTGCTCGACCGGCCCGACATCCTGCGCTCCGTCTTCATCGCCGGCGCCGGCTCGGTCGAGGGCACCGTGGTGACGCCCGACGCCGGGCCGACCGACCTGCACGTGCACGCCAGCGCGTCCTCGGCGCTCGATCGTGGCCGACCCGCGCAAGCGGATCCCGCCCTCGGCGGAGGCGCCGTCGATCCTGGAGTGCAACGGCGTGCGCAAGACCTTCGGCGGCATCACGGCGATCGAGGACATCAGCCTCACGCTGCGCGACGGCGAGATCCTCGGGCTCATCGGCCACAACGGGGCGGGCAAGACGACCTTCTTCGACTGCGTGTCGGGGTTCCTGCCGCTCGACGGCGGCCGCATCCGCCTCGGCGGCGTCGACATCGACACCTGGCCGGCGCACATGCGCGCCGCGGCCGGGCTCGGGCGCACCTTCCAAGAGGCCCGGCTGTTCCCGTCGCTCACCGTGGCCGAGACGATCGCGGTGGCCCAGGAGCGGCACCTGCAGTCGCGCGACATGGTGGCGGCCGGGCTGCGCCTGCCGGCGTCGCTCGACTCGGAGGCCGACGTGGCCGAGAAGGCCGAGGAGCTGGTCGAGATGATGGGGCTCGGCGCCTTCCGGGAGAAGCTGGTCGGCGAGCTGTCCACCGGGACCCGCCGCATCGTCGAGCTGGCCTGCGTGCTGGCCCAGGAGCCCGGCGTGCTGCTGCTCGACGAGCCGTCGGGCGGCGTGGCCCAGCGCGAGACCGAGGCCATGGGGCCGCTGCTGATCCGGGTGCAGCAGCACACCGGCTGCTCGATCCTGGTCGTGGAGCACGACATGCCGCTGCTCACGGCGATCTGCGACCGCATGATCGCCCTCGAGCTGGGCGAGGTCATCGCCGAGGGCACGCCGGCCGAGGTGCTCGAGCACCCGGCGGTGATCGAGTCGTACCTCGGGCACGGACGAGTCGACGATCAACCGCTCGGGCGTCGCGTCTAGCGGTCCGCGCTCCAGGGCGCAGCCCGTCTCCGGGAGCGCCTGGAAGAATCGGGTGCATGCCCGAGCCGCCAGCCGTGGTGCGCGCCAAGGCGCTGGAGGCCGGGGCGGAGGACTGGCTCGCCGGACCTGCCCGCGCTGGTCGGCGGACTCGAGCGGGACTGGGCGATCCGGGTCGGCCGGGCCTACCCCGACGCCACGGAGGCGCTCGTGGCGGAGGCGGTCACGGAAGGTGGGACGCCGGTCGTCCTGAAATTGCTGGTCCGCGCGACGGCGACACCGCCGCGCACGAGATCGCCGTCCTGCAGGCAGTGCCGTGGCGAGGGCTGTGTCGCGCTGCTGCGCCACGACATCGCCCGCAGTGCGCTCCTGCTCGAGCAGCTCGGCGGGTCGCTGCACGACGCAGGGCCTCCCGATGGAGCGGCGCCACGAGATCCTGTGCGCCACCGCGGCAGCGCGTCTGGCGACCCGCCACGCGGACTGGGCCTGCCGACGGGGGAAGAGAAGGCGCAATGGCTGGCTCGCTGGATCGTGCGAGCGGCTGGGAGGAGCTGGACGCGCCCGTGCTCGGCCGACGCCGTCGCCCATGCGCTGGCCTGCGCGGACCGCCGGGCTCGGGCGCACGAGCCGGCGCAGGCCGTCCTGGTGCACGGCGACGTGCACGAATGGAACGCGTTGCAAGCGGGGTCGGGCTACAAGCTGGTGGACCCCGACGGGCTCGAGGCGGAACCCGAGTACGACCTGGGGGTCATCATGCGCGAGGACCCGCTCGAGCTGCTCGAGGGTGACCCCATGGCGCGGCGCGAAACGGCTGGCCGTGCGCACCGGGCTGGACGCCACGGCCATCTGGGAATGGGGGGTGGTCGAGCGGGTGTCGACCGGCCTGCTCGGGCGTCGAAGGTGGGCCTGCAGCCGGTGGCGAGCCAGATGCTGGCGGTGGCCGACCGGCTGGCCGCCTGGCCTGAGCTCCCTCGAGTTCGGCAGCTCCCGTTTGCGCCCCGGCGCGGTCGGGCCAGAGTCAGGCCCATGGACGTCCCGGTCTCCGGCCACTGTGACGCCCGTTTCCGGGCCGGTGCGGGAGGAGTTCGCCCGCAACTTCGCCGAGCGCGGCGAGGTCGGCGCCGCCGTGTGCGTCGTGGTCGACGGGCACGACCGTGGTCGACCTGGTCGGCGGCTGGGCCGACGCGGCGGCGCGGCGCGCCGTGGCGGCACGACACGCTGGTCGACTTCTACTCGGTCGGGCAAGGCGTTCGTGGCGCTGCTGGCGCTGCAGCTCGTCGACGCCGGGCTGATCGCGCTCGACGACCCGATCGCCCGCGTCTGGCCCGAGTTCGCCGCCGCGGGCAAGGAGGGGGCGACCCTGCGGCACGCGCTGTGCCACCGGGCCGGGGTGCCGGCCATCCGCGAGCCGCTGACCAACGACGACCTGTGGGACTGGGGCCGGATGACGGCCGCGCTGGCCGCGACGGCGCCGTGGTGGGAGCCCGGGACGCGCCACGCCTACCACACCAACACCTACGGCCATCTGATCGGCGAGGTGGTGCGCCGGGTGAGCGGCGAGCCGTGCGGGCGCCGCCTGGCCGCGCTGGCCGGGCCGCTGGGCGCCGACGTGCTCGTCGGTGTCCCGCCCGGGGAGCAGCGCCGCTGCGCCGAGGTGCTCTTCGACGCGCCCGGGTCCGCCCGACGCGATCTCGGACGACGCGTACTCGAAGGAGACGCTGCGCTCGAAGGCGACGCCCGCATGGAGATGCTGAGCTACTTCAACCCGCCGGGGTACTCCTCCATGGGTGTCGTCAACACGGCGGCGTGGCGCGCCGCCGAGGTGCCGTCGACCAACGGCCACGGGTCGGCGCGCGGCGTGGCGCGCCTGTACGCCGCGCTGCTCGAGCCCGGCCGCCTGCTCTCGGCCGATCTGCTGGCCGAGGCGACCTCGCCGCAGTCCGAGGGGTACTGCCCGATCCTGCACGAGGAGGTCACCTTCGGGCTCGGCTTCAAGCCGACGGTGCCCCGGCGTCCGTTCGGTCCCAACCCCGGGAGCTTCGGCCATTTCGGCACCGGAGGAGCGGTCGGGTTCGCCGATCCCGTCGGCGGCGTCGCGTTCGGTTACGTCATGAACCATGTCATCCCCCGTTGGCAGAGCACGCGCAACCGCGTGGTCGATCGACGCGGTGTACGGGTCGTTCTGAGGCTCAACCGCTGTTGACCGTGCGCGCCACGGTCGTCGTGCGGGTCAGATGAATCGTGTGTTTCAAGAAGTCGGCGCATCGATGAATTGACGGCGGTTGCCGCATAGGGCGCGGGTCGTCGGGTATAGGGACCTGCGTACCGCGACGGCAAGGTACTGCTCACGTGTGCGCAACCCACGCTGCGCGTGATGCGACCGTCTCGTGGACGGGTACGCGTGCGGCATCACGTGTGACGGCAGAGCCCTTCGTGGCCGAGACGCGGATCGGCCGAGACGCAAGAGACGCCACCGTCGGCCTGAGGCTGTCCGGACGCGGTGGCCCCCAAGCTCGGCGCGCTCCGGTCGGCCTGGTGGCGGCGGCGGCCGCGGGCTGGGCCGCCGGCCAGCGCGGTGCCGCACTCGAGCTGCTGGGCAGAGCCGAGACGACCAACCAGGCTCATCCGACGTACTACTCGAGCGCGTGGGTCGCCCTGGGGAGGATGCTGCTGGAGACGCGGCGTCTCGGTACCTGCGGAGCCGCCTGAGGGGGACCGCCGTGCGGGCGGAGATCGTCGCCGCGCCAGCCGTGATGCTCTAACGTGCAAAGTGAACGCGCATCCGGCGACGGATGGCGTACAAGGGGGGTGACATGACGGACGCTGCAATGGTCATGCCGACCAGGCGTGTCGAGATGTGGTTCGCCGGCACGGCGGCGCAGAACCGGTGGACGGTCGGCTTCCGCCTCATCTTGGTCATCCCACAGTTCATCGTTCTGGACATCCTCTTCATCGTGTTCTTCGTCGTGCTGGTGATCGGATGGTTCGCCGCGCTCTTCACGGGGCGGCTCCCCGAATGGGCGCACACCTTCTTGGGCGGTGTGATCCGCTGGTACACCCGTGTGACGGCGTACGTGTTCCTGCTGACCGACCGCTACCCGCCCTTCTCCTTCGACGACGTGGAGTACCCGGTACGACCGGTCCTGCCCGGCCGAGGCCCGCTGAACCGCGTGTCCGTGTTCTTCCGCATCATCCTGGCCATCCCGGCGGCCGTCTTCTACCAGATCGTGGAGTACGGGCTGACGGCCCCGTTGCTCTTCTTCATGTGGATCGTCGTCCTGGTGCGGGGCAGCATGCCGCCGGCGCTCTACGACGCCTACGCGGCGTTCCTGCGCTACCAGGTCCGCTTTCACTCGTGGTTCTCGATGCTGACGTCGGAGTACGCGTGGGGCATGCTGGGCGACTTCGTCCCGCCGACCCCACTGCCGCCGACTCCGTTGCCCGCGGATGCGTCACCCGCCCCGACGCCACCCGCCCCGACGTCACCGGCCCCGCGCCACCGGCCCCGACGTCACCGACCCAGCCGCCGGCCCAGCCGTTCGCCTACCCGACCACAGCGGGCGAGCAGGTGGTCCCGCCTGCCTCCGATGCTCCTCCGGCGCCACCGCAGTGGCCGCCACCGCAGCCGGCGCCCACGACCGCGCCCCCCGGGGCCATGCCGCCGCCGTCGTCGTGGGAGCGCACGTCGACACCGTCCCAGGTGGATCCGCTGCCTCCGTGGGGCACCCTCGTCCTGCAGGGGGCGGCGCGGTCGTGGATGATCTTCGCCATCGTCTGGGGCTCCATCCTCTTCGTCGGTGGCAACATCGCCCAGAGCGCCGTGAACGGGCACCGGAACACGACATCCGGCCAGGTCAACCCGGTGCCGGGCGACACCCCTGTGCTCGCACAGGTCATCGGCACGGTGCACGCCGACCATTGAGAGCCGGGTCCCCGGGCTCGGGGTGATCGCCGCCGCTGGCGCCATGACCCGCTTCGATGAGCTCGTGGCCGACGGTGCGGCCGCACCGGTCGAGGGGTGGGACTTCGCCTGGTTCGAAGGGCGCGCCACCGAGGAGCGGCCGCCCTGGGGCTATGCCGATCTGATGCGTGCGCGCATGGCCCGCGCCGAGGCCGCGCTCGACATCGAGACGGGGGGCGGCGAGGTGCTCGCCACGCTGGCGCGGCCACCCGCGCTCCTGGTGGCCACCGAAGGGTGGTGGCCCAACGTCGAGGTGGCCCGGACCCGGCTGCGGCCGCTCGGCGCCCGGGTGGTGGCGGTGGCGGACTCGCCCACGCTGCCGTTCGCCGACGCCTCGTTCGACCTCGTCGTGAGCCGCCATCCCGTCGTCGTGCTGTGGGGCGAGATCGCCCGCGTCCTGCGGCCCGGCGGGACGTACCTGTCGCAGCAGATCGGCGCGGGGACCAACCGCGAGCTCACCGATTTCATGATGGGGCCCCAGCCGATCAACGTGAGCCGCAGCGCGGCGCACGCCCGCGCCGGGGCGGAGTCGGTGGGGCTCGAGATCGTCGACCTGCGCGAGGCTGCGCTGCGGGTGGAGTTCTTCGACGTCGGAGCCGTGGTGCACTTCCTGCGCAAGGTGCACTGGACGGTGCCCGGCTTCACACCTGACGCGTACGCCTGAGGCTGCGTCTCCTGCACGAGCGGATCGAGCGGGAGGGCCGTTCGTCTCCACGGCGCAACGGCTCCTCGTCGAGGCGCGGCGCCCGGCCTGAGCTCAGCTCAGCTCAGCTCAGCTCAGCTGGCCTGGCTCACCGAGCTCATGTTGTAGTCGGGGATGCGCAGCGGCGGCATGATCGTCCGGTTGAGGTACTCGCCGAACTCGCGTCCGAGCGAGCGGACGGGCGTGCCGACCTCGGTGGCCCGGGCCAGGAGGTCGACCGGGCTCTCGTTGAAGCGGAAGTTGTTGGCCGCCCCGACCACCGCGCCGTCCTCAATCACGTAGACGCCGTCCCGCGTCAGCCCCGTCGAGAGGGCCGTGGCCGGGTCGACCTCTCGGATGTACCAGAGGCAGGTGAGCAGGAGCCCCCGCTCGGTGCGCGCCACCATGTCGTCGACCGAGCCCCCGTCGAGGTCGCGGCAGCGCAGCACGAGGTTGTCGATGTACGGCGCCATCTCGACACCGGAGCGCGCCGCGCCGGCCCGGTGGTAGCGCAGACGGGCCAGCACGCCCTCGTGCAGCCAATCGGTGCGCGGAGCTGGGCCAGCCGTTGTCGAAGACGGAGACCTCCGAGCTGCTGGCGCCCGTGGCGACGAACGGCCTGCACTCGATGCCCGCCTCGTTGGGATCGCTCGAGAGCGTGAAGGGCAGCGGAGTGATCGTCTCACCGACCCGCGTCCCGCCACCCTCCCGGGAGAAGACGGTGCGACCGTCCTCGGCGTCCTGGCCCCCGAGCGCGCCGAAGGCGAGCGTGGCCATCATGTCGCTCACGGCCGAGGGCGGCATGATCACCTCGTAGCGGCCGGCCTCCAGCGGGATCTGCCTGGTGGCCCAGTCGAGCCGGCGCCAGATCTCCTGCTCCATCCGCTCGAGCGAGGGCGCGATCGTGGGCTCGGCCACCCAGGCCGAGCCGCTCCCGTCGGCCGTGCGCCCGACCAGGCTCACCGCGGCCGTCGGTTGCGCGTGGGAGAGGCGCAGGCCGGTCGAGCTGCCGAGGTAGAGGGTCGCCAGGTCCTGCTCGGCGAAGCCGGCCAGCACCGCGTCGCGTGCCCGGGCCCGCCCGAACGCCCCGGACAGTGCGGACAGCACATCCTCGAGCGCACCGGAGTCGGTCTCCTCCGGGTCGAGCCCGTAGTCGCGTCCCGGCCGGGCCTGTGGCACCTCGACGAGGGCGAAGGCGTCCGAGGCCGGAGCCGCCGCCCGCGGCGTCGGCCAGGGCCGCCGCGGCCATCTCGGCCACGCCGTCCGCGCCGACCACCCCGGACCGCCGGGCGGAGCCGACCGACTCGCCCGAGAATGCGATGACGCTGACCGACCGCCCGCGCTGGACCCCGTTGGTCGTGGTGGTGTTCAGCGCGAAGCGGACGTCGACGTGGCTGCTCTCGTCGACCAGCACGATGCACCCGTCCGCCCCGAGCGCGCCGGCTGACGCCAGGCCCTGCTCCACCAGCTCCTGGGCCGGGATCACCCGCCCACCCCGCCCGCGCCCTCGCTCCGCATGCTCAGCGTCCCGACTCCGCGCGTGCGTTGAGCACGCGCACGCCGCGCACGAGGACCGACGGGCAGCCGTGCGAGACGGGGGCCACCTGCCCGGGCTGACCCTTGCCGCAGTTGAAGGCCCCGCCCAGCACCCAGGTGGAGGCGCCGCCCACGGCCTCCATGGCGCCCCAGAAGTCGGTGGTGGTGGCCTGGTACGCCACGTCCTTGAGCTGCCCCGCCAGCTTTCCCCCCTCGATCCGGTAGAAGCGCTGCCCGGTGAACTGGAAGTTGTAGCGCTGCATGTCGATCGACCAGCTCTTGTCGCCCACGATGTAGATGCCGCGGTCGACGCCGGCGATCAGGTCCTCGGTGCGCGGGCCGCCGTCCCCGGAGTGCGCCAGCGACACGTTGGCCATGCGCTGGATCGGCACGTGCATCGGCGAGTCGGCGAAGGCGCACCCGTTCGAGCGAGCGAAGCCCATGGCCGCGGCGATGGAGCGGTCGAGCTGGTAGCCGACCAGCGTCCCGTCGCGCACGAGGTCGAAGGACTGGGCCTCCACGCCCTCGCCGTCGATGCCCACGGTGGCCAACCCGTGCTCGACGGTGCGGTCACCGGTCACGTGCATGACGGGGGAGCCGTAGGCCAGCGAGCCCAGCTTGTCGAAGGTGGCGAAGGAGGTTCCCGCGTAGGCCGCTTCGTACCCGACCGCACGATCGAGCTCGGTGGCGTGCCCGATCGACTCGTGGATCGTGAGCCAGAGGTTCGACGGGTCGACCACGAGGTCGTACGTCCCGGCCTGCACCGACGGCGCGGCCAGCTTCTCGGCGAGCAGTTCGGGCATCTCGGCGAGCTCGGCGTCCCAGTGCCAGGCACCAGCCGACGTCGGGCCGGTCAGGAACTCCCAGCCACGGCCGACGGGTGGCGCCAGCGTGCGCATGGTCTCGAAGCCCGCGTCCGACAGCGCCAACGCCTCGAGCTGAGCCTGGAGCCGCACCCGATGCTGGGTGGCCCGCGTCCCGCCGAGGTCGGCGACGTAGCTCTGCTCGGACACGGCGAGCAGCGAGGCCGACGTGTGCGACACCGTGTCGTGGTCGCCGAGGCGCCTACTCCACTCGGCCAGTAGGGCGACCTTGTCCGACAGCGGCACGGTCGACGGGTCGATCTCGAACGCGCTCGACCACGTCACCTCACCGTGCGAGGGCTCGGGCGCCAGTTCGACGTGCCCACCGCCCGCCCGGCTCGTGACCTTGGCCATCTCGAGGGCACGGCGCACCAGGTTGGCCGCCTCCTCCGGCCGCACGTCGACCGTGGCGGCGAAACCCACCGCGCCTTCGGCCACGACGCGCACGCCCATGCCGAAGTCGGTGCCGTCGGCCGTCGTCTCGGGTTCCGCATCGTGGAGGCGGACCGTCTGGCTCCGGATGCGCTCCACGCGGAGCTCGGCCGCCTGGCAGCCCGCGGCGGCATCGAGGGCCGCATCGGCCAGCGCGCTCAGGTCGTCGGCGGCGAGCGGCATCAGGGGACGGGGGTGGGTTGGCGCAGGGGAAGGTCGGCGGAGCTGTAGATGGCGTCGATGAGCTCCATCGTACGGATCGCGTCAGCCGCCGTCGTCGGGAACGACGCTCCCTTCTCGACCGCGGCGACGAACGCCTCGAGCTGGAAGTCGTACGACGCCTTCCGGCTGAATCGCTCCTTGCGGGTGCCGAGTGACGTCGTCACCTTCATCCGGTGCCCGTATTGGGGGCTGAAGGGGTTGAAGACGGAGATCTTCCCGTTGTCGCCCGTGATCTGGGCGTGCATTCGCAGCACCGAGGACGAGAACATGGAGCAGCCGATGTGGGCGCTCCCGCCGTCGGGGAGCGAGAAGTGGGCGTCCATGGCCCGGTCGACGCCGGGGGAGGAGAGCTTGGCCTCGGCGCCGATGACCCGGGGCCCGGGGGCCAGCAGGCGCAGGAGGCTGACGGGATAGCAGCCCATGTCCATGGTGGCGCCACCCGCCAGCGCCAACTGGTAGCGGATGTCGCCCTTTCTTCCACAGCGGGGCGGAGAAGGCGACGTCCACCGCGCTGATGTTGCCCAGCTCACCTGAGCGCACGATCTCCACCAGGCGCTTGCAGAGGGGGTGGTACTGGTAGTGAAAGGCCTCCATCACCACTAAACCAGGGTTGCCATTGTCCGCCTCGGCCACCGTCCTGGCCTCGTCGGCATTGGCGGTGAACGGCTTCTCGCACAGGACGTGCTTCCCCGCCTGGAGGGCGGTGATGGTCCAGTGCCCGTGGAGTCCGTTGGGGAGGGGGTTGTAGACGGCGTCGATCTCCGGGTCCTCCACCAGCTCCGCGTAGCTGCCCAGGACGCGGGGAATCCCCTGCTTGCGGGCGAATTCCGTCGCCCGGCCGCGGTCGCGGGCGGCCACGGCGACGACGACGGCGCAGCCGGTCCGGCGGGCAGGCTTGATCACGGCGGCGGGGGCGATGCGGGCCGCCCCCAGGACCCCGATCCTCAGCACGCGGCGGTCATCGGGTGTTGCGGGCCCGGTGTGCGCGGGGGCAGTGATGTGTGACCCCGCCGGACGTTCCCGGGATATGGGACGGAGAGGTGGTCACCGGGGACGGTGGGGCCAGACGCTGCATGAGCACGGACGCTAACGCACCAACGGCCCGGCCGACGCTGGGCCACATCCGGGGCCTCGACGGCATCCGGGCCCTGTCGGTGCTGGCCATCATCGCCTTTCACACGGGCCTCAATTCGGTGCCAGGCGGCTACTACGGGGTGGACTCCTTCTTCGTCCTCTCGGGCTTCCTGATCACGTCGCTGCTGGTCCGGGAATGGAGCGGGACGGGGACGGTCAAGCTGCGGCGCTTCTGGGCCGCCCGCGCCCGGCGCCTCTTGCCGGCGCTGTTCCTCCTTGTCGCCGTGATCGGCATCGTCCTGGCGGTGGTCCCCCGCGTCCTGGCCACGCCGCACGTGCTCGGTGACGCCCTGGCGACGATCTTCTACGTCTCGAACTGGTACTCCATCCACGGGGGCGTGACCTACTTCTCGCTGTCCAGCCAGCCGTCGCCCCTCCTGCACACCTGGTCGCTGGCGATCGAGGAGCAGTTCTACCTGGTGTGGCCGCTGGTGGTGCTGGCCGTGCTCAAGCTCGGGCCACGCGCGCCGGTCCCGGCACGCCGTCCGCCGCGGCGTCGAGGTCCTCGGGGGTGGGCGCCTGCTCCTGGTGGGCCCGCCCCGGGCGCAGGACGACCCGGCCTGGACGCGGCGCCGGCGCCTCCACGTGCTCTTCGCCGTGGCCTGCCTCGGGTCGCTCGCCTCGGCGATCCTGATGGTGTGCATGGCGCCCAACGGCTACACGACCCGGGCCTACTACGGCACGGACACCCGGGCCCAGGCGCTGCTCGTCGGGGCAGCCATCGCCATCGGGCTCACGCTGTGGCGGGAGGGGAGCGGCCGACGCTGGTTCACCCGCATGGCATCGGTGCTTGCCCTCGCGGGCGTCGCCGGGACGGCGGCGCTGTGGGCCACGACGTCGGAGACGTCCACGTTCGCCTTCAGCGGCGGGTTCCTGGTGGCGAGCCTCGCGGCCGGCGCCGTCGTCCTCGGGTGCGCGGTGGCGCCCCGGTCGCTCGTCGTCCGCCTGCTCGAACTGCCGCCGCTGCCGCAGTGGGGCCGCATCTCCTACGGCGTCTACCTCTGGTACTGGCCCGTGCTCCTGGTCATGACCGGGCAGCGTCTGCACTGGGGCGTCTACCCGCTCTTCCTGGCCCGGGTCGGCATCACGGTGGCCATCGCCGCCCTCAGCTACGACCTCGTCGAGATGCCGATCCGCCGGGGCGCACTGCGGCACTGGCGCTCGTGGGTGGCGGCGCCGATCGGCGCGGCCGCCGCCATCAGCGCGGTGTTCATCAGCACGCTGGTGCCGGTGGGTGCCGTCGGACTGCAGGGTTCGCAGCTCGCGGTCAGCCTCCCGGCGTCCTCCACGACGTCGACGACCGCGGCACCTCTCCCGGGGACGCCGACGATGGCCGACCCACCCACGACCACCACCACCGTGCCCTCGTACCTCTCGCCTGCGCCACCGGCGACGACGTCGTCGAAGCCCGTCAAGGTCCTGCTCGTCGGCGACTCCATCGCCGGGTCGCTGGGCGTCGGACTGGCCGACGAGGCGCGGCCGTACAACGTCCAGATCGCCAACGAGGGGACGCCCGGCTGCTCGTTGTCGATGCAGACGCAGATCCGGGTCCTCTTCTACACGGTGCCCCCCAACCCGCCGTGCGACGTCAACAAGAACCCCGACTCGCTGCTCGAGAGCTGGCGCAAGTGGGTCGACGCCTACAACCCCGACGTGGTCGTGTACGTCGCCCGCGGGGAGACGTTCGATCAGGAGATGGGCGGGCAGTGGCAGAACCTCGGCCAGCCCGCCTTCGACAGCTACCTGGCCAGCCGCTACCGCCAGGCGGTCGACGTCCTCGGCTCGCGGGGAGCGAGCGTCGTGTTGGCGACGAGCCCGTACTACGACAGCGGCGACTCGCCCGCGGGCACGCCGTGGCCCGAGGACGATCCGGCGCGGGTGGCGCTCGACAACCAGACGATGCGGGAGGTGGCCACCGGCACGCCCGTCGGGGTGGACGGGAGCAGGGTGTACGTCTTCGACCTCAATGCCGTCGTCTCGCCCGATCACGGGTTCTCGCCGACCGTCAACCAGATCAATGTCCGCTGCACGGACGGTGTGCACTTCACGCGCTCCGGTGGGATCTTCGTCGGGCAGCGGCTGGCGCCGGAGCTGGCGGCATTGGGCCAGGCCCATGCCACGGCGGCGCCGGGTGGCGAGTGGCCGGGCCCTCTGCCACCATCGACTCCGTCATGGTTCTCGAACCTGCCCTGCCAGTAGTCCGGCGCGCCACGGCCGGCGACGTCGAGGCCATGGCCGCGCAGATGGCCCGGACCTTCTTCGACGACCCCGTCTCGTCCCACATCTTCCGCAACGAGCCACGCCGCCCCGCCGCGTTGCGCGCCTACTTCCGCACGCAGATGCGGTCCGACTACCTCCCGTTCGGCGGCTGCTACACGACGGAGGGTTACGCCGGCTCGGCCATCTGGGCGCCCGCCGGCAAGCCGCTCCATACGGGGCTCGGAGGGATCCTCGCCATGGCGCCTGTGCTGCCCTACGTGGTCGCCAATCTTGGGAACATGCTGCGCCTGCTGGCCCTCGTCGAGTCCAAGCATCCCCGCGAGCCGCACTGGTACCTGGCCAGCCTGGGCACCGCCGTGGAGCAGCAGGGCAAGGGTGTGGGCGGTGCGCTGATGCGCCCGGTCCTCGCGCATTGCGACGCCGAAGGCATCCCCTGCTACCTCGAGTCGTCCAAGGAGCGCAACCTGCCCTTCTACCGGCGCCACGGGTTCGAGGTCGTCGAGGAGTTGGCGCTCCCGGGTAACGGGCCGCCCCTCTGGACGATGTGGCGGGAGCCCCAGCCAGGACCCTGAGGCGGTGCTGCTAGCCGGTCGGGTGGATCCCCTCGGGCATGGAGAGGGCGTCGTTGACCACGATACCGAGGACGTCGATCACCGCCCGCGCCGGGGCCGAGGGCAGCCCGCGGCGCCGCTGCGCCACGCCGACTCGGCGGCGGGGGAGCCCCGTGACCGGAAGTACCGAGAACCGCCCACGCAGGTGACCCGGTACGGCGGTCGCCGGGAGGATGGCCGCCCCGTAGCCGTCGAAGGCCAGCGAGGCGATCAGGCGCACGCCGTCGAGCTCCATGGCGGGCCGCAGCACGATGCGGGCCGGGCCGGTGGCGCTGTCGATCTCCGCCCGCAGCGCCGTGCCCGGGGCCGGGAGGAGCAGCTCCACGTCGGAGAGCCGCTCCAAGGGGATCGAGGACTCCTCGGCGAGGAAGTGCCCCGGCGGCAGGACGACCACCAGGTCCTCGTCGAACAGCTGGGCCGCCATGATCTCGTCACCGCTCAGGGGAAACGTGACCACGGCCAGGTCCAGCTGTCCCGAGGCCAGCTGCTGCTCGAGCTGGACGCTGGACCCCTCGGCGACGTTGAGGTGGATGTGCGGGTGACGCACCCGCAGCAGGTCGAAGAGCTGCGGGCACGAGCCACCGTCCCGTGGTCCCGATCATGCCGAGGCGGACCGTCCCGATCACCTCCTCCCGGAGCGCCGTGACGTCGGAGACCATCGCCTCGAGCTCGTTCATCACCTGGCGGGCCCGGGCGACGACGACCTCGCCCTCCTCGGTCAGGCGTCCCGAGGCCCGATCCACCAGCTGCACGTCGAGCTCGCGCTCCAGGCGGGCCACGTGCGCCGAGACGTTGGACTGGACGGTGCCGATGGAGGTGGCGGCCGCCGAGAAGCTCCCGGTGTCGGCGATGCCCAACAGTGCTTGCAGATGTTTCAATTCCACGGCTCACTCCTCCCCAAAGTGCTTGCCGGAGTAGTTCTGGCAATCACTATAACTGATAGAAGGAATCTCCTAAAGCTGCTTGACTGATTGCCGAGAGACCGGCAGAATGGATCGCAGACCGCAGGGAATCGGAAGCCCCCCCTCTGACCCTGATGAGTCTCGAGAAGGGATCGCCCTCCCCCCCGGCGGTCCCTTCTCCTAATTCCGGACCCATTTCCGGAGGTACCCCGTGACCCTCGGACCGGCCGCCGCACCTGATTTAGGCTCCCTACCCGTGCCGAAGAGCGCCGTCTTCATCGACCTCGACCGCACCCTGCTGTGCCACGCGTCGGGCCAGGTCCTGAACCGTGCCCTCGTGGACGAGGGCGTCCTGCCCGAGGGGCGCTCCCTCCCGGGCGACAAGGTCATGTACGCCGTCAACGACCGCCTGGGCGAGAACCTCTTCTCCATGGGCCTGGTGCGGGCAGCGGCCAGAGTGGCCCGGGGCTGGCGCCAGGAGCAGGTCCAGGCGGCCGGCCGACGTGCCGTGTCCGCGCTGAGCGAGCTCGTCGCCCCCTTCGCCCCCCAACGGCTGGCCGCCTTCCGGGCCGAGGGTCACCGGCTGGTGCTCGCGACGACGACGCCGGCCGACATGATCGCCCCCTTCGCCGAGGCCTTCGGCTTCGACGATCTGATCGCGACGACCTACGAGACCAACGACGGCCGGTACACGGGCCGTCTCTACGAGGGCTTCGTCTGGGGGACGGGCAAGCTTCGTGCCGTGCGGGAGTGGGCCGATGACAACCGCGTCGACCTGGCTGACTGCCATGCGTGCAGCGACAGCATCTTCGACGTCCCGCTGCTGTCGAGCGTGGGCTCGCCGCACGCCGTCAATCCCGATCCCTCGCTGACCCTCGTGGCCGCCGCCCGCCGCTGGCCGGTGGAGCACTGGGACCGTCCACCGGGCGTCCCCAGCATGGTGGGACTGGAGCCGTACCACGTGCTCCGTCCGTTCGTGCGCAAGCTGTCCTTTCCCTACGCGCGCTTCGACATCACCGGCGTGGAGAACGTGCCGTCACGCGGACCGGTGCTGCTCGCCTCGAACCACCGGAGTTACTTCGACGTTGCCGCGTTGGCCCTCGTGGCACGGGACATCGGGCGACCGGTGCGCTTCCTCGGCAAGAAGGAGATCTTCGACGCGCCCGTCGTCGGGATGATCGCACGCGCCATCGGCGGTATCGCGGTCGACCGCGGCAGCGGGTCGGGCCAGCCGCTGCGCGATGCCGAGGCCGCCCTGAAGGCCGGCGAGGTGGTGGTCGTCCTCCCGCAGGGCACCATTCCGCGCGGATACGACTTCTTCGACCCGGCGCTCCACGGCAAGACGGGGACGGCGCGCCTGGCGGCGTCGACCGGTGCCACCGTCGTGCCCGTCGGGCTGTGGGGGACCGAGAAGGTCTGGCCGCGCTCGGCTCGGGTGCCCGACTTCACCCTGGTGCGCAAACCGCCCAAGGTCACGGTGCGGGTGGGCCGGCCGGTGCACTTGTCCCTTACCGACGCCAAGGCGGACACCTCCACGATCATGGAGGCCATCAGCGCGCTGCTGCCCCCGAGTCGCGGGTGCGCCACGAACCGACCGCCGAGGAGCTGGCCCGCAGCAAGCCCCCTCGGTGAGGGCACAGCTCGCCAGCGCCACGACGCGCGCCGTCAACGCCACCTCACGCCGTCTCGGTCGGGGCCGGGGCACCGTGGCGGGAGGCCGGGTCGGGCTCCGGCTCGATCCCCGGTTACTCGAGCACCTGAGTGCGGGCCGCCAGGTCGCCCTCGTCACCGGCACCAACGGGAAGACGACGACGACCCGGCTCCTCACGGTGGGTCTCGGCGCGACCGGTGACGCCGTCGTCAGCAACGAGACGGGCTCGAACATGCCCCCGGGCCACGTCGCCGCCCTGGCGGGGACCGACGCACCGCGCGCCGTGCTCGAGACGGACGAGGTCTACCTGCCGCGGGTCCTCACCGCGACCGCGGCTGCCGCGGTGATCCTCCTGAACCTGTCGCGCGACCAGCTCGATCGCACGAACGAGGTGCGCATGGTCGCGGGGCGCTGGCGGGCGGCCCTGGCGGCCGCGCCGCATACCCACGTCGTGGCCAACGCCGACGACCCGCTGGTGGCCTGGGGGGCCGGTGCCGCCCGTGACGTGCACTGGGTGGCGGCCGGCCTCCGCTGGCAGCACGATGCCGTCGGCTGCCCGTCCTGCGAGGGACGCATCGAGTTCACGGAAGGCGGTTGGTCGTGCGGCTCCTGCGGCTTCGCCCGCCCCGAGCCCGAGGCGACCCTCGTGGTCGCGCCGGACGGGTCGGCCTGCGGCCAATGGGCCGACGGCAGGAGCGTCCCGGTGCGGCTCGCCCTGCCCGGTCGGTTCAACCAGTCCAATGCCTTGATGGCTGCGGTGGCGGCCGAGGCGTGCGGTGTTGACGCGCTGGCGGCGCTCACCGCCATGGCGGCCGTGCAGGAGGTGGCGGGGCGTTTCACCGTACGCGCCTTCGGCGAGGCGCGGGCCCGGCTGATGCTGGCCAAGAACCCGGCGGGCTGGGACGAGCTGCTCGACCTCGTGGCCGCTTCCGACGCGCCGCTCGTTGTCAGCATCAACGCGCGGATCGCCGATGGGGCCGACCCGAGTTGGCTGTGGGACGTTCCCTACGAGCGCCTGGCCGGCCGCGCCGTCGTGGCCACCGGCGACCGCTTCCGGGACCTTTCCCTCCGCCTGCACTACGGGGGCGTCGCGCACACCACGGAGCCCGACCCGGTGGAGGCCGTCACCCGTGCGGCCGCGGGAACCGATGGCGTGGTCGATGTCATCGGGAACTACACCGCCTTCCACGACCTGCTGGGGGCGCGCTGATGTCGGGTCTGTTGCGCGTCGCGGTCGTCTACCCCGACCTGCTGGGCACCTACGGTGACGGCGGGAACGGCCTCGTGCTGGCGCGGCGGGCCGAATGGCGCGGCCTCGAGGTCACCTTGCTGCAGGCTTCCTCCGACCGGCCACTGCCGGAGGCCGACGTCTACTGCCTGGGCGGGGGCGAGGACGGTCCCCAGGTCCGTGCCGCCCGGACGCTCATCGACGATGGCACGCTGGCGCGGCGGGCGGCCGCGGGCGCCGCGGTGCTGGCGGTCTGCGCCGGTTTTCAAGTGGTGGGACGGACCTTTCCCGGTGCCGCGGGCGACGCGCACGAGGGCCTGGGCCTCCTGGACGTCGACACCGAGAAGGGGAGCGGGCCGCGGGCCGTGGGCGAGGTGCTGGTCGAGGTGGACCCCGGGCCGCTCGAACCACTGCCGATCCTCACCGGTTTCGAGAACCACGGCGGCGTGACCTCGCTGCGCGACGGGGCCGTCGCCCTCGGGCGAGTCGTCGCGGGTGTCGGCAACGGCGGCGGTGACGGGACCGAAGGTGCCGTGCAGGGCCACATCGTGGGGACGTACCTCCACGGCCCGGTGCTGGCCCGCAACCCGGCGCTGGCCGACCGCCTGCTCTCCTGGGCGCTCGGCGACCGGTCACTCGACCCGCTGGACGACGCGGCGTCGGAGAGCCTCCGCGAGGAGCGCCTCGCCGCCGTTGGGGGCCGACGGCGCCTGCGCCGGCACAAGTAGGGGACAAGACTCGATGCGGACGCTACTCAACCTGCTGTGGCTCGTGTTCTCGGGCCTCTGGCTGGCCATCGGGTACGCGCTGGCCGGCCTCGTGCTGTGCGTGCTGATCATCACGATCCCCTTCGGGGTGGCCTGCTTCAGGCTCTCCGCCTTCGTGTTGTGGCCCTTCGGCCGTGCGGTGGTGCCGAACCCCGAGGCGGGCGCACCGTCGACGGTGGCCAACGTCCTCTGGTTCGTGCTCGCGGGGCTGTGGATGGCGCTGGCCCACCTGGTCCTGGGCGTGCTGCTCTGCCTCACCATCATCGGCATTCCGCTCGGCCTCGGGAACTTCAAGCTCGCCGCGGTGGCGATCGCCCCACTCGGCAAGCAGATCGTTCCGAGCAGCGACCCCCGCGCCCAGCAGGGGGCCATCGTCTTCTGACGCGTCGCCGGCGCCACCCGCCGGCCCGGAACACCTCAGACAGCGGTCCGGCTCAGTCGGGCCGGCCGACGTCGAGCGTCAGGAGATCCCGGGCCAGGACGACCGGGCCGTCGAAGTGCGCGCTCGCCCGAGCGATCCATTCGGTCTCGGTGCCCGGCTGGGGCGCGGGGACGAGGTGGGTGAGGACCAGGGTCCCCACGCCGTTGCGCGCCGCGGTGCGCGCCGCGTCCTCCACCGACGAGTGGTAGTCGAGCACGTCGAGCAGCCGGGGGAGACCGATCGGCTCGATCAGGTCGGGGCGCACCACCGTGTGCACAAGCATGTCCGCTCCCGCACAGAGCTCGTCCAGTCCCTCGCACGGGACCGTGTCGCCCGCGATGACCACGGAGGCCCCGGCCTCTTCGACGCGGAAGCCGACCGTTGGACGTACCGGTGCGTGGTCGGTGGGCGCGGCGGTGACGCGGAGCGGACCGTCCTCGAGCACCACGCCGCGTTCGCATTCGACCACCTCTGCCGACGGCCGCCATTGCAGGTCGTCATGATGGGCCAGGCGATAGCCGATGTCGAGCTCGAGCATGGCCTCCGTGGCCGCCAGCAGCGACGCCGCGCCGACCGGGCCGTAGACGGCGAGGGGATGGGGTTGGAACGAGGTGATCCAGCGCGACGTGATGATGTCGTTGAGATCGGTGGTGTGATCGCTGTGCAGGTGGGTCAGGAAGAGCCCGCGCAGCGCTCCCGCGGCCGACCCCGCGCCGGCGGCGCGCATGAGGACCCCGCGCCCACAGTCGAAGAGCAGGTCGCCGGCTCCGGTGCGCACCAGAGTTGCCGGCCCGGCACGCTCCGGATCGGGGAGCGGGCTGCCACTGCCGAGGATGATGGTCTGCATGGGGTTGCCTCCTGGTCGCTTCAGCGCAGCGCGCCCGAGAGGTCCCGGCCACGGGCGGCGTGGCACCGTTGCTACCATGCCGCGGGCACGACGTCGGGGAGGAGGTCTCGTGGCGCAGTGGAGCGAGCAGGACGTGGACGCACTGCAGGGCGAGCTGGGTGCGCACGGCTTCGGAGGCATCAACCCGGACCCCGAGCAGCTTCGGTCCCTGCTGCGGTCGGGCGAGGACGGGCCGCTGCAGTTCGTGAACCTGCTGTCGTACCACGCTCGTGCGGCCTACCCGGACGGGCATGAGCTGGCGTCCGCAGGTCTCAGTGGCGCCGAGGCGTACGGCCGCTACGCGGTGGTGGCACTCGATCACGTCGCACGGCGAGGTGGCGTCCTCACGCTCTACAACGACGTGCTCCAGGTCCTGATCGGCCAGACCGGGCCGTGGGACCAGATCGCCATCATGCAGTATCCCGGCATCGACGCCTTCATCGACATGATCCGGGACCCTGAGTATCAGGGCGGCCTGATCCACCGCGACGCCGGCCTGGCCGACACGGCGATCCTCGTCTCCCGCTCACTGCTCTGACCCAGGTTGTCGTGCCAGGGTTGGCGCGGAGGTGCCACAGCGGGGAATCTCCCGCCCTCGTATGCTGCCGTGAACCTTGGGGGTGAGTGGAACATGGATGGATCGGGGCCGCCCGGCAGCGGTGCTGGGAGGACGGCGCTCGTGGTTGAGGACGAGCCGGCACTGCGCGCGCTGACGCGGCAGATGCTCGAACGCAACAGCTACGCCGTCGTCGAGGCGCAGATGGCGAAAGCGCCATCGCCCTGAGTCAGGGCCATCCGGGCCACATCGATCTGCTCCTCACCAACGTGGTCATGCCGACAATGCAGGGAACCGAATTGGCCGACGCCATCGTCACCCAGCGGCCGGGCATCGTCGTCGTCTACATGAGCGGTTATGCCCTCGCCGCGTTCGGCGACCACGGCGCGCGGCCGACCGCCTTCATCGAGAAACCGTTCGAAGAAGAGGAGTTGCTCGATGTTCTCCAACTCCACCTGGCCGACTGACTTTTCAGTCGGCCGGTCGGGCGGCCGCTCGGTCATTCGGGCCACTCGGTGTCCCGCCCTCGCGACGGGGACTCGTCGAGAGCCCAGGCCCGACGCCACGAGGATGCGGCCGGTCCGCGGTGCGCGGTCTCCGCGCCCTCCACGGGTGCCACGGCGCTGACGGCGCGCCGGGCCTGCCACCAGTCGGACTGCACTTCCCGCGCCAGCGTGGCAACCGCGGCCTCGACCCGGTCCGAGAACCGATGGGCGTTCTCGCCCTCGTCGGGCGTCATCGGCGCTCCGAAGAGGACGGCGATGGGGGAGCGGCGCAGGCGGCCGCCCCGCCGGTCCTCGGTGCCGGACCCACCGGGGCGCGGGCACCCGGTTCCGGCTTCTTCGCCAGCACGTGCCGCGTCCCGTGCAGGTACACCGGGACCACCGGGCGCCCCGTCCGTCGGGCCAGGTAGGCGGCCCCACCCCTGAACGGCTGCGTCCATCCGTCCGGTGAGCGCCCGCCCTCGGGGAAGATGACCAGGCTCCAGCCGTCCTCGACGAGCTCGGCCGCAGTGTCGGCGGACTTCCGGTTCACCCGGCTGCGCTCGATCGGGATCGCGGCCAACGCGAACGACCACAGCACCGACTTCCACGTGCGGTCGAAGAAGTAGTCCGAGGCCGCCGCCACGACGGTGCGGTGGCGGAACTCCACCGGCAAGGTCGTGAGCAGCAACGGGGTGTCGATATGACTGGCGTGGTTGGCCGCGAAGATCACCGGCCCCTCGACGTGTTGGAGGTGCTCGAGTCCCCGCACCGTGGCGGGCGCGAGCAGTCGGGCCGCCGGCCGGGTCACGTTGTCCATGACCACCGCCCGGGCCAGCCGGACGGGGTAGCGGCGCGACCACTCGTGGTCGTAGTCGAGCCCGACTCTCCGCTCGGGATCGGGTCGCTCGATCGACGTCGGCCAGGAGGGAGCGGCGAGGGGGAAGCGGGCCGAACGGACGCGGCCCAGCACCTTCGAGCCCGCCATCAGTGCACGTCAGACATCAAGATCGGCGGGTTGTGCATGTGCGTGAGCGTGGGCGAGGGGCCGACGACGTCGGAGGCGATCTCGAGGGCGTCGTCGAGCGAGCTGGCCGGTGAGAAGCCGAGCCGGCGAACGGCCTTGGTGTCTCCGCCCACGACGATGACCCGGCCCAGGTGCGCCAGTGCGTGCGCGCACCAATACCACATGTAGAAGGGATGCACGCCGTGATAGGCGTGGCCTGTCCGGTAGAGATGGATGTACCACGGGTCGGTCGCGAAGGATTCCTCGAACTCCTTGTGCATCTGCACCGGGTCGACGGTCTGGGTCAGCACCTGCTCGTAGAAGTCGATGTAGCTCGGGTGGTGGCCGGGGTGGAATTCGGGCCGGGTCGGGTGCTTCATGATCACGACGCCGCCCTCGCGCACGAGTGGTTTGCCCCGGTACATGTTGAAGAAGTAGCCGAGACCGAGACAGGCCACCAGGATCGGGTTCATGATGGAGTTCACGTTGTACGGGCAGATGTAGGGCAGGCCCATGGTCAGGATGTCGGTCTGCCCGTCGACGTCGACGCCCTGCTGGGCCCAGACGTTGGCTGTCGTGCACGCGTGGACCGCCTCTACCTCGCCTGCCTGCACCGAGGTCAGCGCGTGGGGGGAGCGGATGGAGTGGAAGATCTGACGGGCGAGGCGCGGCGGCACCGTCGACAGGGCCTTTGACGTGGCCGCGTAGGAGGCCCGGTCGCGCAGCGACCATTCCCACTCCCGCTTCTGCAGGAACCCGAAATTCGAGGGGAACGTGTCGTTGTTGAGCGTCGTCTCGATCTGGAAGATCTTGACGCCCGATTCCGCGATGAGGCGGCCCATCCGCCAGTTCGACGAGTGCAGCTCGGAGGCCGGCTGGTCCATGAACGACTTCGAATGGCGCATCGTCTGCGGGTTGTGGTGGTGGCGCAGGCTGCGGTAGCTGGCAAGCCCCGTGGCGACGCTCTTGTGGCCGCCGTCCATGGCCACCAGGTTGATGTTGACGTAGACGAGCAGGTCCGACGTGGCGGCCCGCTTGTTGATCTCGACCTCCTCGCCCTGGTCGGTCTCGCCGATGAAGAGGAGGTTGTCGGGATCCTCGGCGTCGTGCTGGGTCAGGAGGCCGTGGGGAGCGAAGGCGTCGTAGACCCGGTCGCCCAGGGCGTGGCGCAGCTCGTCTTCGGTCATGCGCCGATGCAGAGCCAGCGCGGCAATGAGCTCCACGTCGTCGACGCCGGCCTCCGCCGCCATGTCGAGCACGGTCTCGATCACCATCTGGCGGATGTCGGGTGCCTGCATCGGGGGCAACGGCAGGGAGACGTCGTCGAAGCAGATGGTCAGCTTGATCCCCGGCCGGAGGAGGGCCGGCAACGGGTCGCGGTCGCCTTCGGGGTGGAGCAACGCGTGGCGGATGGCCCGGTAGGGGTCCTCGACCGCCTTCATGGGCTCGGGCGCATACACGACGCGACTGCCTTCGGGCAGCGTCTCGAGGCCGAACCCCTCGCCGCTCCAGAACAGGGTCGGTGGCGTCGACTTGTCCACCTCGAGGACGAAGCCAGGACGGCGACTCATCGGATCGGTCCTTTCCGTACGTCGAATGCGATCTTGACGGCCCCGCGGCGGCCGGCGGCGCCCGCGTGGGCGACCGCGTCCTCGAAGCGGGCCAGGGGATACGTGGCCGAGACCAGGCGCCCGGTGTGCTGGGCCGCGGCGACGTCGAAGGCCAACGAGAAGGTCGGGACGGCGTCCGCTCCCGGGTTCCGCTCGGTCCCGTATGCGTACGCCCCGGCCAGGCGGACCTCGCGGTGCCAGAGGGGAGCGAGGTCGATGGTGACCTTGCCCGGCATGCCGACCAGCGCCACCGTTCCCCTGGGCCGCACCATGGCCAACGACTGCGCAATCGACTCGGGGCTGCCCACGCAGTCGATCACCACGTCGGCACCGCCCGAGAGCGTGGCCGTCACTCCCGACGCGGCGCCGTAGGACAGCGAGCGCGAGTGCCGGCGCACGGCGCGGCCCAGCTGATCGGGGGGCAGCACCTCGGTGGCACCCAGCTCGCGGGCCAGGCGCTGCTGATGCGCGTAACGCGCCCCGACGAGCACTGCCGCCGGTGTCGGGCAGCGACCCAGCGCGGCGAGGTGGCTCAAGGCGGCGACCACGAGCAGGCCGAGCGTGCCCGCCCCGACCACGGCCACCACGTCACCCTCAGCGATCGGCGCTCCCAGCACCGCGTGCACCGCGCAGGCCACGGGCTCCACCGTCACCGCGTCGGTGTCGCTTAGCCCGTCGGGCACCGCGTAGAGCTGGCTCGAGTGGGCCACGAGACCCGAGCTGGACCAACCGCCCCCGGTGTCGGCGCAGAAGCCTGTCTGGAGGCCGGGGCGGATGTGGCCGAAGGCGATCTGCCCGCAGTTCCCCACGCGCCCGGCCTGGCAGGCGGCGCACTCCGGCTCGATGCCCCGGGCGGCGCACCCGAGCACCGGCTGCAGCACCACCCGGTTGCCGGCGGAGAGCACTGTGCCCTCTGCCCCGGTGGCATCCTCGGCGAGCGTCCCGACGACCTCGTGGCCCGGCACGAAGGGGAAGGACACGATGTCCTCGAAGTAGCGCGAGCTGCGCCCGTCCAACGTCGCCAGGTCGGACCCGCAGATACCCGACAGGATGGGATCGACGTGCACCCAGCCGGCGCCGGGTACCACGGGAGCGTCGCGCTCCACCAGGCGCAGCGGGCCGACGCCCGCGCCCCGACCCGATCCGAAGGACGACACGACACGCGCCGCCGCGAAACGCGGGAGGGACCGCTCGAACAAGAGCGTGCTCATCGGCCCATCACTGCCTTGGGCTGCTTCACGTCGAAGGGCCCCAGTGGGAGCGGGCGGTGTGACCCGCCCTCCGCCTTGGCCCAGTGCTCCACGTGCCAGCCCCGCCGCCGGGCGATGGCGGAGAGCCGAGACTCGGGATTCACGGCCACCGGGAAGCCGACTGCTTCCAGCATGGCCAGGTCACTGGCCGAGTCGGCGTAGGCCACGGACTCCTCGAGCGAGAGCCCGTGCACGCCCGCGTAGTCGGCGAGCACCAGCGCCCGGGCCTCGCCGATGGGTGGCAGCGTCGTCAGGTGACCGGTCAGCCGTCCGTCGCGCGACTCCATCTCGGCGCACACGATGTCGTCGAAGAGCGGCCGGATCGGCTCGATGATGAAGTCCAGCGCCCCCGTGATGAGCAGCGTCCGGTGTCCGGCGGCCCGATGCGCCCGTACCCGGGCGAACCCGTCGGGAAAGGACCGCGTGAGGAGCTGGCGGTGGAAGAGCTCCCAGGAGTCCTCGCGCAGCTGATCGAGGGGCGCGTCCTCGAAGCGGCGGTAGAACGAGCGGAGGAAGTCACCGCGGTCACGTCGGTCCAGTGCCAGCAGCGACGGCGCCTGCCGCACGAGGTCGGCCACGAAGCGTGCCCGTCGAGACGGTGACAGGTGGCGGCTGGCGAGCCAGGCATACGTATCGACGACATTCGAGGACATGAGCGTGTGCTCGAGGTCGAACACGGCGAGATGCCGGTCGGGCGACAGGATGGCCCGCCGTTGGCGGTCCGGTCGCTTGTCGACCACCGATCGTCCGGGCTTGGTGCGCACGCGGGTGTGCTCGAGCACCGAGGGGAGGTGGATCTCGTGCACGTAGGTGTCCCAATCGATGGCCGCCGGGTCGAACTCGAACCGGGTGTGGTCGTCGCCGTCGCCCGCCTCCCACAGCTCGATCAGGTTGTCCACCCGGTAGCGCGCATCGGTCTCGGTGTAGGCGCCGTAGAGCTCGACGTAGCCGAGGGCTCGCTTGGCCAGCGCGTGCCTGTCCTCCATCCGGGCGGCCAGCTGCGCCTGCTTGCCTCGGATCGGCAAGGCAGTGATCAGCTTTTCGACGAAGGTCATGGCCGCATCGGCGCGCTTGAGCTGCCGCTGGACGCGCCCGCGACCGGGGAAGGACCATTCGGGCACGTTGATCGGTTGGCCCCGATCGTCGTAGAGGGGGTTGCGGCTGAAGAAGTCCTCCGACAGCTCGACAAGATGCCCGTAGCGCAACGGATTCCGCACGCCGGACGCGACGTGGTACACCTTCGGTCGCCCCGGCTCGGGACCCCGTGCCGCCACCGCCAGGATGGCGGCCACCACGAGGTCGACGGGGATCACGTCGACGATGCCTTCGGGCACGCCCGGGAACTCGCGCAGCAGGCCGCGGGCGTAGGACACGATGATGGGCTCGGCCATGCGGAAGCCACGGATCCACCCCGGTCGTGGTTCCGCCAACGCTGACTCGATGATGGAAGGCCGCACCAACGTGATGGGAACCCGACCTTCCCACTGCTCGACGAGTGCACGCTCGCCGAGCGCCTTCGTGAAGGGATAGGCATCGGGCCATCCGAGCGAAAGCGCGCGTGCCGTGCCGGCCGTGACCAGCTCGCTGCTCACCCACTCCTCGCGGAGCTTCTCGGCCTTCGAGGCGATCAAGTGATCGCCGGCGGCACCGATCTCCGCTCGTGCCTGCTTGGAAAACGCGCGCAGCTTCTCTGGTTTGCGGGACGCGGCCTCGAGGTCGTCGCGCAGGCGCCGGGCCGAGGTCACCTCAGCCTCCCAGGGGACATCGAGGGTGAAGCGGTTCTCGCTGAGCAGTTCTTCCTTGGCCTCGCCCTGGTGGGTGCTGGCGACGTAGGCGGTCGAGACCGCGACGAGATGCGCCGCCGATCCGGTTTCCGCGATCGCGGCGGCCACCCGTGACGGGCCGAGGAGATTGATCTCGACGGCCTGGGTCAGCGGGGCGTCGAAGGACACGGTCGCGGCGGAGTGGATGACCACGTCGGCCGCCGTCAATGCCCTGCGGCCCTCGTCGTCGAGCCCGAGCCCGTCGCGGCTTACATCGCCGGCGACGGCGTGGACCCGCCGCGGCACTTCCGCCGCGAAGCCGTCTCCCAGCTCGGCACGCAGGCGGTCGAAGCAGTCGTTCTTGATCACCTCGCGGGCCAGTCGGGCGGCAGCGTCCGCCCGGCGTCCGGGCCGCACGAGGACCGTCACGTCTGCGTCGGGGACGCAGCGGACGATCCGTTCGACCAGCGCGGTGCCGAGAAAGCCTGTGGCGCCCGTGATGAAGAAACGCTTCCCACGGAGATCCCGCTCAATGGGCATCAGAAATGTCTACCACCGCCCGCCGATTCTGTCTACCATTTGGTAAGTGCCCAGCTCCACGACGAAGGACCGCATCCTGGACGCCGCTTTGGCTTCCTTTGCCAGCAGGGGATACGAGGCCACGTCGCTCGATGCCGTCGGGAAGGGACTGGACCTGACGAAGCAGTCGATCCTGTACTGGTTCCCCTCGAAGGACGCTCTCTTGGAGGCGGTAATCGCTCGCAGTGCGGACGACCTCTCGGCCGCGCTGGAGACCGCGCTCCGGAGCGCCGGGGAGGGTTGGGAGCGGGTCGAAGCGGTCGTGCGTTCGGTGTTCCGCTTGGCGGCGCGCCAGCCGGACCTACTCGGGTTCCTCCGTGAGGTGGGGCGACTGGGCCCTCCGGCCGCGACCCAGATGACCGTCGCCCTCGAGCCTCTGGTGCAGCGGGCTTCGTCGTTCTTGGAGGCGGAGATGGACGCCGGCGCGATGCGCCGTCACGATCCCCGTCTTCTGCTGCTGGCCATCTACTCGACGGTCATCGGGATGGTGACCGAAGTGGAGGTGCTGCGGGCGCTGGGCGAGGAGCCGACGGCCCGGTCGCTCGTGCGCCGTCGGACCGACGCGCTCCGGTTGCTGCGCTCCGCACTCCTGATCGAGCCGGCCACCGGCTGAGCTCCTTCGGACCAGCCGTCTCCGGCGGCGGGGCCGGGCCCTCCTACTCGGTCGACTTTGGGATCTTCTTCCGAGCGGGAGCTTTCGGGGTGTAGCGCTTGCTCGCCGTCGGTGGTTTGCGAGTGGTCGACGTCGTGCTCGTCTTGGATGTTGACCGAGCGGCTTCTTTGCGTGCCCGTCCCCGCGGGCGCGCGGCGGCCTCCCGGGCGATGGCTTTGGAATTGGTGGTGCCGTACTTGTTGAGCCGCCAGGCCCGGAGCATGAGCCAACCACCGAGCGCGATGAAGGCGAACCCGATCAGTCCGACGAAGAGCGTGAAGGCGAAGCCGACGAGGAAGAGGTCGAACGCCACCAGCGTGCGCTTTCGCTTCCAAAGGGCCGCGAACCCGATGGCGCAGAGAATCAGGATGACGCCACCGAGCAGCTTGGCGTCAGGAGCAACAGCGATGGTGTTCTTGCCGGCCTTGGTGACCTTGTTCTCGGCGATGAAGTAGGCCGGGATGGCGATACCGGCAACGGTCGCCAGGACAAAGGCGCCGAGAGTCCACTTGGCCTCCATCGGGTCGAGGGTGGACATCGCCCTCTTGCGCTCTTCTGGAGGGAGTATGTCGGCAGGATCCGGCTTCGCTGCGGAACGGCCCGACGAAGCGGGACCAGTGAAGGCGCCCAGGAGGCGAGCGCTCCAGGTCTGCGGCTCGTTGCTGCCGTTTCCATCGGTGGGCGACACAGTCTCAGGGTACCGGCGCCGATGGGGCGCCCCAAATCACCCCACCGCCGCAGGTGGCCCCGGTCACGCAGGCTACGGTTGTGGTCGGGCAAACCGCCAGGGCGCTTAGCTCAGCTGGTTAGAGCGCAGCCTTCACACGGCTGAGGTCGTGGGTTCGAGTCCCGCAGCGCCCACAAATAAGTCCTGTTCACGGGCTTGCGAGTCGTCGACCACTTGTTCGGTGTCGTCCGGCGTTCGCGCTACGTGCGCGAAGGAATCGGGTTTCTTCGCGCGACATCGTCCGACACGTCCGCTGGTCCACCTAGGAAGCGAGACCGATCAGGGCCCCACGACCTGCTGGCCCATCCAGATCGAACTCAAAGGTCAGATCGGATGCCAAGAACGCCAATTCGTATTCGGCCAACGAGAACAGGGTCAACCGATGGGTTTCAACAAGGTGTTCGATTCCCGACGGCGAGCCAACGAGATAGTGCATTTCAAGAATGGACTGAGATCCGTCGACCTCGCTCGTCGTCATGCGAACAAGGTGAATTCCGTCTGCCTCCTGGTGGAGCACCTGTACGTGGCCTGCGACCCATTGGTCGGGCCTCAACCATGGTTCGACGATGAGGACACCGCCAGGATTCAGATGGCGAGCCATGGAACCAATAGCACCAGGTAGGTCGCTTGTGTAACCGATCGAGGAAAAGAGACAGACGACGGCATCAAATGTCTCGTCGATGTCGAATGAATCCATCGAAGCACCGTGCACCTTTACGTCGGTTCGTTGCTTTGCGATTTCCACAAACTCTGGGTTGAGATCGAGTCCCTGGCAGTCGAATTCTTCTCTGAGGTGTTCGAGGTGCTTGCCCGTTCCGCACGCAACATCGAGGAGGCTCGTGGCCTGAGGGGCCCGAGCGTGAACGGCGTTACTCACCCACGCCGATTCGCCGGCGTAGTCCTTGAAGGAATAGGCCAGATCGTAGAGGTGGGCCGACTTGTCGAACATGTTTAAGAGTCTGACAGTCGAGGTGAGGAACATCGTGTCCCTGCCCCAGTTCATTGCCGGCTCGGTGGGATGCCCCTCACTTCCGAGCTAGTCCAGCCTGCCAAAAGGCCGGCTCAGTATCCGTTGAGCCCAGAGGCATTTCAGTGGAAGTGCGCGGTGACTCCAGAACGGGCAATCTGGGCGCATGACCACTGCCCCGAAGGCGTCGCCCGTCCACTTTGAAGGGAGTGTTGCGGACATCGGCCGGGACTGGTCGATGACAATCAGACCCTCCCCGCCGGGACCGCCACGGCGAATCGATGGATACACAATCGGAGCGATCCCCAACATCGATGGACCTGGACCGCATGGTGGGGAGGTCCACCCGGACGGCGACGAGTTTCTGTACGTCGTCAGCGGAGCGATGGAATTGATTCTTGACGACGGTGACGAGCGGGCAGTCGGCATCGAGACGAAGGTGCTGCTGCAGTCAGGCGACACGTACGTCGTGCCACGTGGTGTCTGGCACCGGCTCGAGGCGCTCGAGCCAAGTTACCTCGTCCATGTCACACCCGGACCGAATGGTGGCAATCGGCTGCGCAATTCGGCCCAGGGTTAAGAAGCCGGATCGGACGACCGGAGCGGGCGGAACGACCGACCTGATCGACCCGAACCCAGCCGATGCCCGGCGGGTTCTGGGTGAGTTCCGGATCGCCGGATGTGGGCCAGGCGAGTGTCGTGCAAATCGGGCAAGTTGAGCGACAGCGACGCCGCGTTTACGTGTCCTTCTGGCTGCTCTGTTGTTCGGAGGCGCTCCGCAGCGCCAGCAGGTCTCCGCCGACGAACCCGAGTGCTAAAGCCGCGGCAGAAAGGGAATCTCGTCTTCCGATCGATCGCAGTGCGGCCAGACTTACGACCGTGTCGAGCGCATCGCTCGCCAGGGTGGCCTTCAGCCAACGGGGGGCATCGGATTGATCATTTGATCGTGCGGCGGACACCGTCCCCAGACCCAGCACGAGATCCCGGATGCCTATTGTCCTCATAAGAAGGAGTGCGGCGCCTGTCGGAGATTCGGTACCGGCGAGACGCATGGGAGCGCCGGGTGCGACTATCAGAGCGATGCCCACCGACGTGCGGAGCCATCCCATTGTCCCAGTGCTGATTGTCGGCACAGCCAGATCGTAGCGAGGGTATTTCAACTGCCCCCGCTGCGCCGGACAGGGTTACACCAACGGGCCGTCCCACACGGGACGTCGGCTCGGGTTGAGCTCCTTGTGGACGAAGATGACGAGCGTCAGGGCGGCGCCGGCAATCGCCAGAGGCGGCACGTTCTGACCCTTGACGGACGGCGCCTCCGGGTTCTGCGCCCGAAGGTGTCCCGTACCGCCGGGGCTGTGACCACTCTCAGCAATGTGGCTTCATTCGGGTGAGTGCAGAATCCTTGTCAAATCCCAGCGGTGATGGAATGCATCGTGAGCGTTAGAGGCTACGACGTCGGACAGTTCCATGGCGCCGCGCTCTGAGTGCAGCATCACGACTCCCGCTGGATCTGCCTCCTCGACGGCAGCCAGCCAGTCCGCAACCGCGCTGCGGAGCGACCAGGTTGCTCCTTGGAGAGCAATCTGGTTGTAGTGCCTGGCCTCGGCGAGGAGATCGGGATCATACGGAACGACGTGCGGATCCGCACCTCGTGCGACAGCAACAAGCCGTTCCGCCCAGATCCGGGTGTTGTCGGTCATGTGTGCGATGTAGCCGCATACGTTCCACCCGAGGTGAGAAAGCCGCTCCGTTCCAGAGGCGTCCGAGACGAGCCCCTCGACTGCATCGGCAATGTCGCGCATTAGCGAGATCGAGCCGGCTTGCCGAGCGGACCAGGTAAACCCGCACTCGCGACATGGGTCGCCGTAGAGCGGCGCACCCCAACTATCCACCTTTGAAGTATCCCACTTCGGGATCGGGACTAAGGAGGTTCGACCGAGCGGCTCTCTTGCAGGAGGCTGTCCCCGAGATGCCGCGATGGTGGGACACCAGGTTGCGTCGGAGTTGTCGGCCTTGGTCCACGGCTCCTTGGTGACTTTCCCGTCAGACTCTCTGCCGTGCGAAACGAAGCGACCACGCCGTCACGATTCCTGCGAGTAGCAGCGTCTCGATTCCGATTAGGAGGACTGGCGGACCAAGGGCGAAATGGCCGGTCTCGTTGAAAAGGACCAGGATCTGACGAGTGGGTGGGCCGTGTGGGATCAACACCGTCGCCAGGCCGAGCAGGACGCCTAGCGATACCGACCAGGATCTCCGGCGGATTATCGGTCGACTGCAGATTGCGCCGAATGCGACACCCATCACAGCCGTGATGACCTGAGCGGAGATACCGGCAATGACCTCTTTGATGCTTGTGGTAGAGGCGGAGATAATCGTGGGAGCGATCATTCCCAGGACCCCGAGCACGACTGCCACCAGGAAGCTCACAGCGAGCTTCGAGACACGGACCTTCGTCTGACTGGCCGCACAGACCTCTGTGATGCTCTGTTGTATCGGATCCTCATTGTTGATGATGACGACCGTCAGCCAGGTGGTGATGAAAAGCAGCGCAGCTGCGCCGATCGCATAGGAAGGCAGCACAGATCCCGTCTGTGCGCAGATAATGGCGTCGATGGCCCCGAAACAGAGTAGCGGCGCCACCCAGCGCTGCGATCGAAGTGTGTCTCTGGCGACATACCTGACGAGTGCGATCAATCGGGGTGTCCTTCGTGGGAATCCGCGCCAACGGATCGCACCGACCAACCTTGTGCTATCGCTGCGGTCAAGACACGATCAATATGTTGGTGATCGGTAAGGAGCACGAGAACCCCCTGTCGTTGCCCAAGGCGAGCTTGCGAGACTCCAGGGAGGCAGGCGAGCTGTTCCCGATCTAGCGCTCTTTCGGTGGGCACGAGTTCAACTTCCACCACACCCGCGCTTGGTGCTCCCGGAGCCTCATCATGGCTTATTTCGGTCAGTTGGCCGTTATGGAGTCTCAGTTGGCGCTGCGCTGCCTGTCCCTGGAAGACGTGATGGGAACTGATCAGCACAGCGGCGCCGCCAGACTGTGCCTCGCTCGTCAGTTCACCGAGGGCAGTATGGGCGACGGGATCAAGGCCACTAAAAGGTTCGTCGAGCACCAAGAGCTCGACGGGACCCAAGAATGCCTGGGCGATAACGAGCTTCTGGCGGTTTCCTTTTGACAGGGAATCGATGGCCTCGTTGGGGCTGGGCTGGAGGTCTAAGCGTTGGAGTAGCTCCCGGCTTCGTGCGTTGATCACTCCCGCGTCGAGCCCCTTGATCCGGCCCATGTGGGCCAGGTACTCCGTTCCGGTGAACTGTGTCCGGGCGGCCAGCCTCTCGGGCACGTAGCCAATGCGGTCTGGCAGTTTCGCGACGCCGTCGTTCGGCCAGCTCACTCCCGCCCCGATTCGAAGCAGTGTTGACTTTCCTGAACCGTTACCGCCAACGATAAGGGTTCTCGACCCAATCTTGAGATCGAGATCGATGCCGTTGAGCACCCATGGACCATTCCTTGAAAACCGTTTGGTTATCCCGGAGAGGCAGCTTCCTATGTCAGCCATGGATACCAAGTCTGCCTTCTCGGGTGTCCGTGGGCTGTGGAGGGCTTATTTCGGAGTTGTCGGAGGGTGCCTCCGTACGGTGCCGGGAACAGGAGCAGTTCGGCATTGTGGGATAGCTCTCTGCGGCGTGGAGGCAGGCACCGGATCAGCCTCACGGGTCACCCCACGTACCCACGATCGCCTGGCATGGGTTGCACGTTGATGCCGGCGGCAGAGAGGAACTGTCGGATCTGGGTGGCGTGCTCAACGACGTGCAGCGGGATGCCGCCGACAATCACTCCGAATAACGTGCCGTGTTGTCGATGGGTGCTCGGGAGTGGCCGGGCTGCCGCGTCCTCGGTGAACGAGTCAAGCCTGCGACGCACTCGCCAGCGGCAGTAGTCGATGTAACCGACGAGCTCGGCCTTGGTGAACATACGGTTGGGAGCGGCGTAGGTGTTCTCGTCAAAGGGTTGTGGCGGTTCCCACGGCTCGAACTCGCCGGTGAGGTCGTAGTCGAGGCAGAACAGCGCGTGGTATGCCAGGAACCAGGGGGCTGAACCGTGCAATCCCCCGTGCGGCGTCGGACTCGTGGGCGCCTCGTCCGGCCAAAGGTCTGTCTCCCACAGGTCTTGGGGACAATCTGTCAATGCCGCCTCCATCAGCCGCAGTGCTTCCTCGAAGTTGCTGGCCATGCTCTGAACGAACGGGTTCGGCACGCATAAGGTCATAGCCCATATCGACGGATCTGGGGAGCGGCACGTGTCCCATAACCTGCGTCTGTCATCCCTGCGGAAGATGTCCCCGTACGCCATCGGGACGGAAGGTCACGCAGACGCCATCATTGTCATCGGGACGTGACGACCAGGAACCTCAGCGCCGAGCCACCTGGGGAGGGCCAGTTCATACAAGAATCGTTCAGTGCAGCCGTGTCACGAGGGCGGCATCACGACGGCGACGTCGACGATTGCCAGCACCAATGCGGCCGCGAATACCCAGACCAATACCCAGACGGCGGTGTTGTGCTCCACGTCAGCTAATAGCGACACTGGTTACAGGCTCGGTGTGACTTCTCTGACGGCTGAAGCCGCCAGCTTCTTTTCAGGCCGCGGTAGCGGGTGCGAGGCATCGGTCCCGGACCCTGCGCCACGCCTCGAGGGACAACCTCCCCGGCGAACACCGTTAGCGCTGCCCATTGACATCGTCGGCGGGAGGAGTAATCTACAACCAGATGGTTGTAGAAACTCTGGAGCGCCAGAAACAGGCCGACCGGTTATTTTTCGCGCTCAGCGATGCAACACGGCGCAACATCGTCACGCGGACTCTCGATCGTGAGCGCTCCGTCAGCGAGCTCGGCCGGCTGTATCCGATCAGCCTCACCGCGGTGCAGAAGCACGTGGAGGTCCTTGTCGACGCCGGTCTCGTCTCAAAGCACCGGAGCGGACGGGAACAACTCGTGCAGGGCGAGGTCAACCAACTTCGGCGCGCGCACGAACTCCTCGACGAACTCGAAACGGTGTGGCGGGCCCGCCTCGAACGCTTCGAAGACGTCCTCAACAAAACTGCTGGGAAGGAAAGCAAATGACCGTTTGGAACGTCGACAAGAACGCAGAGGCCAAGACAATGGTCATCACTGCGGAGTTCAAGACGTCTATCACCAACGTGTGGCAGCTGTGGGCCGACCCGCAGCTACTTGAGCGGTGGTGGGGTCCGCCAGGATTCCCGGCCACCTTCGAGCATCACGACCTCACGCCGGGCGGCACGATCACCTACTTCATGTCCGGCCCCGACGGCGGAGACAGGTTCGACGGCACCTGGAACGTGATCGAGGTCGACGCACCGACCAGGCTCGTGGTCGAAGACGCCATCGTCGAAGATGACGGAACTCCAAGCGACGGCAATTCCATGACTCGGATGGAGATCGACATCGAAGCGGCGGGCGACACGACACGCATGATCCTCACCACGCATTTCGACTCGCTCGAAGGGATGGAGCAAGCGATCGCCATGGGTGTGGCCGAAGGCATGAAGGCGTGCATGTCCCAGATCGACGCTCTGCTGGCCGAGGTCGCGGCCTAGGTGGCAGAACATCTAGACACTCACTCGCCGCTTGGAGAGGAAACTCGGATGGACAGACACGGCATCTCGACAGAGAGCGCCCCTGCGGCGCTTGGTCCCTACAGTCAGGCGATCGTCGCCAACGGATTCGTTTTCTGCTCGGGCACGGTTGGTATCGATCCCCAAACAGGCGCGCTTCGCGAGGGGGTGGCTGAGCAGACGGAGCAGGCGCTGTTGAACTTGGCCGGCATTTTGGAGGCCGCGGGATCCTCACTCGATCACCTAGTCAAGACAACGATCTTCTACGCCAACGTTGAGGATTTCGCCACCATCAACGAGGTCTATGGGCGTCACATGCCCGATCCACCGCCTGCTCGCTCGGCTCCAGCCAATGTGGCTCTGCCCCGAGGTCTCCTCATTTCGATCGAGGCGATTGCGACCATGGAACGAGGGACCTGACGGCGCTGACATGTACCGAAGCGGACTGGGTGCGGCCGCATCCTTGGCCATCCCCTGATGCCGGTTCTGTGGGCACCTGGGAGGGCACTCGGTCCCGCCCCCCTCCGGGAGTCGTCGGCTCCGTTCGAAGCGGGTGGCAGAAATACCCGTCTCGGGTGGCACCGACGCTTCGAGCTGCCCTTCGCCCCGGAGGTAGCGGCTCAAGACGCTCGTTGCCGGGTCCCAAGCGAGGCTCAAGCCGCTTCGTCTGACGATTCGAGAGGACTGCCGACCTCGGTCAGAATCCTCTGGCTCATGGCCAGGATGGTCCCGAATGTGAACCATTGAGTCGGCTCGTCTCGCCAGCGCAGCTGGGTCCGGGCCACCGCCTCGCCTAACGTCTCGCCCGCAACGCGAATCGCAGCACTGAGTCGCTGCCGGTCGGCAGACTCCACGGGAGACGCGACCCAACTCGCAAAGGCCTCGACTGCTGATGCCGTAGAAACGAGCATGGCGCCGACGGCAGGCATCGGACGACCATCGGGCGCCCCGTCCACCAGAGCCCGGGCGATCGACCGCGTCTGAATGGCTACTAACTCACCGATTCGCAACCCCTCGTCCGCGCGCTCGAGCACGGGACGTTGCCGGCGGGCCCGCGCATTCCAGCGGGCAGTGAGCTGATGCCCCTCGTGGTTCCGCCTCGCGGCGGCGGTGGCATGGACGAGTCCGAGTCCGTCACTCCGCCACACCTCGGCCTGTTGGAGGGTCCATGCAGAACTGATGGCCAACCCCATACTGGTGAGGAGGTCGCGACTTTGTCGCAGCGGTGCCAGGGCAGCTGAGACCACGCTCTCCGGCGATGGCGCCGAAGGACTCGCGAGCACAGCCAAGACGGCGATGGCGGAGCCGATCAATGTTTCCACCACGCGCCGCCCTCCGTAGTCCGGAGTGGCGCTGCCCACCGCGAAGACGAGGAGGGCGCTGACGGGGACCTGCACGACGCCTTGGGGGCCAAGGCGGACGCTCCAGCCTATGAGCAGCCCCGCGAAGATGATGATGGCGATACTCCATCCACTCGGGGTGAAGAAGTGGCTCACTACAAGGGCCGCCGCCACCCCCAGGATCACCCCGACGACCCGCTGGAATGCTCGCGAGAGCGAGTCGTAGACGGTCGGTTGGACAATGAGGAGCACGGCCAGCGGCGCGAGGTACGGCAAACCGTTCGGATAGACGGCAAGCGCGACTGCCCAGGCAATCCCCGCGGCCACCGCTACCTTCGCCGCCTGGAAGAGCTGAGTGCGGCTGACGAGTGCTGGCACGAACGTTCCAGGCCCGAAGAATCCTCGCAGTGCACGCCACCTGCTTTTGACCTTGCGCTGAGCCTGTCGAACCATCGTCAGCACCGCTCTGTCCCTATCAGGATGTAGGTGAAGCCCTGAACCCGCTGGCCGTCAACGAGAACGAGTCTGCCAAGGTTCCGGGGATGTTGGCTACAACGCCCCAGCTCGCTGCCGGGACGCCGAGGCAGTTCGGCACAGTCCGGCACTTTGAAAGACGCTCTTCGGGGCAGTGCCGGGCGGGTTATTGGGACACTCTGAACGCGCCGAACGCCGATTCGTACGGCCGTGCGGGTAGTGAGATAGTCGTCCTTCGGAGCGCTCGCGAACCGGCGACCGGCGTAGCTAGCCCGGCAGGCCGAGGGGGAACTCCATGGCCGATTCTGATCGCCGAAGCACTTAGTTGGATGTGTACGAGAACGCTGCGGTGATCGTGTCAGGAATCGTTGTTGACGAGCTCGGCCACCCGACCCCGTGCCCCAAGTACGACGTGGCCGGACTGATCGACCACGTCGTCGAAGCGGGCCAACGGGTGGCCGCTCTCGGCCGGGGGCAGGCACCCCCAGCCGGAGACGAGTCTCCTCACGTGGAGCTCTCCGACGCGCCCGGTCAGCTACGTAGCGCTGCGGAACAGGCGGCACAAGCATGGGGAAACAATTCCAGCTTGTCCTTGAGGTACACAATGCCGTGGGGCGAGGAGTACACCGGGGCCGCCCTGGTGGACATGTACCTGGCAGAGCTGGCCGCACACGCCTGGGACTTGGCCAGGGCCACCGGACAGATCGACAAGTTGGATCCCTCCCTCGCCTTGCCGGCACTGGAGGGGGCATGGGCCATGATCAAACCTCAGTACCGCAACATGGTCGAGCCTGGAACCCCTTTCGGGGCCGAGGTCTACCCAGCTCCCGGTGCTGACGACTGGGAACGACTCGCTGCCTTCATGGGACGCGACCCACGGACAACGCTCGGCCTCTAGGGGCGAGCGGGGCGCAGGCCTTCGATCGACATGGAGTCTTGAGCCCCGGGTATTAGCCGGAGGTAGCGATGGGTCACTCCCGAACGCCCACGCAGAACACCGCTGGCCACAGGTTCTCGGCCGCTCCGATCGGCGGTTCGGGAATCGCGGAAACTGTCCCAGAAGGTGTAGTGGCGACCGCGACTGAAAATGACCCGACCGCCGGACCGGAGGCAGCACACGGGTCCGACTTCTCCGCAGAATGGTTGGCGTGGTTGGGTTCACTCATCTCCCGAGCGAGCTCGGAGATCGCTGCGTGGCCCACGTTCGCTCCCGAGCGACCCCTCGAGCGCTTGGTTCAAGCCTGCCTTACGGGCGTGCTGGTCAGCTGACTCGAAAGACGCGGTACTCGACGCCGCCCGCCAATCGACGGCCCTCAGCAACAAAGAGACTCGTGGTCATCCAGCTGTAACGCTCGTCTCCGGTTTCAAATCGTGGCGTGATACGGAAGTATTGGTCATTCCAGTCGGTCGCGGTGCCGCTTGCAGTCGCGTTTATGACTTTGTCGTTCAACTCAAGCAATCCCGTGTAATGGGCATAAATATAAGCACCATCGTCGGTGACCATCTGGCCCCGCACGTCAATCTGTCCCCATCCGTCGGAGCCCAAGGTGATCCAGTCGCCGCCACCCGACAGAACAGTGCCGTTCAGTCGCTCCCCGCTGACCTTCCCTTCGGCTATCTCCAAGAACATTCGACTCCCGAACGTCACGGCTTGTTTTAAACTGGCGGAAAGATCAAATTCGTGAACGAGTTCCACGGTCAGTAACCTCCTGGTCTCGCGAACGCGAGCGTATGGCGAGTTCCGGTTCCCGGCAAGGCATCACTTGATCGCCCGAATGTTCCACGAGGAAACGTTCCCGATGAACTGAACGAATGCCGCACCGTCCACAACGTTTCGTTACTTCGCCACCGGGGTTCATGCTGGAGGGCAACCGACTCCGAGAGTGGTTGGGCTAGGCCTGCGCTGAGATTTCCGAACGCCGGGACGGCCGGCCCTTCGGCCGTTCGGGGTCGCCTCGAAGCGGCGGTCAATCTCAACCAAGGGTTGACATGTGTTGCCACCTATATACTCGCCACCTGTGAGTTATGCAGTTGATTTTGTCAACGTATCTACTGTCGGCCTGGAGTCGTCGCCCATGGTCGCCGCGTTGGCCGGCCTGCGGGCGAACGAGGCTCGCTACTTCAAGAACAAATACGATCACGTCTTCACAGTTGAGCCTGCCGCCAAGGCGAAGAAGGACATCGACACGGTGCACCGCATCCTCAAGGAGGAACGTGACATCGTCATCGCATCGCCCGCGCTCGAGGCAACGACGTTCCAGGTCGAGAACATCCGGTGGACCTACGTGTTCTACGAGAGCGGGCTGTCGATCAACGTCCTGTACACGCTCGACGGACCGAATCCGAAGCGGGCGGTCGGGTTCAAGCTCTCCGAAGGGATGGACGTCCCCGCCGAGTTGGGCTCGTTCAAGTTCGCACGCCAGAAATCGAAGCTTGCTGGGACCATCCGAGGCTCGTACTTCGTGATTAAGGGCAAGTACTGAACCCATAACGGCGTTGGATCCGCCAGCCTTCGATTCTGGGTCTGGCCAGGAGACGGCGGGTTCCTCGACTGTCACTCGAAGCCCGGCCTGCTGCAGGGAGAGGTGGGATCCACAGGGTGCCCTACGCCGGACTGAGGAGCGCTATGGAGTCAGTCCTCGTCCCTTAGGAGTCAGCCACCTCTCCACCCTCGATGACCCTCGTAATTCTCCTGTCGGGTACAAGCCAGACGATAGCCACCCCAACGTAGATCGCAACGGCAATCCATGGTTCGAAGAGCGCCACAACGACCGCCGCCAGGTATGCAATAGCCGAGATTCGACCCTTGCGGTCACCGCCAATAGCCCTGGCCAGCTGTGAACCCGCCGGATGCAGCGCGAGCAGCGCCCGAGTGAGCAGGAAGTAAGCGATGGCCGAAAGAAGCAGTACCAAGCCGTACACGATGACGGGAGCGGTGTCTCTCGGATGCTCACCCAACCACGCCGTAGCGGCAGGCGTCAGCGAAAGCGAGAACAGCAGTCCCATATTTGCCCAGAGGACGCGACCATCGATGCGTTGAACGACGTGCATCAGATGGTGGTGGTTATTCCAGTAGATGGCCAAGAACGTGAAACTCAATGCGTAGACGAGAAGCTTTGGTACCAGTGGCCTCAGGTCTCCGAAACCGCCACCGGCAGGTGGCCGGAGATCGAGCACCATGATCGTCATCACGATGGCGATTACGGCATCTGTGAATGCCTCGAGCCTCCCTTTTGTCACGGCGCGAGCATCGCATACGAGTCCTGTGACCGAGACCGGATACGACCGAGACAACTTGAAACCGGTGCCCTTATCGTCTCGTCAGCCCTGGGCGCGGCTGACCGGCACAAATGAGATAGGGAATGAAGTTCTTTCAGAATGAGGCACTGCCGGCTAGAGGAAGCTCAGAGATGGGATGACGCGGGCCAGCGGGAGGAATCCGGGTGTCGCTGTCTTCAATTGCCCAGTGAGCTGGCTTAGGCCGTGCCAACCGCGACCACGTCTCTGACGCGAGGTGATCTGGCTCCCGTGATTCGCCCTCGGACGAGGAACAATGGCGACCTACGAGGTGTTGCATCCGTCATGAAGCGCATTGGGTTTTTGTCGTTCGGTCACTGGACGCCCTCGTCGCAGTCACAGACCCGCTCAGCGTCGGATGCCCTGCTGCAGTCCATCGATCTCGCAGTCGCCGCCGAGGAGCTTGGTGCGGACGGGGCGTACTTCCGGGTGCACCACTTCGCCAACCAGCTTTCCTCGCCATTTCCCCTCCTCGCGGCCGTGGGTTCCAAGACCAGCACGATCGAGATCGGGACCGCCGTGATCGATATGCGATACGAGAACCCGCTCTACATGGCCGAGGATGCAGGCTCCGCTGACCTCATCTCGGGCGGACGTCTGCAGCTCGGCATCAGCCGTGGATCGCCCGAGCAGGTCATCGAGGGCTACCGCTATTTCGGCTACGTACCCAGTGACGGCGCGGATCAGGCCGACATGGCTCGTGAGCACACACGGGTCTTCCTGGAGGTCCTCAATGGCGATGGCTTTGCCGAACCCAATCCGCGGCCGATGTTCCCAAACCCACCCGGATTGCTTCGGATCGAGCCGCACTCCGACGGTCTGCGCGGGCGGATCTGGTGGGGCGCCGGTACGCGGAAGACCGCCGAGTGGACCGCCGAGCAGGGAATGAACCTGATGAGCTCGACGCTTCTCAGCGAGGAGACCGGTGTGCCATTCCATCAGCTCCAGGCCGAGCAGATCGAACGATTCCGCAAGGCCTGGGCCGACGCCGGCCACGCCCGTGAACCCCGCGTCTCGGTAAGCCGCAGCATTTTTCCCATCGTCAACGACCGCGACCACGCGTATTTCGGCGGCGAGAGCAATTCGCAGGACCAGGTTGGGTTCATCGACGGCGGTATTGCGCGCTTCGGCAAGACCTACGCCGGGGAACCCGAGACGCTCATCAAGCAACTGGCTCAGGACGAGGCGATCGCCGCCGCCGACACGCTGCTTCTGACAATCCCCAATCAGCTTGGTGTCGACTACTGCGCCCACGTCCTCGATTCGATCCTGAGCGGGGTTGCGCCGGGACTTGGCTGGCGCTGAGCATGCGGCATTTGCCGTCGATGCTCCGGCCATCTGAAAACTGAGGACCCTCCCCCTGAACAGTGCCGGCCCGGGCGAGCATGGGCAGGCCTCTCGGGCATGATTCGCTGGTGGAGTGCAGCGCACTGTTGCACGCCCGGGAACGGCTCGATCCGGACAGCTTCGCTCGAAGTCGTGAATGTCGCTGGGGACTCAGCTGTCGTGCGTGTCCGCATCCAATCGGCGCCGAACGTCCAACGTGTTCACGCCGAGAGCGCCCAGCAGCACCGCCGCAGGATCTGGTGGTTGGAGAGTGAGGATCTGGGCCAGCACCTGCTGGGCCGTGACCTGGGTCTTCCGGCGATTGGGCTTAACCGCATCCTCAAGTACCTTCTTTGCGGCGGGCGTCATGCGGAGGCGATCTTTTTGTGCGACGTCTCTAAGCCTCGGCTTCTTCGGCACGGCGCGCATCGGCAGTGGGGGAGCGTCGGCGCCGGACCCTAGGCCCAGGGCGCCCAGGGCTTCGTGATCGAGCGACTCATGGCGCTGACGACCTTGTTGCAGGCTCACGCCCAAGACGAGTTCGATCGAGGGGTCTTCCAACAAGGCGAGCAAGAGATGATCGGTGCCCGTTCGGCGATCACCTCGGCGACGAGCCTCCTCACTGGCCTGCATATAGATGGCCCAGACGTGAAGCACCTCGGGTGCAACGGATTCGGTGGTCATGTTGGCTCCTTGTTGTATTTGGTGTGCACGGATTGGCGGGTGACGCCCAAAGCGTCTCCGATCTGCTGCCACGACCAGCCCTTTTCCCGGGCCGACGCGACCTGGCTCGCTTCGACCCTCTCAGCCAGGCGATGGAGCGCCAACGAGGCGCGAAGCCCAATTGCCGGGTCATCCGACGAGAGATTCACGCTGAGTTTTTCGATGTCCATGCCTGTCAGTATAGACTGACAGGGTACCGATGTGTCAAGCTAAACTGACACATCAGATGGCCACACCGGAGTGCCCCAGATCGCGCCGGGATCGTGTCATGGTGCCGCTGACCGCGGGTCCCAGGGCTACCTCAGACGAGTCGCGGTGATCAGGACGGTCTCGAAGTTCATGACGAACGAGCCACCCTGATCGTCAATGGCCGCGCCGATGGCTTCGAACAGGCGGTCTCGGACCGTTGGTTCGAGAGCGGCGTGGTCGCTCCGTGAGACAAGCTGGTCCAGCCACTCATCCCGCTGGTAAGTCCGCGTCCATGGGAACCACTTCTCTGTCGGCGCACCGAAGTCGGGCACCGCTGAGACGGCGTCGATCTCCGAGCCGAGGCCGGTCTTCACGTCGGATGACCGATTGGCCGCATACCCCCGGAACAGATGGTGGCCGCCGCCCGGCACGACACTCGCGTACACCTCCTCGAGAGCATCGGCCAGATCATCGGGCTGATAACCCGCGTTCCAGATCAGACCAAGTCTGCCCCCCGGCCGTAGTACGGAGGCCGCCTTCGCGGTGGCGATAGGCAGATCGAGCCAGTGCCAGGCTTGCGCCGAGCTCACCCGGTCGAAAGTACGACCGGCCGCGTCCCAGCCTTCGAAGGCAGCAACTTCTACTTCGACCCCATGGCCGCGGGCGATCTCCGCCATTCGTGGACCGAGTTCCACTCCCAGCACCTTCGCGCCACGCTGGGCTATCTGCCTTGAGGCGATCCCGGTGCCGCAACCCACGTCGAGAACCTCCAGGCCTGAAGGCCTCGGACCGAGCAGCTCATCGATCACCGCATCGGGATAGGTCGGCCGGAACCGGTCGTAGGCCTCGGCTTGCTGGTCGAACAACCTCGAACGTTCCTGGGCCAGAGGTCGCGCTGCCAGACGGTCGCGTTCCTCGTTGGTATCCACAGATGCCAGCCTGCCCCAGAACAGTGCCGGGGCGGTGGGACAGTCGGCACGAGTGAGGCATCCGCACAACGGCAGTATCCGGCACTCGCCTGGGTTGGCCCTGGCCGCTTCGGGCGAGGTTTTGGTTTCGCTCACAATGAAGGACCTGGTTGCTGGCTCGCGTATCGAGTTCGAGGCTCGAGGCGAGCACAACCTCAAGGGGTCCCAGGCAGCTGGAAGCTCTTGGTCGTCAAGGGCTGACCGACTCGACATCAGCGGTGTGGATCGAAATGAGCGGCAGCGGGGATGTGCCGATACCGGCGGAGTCGGTATCGCCCACACCGCCAGGTTGACGGACCGCGATTTGCTGCCATGCAGGTTCGAGCCGCCGACAGCTCGCCAGAAGACCGACGCCTGACGCGAGCACCACCCTGTGTGTGCTGTCAGATGCGAAGGGCCGTCGCCAAGGGTCCGACCCTGCTGTTTGCTTCTCCCGATTGCGGGCATCGAGCAGGGAGAGTGAGTGCTTCACTCCAAGAAGGTACTTTTGCACGAGATTGGATGGATCCCATGGCGAATGCGGACGATACACCTGACCTAGACGAAGTCATGGATACCCGAGAGCACCCACATCCGAATCGGCGTGAGCACGCCAAAGCGGATCCGAGGCCTGACGACGAAGAGTTGGAACTCCGGACCGAGATAGAGCGATCCGAGGTCGGATTGCCCGAGGAACCTGAGAACTGACGCAGCGAAGCGATCACCAGGATCTCTCGTTCCGAATGGCCGTGGGCGTCCCGTATGCCGGGACAGCGGGACAGCCCGGCACTTACATGGGGCCACATGCACGCATGCCGACTCCACGTCGCAGCCAGCCCCCAATTCTAGCCCGGCAAATCCTCTGGCCGCTTCTTGGACAGTTGGCCTGACAAGAGGCCTGTGGATTGACCGACCTCGATCATATAGCCATCCGGATCGCGCATGTAGCAACGGATCTCGGAGTCCCGATCGATCGGAGGCGTGACAAATTCTGCCCCGCGCTCACTCCATTCCCTGTAGCAGGCGGCGATGTCCGCGACCCGCAGATTTAAGAAGATCGACGTCGTGTCGTCGGGCTCATAATTCACCACCGAGATGCCGGGCTTGTCGGGCGTGGGCCCACCCCCGGGATTCATGATGATCCAGGTGTTGGCGAGCTTCACCATGCATGGGTTCTCCTCGAGAACTACCTTCCCGCCCAGGACGCGTGAATAGAAATCGCGCGATTGGGCGACCTTCCGAACCGTGATGAACAATGTTGCAATGATCCCCTCAGAGGGAGCCGGCAGGTTCTCATAGTCAATGTATGGAGACTCATCGGCCATCAAGTCATTCCCTTCGCTCGTGAGAGGCGACCCAGGACACAGACCGCCGACCTGTACGACTGCCGGCCACAAGTCGATGCGCTCAAAACCCCATTCTCTACTCCAGACAAACGGCTTCGCAATCCCCGACTGGGTATTGCTCTCAGTAGACCGCCTCGTGGATCCTCGGGCAGACCTGGACGACGAGGGAAGGGTCTGCGACATGGAGGTACACGCGCGAATAACCGAAACTCGGTCGGTGCGTGGACCGTCATTTGGGAATGGGACGCAATGAAGCGGGTTCTGGCCGAGCCAGAAGTCTCGTTCGAGCGAAAGTGAAGGACTGCCCGCTATCGCCGAAGTAGGTGACCAGGACACGTGGCACAGTCAACGTCAGTGAAGCGAGCCCCTGCAGCCCGGAGACGTCGTAGAAGTCGAGTTGAAGAACGGAAACTGGGCGTACCTTCAACTCGTCGGACTGACATACGTAACGAGAGACAGTGGGATCCCGAGGTCCAGCACTGGTTAGCGTCTCGTCGGGCCTCTACGCGGATCCCTTGTCCGACGAACAGATCGAGACGGTGACGGCGAGCACACCGGTGGCGCCACCCAGTCGCGGTCAAGCATCGCCGCTAGTCCGGTCGAGCGCCCGCAGCGACTCGGCTACTTCTCTGCGTAGCTGCCGCTGTCGAATCGGGCCCGCCAGCAACTTGCGATCCAGCGTCTTCAGATACACGTCCCAACTGACGCTCACCAGCGCGATGGAGTCGAGCGGCGCGACTTCCCATTTCCAGTCGGCATACGATGGGTTGCCGTCCGCGTTCCAAGTCCGATAACTGAAGCGTCGCAGATCTTTGTCGATCTCCTCAACGCGAGAGCGGCTCTGCCAGGACAGACCCCTGCTGGGGTGCATCTTCACCATCCATTCGGTTCCTCGGGTCAATTTCAGGGGCCGGCTCAACGACACGTTCAATAGCGCGGTTCCACTCGGGTAGTCGGTCGACGTCGGTGATCAACAGAAATGTAGCGTCGGGAGCGGCGTTGACACTGCCCGTCGCGGTACCATGAATCTCCTGCATCTTCGGCCTCCCCAGAGCGATTTCTCGTCACGGTCTGCTCTGCATCTCCTGCATGTTCTTTGCCATCACGGCTTCGGAGACAGCCAATTCGTCGGTCGGACTGAACTGGACGAACTCAGTACCCGCAATCGCTGCCGGGGTATGTCCGGGCGTCATGTAGAAGGCCTCGCCCGGCGCGATCACTTCCTCTCGGTCGGCGTAGGTCACTGTCATTCTTCCCTTGAACACGTATCCCCAGTGTGGGCATTGGCACCGGTCATCGGGTAGGCCCTTGAGCATCGGAGCCAGGTCAGAGTCCTGACGAATCGACACGAAGTTGACGGTATAACCATCGAACTCCTCAGTCCGATCCTCGGCGATACCAAAGTCGCCGACCTTTGACGCGCTTTCCCTCGATACCTTCGACACGCTGAGGCTCCTTTCCAGGTTTGCACCACGACGAGGCGGGTTTGTATTTGAGTATGAGGCATCGCAGAGACCGTGGGTCGGAATGTCAGCATTGGCTTTCGGTTGTCACGAAAACCTCAGTGTGATTTCAGGCCATTCCAAGCTTCGACATCTCACGGTCCGTGATTCTTAGTGGGACCTGAGCATCGTGCCCGAGTTCGTTGGGGAGGTGAATCAGATCGAGCTTCCCTACTTTGGGCGTGAGGATTTTCGGCCGTGCAAGATCGAGGCGACGAGCGAAACGACCCGGCATCGTCGAGGTGTATGCGTTACCGTTCTTTTAGGCGGGTTCGGCGAGGGCGGCGAGGAGGGGATGACCATGTTCATCCAGGTGTTTCAGGTACAACTTCGCGACGCGGAGCTCTGGTCGCGGCGGACAGAAACGTGGCGTCGGGACATAAAGCCGAAGACAACCGGATTCCTCGGTTTCACTTCTGGCGTCACCACCGAGGGATACATGATCACGTTGGCTCGCTTCAGATCGGAGCAGGCCGCGAAAGTGGACAACGACCTACCCGAGCAAGGGGCATGGATCGAAGAGACATCAAAGGCTTTCGATGGCGAAGTCACGTTCCACGACTGCCGTGAGGTCGACAGCCTCCTTGACGGCGGTTCCGACGATGCCGGGTTCGTGCAGATCATGCAAGGGCGGGCGAACGATCAGACGCAGATGCGCCGTCAGATGACGAAGATGGAGGGCGACTTACGCAAAGTCCGCCCTGACCTCATTGGCGCAACCATGGCCTGGCATGGTGATGGGGGTTTCACACAGGCCGCCTATTTCACCTCCGAAGAAGAGACACGCAAGAATGAGCAGACCATGGCTCGGAGCCCCGTCTACAAACAATTCATGGGCCTTATCGAGGGCGACCTGACTTTTTACGACCTGAGCAGCCCCGACTTCGAATAGCTGGTTTTGCCTCTGAGCTTCGAACCGTACCTCCGCAGTAATCAGGTTGATGACCCAGCGGAGGAAGTGTCAATGACGTTGGCATGTCTCGCTGACCGGTTGCGACGCTGCCTAGGCTGGCGCCGAACGGACCGGCCGATTGGAGGAGTCTCATGGGAGTGCAGGTCGACATATGGGTGTGGAAGCAGTTCAGCATGGCCCCCGACACCGAGTTGGACTGGACGTTCTGGATAACCGGAGCGGACGGGATCTCCATGATCGACCCGGAGCACTTTTACTGGATGAGTGCCGTACCCGACTACGAACCGAATCCGAACCCGGACTTGCCGGCCTACGCCACTGGGCTGGCCTTGACCGAGCAGGGCGCTTATCGGCCCTACCAATACCCCGCCGGTGGCAACAACGCCGTGTGGCAGGCGACGCTCAAGACCTCGAGCGGCCCGGAGGAAGGATTCACCTGGTTCAGGCCGCGGATGCTCATGGCCCCGGGATCCTGAGATGCTCAGCGTCCACATAGTCCATGACGACGACGGCCGGATTCTCGCGGTGGCCGATGCCGCCGACACGCCCGGTCCCGGAGGCGTTGTGCTTCACCATGCGCCGCGTCCCCGGTCGGGCCAGCATGCGGTTCTTGTTACCCTGAACGACCAGCAGCGGGAGCTACACGCCCTCGACTTGATCCGCGACTTCGAGCTCGACCGTCAGGCGTCGCCCCTTGCGCTGCGCCGTCGCTCTCCGTAGCCCACCGCAAGCACGAGCGAATGTCCGCACGGAGCGACTCCGGGGCCTCGATGGGCTCGCGGCGGCAGGGGACACGTTCGCACCAAGGAGCGCCGCGCAGCGGGTCATGATGGTCTCCTCGAGTTCGGTTGATCGGGGCGAGCACAGACGGGAAACCACGGCGAAACTCAGCGCCCTTGGGCTCCGAGAGTCTGGCCGCCGCGGGTATGGCTCCAACCCGGTCTTGGCACTTCTGCGGCGTCGTCTGATGGTCCGACGCCGTCCGCTGCGGACGCCGGGGTGCGTCGATAGGGCCTCGGGTCCGGCAGGAGTCCCAGAGCCCATGGGTTTGCGCGGGGCTCGGGGCTACGGTTGCCCTCGATATATGAGTGAGCGTTCGGAAGTAGAGACTGACTACCTCGTCGTGGGCGCGGGGGCACTCGGAATGGGGTTCGTGGATGCCCTGATCAAGAACTCCGACTCCGACGTCGTGATGATCGATCGAGGGCACCGGCCCGGTGGTCACTGGCTCGACTCCTACCCGTTCGTCCGGTTGCACCAGCCGTCGATGAACTACGGCGTGAACTCGACTCCGCTGGGGGAGGACCGGATCGAGCGCGAAGGACGAGACGCGGGCTTCTACGAGCGAGCCACTGGAGCCGAGATCTGCGGCTACTACGACGAGGTCATGTGCCACCGATTCTTGCCATCAGGCCAGGTGCGCTTCTTCCCGATGTGCGACTACCTCGGCGGCGGACGATTCCGATCCAGATTGACCGGCGCAGAGACGAGCGTATCGGTGCGACGCGGCGTCGTCGACGCGACGTATATGGCGTCTCGGGTTCCCGCCACTGACCCCCCACCATTCGAAGTATCCGATGGGGCCGTATGCGTCCCGGCCGGTGCGTTGACGAGCATCACGGAGCCTCCCGTTGGCTATGTGATCATCGGCGCGGGCAAGACGGCCATGGATGCCGGGTGTTGGCTCCTCGATCAAGGTACGCCGCCCGGCGACATCACCTGGATCCGTCCTGGCGACTCGTGGATCTTGAACCGCGCCTTCTTCCAACCAGGCGTGGGTGTGGTTCCCACGTTCGAGGGTGTGGTCCTGCAGCTCGAAGCGGTGACCGAGTGCGACTCGATCGAGCAGGTCTACGAGCGACTCGAGGAATGCCAGGTCATGTCACGTATCGACCGATCCGTCGAGCCAACCATGCTGAAAGGCGCCACGGCGAGCCTTGGAGAGCTCGACCAACTGCGACGCATTGAGAACGTGGTCAGACTCGGGCACGTCGAGCGGATCTCTGCGGATGCGATCACGCTTCAACAAGGATCGATTCCGACAAGCCACGATCACGTGCACGTTCACTGCGCATCGGCCGGGCTGAGCGACAACCCGCCGAAGCCGATCTTCGACGACGGCACCATCGTGCTGCAACCGGTCACGCGTGTCAGCATCAGCCTGTCCGCCGGGCTGATCGGCCTGGTCGAGGCCTCGGAACGATCGAAGGCCGAGAAGAATCGTCTCTGCCGTCCAAATGCGTGGCCCCACACGCCGTTCGATTGGATACGGCACTTGTTGACCGGGATGAAAACCGAAATGGAATGGCAGAGCGCTCCCGACGTCCTCGCATGGGTGGAAGCCTCGCGCCTCAATCTCGTGAAGGGTCTCGATCAGGACCCCGCCAAGGCCGCGGTGAGAGAACTGCAGCACCGCTTCTTGACTGCGCTGTTTCCCGCCCTGACCAAGCTCGATACATACGCGTCGCGCGCCACGCCCACCGAGCGCGCACGGATGTTCGGAACGATCATGTAAGCCGTCAGGGACACACCTCCTCGGGCGGCGGTGCACATCGGCAGCCTTGCGCAGGTCTCGAACTTCGTTAGCCTTTGGGTCGTGGCAGACGTTCCAGAGACCCGTTACGCCACCACGACAGATGGCCTCCACATTGCGTACCAAGTCGAAGGGAGCGGACCCCTCGATCTCATCGAGTTGGGCAATGGGACCCTCTTCTCGGTCGACGCCGCCGCCGAGCAGCCACGCTGGCGAGCCTATGTGGACAGATTGAGTTCCTTCTCTCGGCTGATCCGATTCGACCTGAGGGGTATTGGCCTGTCGGACCCCCTGGGCTCGTCTGATCCCCCGACGGTGGAACAGTGGTCGGCTGACGCGCTCGCAGTCTTGGACGACCAGGGGGCCGAGCAGGCAGCGGTACTCGGCGTCCATTTCGGCGGACTCGCCGCCCTCTGGCTCGCTGCCACCCACCCGGAACGGGTGCGTGCGCTCGTGTTGGTCAATGCCTTCGCCCGCCTCACCCGAAGTGACGACTACCCCTTTGGCGTGCCCGTCTCCGTGTTGGAGCGATTCCGAGATTCGCTCATCGAGCCACGGTCGGCGACGGGCGACGACCTTCCTCTCATGGCCCCGAGTATGGCCTCCGATCCGGGCTTCGCCGCGTGGTGGCGCCGAGAGGGGCATCGGGGGGCGAGCCCGGCGGCGGCGCGGGCCGTGTGGCGGGCGACGGACACCGATCTGCGACCCATTCTGAGCGGGTTGCGAGTCCCAACACTGGTGCTCCACGCCCGTGACAACCCGTACTGCTGGGTCGGCAACGGACGCTTTCTCGCCGAGCACATCGCCGGTGCCCGCTACGTCGAGCTCGATACCGCTGACCACATCCCGTGGGCGAGCAACGCGGACGTTGCCGGGGAGATCGAGGAGTTTCTGACAGGGACGCGGCAGATGGCGCCCAGCGATCGCCTCTTGGCCACGGTCCTCTTCTCTGACATCGTGGGCTCGACCGAACAGGTGACGGCACTCGGCGACCGGACCTGGGCGGCACGCCTCGAACAACACGATGGCGCGATCGATCGACAGCTGGCCCGATTCGGCGGGCATCTGGTCAAGCGGACGGGCGATGGGGTACTTGCCACCTTCGACGGACCTGCCCGGGCCGTGCAAGGTGCGCTTGCCATCCGCGATGCCCTTCGGCAACTCGGCCTCGATGTCCGCATCGGGTTACACACAGGTGAGATCGAGCGGCGTGGTGACGATGTCGCGGGCCTCGCTGTGCATCTCGCGCAACGGGTTCAGTCCTTGGCGCGTCCCGGTGAGGTGTTGGTGTCGCGGACCGTGGTCGACCTCGTTGTCGGATCCGATCTCTCTTTCGAAGACCGGGGAGAGCAGGAACTGAAAGGCGTGCCAGGTATGTGGCGTGTGTCCGCCGTCGTCGGCTGATACCCCCGTGCACGCTGTTGCTCATACGGCGGGTTGTGGATGACCCCACACACCTGGGCTTGGTGAGTCGCCTGAACTCCCTTTACGGGAGCACTTCAAGTGCTTCTTGGTCGAGCACCAAGTCTGTAGCGGCAAGATTCTCCTCCAAGTGCGACAGCGACGAAGTTCCGGGGATGAGCAGTACGGTTGGGGCCTGCTGGAGTAACCAGGCGAGCGCAACTTGAGCCGGCGTTGCACCGAGTCGACGAGCCGTAACCTCGACGGAGGCTGCACGGAGAACCGGGTTGTCGGGATTGAAGGCGGAGCCCAACGGAAAAAATGGGACGAAGGGAATACCATCAGACCGGCAAGCGTCGAAGACGTCCACTCCTGAGGTATCAGCCAAATTGTAAGAATTCTGGACGCACGCGACGTCGATCAGAGATTGAGCGGTCCGGTACTGCTCCAAGTCGACGTTGCTCAATCCAATGCTGCCGATCAGACCCTCTTGACGCAGGGCTTCCATGGCGTCCAGCTGCTCGGTGAGCAAAACGTCGGATTCCGGATGTCGACGCAGATTGACGACGGGGACTTGCCCCAAACCGAGGGATTCGAGATTGGCCTCGACTCCGGCTCGGAGTTGGTCGGGCCGTTGCGCAGCATGCCACCGGCCCTGATCGTCTCTTGCAGCCCCTACCTTCGACACAATCACCAACTCCTCCGGATAGGGATAAAGCGCCTCGCGCAGTAATTCGTTGGCCACATCGGGTCCATAGAACTGCGCCGTGTCGATGTGGTTCACCCCGGCGTCTACCGCACGACGAAGTACTCTCAACGCACTATCTCGATCTTTGGGCGGACCGAACACACCCGGACCGGGGAGTTGCATCGCACCAAAGCCCATGCGGCGGACAAATCGGCCTCCAAGTTGGACAGATTGTTTCGGTTCACTAGGCATGGACTTCGGTATACCTGGAACGATCGTCTCTCGAGACAACGCCGACTTTGAGGCGACCGGTTTCAACTCCTCTGTGGAATTGCGTGTTGCCCCGATGGCGCGGAGTCCTGCGGTGCGGCAGGGCCACCAAGATGAAGCCGGGTGTTCGGACGCTCTTTCCATGGTTGACAACCCCGCACGTCCTCCAGACCCATTTTGGGGGGCCGCTATGGTTTGCCTCATGGCTCATGAAACAAGCACCGGGGCGTCCCCGATTGTCAAAGGTCTGATGAATAACCTCCGGGAGATTCTTCCCCAGGAGCAGCGCCAAAAGCTTGACGGATATGCAGAACGGGCGGAAGCTTCGACGCCAAAGGGGGACTTCCACCGGGCCAGGCACTGTCTCCATTGGGCCGTGAAGGTGGCTGAGAGCTCGGAGCACTCGCACCTTTCGGGCATCGCGATCCGTCTCAAGGAAACGCACAGGGCCTGGAAAGACGTGTGGCTCGGAGCGGAGTTCGGATCCGAGGTCGAGATCGGTAAAGGCAACCCTTCGCAGGAGATCAAGGGCGATCAAAAGATCGGACCGGGCGAGGACATCGAACTGCTATGGGTCGAGGAGGCGACGGACGTTGCGAAGGAGGCCGCAAAACTGTCCGGCTGGGAGAACGTCCCGTGGGAGGAACTCCTGGAAGACGTTCTCAACGTCAGCTAGAGCATCGGCGTTCCCTCACCAGGCGAGTGCGCCCTCGCCTTCCTGGAAGGTGCCGGTAGGGCCTTCCAGGCCGATTGTGGCCATCCGCACGATTACCTCTGCGCCCTTTTCAACGGGCTGGCCGGCCCCGCTGAAGGGAGTGAGTTCGGTAGAAGTGAAGCCGGGCTCGACGGCATTGAACTTGATACCTGGAAATGTCTTCGCGTACTGAACAGTAAGCATCGAGACGGCGGCCTTGCTTGAGCCATAGACGATGCTAGGAAAGTGGAATTGGCGCCGGTCTGGATTTGTGACGGCCCAGAATGACCCGAGGGCGCTCGAGACATTGACCACCACTGGGTTCTCGGACTGAGCCAGCAGCGGGAGCGCGGCCTGGGTAACACGGATGAGTCCGATTGCGTTGGTATCGAATACCTTCAGTGCGACCGGGCCGGTGACGTCGGAAGTACTGATGCCGGCGTTGTTGACCAGGACGTCCAGACGGCCTTCGCGCTCTGCGATGACACCCACGGCGGTCTCGACCGACGCGTCGTCAGTCACGTCGAGCTGCACGAACTGACCACCGAGTTGCGCCGCCGCCGCCGATCCACGTTCGACGCTGCGCGCCCCGAGGTAAACGGTGTGCCCGCGCTCGGCCAACTGCCGGGCAGTCTCGTAGCCCAGACCCTTGTTGGCTCCGGTGATGAGCGTCACGGTCATTTCTGGGTGCTCCTCCCATTGGTCGAGATGTCGGGTCCACATCCGCCGCGCCACCTACGCCGGGAGAGGGGGGCGCGCAGCATGGTTCGCGCGCTCGTTCGATGCGACGAGGCGCCCGGTGGTGTTCTGGCAGAGCTCACCATCGGACAACCCGGCGGCCGAGCACGCGCAAGCCCAGGAGCGCCCGCTGCTCCCACGCGCCCGCGACGACGCGTTCGAGACGTGCGGACGTTATCGATGTGAACCGGCTTCGGGTGCTACAGCCCTGCGCACTGCCCCGATTCGGTGCCTTTGACGGAGTTCGGGTTCGGCCCGAAGCCGTCGAAGAAGTTGCTGGGCAGCCCGTTGTTGGCGTCGGGTTGCGGAGGCACGAGTGGGTTCAGGAAGTTCCCGGAGCAGGCCATGCCACCATGGATGGTGTTGAGGCCGATCTCAACGGCATCGGGATCGCTCGTCTCGTTGTTGTTGACGGTCACGTGCCCGTTGTCCTGGTTTCCGATGAGCCCGATCCAACATGTATTGACCCCGATCAGCGACACAGCCCCATTGACGCTGCTGCTTTCGATGTTGGTGTAAGAGCCGAATGGCGCGGCGGCCGTCGAGTCACAGTTGCCGGCTCCACCGCCGCCGTTGGCAGTGAACCCTCCGTTGATCGTCGTGCCGTGCACAACCACGGTGTCCCCGCCGGTCGAGGTGATGCCGCCGTTGACGACCCCGTTGCTGCTCGGACAACCCGTGTCAGCGGCGTTGCCGAAGTAGAGGACACCGCCGGCTCCCACGCTGATTCCTCCATTGACGTTGGCAAAGACGTCACAAGGTGTGCCGTAGGTATAGGGCGGGCCGATCTCAGTTCCGAAAAAGACTGCAGCATCGAGCTCAGCCCCCGGCGCAACAGTGAGGCCGCCTTTGATGTTGTACGTCCCTTCCATGTAACAGAACCCGGTGACTGTGACCGGTCCGTAATTGCCTGCCGGGATGAGCGTCGGGCTTGTCGGGCTCCCTCCCGTGCAGGTGTAACTCGACGCCGCACCCGCGTTCGACGCGATCACCGTCGATGCCCCGAAGACCAGTACTCCGGACAGAAGGGCTGTTGTCACACCAAGCCGCAGTACTGCGAAGGATCTCATGGTCACGACCTCCAAAGTCTCTCGCCTCGCCGAACCAGAGTTTTCCACATCGCTTGGACAAATGCTCGAGTGGATCGCGGGCATCGGCAGGGACCACCGTGGATGACCTGAGCAGGCACTTCGAGGACCGAGACGTCATTCGGGGCGACTTCGTCGAGGTCCCTGCACTGGGCGAATGACGTCGAAGCAAGGGAACCGCTGAGCGGGCAGGCCGCTTTCTCGACCATCACGATCAGCCCGCAAGACCCAACTGGTGGACGAGCGGCCGTCAAAGTGTCAATGCCCCTTCAGCCCCGCTCCGGCTCGGAAACGTGGCAGCTCACGGACCCGACTCAGTGGGGCTTGTCCGGGAACTCCACCACCCCATTCCCTCGGTCAACCCCGGTAGCCGAAACAGATCCACGGCGCGATAATCCAGAGGTGCTCATGGAGGGGCATCTCTACGGCGATCGGGTGTGGTTCTCTGACACCCGGAGTCCGGTTCGTCGGATGGGAATTTCGACTCGACGCGGTCGATTCGACCATCGTCATCTCACTGTGGCAGGGCGACGTCTGTACCGGTACGTTCCGGTTGCCCGCCAGGGACGCTGGACGTGTCATATCGACGTTGGCCTACGGGATGGCTGAAACAGTCCCAGACCCGGGCCAGAGCTCGGACGTCGGACCGCCTCGACCCGGCTCCTTCTGGTCACGGTTCTTCCGCCGGTTCCTCGTCTCCTCACGGCCAAGAACAGACCCTCGGCTTCGTTTGCTCGAGTAGCTCGTCTCGAGGCAACAGATGGGGCCGTGCAAAGACTCATGTCGAAGCCCGAGAGCGCCGACAGAGAACGTGAGGCAGCGAAAGCTCACTCCACAAGGGTCCTCCGGTCGCCTCGGGTGTCGAGACTTGTGCTGGCAGCAACGGGCCTCGCCGTCTTCGGCTCGATCATGGCGGTGCCCAGCGCGGCGTGGGCGGTCCCGGTTCCGTGGAAGAACTGTGGTACCGCCGGAGACGCGATCAACATTCAACGCTTCGACGCTTCCGTCTGGCCTCCGCAGGCCGGGGAATTGTTGACGCTGAGCTTCACGTGGAACCTGGGCGAAACGCTGGCCAAAGGCTTGCGAGAGCAGCTGACCACGACATGTCCATCGGGTCGAGTTTCCGAGACGGGGGTGCATTTCCAATCTCCGGTAGCGGTCCTGCTCGGGGACGCCCTGCTCGGGCACGTCCCCGCATCGAGGCCCATGCCCCTGCCGATACCGCCAGGACCCTACAGCCAGAGTCTGACGCTGAGGGTTCCCTTGTCTGCCGTGCCGACGCTCGGAGTCCACCTGAGCGGTTTCGACGTGACGGGACGTCAGGTGGTGTGCATGCAGCTGGTCGTCCCCGTCAAATTACCCTACGGCTCGTGAGGAGCTGAGCGACGCGCTGCCGTTGTCCTCGTCGGGGCGCCTGCGTCCCCCTTCCTCGCCCCTTTCGTGCGCGGGGCGCGGCCGCTATTCTTCTGCGGTCGAGCGAAGGGGGCACGTGAAAGTGGACCCATTTGGCGTTACTGCTCACGACTTCGAAGGCGGTCGTCTCTTCGCCCTCAGGGGTGAGCTTGATGCTGCAACCTGTCGGGGGCTCGCCGAGCTTTTGGTCGGGCCTCCGGGCTCGCTCGTCGTCGTCGACCTCGATCAGCTCACCTTCATGGATTCCTCGGGATTGGGTGCCATTCACGTGGCACGGCGTGTGGCGATCAAGAACGGGGGAACCCTCGTCCTCTGTCGTCCCACGAGTTCCATCGTCTCCCGAGTGCTCGAGATCACAGGCCTCGACTCCTGGATCGCCGATTGGAATGCACATTGGTCGAGCGGTTCCACTGCTGGTCCGAGCCCGATCTCGGAGGCCTAGTCTGGCCGGGTGGCACTCACGGTCGATGACATCGTCAACCGCTGCCAGTCGGCACTCGGTGAGCACGCACCCGTTCTGGCCGTTCGGGACGTCGTTGCAGAGCTCGTCGCCGATCATGCCGCGCTCGAATCGGCCCTCGGACCGGTGGATCGTGGCGGCATCACGACGCTGCACGCTGCTCCCGATCTCACCGTGCTGCACGTGGCATGGACTCCGGGCATGGCCCTGTACCCCCACGACCATCGGATGTGGGCGGTGATCGGCATGTACGGTGGTCAGGAAGACAACGCGTTCTACCGCCGGACTCCCGGCGGTCTCGAAGAAACCGGAGGGCGTCAAGTCCCGGCCGGTGAGGTCCTGCTTCTCGGAGACGACGTCATCCACTCCGTCGCGAACTCCCGGCGGGATTATGCCGTCGCACTGCATGTCTACGGCGGTGACTTCTTCTCGACCGAACGATCGGAATGGGACAGCGAGACGCACGAGGAGCGACCGCGGGACCTTCGCGCGCACCCGCCGGCTCTTCGAGGAGGCCAATGCGCGCTGGAGCCGTGAGGGATGAGACGCGAACGGGTGCGCCGACGACCCATCGTCCCTCGAGTCCGAATCGCTCCGAATCCCCCTCGATTCGGCGACAGGAGAGCAGCGTGACCCGTATCGACGAGAATCGGCAGTTGATCGAGGGGTTCTGGGACGACCTCTACCGGCAGGACTTTGCAGCATTGGGCGCGCGCTTCGCCCCCGAGGGTGAGTACACCGACATCGTGACGCCGGAGGACGACGTTGCCCACGGCCCCGCCGAGATCACCGCACGCTTGCGGCTCGCGTTCGACAAGCTGTCGAAGCTGTTCGACGAACGACGCCACCTCGTCGCCGGCGAGGACGTGGTGATGACCGAGCACGTCGAGCACTGGGAATGGCCGACGGGGGAGACCATGGCTCTCGACGTGGCGTCGGTGCACGAAATCCGGCACGGGAAGATCGTCAGGTGGTGGGACTACTGGGACATGAATGTTCTCACAGCAGCGGCGCCGCAGTGGTGGTTCGAGCACGTCCTCCAGGGCTGGAAGAATTCGAGGTAGGGGAGACCGCACCTCCGGGGTCACCAGACGCCCGGGATGAGCCTCCATCTGACCCGACTGCGATAGACGTCGGACTGGTCATTCGTTGCGAGCATGCGGTCCTCGGCCATGGCGCGACCGACATTGCAGCCGGACGCGAACACCATCACCAGGGCGTTGCGGATCGAGATGCTCTGGAGGAGGTATCCAGCCTGAAGGAACAGATACGAGGCGTAAATGGGATGACGGACGATTGCGTAGGGGCCCCGTGTCACCAGCCCTCGGTCCGCGGCCACGAATCCGAAAGACCTTCCGAGGGAGAGAAATGAGATGACGCAGATCGCAAGGCCGAACATCTGAAGCGCGAGTCCGGCTGTGAGTCCCCACTGGGGATGTGCGCCATCGGGTCGGAACAGGACACCGCCGAACGTTCCGCCGAAGGCAAGGAGCCAGTCCCTCATCCGCCGGCTGGTCGCGCGGGCCGGCCGGCGGATGAGGTAGGCGATGACGACCCACATCTGCTCCAGGAAGAAGAGCGCACCGGTGAATCGGTGGGTCACGAGGTAGCTCTGCAGGGTGGCCTGAGCGAAGAAGGCGGCGCCCGCAGCCCCGACGAGGGTCGCAGCGATTCTGATCAGCCGATCGATCGGCGGAGAGGAGAGAACCTCGTCCAGCCGCTGGAGCCGGAATTTGGGCGAGGCCCTCTGGCCGTGGCCGGGCTCCGTCGCAGGTCCGTCGGGCTGGACCCGGCCGGAATCGGTGGTCTCGAGTTCGAGCAGGCGCGGCCCTTCGGTCAACACGGTCGCCTCAGCTCACCGATGGTCGTGGTCGGCTGGGTTCAGCCGCCACCGAAAGCTCAGTTCTGTTGCTGAACCCCTTGAGGGATCGCTCCACCATGGCGTCGAGGCTGAACCGGCCTGAGCCCAGGAGAGTCACGACCAGGGCCAAGCCCGCCAGCGCGAGGTTCAGCTGATAGCCAGGAGGCGCCGTCCGCGAATTGATCCCGGTCGCCCAGGTAACCGTGATCATGGCCATGACCATGTCGCCGAACAGTGCGATGCCAGCCAGACGCGAGAAGAGGCCCAGTCCCACCGCGATGGCTCCGAAGAACTCGATCACCCCGCCCAGCACCGCGAAGAAGCCCCCCGGGTGCAGGTGGGCCGACTGCGAGAAGTAGATGGCGGTCCCATGAATGCCGAGTCCGTTGAACCATCCGAAGAGCTTCCCGCCCCCGTAGTAGATGAAGATCCACGCGAGCACGATGCGTGCGATAAGGAGTGCGCAGTCCGCGGGGAGCTGTGGGGTGCTGCGGGTGCTCACGACCATCGCGAGCAGGTTCTTCCAGGAGCGCTGCTGCGTCTCGGCTGAAGTGGTCACCACGGAAGCACCCTCCGTCCCCTGTGTGTCCAACACCGTCAGGACCCTCCGAGAGTGCTCGGTGCCTGCGATTCCGTCCCGCGGCTCTCCGCCACGACCAGCGTAGGTGCACCCGAGGGCTGCTGGGAGAAGTCCCGCATCGGGCGGAAGGGCGCCACTAATTGGGACAGGAGGACCGAGAAGTGATGTGGTCGCTCCCCTTCCTGTTCCACGATCAGGGGGCGACCGGGCAGCCCGGTGTCGGTCCTGATCGTCTCTTCCGTCGGGAACACCGCTCGGTGGAACATCTGATCCCAAATGGTCAGTGCAAAGCCGAGGTTGACGTCCTGCGGCCCGTTCAATTGGTGGTGGATCCGGTGAAAGTTCGGGCTCACGAAGACCCGTTCGAGGGGCCCGAAGCCCGGCTCGCGTGTTGGAGTGGGCGAAGGCGACCATCCCCCCGTAGAGGATCAACACGGTGACCGACAACGCGCCGTTCGACAAGAGGACGACGCCGGGGATCAGCGCGGCGAGGTAGGACACGTGGATCAAGGGGTGGGTGCGAAAGACCGTCAAGACGTTCATGTCCTCCTGGGAATGGTGGAGTTCGTGAAAGCGCCACATCAACCGCACCCTGTGGTTCGCCAAATGCACCGCCCAGTTGCAGAAGTCCATCACGACCAGGATGGCGAGGATCGCTCCCCAGCGAGGAAGAGCGCCGATTCGCGGTAAGACAATCCACGGGAGGCCCCGGCGAACCACCTCGACGAAGGCGAGGGTGAGCGCAGTGACCAGCGGCGCCACGAGGACCGCGTTCATGACGGTGAGCATCAGATCGTGGCGGTGGCCACGAGCGAAGAGAGGCCGTCGCTGCGCCGGCCAGATCCGCTCGGTGATCATGAAACAACCCAAGATCGCCAGCGCCAACGGACCGACCAGCACCACCCGGAGCAGTGTCACCGATCCGGTGAAGTTCGAGCCCCCCCAGTGTTCGAACCACCCGACGGCGATCAGGGTCACCGCCAGAGCCGCAATGGAAAAGGCTGGAAGGTAGAAGCGCGACCGCGGCCGAACCTGGGTTTCGCTGGACCCGCGAGCAGCTCGCTCTGATTGTTCGACGTCTTCAACGCGTTCAGCCTCGGACGGCTGAGCGGGGGGCAACAGCAGAGTAGACATCACCATGGTCTCGACGGCGCCCCTCTAGAAGGATGCTCCGCCGGATCCGGCGGTGGAACCAGATCCGGAATTCGAGCTGGAGCCCGAGTTGGAGCTGGAGCCGGCCGCCTTCTTGGTCACGACCGCGGACCACTTGCCCCACGTGTCGGTGATGTTCCCCTTGACCTGCCCTGGAGCGGTGTCCAGGAAGAAGTAGTAGAGGGGCTTCCCCGCATAGGTCACCTGCGTCACGCCGCCACGCTTCACGGTGCCGAGCTTGGACGCGGTCACGCCCGAGCCTGCCTGTGCCTTGGCGGCACCGGCGGGCAGCACGAGCGCCGGCCAGATCTTCAGGCAGGCGGCAGTACAGGCAGTCTTGCTTGGCTTCAACGTGTAGAGCGTCTTGCCACTGACGAGAATGGTCCCCATTTTCGCGTTTTTGGTCGTCGAGACGACGACGGTGCTCGCCGCGCCCGCCTCGGTCGCCATCACCGACAATGAAATTCCGCCAACGGCCACCACAGCGCCGGCCAATCGTGCTAATCGGACGCGCTGCGTTGATTCCCGGAACCGACGGTTCTGTTGCATAGTCGTTTCACTCCCACTTCGTTCGAGAAGATTCCCTTCGTCATCTAGTACGGATAAGTCCCTTGGAGGGTTCATTTCTCCCGGGTGGCCTGCTTCGGTACCTGCCCCGATCTGGGGGATGTCACACCTATGTGCAGCCTGAGAACGGCGTTCATCCCGCCATTCGGGGCAACGGGCGGCGGCGAGCCCTGACGAGCCAGGACCCGCCCGAGGTGGCCTCTGGGCTGCCGGCGCAGTCGGCGGCTCCCTCCGGGTCGGGTCCTCGGGTCAGCCTCCCGGGTGATCCGGCAGTCGACCGGCCACGACCTCGCTCCGGACGGCCGTTCTCCCTAGTGGCCGACCCAGACGGGTGCCCGCTTCTCCAAGAACGCCGCAACACCCTCGCGGGCATCGGTTGAACCGGCGGCCGCGTGCAGCGCGAGCCCGGTCTGCTGCCAGCCCAGCTCGTCGTCGGCGGCGAGGATGTCGTTCACCGCGGCGAGGCACGCCTGCACGGAGACAGGGGCATTGGCACAGAGTTTGTGGGCCAGGGCCACAGCCTCGCCGAGCGCGTGCCCCGGCTCGGTGAGCACGTTGACGAAGCCCACCTCATAGGCGCGTGGCGCGTCGATCGGTTGGCCGGTGAGGATGAGCTGCCGGGCCATATTGAGCGGGAACGCCCACGGCGCGCGGAAGAGGCCGGCGCAGGTGGGTACCACCCCGATGCGCACCTCCGGCAGGCCGAACCGAGCGGTCCTCGCGGCCACGACGAGGTCGCAGGCGAGAACGATCTCGAGTCCCCCGCCGAGGGCCGGACCCTCGACCGCGGCGATCAGCGGCTTCCCGCGCCGCCGGCGGATGATGCCGTACTCGCCCCCGCGGCTCGTGACGTAGTCACCACCCGCCCGCAAGTCGCTGCCCGCGCTGAACACGTCGGGACCACCCGTCAGGACCCCGGCCCACACCTCGTCGTCGTCGTCCAGCACGTTGAGGGCGTCATCGAGCGCGTCGGCCATCGCCCGGTCGATGGCGTTCCTCTTCGCGGTGCGCTGCATGGAGATGATCAGCACACGGCCGTCGCGGCGCTGTCCCACGAGATGACCGTGGTCGTCGATGTCGTTCACCCGCATCCCCCGATCCCCTGACCCGGTAAAGCAGGTCAGGATACGCCGGTTCGTCCGACCGCGTTCGTGCCGCGTTCGTGCCGCTCGGGCTGCTCGGGCCGGTCGGGCCGGGGGCACGCGTCACGCCGGGTCGGACGACGGACGGTCGAGGTCGACGGTGCCGGGGGTCGGGCCAGCCCCCGACGGGCGTCCGTCAGCGCGGTGGCGTCAGGTGCCGGCCATGGAGACGACGGGTTTGTTGAGCGGCGAGCCCCCCATGGACCCGAAGAACGGCGCGTTGTAGCTGAAGATGCCGCCGTCGGACGCCACGAAGCGGTACCCGGAGCCGTCCCGGTTGGCCTCCATGCCCACGATGGGTGCGTTCAGGTGCATGCTGCCCGTGGAGCCGTCGAAGGGGGCGCCGAAGGAGAAGATGCCCCCGTCGGCCGCCACCTCCCAGTACCCGCCCGTCTGTCGGTCCGAGGCCATCCCCACGATGGGGGAGTTCAACGGCCGGCCCCCCATGGAGCCGTTGAACGACGCATCGCCGTAGTTGAAGATGCCTCCGTCGGAGGCGACCAGCCAGTAGCCGTGGCCGCTGGGTGTCGCGGCCACGCCGACAATGGGTCGGTTGAGATGGAGGCTGCCGGCGCTGCCGTAGAAGCCGGCGTCGCCGAAGTTGAAGATGCCGCCGTCGGAGGCCACGAGCCAGTACCCCGCGCCGTCCACGGTGGCCGCCATGCCGACGATCGGGGCATTGAGCGGCTTCCCGCCCATGGAGCCGAAGAACCCTGCGTTGCCGAAGGCGAAGATGCCGCCGTCCGACGCCACTTCCCAGTACCCGCCGCCGTCCTCGGTCAACGCGGAGGCCACCACGGGCCGGTTCAGGTGGATGCTGCCCGTCGACCCGCAGAACGGGATGTTCCCGTAGTTGAAGACGCCACCGTCGGACGCAGACAGGAGGTAGCCGTCGGGTGCCCCTGCGGGCGCGTTGCAGGGCACCTCGACCGTGGGCCCCGGTGTGCCGGCATCACCCGTGAGCTGGGGGTCGTGGTGGAACTGCGGCCACGCTCCCTGCTCGTAGACGCTCGAACCGGAGCCGCTCGTGTTGTCGATCTCCCAGTGGCCGATGAAGCCCGTCGCGCTCCCGCCCACATCGACGTACCCGGCGCCCGTGATGCCGATATGGCCGTCGGGGTCGTCGGTGACCAGCGGCGAGCTCTGGAACGCGTAGTTCGTCGCAAGTGTCGCCACCTCGGCCCCCGAGCGGCCGTCGAAGATGTCGATGCCGTCGGTGGTCGGGACGATGACGTCCTGGTAGCCGCCTCCGGTGAGGTCAGCCGTCACCGGTGAGCCGATCACCTGGCCGGAGGTCGCCGCCGACCAGACGGTGGCCCCGTTGGTCCCGTTGAGCACGTAGATCGTCGACGCTTGGGTCCCTTCGACCACGTCGAGCTGCCCGTTGCCCTGTACGTCGGCGAGGGCGGGCGAGTCGGCGGTGGTCCCGTTGAGCTGGTCGCTCCAGGCAAGGCCGCAGCCGGTGTTGATGGCGAAGACCCTGTTCGAGTCCGAGGCTCCCCCGTAGTAGCTCCCGTCTCCGATGGCGATGCCGACAGCGCCTCCGGCGAGGAACTGGCCGACGGCGGGCGAAGACCGGTCGATGTTCTGGTTCGTGTTGTACTGGCAGATGAGGCCGTCGTTGGGTGCCGGCTGCCCCGCATTGCCCGCGCTCGAGAGGATGCGGATGTGGCCGCCGTTGTTGTAGGTCTGGTTGTACGCCAGACCGGCACTCGAGTCGCCGCCGCTGATGATCTCGTTGTTGTCGTCGGCGTAGAGGTCGGCGACCGCAGCCGTCGAGAACACCGAGTCGCCCTGGAACCAGGGGAAGCCACCGAGCATGGCGCCGTTGCCGGCTCCCAGGGCGTCCGTGTTCTGCCCGAGCGATCCCGCCTCCACGCCGTAGCCGCCGGCGTAGGAGGCGACGGTCAGCGAGGCGGCAACCCCCGAGTGGGGCGTGCCGTCAGTGCCTGGGTTGTCCTCCTGGACGAACCATTGGTCGTGCCCGTTGTTGGTGATGGCCTGGTACCCGCCACCGGTGGGATCGGACGCGTTGCCGCTTCCGATGAAGACGGAGTCCGTACCGTTGGGCGAGATCGGAGCCACCGAAGGCGACGAGTCAACCGGCGCTCCGGCGAAGTAGGGCCACCCGGCCACCGGCGATCCGTTGCTGAGGTGGTCTGCGTAGACCCAGCCGGCGCGGTCGCCGACGACCACCGCCGGCTGTCCGTCCAGGTTGGCGACGTTGGGGGAGGAGAGCGCGACGGGGTTTTTGGCGTCGTTGAGCGTGGTGCTCCACTTGAGGTTCGCGGCGAACCCGGCCGCATGCGCGACCTGGGTGGCCTGTGCGACGGGTGCCGCCTGCAGCGCGGTGGTCATGATCAGGGCGGCGGCGCCGGCCACCATGGTTGTGGGGAGGAAGAGCCTCCGTGCACGACGATTCACGTCACTCCTCTCGCGTCCCGGTCGGCCCGTGCCGCCTCTGTTGGCGCGCCATCGGTTGCCCGGGGTCGCCGGACAGGCGCGTCCCCGGACACGAAGAAAGCGACTCGCCACTGCCTAGACCATCGGCACGACGGCACGAGGCCTTGACCCCCTCGCCGTCAGGTCCGGACGCCCTCCGACCCGGTTGCAAGGGGGGTGGAACATCCAGAACGGGGATGAAGCCCTTGTGGGGGACCCGCCGCCTACCATTCCCGCAGTGATCGGGTCGTCCACGAAGTGGCTGGCGGGCTGATGGGTCGTCGGATCCGATGGCTCGGCGTGATCATGGTGGCCTGCCTCGGCCTGGTGGTGGCCCAGCTGGTGAACATCCAGCTGGTCAAGGCCAAGTCGCTCCAGACCTCGCCCTTCAACCCCCGGGTGTCGTCGCAGGTGTACATCAACCCGAGGGGGACGATCACGGCCGCCGACGGCACGGTCCTGGCGAAGTCGATCCCGACGCCGGCCGGGACCAACACGCAGGCCTACCCCTACCACTACGTGCGTCAGTACCCCCAAGGCCCGTTGTACGCCGGGATCACGGGCTACGACTCCGCCCTCTACTACGGCACGTCCGGCATCGAACAGCAATACGACTCGTACCTGTCGCCCCACCAGCCGCCGCCGCAGACGTTGAGCCAGCTGATCTTCCGCCAGCAGCAGCCGCGGATCACCGACAATGTCTCGCTGACCGTCGAACCCTCGCTCCAGAATGCGGCGTGGTCGGCCCTGACCACTTTGCCGCCGGGCGCCAACAACGACGGGGCGGTGGTGGTGCTGCAGCCGTCGACAGGGAACATCCTGGCCATGGTGTCGAACCCGACCTTCGACCCCAACCCGCTGGTGAGCACCTCGTTGAAGGCAGAGCAGCTGGCCTACTACAGCTATATCCAGAAGGACCACGAGGGCTTCTTCCCGCTCCGGCCCATCGCCACCCGCGAGACGTTCCCGCCGGGCTCGACCATGAAGGTGGTGACCAGCACCGCCGCCTACAACCTGAAGCCGGCGCTGGCCGGCTTCGACTACCCGGTCCAGCAGTGCCAGTCGTTCTCCGACTCGAACAAGCTGCTGTGCGACCAGTCCGGGCCCTGCGGCGGGACGATGACCCAGATGCTCCCGTTCTCGTGTGACCCGGGCTACGCCGAGCTCGGTGTCCAGCTGGGCGTCCCCGTCATGACCAAGCAGGCCGAGCTCTTCGGCTACAACTCGGTGCCTGGGATCGACCTGCCCGACACCTCCGCCTCCGTGTTCCCCCCGCTGGCGCCCAATTCACAGGCCTTCCTCGGGCAGAGCTCCATCGGCCAGTACAACGTGCAGACGAGCGCGCTGCAGAACGCCATGGTGGCCGCCGGGATCGCCAACGGCGGCATGCTCATGACGCCCCACCTGATGTCGTCGATCCACGACTCCCAGGGTGCCCTGGTGCAGACCTACACGCCGAAGGTGGCCGCGACGGTGTCGTCTGCGCAGACGGCGCAGCAGGTCACCTCCCTCATGGAGGGCGTCGTGGCCAGCGGCACTGCGGCCGGCGTCGGCTTCCCCGCCAACCTGTGCGCCGCGGTCAAGACCGGAACCGCGCAGACCGACCCGACCACCGGCCTGACCGACACGTGGATGATCGGCTTCGCGCCGGCCAACCACCCCCAGGTGGCCGTGGCGGTCGTAGTGCCGCAGCAGTCCAACGGCTCGGATGGCGCCCACATCGCCGGGCCGATCATGAAGGCGGTCCTCGAGGCCGCCGTGCCCCAGGCATCCGTGACCCTGCCCTGCAACGTGCAGCCGGTGCCGACGTCGGCCTTCACGTCCGGCCACTAGGCCCGAGGCCCGCCGGGTAGAGCGTCCCCGGCCGCGGCGGGTACACTATCTGCGTGCCTACGCAGGTAGTTAGAAGCATTGCCGGTGAGGAGTACCGCTCCGCCGTCGGGATGCTCAAGCTCCTGGCCGACGAGACCCGGCTGCGGGTCATCTGCGCCCTGCTGGAGGGCGAGCACCCGGTCAACGAACTGGCGGAGCTGGTGGGCGCGCAGCCCGCTGCCGTCTCGCAGCATCTGGCCAAGCTCCGCCTCGCCCGCCTGGTGCGCAGCCGCCGCGAAGGCACCCGGATCTTCTATGTGCTCGACGACGCGCACGTGCGCCGGCTCGTCGAGGAAGTGTTGTCCCACGCGGATCACGTGACGGCAGATGGCTGACCGCCACGACCATCCCGCCGGGCAGCCGTCGGTGGACACCGACCGCCGCGCCCTGAAAATCGCGCTGGTCCTCCTCGTCGCCTTCATGGTGTTCGAGGTCGCAGCCGCCGTCGCCTCGAACTCGCTCGTCCTGCTGGCCGACGCCGGGCACATGCTGGTCGATGTCGGCGCCATTGCCGGGTCCCTCGTGGCGATCCGTCTGGCCGCCCGCCCCGAGACCGGGTCGCACACCTACGGCATGAAGCGCGCCGAGATCCTGGCGGCCGCCACCAATGCCATCGCCCTGCTCGTCGTCTCCGCTCTGGTCACCTACGACGCCGTGCTCCGGCTCGTGCACCCGTCGGCGGTCGACGGGGCCGTGCTGATCGTGGTCGCCGCCGTTGGCGTGGCCGTCAACCTGGCCGCGACGATGACCATCGCCCGGGCCGATCGGCGCTCGTTGAACATCGAGGGGGCCTACCGCCACATCCTCACCGACCTGTACGGGTTCGCCGGCACCCTGATCGCCGGTGTGGTGATCGTCGTCTGGGGCTTCGACCGCGCCGACGCCGTCGCCTCGCTGGTCGTCGTCCTCCTCATGTTGAAGGCGGCGGTGCAGCTGCTGCGGCCGGCGCTGCGCATCCTGCTCGAGGCGACACCCGAGGACATCGACATGGCGGAGGTGCGCCGGCACCTGATGGAACTGCCCGAGGTGCAGTCGGTCCACGACCTGCACGCCTGGACCCTGACCTCGTCGCTCCCGATCCTGACCGCTCACGTCGTGGTCACCGACGAGTGCTTCACGACCGGTGAAGCCGGTCGGGTGCTCGACCACCTCCAGGAGTGCCTGACCGGGCACTTCGACGTGGCGCACTCGACGCTGCAGTTCGAGTCGCCCGGGCACATCGAGCACGAGCTCGGCGGGCACGCCTGAGGCGACCGCCTCGCTGCGGCACGAGGCGCCGGCTCAGCGAGCGGGCCGGGAGGGTGGTTCGAGGGCCGCCACGAGCTCGACGTGTTCGGTCATGGGGAAGATGTCGAAGGCGCGCAGAGCGGCGAGGCGCCACCCCTCGTCGAGCAGGACGCGGATGTCGCGCCCGAACGAGGCCGGGTCGCACGATACGTAGATCACCGTGCGCACGGTCGGGGCGTGGGGCGCCAGGGCCCGCATGACGTCGGTCCCCGCGCCCTCGCGGGCGGGGTCCAACACCACGATGTCGGGCCGCCCCAGGCCGGTCTCCACCAGCAGGGGCGTCACCGCGCCCTCCAGGACGCGCAGATTGCGGAAGTCGGCGCCGTTGTGCCGGGCGTCGGCGCAGGCGCGCCCGTCCCGCTCCACGGCGAGGACCGACCCCGACGGGCCCACCGCTTCGGCGAGGGGGACCGAGAACAGTCCGGCGCCGGCGTAGAGGTCCACGACCGCTGCCCCGCCGCAGTCGCCGGCGAGGGCCAGGACGGCGAAGAGCAGCGCGGCGGCAGCGCCCGTGTGCACCTGCCAGAAGACGCCGGGCGAGATGCGGTAGGTGCGGCCACCGACCGAGGCGTGCACCGCTGCGGGCTCCCGGCGGACCTTCCCTCCGACCACCAGTCCGGTGCCGAGGTCGGGCAGGCGCGGCGACGCTTTCCGGCGAGGCGTCACGGAGACCACCGCCTCGTCCGGCTCGGTCCCCGTCACCACCTCGAGCTCGGTGGCGCCTGGCCACAGGACCGTGAGGGCGCCCGTGGCGGCGACGGCCGGGCTGGCCAGGGGGCAGTCGTCGACGTATTCGAGCCGATGGGAGCGATGGCGCCTGAAACCCACGGCGCCGCGGCCGTCCACCGCGACGCGCACCCGGCTGCGCCAGCCCAGCCCGGCGTCGTCACCGGGAACCGGCTCCACCTCGACGGCCCGCTCCAGTCCTGCCAGGCGCTCCAGTTGCTCCGAGATTCTGAAGGCCTTCAGGCGTCGCTGCGCCCCGACGTCCACGTGCTGGAAGTCGCAGCCGCCACAGCGCCCGGGCCCGGCATGCGGGCACGGGGGCTCGACGCGGTCGGGGGAGCGGGTCAGGATCTCGACGGCATCGGCCCGCTGGTAGGAGGTGGTGTCAGCCGTCACCCGGGCCCGGACCCGTTCGCCGGGGAGGCTGTGCCGGACGAAGACCACCTTCCCGTCGGGGGCCCGGGCCACGCAGCCCCCACCAGCCGCGATGGCGCCCACCTCGAGCTCCAGGAGGCCCGGGTCCTCGGGGGTCGCCATGGCAGGGAGCGTAGGGCGGCGAAGTTGGTCAAGATTTCGGGGCCGGGGTGTCGATCCGGGCGGTCCCCGATCGTCGTAGGAGCGAAACCAACCCCAACCAGGAGGACTGATGCGATACCTGTTGCTGATTGCCGGAGACGAGAGCCAGATGCAGAACGCCACTGCCGCACAGGGCGAGGCTATGACGAACGAGTATGCCGAGTTCGGCAAGACGATGGCCGAGCGGGGCGTGCTCCAGGGCGGCGAGCGCTTGCGCCCGACGAGTGACGCCACCACCGTGCGGGTTCGCAACGGTGAGGTGCTGGCCACCGACGGCCCGTTCGCCGAGACCAAGGAGCAGCTCGCGGGCTACTACGTCGTGGACTGCAAGGACCTCGACGAGGCCATTGAAGTGGCGGCGAAGATCCCGGGCGCCCGCACGGGCAGCATCGAAGTGAGGCCGATCTGGGAGCTGTGACCCCCGAGGTCGAGGCGGCCGTCGCCCGGGCGTTCCAGTCCGAGTGGGGCAGGGTCGTGGCGACCCTGGTCCGGCTCACGGGCGACTGGGACCTGGCCGAGGAGTGCGCGGAGGACGCCTTTGCGACGGCGCTGGAGCGCTGGCCGCGCGACGGCGTCCCGCGCCGCCCCGGCGTGTGGCTGACGACTGTGGCGCGCAACCGCGCCATCGACCGGGCGCGGCGCGACCGGGCGGGTGCATCGAAGACGCGGGAGGTCGCCGTCATGGCCACTGGGGAGAACACAGGGGAGGAGGAGCTGGCACCGGACGAAGACATGCCCGACGACCGGCTCCGCTTGATGTTCACCTGCTGCCACCCGGCGTTGTCGTTCGAGGCACAGGTGGCGCTGACCCTGCGCACGCTGGCGGGCATGACGACGACCGAGATCGCCCGTGCCTTCCTCGTGCCGGAGGCGACTATGGCCCAGCGGCTGGTCCGGGCCAAGCGCAAGATCCGCCACGCGGGGATCCCCTTCGTGGTGCCGCCGGCGTACCAGCTGGTGGAGCGGACGGCCGCGGTGCTGGCCGTGCTCTACCTCCTCTTCAACGAGGGGTACTCCGCCAGCTCGGGCGCTGACCTGGTCCGCCTGAGCCTGACGACGGAGGCCATCCGACTCGGTCGGGTCTTGTGCGCTCTGATGCCGGACGAACCCGAGGCGCTCGGGTTACTCGCTCTGATGCTGTTCCACGACGCCCGCAGCGCGGCCAGGGTGGACGGCGAAGGGGACCTGGTGGTGCTGGCGGAGCAGGACCGTTCGTTGTTCGACCCCGCCGCCATTGCCGAGGGGCACGAGCGACTCGGTGCAGCGCTAAGACTGCGCCGCCCCGGCCCCTTCCAGGTCCAGGCGGCCATCGCGGCGTGCCACGTGGGGGACGTGGGCGATACGGACTGGGCCGAGATCGCCGCGTTGTACGACCGCCTGTTCGACATGGCGCCCTCAGCCGTGATCGCGCTGAACCGCGCTGTGGCGGTGTCAATGAGCGAGGGGCCCGAGGCGGGGTTGGCCCTCATCGAACGGATCGCCCCCGATGGGCTGCCGGAGTACCACCTCCTGCCGGCGGCACGCGGGGACATGTTGCGCCGGCTTGGTCGTCGCTCCGAGGCCGCCGAGGCCTATCGCCAGGCCCACGACCTGGCGGGGACCGACGCCGAGCGGCGCTACCTCGAGCGGCGCCTGCTCGAGACAACCGGGTAGGGCCCGGTCCGGCTCAGCCGCCCCGAACCGTCACGATGAGGGGCCCGAAGGCCCCTTCGCACGATGACTGCCTCACCCTGACTGACTTCAGGTATCAACCGGCCGGCCACCTTCCGCGACCGTTTCTCCGGCAGCGCCGTGGGACTGGATGTCTGCCTTGCAGTTGCGCGCGATGCTGGTCGGACCGATCAGATCGAGGGTGGCCGACGAGGCCCCTCACGTCCATGAGGAGCTCCACATGCCCGATACCGTCTTTCTGCCCGACCGAATCGAGGTGACCCGGCCTATCCCCGCGCCGCCCGCCGCGATCTTCGACATCTTGCGTAGCCCGGCGGGCCATGTGGCCATCGACGCCTCCGGGATGCTGCAGGACTTTACCGGCGAGCCGGCGGAGAAAGTGGGTGACACGTTCGTCATCCACATGGACCGCGAGTCGCTCAATGACGTCCCGCTGGGCAAGTATGACGTGACGGTGCACATCATCGTCTTCGAGCGCGACAAGGAGATCGCGTGGGACCTCGGGCCCGATATTCCGGTTCCGCACTTCTATGGCTACCGTCTGGATCCCGGTGAGGACGGGGTGACCAACGTGACGTCCTACTACGACTGGTCGAAGGTGAGCGGCGACGTCAAGGAACGCTTCCCGATCGTGCCCGAGTCGGCCTTGCGCGCCACGCTCGGAATCCTGGACCGAACGGTCAGAAGTGGCATGTGACCTTCCCCGTCCCGTGCCTCCAGATGTCAACCCCCACGACCTGACCATCGGGCAGGCGTTCTGGCAGGTCACCGCCATTTCGCCGCATGTCACCGGGTGAGGAGGTTGACGGTTTGACACGCCGGGGCGCCGTTGTAATCGTCTCGCCCGGACCACCGCCCGCCGGCGGCAGGTTCCCGACGAGTGCGAGAGGACGGCTGGACCATGTTGCAGGACAGAGTGGCGGTTATCACCGGGGCGGGACGCGGCATCGGCCGCGAGCACGCGCTCCTGTTCGCCTCGCTCGGGGCCAAGGTCGTCGTCAACGACCTGGGCGGAGCGGTCGACGGCTCGGGTGCCGACATCTCCGCCGCGCAGTCGGTGGTCGACGAGATCACCGCGGCCGGCGGCCAGGCCGTGGCCAACACGGACAGCGTGAGCTCGTTCGACGGGGCGAAGGCGATGGTCGACCAGGCCGTCTCTTCGTTCGGCGACCTGCACGTCGTCGTCAACAACGCCGGCATTCTGCGGGACCGGATGCTCGTGTCCATGAGCGAGCAGGAGTTCGACGACGTGATCGCGGTGCACCTCAAGGGCACGTTCAACCTGACCCGGCATGCGGCCGACGTGTGGCGGGACGCGGCCAAGGCGGGAACGATCACCGACCGGGCGATCGTGAACACCAGTTCGGGTGCCGGGTTGCACGGCAACGTCGGCCAGACCAACTACTCGGCGGCCAAAGCGGGGATCGCGGCCATGACGGTCGTCAACGCCATGGAGCTGAACCGCTACGGCGTGCGGGCCAACTGCATCGCCCCGGTGGCCCGGACGCGGCTCACCATGCAGACGCCCGGGATGGGCGAGTCGATGCAGCAGCACCTGTTCGACCCCGAGAACGTCTCGCCGCTCGTCGCGGTGCTGGCATCGGAGGGCTGTCCCTTCAACGGCCAGGTCTTCAGCGTGTACGGGGGGTCCGTCGGGATCTACGCGGGGTGGTCCATTGCCGACTCCGTGGAGACGGACGACCGCTGGACCGCCGACAGCCTGGCGACCGCCATGGACAAGCTGCCCCGGACCGTCGAGGTGAACAGCCAGATCACGGAGCTCGGGAAGCACATGGGCCGTTAGCACCGACCGGGGCCGGGGCCCTGTCGGTGACGGCCCGCCGCGACCTCCTGCGTAGAGTCATCGGCATGGGTGGGGACGAACCGGTCAGGGCGGCGCCGGAGGGGGCGGGCCTCGACGACGTGGCGCGCCTGCAGGCGGCCTGCGCGGCGGCGGACGTGCACCCACTCCTCTGCGCGGTGGCGCACCGCACCGGGGACCTGTCGCTGCTGCGAGACGACTACGCGCCCGACCAGCAACAGCTGCTCGTACCAGGGCGCGGCCTCGGGCCCGAGCAGGAGTCCGCGGCGCGGGCGCTCGCCGCCGCGGCATTGTTGGACCACGCTGGCGTCGGGCCGGCCCGACCACGACCTGGCGCCCGAGGAGCGGCGGCGTGTCTTCGGGTTCCTGGTCGGCGGCTCCGGCGCCGCCGAGCACTGGGAAGGCTTCTTGACCGAGGAGCTCGCGCTGGAGGGGAGCGACCCGCGCGAGCCCTCGTGGCGCACCACCGACGTCGACGGATCCTTCCGGTGCGCCGTCATCGGGGCGGGGGCCTCGGGCCTGGCGGCGGCGCACCGGCTGCGTCAGGCCGGCGTCGCCGTCACGGTGTTCGAGAAGAACGGCGACGTGGGCGGCACCTGGCTGGAGAACGTCTACCCGGGCTGCCGCGTCGACGTGCCCAACCAGCTCTACAGCTTTTCCTTCGCGCAGACGAACGACTGGGTGTCGCGCTTCTCGGCGCAGCCCGACCTGCTGGCCTACCTGCAGGCGACGGCCAAGGACCTGGAGTTGGGGGACTGCATCCGCTTCCGGAGCGAGGTGACCGAGGCTCGCTTCGACGACACCGCCCGGGAGTGGTCGTTGACCGTGCGGGCCGCCGACGGTACCGAGGTGACCGAGGTGGTCGACGGGATCGTGTGCGCGGTCGGACAGCTCAACCGCCCGTCCTTTCCGGCCATCGACGGCCAGGAGCGCTTCGCGGGCCCGACCTTCCACTCGGCGGCCTGGGACGACACGGTGGAGCTCGCCGGACGGCGCGTGGCGGTCATCGGGACGGGCGCCAGTGCGGCGCAGTTCGTCCCCTGCCTGGCGGGGGAGGTGGGCCACCTCGACGTCTACCAGCGCACCCCGCCCTGGCTCCTGCCGACGGACAACTACGGCGATCCGTTTCCGCCCGAATTCCATGACCTGTTGCGGTTGCTGCCGAATTACGGGCGCTGGGACAGGCTCTGGCAGTTCTGGCTCATGCACGAGGGCCTGCTGGTCGCCGCCCGGGTCGACCCTCGGTGGGACGAACACACCGAAGCAGTGAGCGCCGAGAACGACTTCGTGCGGTCGATGTTGCTCGACGTCCTGCGGGCTCAGGTCTCCGACGATGCCCTCTTCGAGAAGATGGTCCCGCACTTCCCGCCGTTCGCCAAGCGAGCCCTACGCGACGACGGGCGCTGGGCGGCGGCGCTGGGCCGCTCCGACGTCGACCTCGTGACGACGCCGATCGCCGAGATCACCCCGCACGGGGTGCGCACGGCGGACGGCGAGGAGCACCCGGCGGATGTGCTGATCTACGGCTCGGGGTTCAGCGCGTCGGCCTTCGTCGCGCCCATGCGGGTGTTCGGGTCGGGCGGCGTGGAGCTGAACGAGGAGTGGGGCGGGGACGCCCGGGCCTACCTCGGCCTGACGGTGCCCGGTTTCCCCAATTTCTTCCTGCTCTACGGGCCCAACACCAACCTGGTCATCAACGGCAGCATTCTGATCATGGTCGAGTGCCAGGTGCGCTACGCCGTCGAGGCGATCGGCCGCCTGCTCCGCGGTGGGCACCGGACCATGTCGTGTCGGCGCGACGTGCACGAGCGCTACGGCCGCGAGATGGAGGAGGGCAACGCGCTCGATGGTCTGGGGGGTGGCCGACGTGCCCACCTGGTACCGCAACGAGCACGGGCGCGTCACCCAGAACTGGCCCTTCGACCTGCACACGTACTGGGCCCGCACGCGGGAGCCCGATCTGGCCGACTACGAGCTCGGTTGACGCCCGGGGTGCCCAGCAAGGAGCTGACCGAGATCCTCGCCCTCGTCCCGCCCGACTTCGCCGACCCCGAGGCCGACTACCGGGCGGTGCGGGCGATGATGGCGCCGTTCCACGGGCACCCCGTGCCCGCCCACGTCACGGTGACCGAGGTCGAGCTGGGCGGGGTGCGCTGCGCCTGGTACGAGGATGCCCGCCGGCCCCGGCGCGACCGGGTCGTCTTCCACTGCCACGGCGGCGGTCTCGTCTCGTGCCCGCTCGGTGACTACCACTTCTACGGGGCCATGCTGGCCGAGCAGCTCGAGGCCCGCGTGGTGATGGCGGACTACCGCCTGGCCCCCGAGCACCCCTTTCCCGCCGCGCACCGCGACTGCCTCGCCGCCTACCGCGCCCTGCTGGACGGCGGTACCGACCCGGCCCGCGTGGTGGTCAGCGGGGACTCGTGCGGCGGCCTGCTCGGGCTGGGCACGCTCCTCGCGGCGCGTGACGAGGGTCTGGCGCCGCCCGCCTGCTTCGTGTCGATCTCGGGCTGGTTCGACGTGTCGGTGCCCGCCCCCGTCGAGACCGCCGGGAGCGGGCGCGACCCGTTCCTCACCGCGGCGTGGGTCCGCCACCGGGGGCGGGACTACGCGGCGGGGCGTCTGTCCCTCGACGACCCGCGGCTCTCGCCGGTCTACGCCGACCTGGCGGGCCTGCCGCCGCTCTACCTTCCGGCCGGGCAGTACGACACCCTGCGGGTGGGGACCGAGGCGCTGGCGCAGGCGGCCCTGGACGCCGGGGTGGCGGTGACGGCCGAGTCCTGGCCGGGCATGGTGCACGGCTGGCAGGGTCTGGTCACCGCCGGCGTGCCCGAGGCTGCCGCGGCCTTCGCCCGGGCCCGCACGTATCTCGATGACGTCGGGGCGTGACGCTCAGCTGCCGAGGACCGTCAGGTCGAGCGCGCGCAGGCGATCCGGGTCGGCCAGGATGTCGAGGGCGACGATCTTCCCCCCGCGCACGGTGAAGGCGCCGACGGAGAACGCGATCCCATCGCGTGTCGTGACGGCTCCCGCGACGCCGTTCACCAGCGCCGGCTGGGTCAGCACGCCGAGCTGCGAGAACACCAGCGCCTGGCGCGCCACTGCCTCCGCGCCGCGGACCTCGCCGAACGCGCCGGCCGGCACGAATCCCTGGTCGGCGCGGACCACGACGTCGGGGTCGAGCACGGCCAGCAGCGCGTCGAAGTCCCCGTTTCGCGCGGCGGCCAGGAAGGCGTCGACCACCTCGCGCTGGCGCTCAAGGTCGGCGTCGGGCAGGGTGGGCGGCTGACCCTGGACGCGCCGGCGGGCGCGGCTGGCCAGCTGGCGGGCCGCCTCGGGGGAGCGCTCGACGATCGGGGCGATCTCGTCGAAGGGGACGGCGAAGATGTCGTGCAGGACGAAGGCCAGCCGCTCCGCCGGCGTGAGGGTGTCGAGCACGACGAGGAGAGCCACGCCGACGGAGTCGGCGAGGAGCGCCTCGTGCTCGGGGTCGGTCCCACCGGGGTGGTCCAGGATCACGTCCGGCATGTGGGGACCCGCCGACTCCTCGCGCCGGGCGCGCCGGGCGCGCAGGATGTTCAGCGCCACCCGGGACACCACGGTGGTCAGCCAGGCACGCACGTTCTCGACGTCCGCCGTGTCGGTCCGGTCGAAGCGGACCCAGGCCTCCTGGACGGCATCGTCCGCCTCGGCGAGCGAGCCGAGCATGCGGTAGGCCACGGCGCGCAGGTGGGGCCGGTGCTCCTCGAAGCGCTCGGTCTTGTGGTCCTGGTCGTCCATCGGTCAGCGTCCTCCCGCGTCCGGTCTCATACCCAGAGACCCATCGCGCCCGGGAGATGTGACACGGCCGGCAGTGGCCGGCATGGCCCGGCAGCGGCGCTGGTGGACCGGGCCGACCGGGTGGTCAGCTGACGACGTCGATGGGCGTGCCGGCGGGGATCACCGACAACTGGGCCAGGTCGGCGTCGTGGAGCCGGATGCACCCGTGCGAGATGGCGGCTCCGGTCGTGCCGATCAGCGAGTCGTCGTAGGAGTCGATCGGCCCGTGGATGCCGATGATGGCGTCCCCCGAGTTCTCCCAGTCCGTGATGGTGTCGGAGTGGTCCGACGTGACGAGGACGAAGGGTCCGTACCCGGGCCCGGGCGACGGGTACTGCATCGGCATGAAGTAGTGACCGGTCGGGGTGGGGTCATCGGGCGCGCCGACACCGGCCGGAAAGTCGAAGATGAGCCCGCCGTTGTCGAAGACCTGGAGGTGCATGGTGGTGAGATTGACCACGATGTCGTACGGGGTGCTCGACAGGGAGACGTCGCTCTGGTGCACCCAGATCGTCGAGCCGTTGGGGCGTTGCGCCAGGCGGACGTCGAGCCATCCCGGCTCGGTCGTGATCACGGGCAGGACGGAGGGGTAGCCGTACCACGTGCCCGGCACGGTCATGTCGGGTGCGGCCGATTCGGGCGACGCGTAGCCGGGGATGGAGCCGTTCGTCGTGGCCACCAGTGTGCTCGCCGGGGCGGTGGGGCCGGGCGGCGCCGTGGTGGTCGTGGTCGTCGCCGCGACGGCGGCGTGGTGGGTGCCGGTCGGGGCGGCCGGGGTGCCGGAGAAGACGCCGAGGGCGGCGACCACGAGCGCGGCGACAGCCACGGCCATCACCCCTGATCCCACCAGGACACCGATCCGCCGCCGACCCAGATCCATCCGACCTCCGATGGGGGCCAAGCGTACCGGCCGTCGCGGAGACCGGGTCGCCGGGGGTGGGAGGATGCCGGGAATGGCCGAGCGTCAGCGCATCTCCTCGGAGTCCCCCTTCGAGCCCACCATCGGCTTCAGCCGGGCGGTCCGGGTGGGCGACCGCGTGCTCGTCTCGGGCACCGGTCCCGTCGTCACCGGCGGCATCACGCCCGCGGGCGCGGAGGCCCAGGCGCGGCGGTGCTTCGAGATCATCGAGGCGGCGCTGGGCGAGGCGGGCGCCTCGCTCGACGACGTCGTGCGCACCCGCATGTACATCACGTCGGCCGCCGACGGCGACGCCGTCGGTGCGGTGCACGGCGAGCTCCTCGGGCGCGTGCGCCCGGCGGCGAGCATGGTCGTCGTGGCGGGACTGCTGGACCCCGCCTGGAAGGTGGAGATCGAAGCCGAGGCGGTGCTGTCCTGAGAAGCGGTGCTGCCTACGAGGCGAGCCCCGCGACGGTGGCGGCGACGATGTTGGTGCCGCGCAGGTCACCCACGAGGCCCGACTCCATGCGGTTCATGACGTAGCAGACGGAGAGCTCCGCGTCCTGGTCGTTGATGATGACCGAGCCGCCGTAGCCGCCCCAGTAACAGGCGTGCGGGCCGAGCGGCATCTCGGGCGGGTTGCTCAGGCCGTAGCCCATGCCCATGCGCTCCTGCACGCCGAGCACCTTGTCGATCCCGTCGGCCTGCACCTCGAAGATCGGGTCGGTGCCCTCGGCCGAGAGCAGGCGCACGCCGCGGGCCTGGCCCCGGCCGGCGATGACCGACTGGATGGCGGCCACCGAGCGGGCGTTGCCCTGGCCGTTGGCGGCGGGGATCTCGGCGCGCCGCCACCATTCGTGATGCGCCATGGTGGCGTCGAGGGGCGGGTTCATGAACGTCTTGATCATGAGCTCGGAGACCTGGCCCTCCATGGCGGCGACGTCGATCGGCGGCGGCGGGATGACGTTGGACACGCGGTGGTCCTCGCTCGCCGGGAGGCCGATGAAGAAGTCGGCATCGAGCGGCTTGGCCACCTCGCGGGCGAACCAGGCGCCGATGCTCTCGCCGGTGATGCGGCGCACGATCTCACCGATGAGGAAGCCCTGGGTCACGGCGTGGTAGCCCGAGCCTTTGCCCGGCTCCCACCACGGCGCCTGGGCGGCCAGGGCGGTGGTGCACTTCTCCCAGTTGGCCAGGTCCTCGGCGGTCAGCGGCTCGTCCCAGCCGCTCAGCCCGGCGGTGTGCCCCATGACGTGGCGCACCTCGACCCCCTCCTTGCCGTTGGCCGCGAACTCCGGCCAGTAGGTGGCGACGGGCGCGTGGAAGTCGAGCTCGCGGCGGTCGTGCAGCATCAGGGCGACGAGGAACGTCATCGTCTTGGTGGTCGACCACACGTTGGTGATGGTGTCGCGCTCCCAGGGTCGTGTCTTCTCGGCGTCGGCCCAGCCGCCCCAGATGTCGACGACCGGCTCCCCGTGCAGGAAGACGGCGACGGAGGCACCGAGGTCGGCCCCCGTCTCGAGCTGGTCGGCCAGCGTGGTGCGGACCGGTTCGAAGCGCGGCTCGCAGGTTCCGTGCACCTCTGCCATGGGGGACCCCCTTCTCGTGTGGGTGAGCCGGGCGGGACGCATCCGCCGGCCTGCGCAACCTATTGAGCCGGCGGCCGAAGCGCCAGTGGAGGGCCGGGAGGCCGCGGACGGTTCCCTCGGGGGGCGGTCGATAACGTCGGTTCATGCAGCAGCCAGACGCCGTCGTGGTCGGCTCGGGGCCCAACGGCCTGGCCGCCGCGCTGACGCTGGCCCGCGCCGGCCTCGGGGTGGAGGTCTTCGAGGGGGCGCCGACCATCGGGGGCGGGACCCGCACCGAGGCGCTGACCCTCGACGGATTCCGTCACGACGTGTGCGCAGCAGTGCATCCCACGCTGGTGGCCTCGCCCTTCTTCCGCTCGCTCGACCTGGCCGGCCTCGGGGTCGTGCTGCGCCAGCCCGAGATTGCCTTCGCCCACCCGATCGGTGGCGGGCGGGCCGCCGCGCTGTACCGGGACGTCGGCGAGACGGCGTCGCACCTCGGCGGCGACGCCGCGGCGTATCGCGACCTGGTGCGGCCGTTGGTGGACTGGCTGGATCGCATCGTGCCGTACGTGCTGGGGCCGATGCGCAGCATCCCGCGCGACCCCCTGGCGCTCGCCCGTTTCGCCCTGGTGGGCACGCCGTCGGCGCAGCGCACGGCGCGCCGCTTCAGCACCGACGCGGCGCGTGCCTTGCTGGCCGGCGCGGCGGCGCACTCCGCCGAACCGCTGACCGCTCCGCTGACCTCGGCCTTCGGCCTCCTGCTCACGGCGCTGGGCCACGGCGTGGGCTGGCCCGTCGTGCAGGGAGGCAGCGCCGCCATCACCCACGGGTTGGCGAGCGAGCTCCGTCACCTCGGCGGCGTCGTGCACACCGACAGCCGGGTCACCGCCCTGGCCGAGCTCCCGCCGGCCCGCGCCGTCCTCCTCGACACGTCGCCCCGGGCGTTCGTTGCGCTGGCCGGGTCACAGCTCTCCCGCCGGGCGGGCCGGCCGTGGGCCCGGTTCAGGCCGGGCGCCGGCGCCTGCAAGGTCGACTGGGCGCTCGACGGCCCGGTGCCCTGGACGGCCGAGGCCTGCCGGCGCACCGTGACCGTCCACGTCGGCGGCACGTTCGACGAGGTGGCGCGGGCGGAGGCAGCGGTCCACGCCGGGCGGCACGCCGAGCAGCCCTTCGTGCTGGTGGCCCAGCCGAGCGTGGTCGACCCGACGCGGGCGCCGGAGGGCAAGCAGACGTTGTGGGCGTACTGCCACGTGCCCAACGGCTCCGCCGTCGACATGAGCGAGCGCATGGAGGCGCAGATCGAGCGCTTCGCCCCCGGCTTCCGCGACCTCGTGCTCGCCCGCTCCGTGCGCACGGCCGCCGAGGCGGAGTCGCACAATCCCAACCTGCTGGGCGGGGACGTCGACGGTGGGGCGGCCACGCTGCGCCAGACGGTGTTCCGACCGGTGGCGCGCTGGAACCCCTACCGGACGCCGGTCGAGGGTGTGTATCTCTGCTCCGCCTCGACGCCGCCGGGCGGCGGCGTGCACGGGATGTGCGGCGTGGCCGCGGCAGAGGCGGCCCTGCGGGAACGCTTCGCCTCAGCGCCGGGACCGGCGGCGGAAGGCCTCAGCGGGGGCTGACCACCGGGACCTCGCCGGTCAGCTGCTCCAGCAGGTACCAGGCTTCGATCTCGTCGGCGACACAGGACTGGAACTCGCCCTGGCTCACCACGTAGCGCAGCCAGCACGGGTGGATCCGCAGCGTGTGGGTGCCGCGACCGGAGGCCACCTCGATGTTGTCGACGTCGCTGGTGAGCTCGTAGCGCCAGACCGCGCCATCGTCGGACCGGTTCACGGAGGCGATCAGGTGCTCGACCATCTCCTCGGCCGACTTGAGGCTGTTCGTCATGGCGCGTCCCCCGTGTGTTGCACGCCCGGTCCGCAAACCGGGCCTCCATCCCGCAGTCCCGCCGCCGGAGCCGCAGGACTACATCCTGACAACAGGATGGCGGGCGCGGGGTGATGCTGCGGCGCATCGCGGTTGCCATCGCGGTGCGGTCTCCGTGACCGCTCCTCGACGACGTTCAGCCACCTGCGGCGGCGCCGAGCGGCACCCGCCACTCGACGACGGTGCCCCGGGGGCTGCGGGCTCCGACCTCGAAGGAACCGCTCAGCGCGGCGGCGCGTGAGGCCATGTTGCGGAGCCCGAATCCGGCGCCCTCGTCCCCCGCCGCGCCGACGCCGTCGTCGGACACCCGCAGGACGAGCTCGGGCCCGGCCGCCACCTCGACGTCGACCGCCGAGGCCCGCGGCATGGCGGATCACGTTGGAAAGCGACTCGCGCAGGACGGCCAGCAATTGCTCCCCGGCATCCCGATCGACGCCGGCGTCGACCGGTCCCGCAAAACGCACCCGGGGCGCGAACCCGAGGCGCTCGCCGGCCTCGAGGGCGAGCTCTCGGACGCTGGAGCGCAGCCCGCCGCGGACGGTCCGCTCGGTCTGCAGGTCGAAGATCGTGGTGCGGATGTCGCTGATCACGCTGTCGAGCTCCGCCACGACCTCGCGCAAACGGTCGGCGGTTGCGCCGACCGCGGTCGGCAGCATGGAGCTCAGGCGCATGCCCGCGCCGAACACCCGCTGGATCACCAGGTCGTGGAGATCGCGGGCGATGCGGTCGCGATCCTCCGCCATCTGGAGCGCCCGCAGGTGCCATTCGGCCTGCCGGACCTTGACGAGGTTGTCCACCCGGGCCCGGAGCTCCGGTTGGAAGAAGGGTTTGAGGAGGTAGTCGTTCGCTCCCTCGCGCAGGACGTCGATCCGTGCCGTGGAGTCGTTCCTCGCCGTCAGGATGAGGATCGGCGTCGCATCGATGCGGGGCTCGGCCCGGACGGCCCGGACCAACTCGTCGCCGCTCATCTCCGGCATCATGAAGTCGCAGATGACCAGGTCCGGTCGGAGCGACCGGACGAGCGCAAGGCCCTCCTTGCCGTTGAACGCCGCATGCACGCGGAATGACCCTGCCAGCGCGTCGCAGACGAAGCGGTTCATGTCGGGATTGTCCTCGACGACCACGATGATGGCCGCCTCGTCGCCGGGGACCGTCTCCGGATCGGCCGTGTGCGCCGGGATGTGCGGGACGACGCCGTGCCCGTCGAGGAGCACGGCTGAGGGTCGTTCCACCGGGACCAGGGTCCCCAGCTGCACCGGGCGGCCCGGCGGCGCCGCGACCGGGAGCTCCATCACGAAGAGGGCTCCTCCTTCGGGTGCGTCGGCGACCCCGAGGCTGCCGCCGTGGAGGTCGACGAGCTCGCGGGCGATGTGGAGTCCCAGCCCCGTGCCCCCCATCTTCCGGGTCGAGCTGCTGTCGAGCTGATGGAAACGCTCGAAGACCTCTCCCCGCTGGTCCGGTGCGATACCCGGCCCACTGTCGGCCACCTCGACCTGCGCCATCCCGCCGTCACGGCCGGCACGCAGTTCGATCCGGATGGTGCCGTCGGCCGGGGTGAACTTGAACGCGTTCGAGAGGAGGTTGAGCAGGACCTGCTGCACGCGGGTGGGATCAACCTGTGCCGGCACGGCAGCGTCCGGCGCGCGCACCACGAAGGTGACCGAGCGGTCGAGCGCGAGCGTCTCGAAGTTGTTGGCCACCAGACGCACCAGGTGACCGAGATCGAGCTCGGCGTAGTCGAGCTCGAGTTTGGACGCCTCGATCTTCGACGTGTCGAGCAGATCGTTGACGTGCCCGAGGAGCACGCGGGCGTTGCGCTGGATCACCTCGAGATCGTGGCGGTGCTGATCGTCGGGAGGAAGGTCGACCAGAACCCGCTCGGCGGGGCCGAGGATCAGTGACAGCGGTGTCCGCAGCTCGTGGCTGACGTTGGCAAAGAAGCCTGTCTTCAGGCTGTCGAGCTCCTGCAGGCGGGAGTAGAGGGCCCCGAGCTCCTCGTTGGCCTCCTTCAGGTCGCGGCTGAGATCCGCGGCCTCGCGGGCGCGCCGCACGACTTCGGCCCCCATCACATCGAGCCGCTGGAGCTCGGAGGGCGCGGGCTCCTGCTGCTGGAGCAGCATGTACTCCGTGACGTCCTCGACGGCATTGACGATGAAGGCCACGGAGCCATCGGGCGCCAGCACCGGCGAATTGGCGGCGGTCCAGAACCGCTCCTCGAAGCCGCCCCCGGCCGAGGCGGGGAGCGGGATGTCGTACTTCTGGACCGACATGGCATCGCGTGTGCGCTGGCGCAGGACCCGGTTGAGCGACGCCTTCAGGTTGCGGGTGCCCTCGGTGGCCGGATCATCCGGGTTGTCGGGAAAGACGTCGAACACGCGGCGGCCGACCAGGAAGGACCGTCGGGTCAGGGTGGCGGCCAGGTAGGCGTCGCTGACGGCGACGATCACGAGGCCCGGGTCGAGGACGAGGTACTTCTTCGGCAGCGCCTCGAACAGCATTTGAAAGTCGACCGTCGGGGCGGTCCGCGCACTGGCCCCGTCGTTGTGGCCGCGCCGACCGGCCAGGTCGAGACCTTCGGGACCGCGGATGGTGAAACCTCCAGCGTCCGACCCCGTCCGGCGACCACGATACTCCGGACCTGCAGGGATGGACCAGAGGGTTGGCCCCTCCTGCACGCGGGTATTTCCGCTTTGCACATTCGACCGCCGACCGCGCTGCCGTGTGGTCGAGGGAGGGAGACAACGTCATGAATCGTCTTCGAAAGGCCTGTGTACTGGGTGTCTTCGCAGCCGGAGCGGTGCTCCTCCCGGCTGCCTCAGTGGGGGCCGTCCAGAACCCGACGACGGGCCAGCCCGGCACGACGCAGGGGTTCAACTGCGGCACGTCGACGGCCCCGGTCGAGCCGGGTCATGCGGCGAGCGCCCCCGGCTCGGCCTTCAACGAGACCGGTCCGGGAAAAGCCGGCACCGTGTACGCCGGTAACGGACCGGGGTCCCTTACTCACGCCGGGAGCACGGCGGCCGTGTCGCAGTACGACGCCGCGTGCAGGCGGCTCAGCTCGCACTGACGGGAGCAGGGTCCGAGAGCGGGAGTCGCACCCGGCGCGTCGTCGTGACCGTCTCGAGCAGGCGCCGGTCGTGCGAGACGAGGAGCAGCGTCCCCCGGTAGTCGTCGAGAGCCGCCTCCAACTGCTCGATGGCCGGCAGGTCGAGATGGTTGGTGGGTTCGTCGAGCACGAGGAAGTTCACGCCGAGGGCGGCGAACGCGGCCAGCTCGGCCCGGGTCCGCTCACCCGGCGAAAGTGATGCCGCCGGGCGGAGTACCGCGTCCGCGCCCAGGCCGAACTTGGCCAGTTGCGACCGGGCCTCGTCGCGGCGGAGCCCGGTCGCCACCGTGAAGGCGTCGGCCAGGTTCGGGCCGTCGCCGAGGACGCGCCGGTCCTGGGAGAGCTCGCCCACCACCACGCTGGGACCGAGCCGCCGTGTGCCGCGGGAGAGAGGGAGGCGTCCCAGCAGGGCCTCGACGAGCGTCGTCTTGCCGGATCCGTTGGGCCCGACGAGGGCGATCCGCTCGGCCCAGGCAATGTCCAACGTGAAGGGTCCAAGGGTGAAGTCGCCCCGCTCGACCACCGCCTCCTCCAGCCGGACGACGACGTCGCCCGAGCGGGCTGCCTCGCTGATGGTGAAGCGCAGGTCCCAGCCCTCCCACGGCTTCTCCACGGCCTCCAGCGAGCCCAGCGCGCGCTCGGTGCGCCGGGCCCGCCCGGCCAGGGCCTCCGTCCGCTCGATGCGGAACTTGCGCTGCGCCTTGTCGTTGTCGCGCGGATGCTTCTTCTCCCGGGCCACGCCGGTGGTGGCCCACTGGCGCTCGCGTTGGGCCCGGAGGCGCAGTTCGGTGCGCTGGGACTCGTAGACCGCGTAGGCCTCGGCGGCGTGCACCTGATCGGCCGCGCGCTCGGCCTGGTAGGCCGACCAACCACCGCCGTAGACGGTCCCCGTCCGGGAGTGCGGGTCGAGCTCGAGGACGTCCGTCACGGTGCGCTCGAGGAAGGCTCGGTCGTGCGAGACGATGATCATGCCGCCGCTGCGCCGCATGACGAGATCCTCGAGTCGGGACAGGCCGTCGAAGTCGAGGTCGTTGGTCGGCTCGTCGAGCAGGGTGAGGTCGAAGCGGGCCAGCACAATGGCGGCCAGGGCAACGCGGGCCTCCTGCCCACCCGACAGCGTCGACACCGGCTGCTCGGCGACGTCGGGCGCGAGAGCCACCTGCGTGCACGCGCTGACCAGGCGTGCCTCGAAGTCCCCCGCCGACATCGCTTCGTAGCGCTCCAGCGCGGCCGCGTAGCGATCATCGGCCGACGGAGCGCCGGCGGCGAGCGAGGCGGCCGCGGCCACGAGCTCGGCCTCGACCGCGGCCGCCCCGGCGCGGCGGTGGAGCGCGGCATGCACCGTCTCGTCACCGGAACGGGCATGTTCCTGGCTGAGGTAGCCCACGGTCGCCGAGGGCGGGTCGATGCGGACCTCCCCGGCGGACGGGACCAGCAGGCCGGCCAGGATCTGCAGGAGGGTCGACTTGCCGACGCCGTTGGGACCGACGACGCCGAGGCACGTGGCCGGGCCCACGGAGAGCGACACGTCGCCGAGCACGGTGTGACCGGCGCGCTCGTAGTGGAGATGGCGGGCGACCAGTGTCGCCGGGGGTGCAGAGGAGGGCATGGAGAGGCTCCGGGACGGGGGCGGATGGCGTTGGTGGGCCGGGCGCAGCAGGTGCGGCCGCCGGACGACGTCGTGCTCTACCTCACGGTGCTCAGCGTACCGCTCGGACTTGGGGTACCCGTGCCGGTGTTCTGTAGTGTCGAGCGGCCGGGCGGCGCGGGCTCCCGGGCCGGGCCGACGAACCGGGCCGACGAACAGGGGAGCAGGCATGCCGATCGCCATCACGGACGAGCACCAGGAACTGGGGGCCTCGGTCCGCGCCGTCCTGGCCGATCACGGCGCGCTGGCGGCCAACCGGGCGTTGCTCGAGGCGGACTCCGAGGCGCTCCCGTCCTTCTGGAAGGACATGGCCGAGCTGGGTTGGTTGGGCATCCATCTGCCCGAGGAGAACGGTGGGTCCGGTGCGGGGCTCAGCGAGCTGGTCGTGGTCCTGGACGAGATCGGTCGCCAGGTCGCGCCGGGCCCCTTCCTGCCCACGGTGCTGGCCTCGGCCGTGATCGCACAGTGCGGCAGTGCCGAGCAGCGGTCGGCACTCCTCCCCGGGCTGGCCGACGGCAGCGTGGTGGCGGCCCTCGGACTGGGCGGCGCGCTGACGTGGCGCGACGGGATCGTCGACGGCGACGGCGGTGTCGTGCTCGGAGCCGCGGCGGCCGATCTCGTCCTGCTCCGAGCGGGTGACGACGTGGTCGTCATGCGCAGGGACGCCGACGGGATGGCCTTCGGCGGCACCAAGAACCTCGACCCGTCCCGACGCTCCGCCTCGGTCACGGCGTCGTCGGTCACGGTCGGCGCGCCGGACGTACTGACCGGCGCGGCACCGGCGCGCCCGCGCGCTGGCCCGGACACTCGGCGCCGCGGAGGCGGTGGGTGTGATGGCGGCCTGCACGGATGCCGCCGTTGCCTATGCGAAGGAGCGGGTGCAGTTCGGTCGCACCATCGGGACGTTCCAGGCCGTCAAGCACCACTGCGCCGACATGCTGGTGGCGGCGGAGCTCGCCACGGCGGCGGTGTGGGAGGCCGCCCGCGCCGCGGCCGATTCCATCGACGAGTTCGACCTGACCGCCGCCATGGCGGCGCAGCTGGCGTTCGGGCCGGCCGTGCACAACGCCCAGATGAACATCCAGGTGCACGGCGGCATCGGGTTCACCTGGGAGCACGACGCGCACCTGTTCCTGCGGCGCGCCCTCGTGCTCAACGCGGTCGCCGGATCACCCGACGATGCCGAGGACGTGACGGCAGAGTCGGCGCGCGGCACGACGCGCGACGTCTCCCTCGACCTGCCCCCCGAGGCCGAGGCGATCCGTGCCGCGGTCCGGGTCGAGGCGCAGCGGATCGGCGCGCTGCGCGGAACCGAGCAGCGCAAGGCGCTGGTCGAGACGGGGCTTCTCGTCCCGCACTGGCCCGAGCCCTGGGGCCGCGCCGCCGGCGCCGTCGAGCAGATCGTCATCGACGACGAGCTGCGGGCTGCCGGGGTCAAGGTGCCGGGCCTCGGCATCACCGGCTGGAACGTCATGACGGTGAACCAGTACGCCACCCCGGACCAGGTCGAGCGGTGGGTCTTCAAGTCGCTCATGGGGGAGTACGTCTGGTGCCAGCTCTTCAGCGAGCCCGATGCCGGGTCGGACGCGGCCGCGGTCACGACGCGGGGGACGCGGGTGGAGGGGGGCTGGACGGTCAACGGGCAGAAGGTGTGGACGAGCGGCGCCCAGTACTGCGACCTCGGGCTGGCCACGGTGCGGACCGATCCCGGCGCGCCGAAGCACGCCGGCATCACGACGATGGTCATCGACATGCACGCGCCGGGCGTGGAGGTGCGGCCGCTGCGCCAGATCACGGGCAACGCCGACTTCAACGAGGTCTTCTTCAACGACGTCTTCGTTCCCGACGACGACGTCGTCGGTACACCGAACGACGGCTGGACGGTGGCGCGCTCGACGCTCGGCAACGAACGGGTCTCCATCGGTGGCGGTGTCGGCGGCATCTTCCCGCCCATGGACCTCCTGGCGCTGTACAAGAGCGGCGGGGACCGGGTGCCGGGGGCGGCCGCGCGCATCGGCGCCATCATCACGAAGGAGCACACGCTGAAGGTGCTGAACCTCCGCCGGGCGCAACGCGCCGTGATCGGGGCGGGCCCGGGACCCGAGGGCAACGTCACCAAGCTGGTGCTGGCCGAACACGGTCACGATCGGGCCCGGCTGCAGGCGGACCTCGTCGGCGCGCCCACCGCCTTCCTCGAGGGTGAGGACGGCCGGGCCGGCTACTCCCAGCTCGCGACCCGGGCCATGTCGATCGCGGGCGGCACCTCGGAGATCACCCGGAACCAGATCGCCGAACGCATCCTCGGGCTGCCCCGGGACCCGTTGATCAAGTAGACGCCGAGGGCGCGGCGTTCCGGTGGTGGGTCTCAGGTCGACGCGGTCCCGCATCATCGCTGCCGTCGCCCTCGTGGTGGTGCTGGCGTTCGTCGCGCTGACGCTGCGCCTGTTCGTCTATCCGGATCTCAATGCGCCGGAACGCTCGGATGCCATTGTGGTCCTGGGCGGGAACGGCGCGGGGCCGTTCGATGCGGGGGTGGCGCTGGCCGAAGAGCACGAGGCGCCGACCATCGTCGTTCTCCTTGGTCCCCGGCTACTCGTGCCGGCCCGGTGTCCTGCATCTCCCCTCCGAGCGCATCCTCTGCTTCCGGGCTGACCCGTTGACCACGCAGGGCGAGGCGCGCGCCATCGGCCATCTGGCGACGGTTCACCACTGGGACCGGGTCATCGTGGTGATGCCCACCACGCAGGCCACGAGAGCGCGCCTGCGCATCGGGCGCTGCTACCCGGGCCAGGTGCTCGAGGTCGGGGTGCCGGCCCCCGGGTTCTGGGCCTGGGTGCGCGGCATCGTCTACGAGTGGCCCGCGCTGATCAAAGCCCTGGTGCTGCAGCCGACCTGCTGAGCCGAAGCGACCGGATCGCAACCGTCCGGCCACGCCGGTCCGTCGGCACGCGTTGTACCGTGCACGCAGGGATGCCGGTGGGGGATCGGCACGAAGGGGGAGCAGTGCAGGCGAGCGCCCGGGTCGTCGAGGCCTTCGATGTGCCGACGACCGGCGCCGCCCCTGCACGCGAGGGACCACCCGGCCAAGCTGCGCTTTCGCCGGCGCGACGCCGGATTCCACAGCGGACGATCGAGATCATCGGGATCGTCATCGGGGTCGTGCTGATCGCCACCCTGGCGCGTGCGCACGCGCTGTCGAACGACGAGTTCTGGTCGTTGGCGGCCGGCCAGTGGATGCTTTCCCACCACACCTTCATGGGCCTGGACCCCTTCAGCTACACCGAGTCGCACCGTCGCTGGGTGACCGACGAATGGGGGTCCGAGATCGCCCTGGCCGGGCTGTTCCGGGCCTTCGGCAACGCGGCCTACAGCGTGTACGCCGTGGTGCTGGGTGGCCTGTGCCTGGTGGCCAGCGCGGCCTATGCCCGTGCGCTCGGGGCCCGGGGCGGGCGGGTGGCTGCCATCGTCCTCCTGCTGGCGGCGGGCATCGCGGGCACCGTGGTGGGCGATCGGGGGCTCGACTTCTCCCTGGTGTGGCTGCCGCTCGAACTGCTCGTCCTGACCAAGGCCCGGGCCAACCCGCGCTGGTTGGTCCTCGTCCCCCTGCTGTGCCTGGTCTGGGTCAACACGCACGGCTCGATCCTGCTCGGCCTCCTGGTGCTCGGAGTGGAGCTCGGGTGGTCCCTGATCCCGGAACGCTGGGTCCACCGGATCGGCGGCGTGCGCCAGTCGCCCCACACCGGCCCACTCGCGCTGGCGCTGCTGGGGAGCGTGGTCGCCTCCTGCATCACCCCCTATGGCCCAGGTCTGTTGGCCTACGACATCGGCGTCTCCCGCAACGGGCAGATCGCACAGGCCATCAGCGAGTGGAACTCACCCAACTTCCACTCGGTGCTGGAGTTCCTCGTCTACGGCGTCCCGTTGGTCGTGCTGGTGGCATGCCTGTGGACGCGGCGGATCCCTCTGCTCGAGGGCTCCCTGGGCGCCATCCTCTTCGTGGAAGCGCTGCAGGCACAGCGATTCGCCGTGTACCTCATGGTGATCGCGGCCGGGCTGGCCGCCACCCTCCCGGCGCGGCCGCCCTGGGGCACGACGGCGCGACGTTGGGCCGGGGGTGGTCTCGCGGTGGTGGCGATCGTCGTGCTGGCCATTCCGGCGGTCCCGGCCGGGAGCGTGGCGTCGTCGCAACCGGTTGCCGCATTCAACTACCTGAGCGCGCACCCGGGCCGCATCTTCACGCAGTACGAATGGGGTGACTACTCGGTCGCCCGCCACCGGGCCACCTTCGTGGACGGGCGCACCGACCTCTTCGAGGGCCGCGTGCTCACCGAGTTCCTCGACGTGACGAACGTGACCACCAATCCCGACCCCGTGCTGTCGGCCTCTCGCGTCTCCTACGTCGTCTGGGCCCCCGGCACGCCGTTGGCCCTCTACCTGGCGCACGACTCGCGCTGGCACGTGGTGGACCGGACGCCGGTGGCGCTGGTCTTCGCCCGCCGTTGAGTACGGCAAATGGGTGAGAGAGCGGTGACCTGAGTTCAGGAGCTCACGGACTATCGGTGGCGGGCGCCACGGCGGGCGTTCGGAGTGTCCCGCCGAATCCCAAACGGGAGGGAGTACACCCATGAGTCAGACGACACTGTATGAACGCCTTGGCGGCCATGACGCCATCTCCGCTGTCTGCAGCGACTTGTGGCCACGTTTACAGGCGGATGCGCAACTGGCTCGCCTCTGGCAGGCGCGGGGAGACGATGGCCTGGATCTACCAGGCGAAGAGGCGGCGTGGCCGCAACGTATAGACGAAGCCGTTCCAACCCTCAGGCGCGAACTTGCCGAACGGAGATGCCTGGTCTAGGCGGTTACACAACTCGGAGCATTCAGAGGGCCGACCCACCATTTCCGCCGTGCCCGCGCCAATGAGAGTATTCACAAGCCCCGCGACGGTGAAGGCGACTTCGGGACTTCGACCGAGGCACTTCGCCAGCACAGATCCAGGAGAGACCGTTAAATAGATCTCTCCTTCGACGCAGCCTCCGATGACAGGAGCCGCGTGAGGCAGCCCGGTGCGCCTGACCACGGCGATAGTGACATTCCGGGTCGCGTTGATGAACTCTTCGACCTCGCGAGCAGTTCGTTCTTGCCCTTCCAGCGAGCGAGTGAAGGGGGAGGCGGCTGCCATGGAAGCGTCAAGAAGGTGTTGGAGCGTCTCGATCGACATTTCTAGTCACGATACCCTCACCCCGCGCCGGCGGATGGGGGCAGGGCCTACCGCTGGTAGTCGGCTATTGCAGGGCTAGCCTGCCGCCGTGACGACGGCGCGACTCGAAACCTTCAGCGACGGCGTATTCGCCATCGCGGCCACGTTGCTCATCCTCAACGTAAATGTGACCGGGGTCCCCTTAGGAAAGGCGTTACTCCACGGCTGGCCGTCCTATGTGGCGTACGCGGTGAGCTTCCTCACGATCGGGATCATGTGGGTGAATCACCACGGGGTCTTCTCGCAGATCGACAAGGTCGATCGCACGTTCTTGATGATCAACGTTGTCTTCTTGATGCTTGTGGCATTCGTTCCCTTCCCTACGAAGCTCGTTGCCGAGAACATCCATCGTCCAGGGCTCGAGGCTGCCGCGCTGACCTACGGATTCACACTTACGCTGACCGCTCTCGCTTACAACGCGTTGTGGTTCTACGCAGCGAGGGGTAGGCGACTACTGCGAGCCGATGCGGATGCGAAGACGGTGACCGGCATCTCTCGGAGTTTTCTCCCCGGGCCCTTGATCTACCTCACGGCCACCTTGTTGGCCTTCGGGTGGCCAACGCTGAGCATCGTTCTGTTCGCGGTGATCGCCGTCTTCTACATGCTGGAGAGTGCTCTCTTCGGACGACGCGTGGTGAACGTCTCTGTGGGACCTCGATGATCGTCTCCACTTTGCCCGGCAAGCCCTCACGAACGGGATCCGATGGGTATGCCCGTCCCGGCGGTAGGGGCAAACCTTGCCCGGTCCAATTCCGTAGGATCGGCTCTGCGTAAAGGACCAACATTCGAGGAATACAAGGACCGAGCGACAGACCCCTTTGAACCCAGACCAGTCGGCCCAACTGCTGCACTTACTGAAGTCCCACCTGAACGACTGCGAAGCGACGTTTTCGTCACGGCCGAAGCGACTCAGCGGCGGGGTCTTCTCAGAGGTGTACGGATTCAGTCTGAGTAGCGAGGGGTGCCGTCGGCCAATGGTCTTGCGCCTCTATGCCGCTGGCACCGACCCGATTCAGCCCAGGCTCGAACAGGCCGTCCAAAACGGCCTCGCCGAAGCGCATTTTCCGGCGCCACGCGTAATCTTGGCGGACAGCGATCCGGATCGGCTCGGCAGCATGTTCGTCGTGATGGAACGCCTTCCCGGTCGCGGATTTCTGCGTGGCGTTCGCCCGGACCAGTTCGTTCCCGACTTCCCCAAACTCTGCCTGCGATGGCCAAAGGTGCTCTTGGAAGTCGCAGAACAACTTCACCAGGTCGATCCCGCGCCGGTACTTGCCGCAGCAGTGATTGGTGGGATCGAAACGTCACAACTGACGGTGCGTAGGCACATCGAGTTCGTCACCGCCAACCTCGAAGCGTTCGGTGGCCATCGTGCAAAGGATGCTTTGAACTGGTTGAGCGGCAACGAACCAACCCCCGTCGACATTCCGTCGATCATCCACGGTGACTTGTGGCCGGCCAATGTCTTGATGCAAGGGGGTCATCTCACCGGCCTGGTCGACTGGACGATGGCGGGAATAGGTGACCCGGCCCTCGATCTGGGCTATGCGTGCGCGGGCCTAGCGATGATGCCGGCCCCGCTGCCTCCTCCACCACCGATACGTGAGGGAATCCACGCGGCAGGCAAGAACCTGGCACGGCGAATCAGAGAGCAATACTGCGAAAGAGCCCAAACGACCGCGGAACGCATCGAATTCTACGAAGCTCTGCGCTGCCTCGTAGAACTCTCCACGGTCCTTCGGTATCGTCACCGCTTGAATTGCACCGGCGCGGCAGTGCAGAGGCCGCCGTGGGACAAGGGGGTAAGAGCCCTCGTAAGACACTTTGAGAAGATGAGCGGTGTGCCAATTGCAATCGAATGAGCCTCATATCCATGGAGTCCTACCAGATTGGCAGAATCAGTCCGTGCCATCGATTACGGGCTATCTGGCCCCGTTGCCCGCTGTCACCGACTCCCGGCCTCGCCAGTCCAGGACGGCAACACGACAAACCTACGAAACACTTGAGAACGACACCAGATACCTAAGTCCGACGTCCACAGGAAGATTGCATCACACCGAATGCAATCATCAGTTCCTCTTCACTGCGTGCATCGACGTTCATAGTGCCGACGGAGGGCGTGGCGGCTCGGTCAGGATCGCCTCGATGCCGCGCACGTCGCCGTCCTGGTCGGACCACGTGGCGATGTCGCGGAAACTGGAGCCGGACAAGACCGGGCCGAGCGCATCGGCCTGGTTCCCGCCGATCTCCAGCAGCAGCGCACCACCCGGGCGGAGGAACCGGGGCGCCTCGCGGACCACGCGCCGCAGCGCCCGGGTGCCGTCCGGGCCACCGTCGTAGTGGTTTGCGTCCTCGAAGACCAGGGTGTCGCGGGGGAGCAGGCGCAACTCGCCGGAGGGGACGTACGGCACCACCGCGACGACGACGTCGGTCTCGCCCCGGAGCTCCCCCGGCACGCCGTCGAACAGGTCACCGCGGTAGGCCTCGATCCCGTTCGCCCGGGCGCAGGCCACGGCACGGGCGTCGTTGTCCGTGGCCACGATGCGGGCCGACGGCCGTCCTGCCTGCATTGCCGCGGCGATGGCCCCCGAACCGGTGCACAGGTCGACGGCGGTGCCCGCCTCGGGAAGGAGCGCGGTGGCGCGTCGGGCCAGCTCGAGGCTCTGCCAGCGGGGCACGTAGACGCCCGGGTCCACGCGCACGACGAGGTCGCCGAGCGCGGCGCGCCCGGTGATCCAGGCCAGCGGCTCGCCCGACAGGCGCCGCCCGGCCAGGGTCTCGAGCAGCGACAGGTCGGCGCCGGCGCACGCGGCCAGCTCCTCCGCCTCCTCGGTCGCGGCGACGAAGCCGGCCCGGCCCAGGCGGGCAGCCAGCGCAGCGACGTCGGGATCGGGCGGTGTCGTCATGGTCCGCGTCGTCACAGGCCGTGGCGTCAGTCGAGCATCGCCCCGGCGACGGGCGACCCGGAGCCTTCGCTGCCCGGCGCGCCCTCCCCGGCTCCACCGGCCTCTTCATGGGCGGGGACCGCCCGGGCGGCATGGTTGGGCAGGAACAGGGTCGGGACGAAGGCGATCAGGATGGCCGCCACGGACCACCAGAAGGTGTGGGCGAAGGCCGCAGCGACGGGGTCGGCCACCTGGGCCGGCAGCCTGCCCGTGGTCGAGATGACGCCGGTGCTGCCGCCGGCCTTGGCCGCGGCCGGGCCGAGCTGGCTGACGATCTGGCGCTCGAGGACGACGGCGAAGAGCGCGATGGCCACCGAGCCCCCGACCTGGCGCACGATGTTCATCGTCGTGCTCGCCTTCGGGATCTCCGCGTGGCTGAGGTCGAAGTAGGCGGCCGCCGTCACGGGCATCATCGTCAGGCCGAGCCCGAGACCGCGCACGAAGAGGGTGGCGGCCAGCAACACCTCGCTGGTCGACGTGGTGACGAAGGCGAACGGGATCGTCGCCGCCGCCATGAGCAGGATGCCGAACGGCACGATGCGCCGCGGTCCGACCCGGTCCGTCATGCTCCCGGCCCAGCGCATGATGCAGGCGGCGCCGATGCCCTGCGGGGCCATGAGGAGCCCGGCCACCCAGGCCTCCTGCCCGCGGGCGATCTGGTAGTAGAGCGGCAGCAGGAACATGGAGCCGAACAGCGTGGCGCCCAGGACGAAGATGCAGATGTTGGCGATCGCGAAGTTGCGGTCCTTGAACAGGTGCAACTCGAGCAGCGGGTTCTTGATGTGCAGCGCGTGGAGCGTGAACGCCGTCATCAGCACGATCCCGAGGACGAAGCTGACGACGACCGACATGCTGGTGAAGCTGCCGGTGGTGCCGACCTCGGCCAGCGAGTAGACGAGGGCGGCCAGCCCGGGGGAGAGCAGGCAGAACCCGAGGGTGTCGAACGATGACGGGAAGCGCTCGTCGGTGTCCCACTTCGGCAGCCAGCGGCTGGACAGGACGAGCGTGACGATGCCGATCGGCAGGTTGATGTAGAAGATCCAGCGCCAACTGAAGTTCGACACGATGAGCCCGCCGATGACCGGGCCCATGATCGGCCCGAGGACCATGGGCACGCCGATGATGCTCATGACGCGGCCCATGCGCTGCGGGCCGGCGGCGCGGGCCAGGATCGACTGGCCGACGGGCAGCAGCATGCCGCCGCCGACGCCCTGGAGCACGCGGAAGGCGATCAGCGAGTTGGCCGACCAGGCGACTCCGCACAGGCACGAGCCGACGATGAACAGGCTGAGCGAGGTCATCCAGATCAACTTGGCCCCGAAGCGGTCCACCGCCCACCCGGTGACCGGGATCACGATGGACAGCGCGAGCAGGTAGCCCGTGGCCACCCACTGGATGGTGGTGACCGAGACGTGGAAGTCCCGGCCCAGGGTGGCCAGGGCGACCGCCACGATCGTCGTGTCGAGAATCGACATGATCGATCCCAGGACGACGACGGTCGACGTGCGCCGGACCTCGGGCGTCAGCGTGAAGGCGGTGGCTTGGGTGGAGGCCATGGCGGTTACTTCAGAATACTCAAAGGTATGGAGTTGTCAAAGAGTTCACCCGGTGCGACAATCACTGCATGGGAGTGGCCGAGGACGCCTTCGAGCGCCTGCGCCGCATCGCCTTCGAGGGCGAGCACGCGGAGCGGATGGCCGCGCTCGGCGCACGGACCAAGCTGTCGCCCGGCGTGATCAAGATCTTGGTGCGGCTGGCCAGGCACGACGGCGTCTCCATGGGCGACATGGCCCGCGGCATCGGCTGCGATCCCTCCTACATCACCGCGCTGGTCGACGACCTCGACGAGCGCGGACTCGCCTGCCGTGAGCCCGCACCCGACGACCGGCGGGTCAAGATCATCGTGCTCACCGACGCGGGCCGCGCCGTGGCCACCGAGATCGACAGCGTCCTCTCCATTCCACCCGCTGCGTTCTCGGCCCTGACGAAATCGGAGCTGCGCCAGTTGCGGGACCTGCTGGACAAGGTGCTGGCGGCGAACGACGAGGCGGAGGGCGGCCGCCGCGCGCCGCGCGCGCAGGAGGTGGCGGCGGCCTCCTAGTCGAGCCGCCGCCGTGCCGCCCGCTAGCGTCGTCGCATGGTGGCGGTGAGCGTGGAGCACCTGTCCAAGTCCTACGGGGACACGGTGGCGGTGCACGATGTCAGCTTCGAGGTCGAGCGGGGCGAGGTCTTCGCGCTGCTCGGACCGAACGGCGCGGGGAAGACCACGACCGTCGAGATCCTGGAGGGGTTCCGCACCCGGAGCAGCGGGCGGGTGCAGACACTCGGTGTCGATCCCGCCGACCACAGCACGCAGCGCTGGCTTCGCACGCGCATCGGCGTGGTGCTCCAGGAGCTGGCGGTGGAGCCGTACTACTCGGTGCGGCAGGTGCTCACCCGCAACGCCGGCTACTACCCCCATCCGCGGCCGGTCGACGAAGTCATCGACCTGATCGGGCTCACGGAGAAGCGAGACGACCGCATCAAGAAGCTGTCGGGCGGCCAACAGCGTCGCCTCGACGTCGGCCTCGGGATCGTCGGCAATCCCGAGCTCCTGTTCCTGGACGAGCCCACGACGGGCCTCGATCCCTCCGGGCGCCGGGAGACCTGGGATCTCATCCGGCGACTGGCTGCGGCCGGGACCACCGTGTTGTTGACCACGCACTACATGGACGAGGTGGAGGTACTGGCGGACCGTGTGGCCGTCCTGTCCGGCCACGAGATCGTGGCCAGCGGCACTCCCTCGTCCATCGGAGGCCGTGACCTCGGAGCGGTGACCATCCGCTTCCGGCTCCCCGAGGGCGTCGCGGCGGCGGCGCTGCCGGTGCCGGCCCAGCCGGCGGGCGACGGTCACGTCGAGATCCACACCGAAGACGAGCTCCAGGTCCTGCACGACCTGACGGGCTGGGCCCTGGCGGGCGGCTACGCGCTGCAGGGCTTGTCGGTGCTGCGGGTCTCGCTCGAGGACATCTACCTGGGCCTGACGGACGGGGCGGGGCCGCGGCGCGGCACCGGCTCCGACGCGGCGACCGTCGAGCGGGATGGGCAACGGTGAGCGCGACCGAGCTGCCGGTCAAGGGGTCGTTCCGGGGTGTCAGTGACCTGCCGCTCGTGGCCCGCCAGGTCCGCTTCGAGCAGCTGTCGTTCTGGCTGAACCCGATCGGCGCCGTGTTGACGATCGGGTTCTCGGTGGTCTTCATCGTGATCTTCTTGTCCACCTCGGGGCATTCCACGGTCGGCTACCTGGCGCACATCAACCTGGGCCAGTACTACCTCCCGGCCTTTGCGGCCTACGGCATCATGGCGGCCTGCTTCAACATCCTGGCCATCACCCTGGTGAACCGGCGCGAGATGGGACTGCTCAAACGGCTGCGCCTGAGCCCGCTGCCGACCTGGATGCTGCTGGCGGCCATCTTCATCAACTCCATGATCATTGCGTTGATCCAGGTCGTGTTGATGCTGCTGGTGGGCCGCTTCGGTTACAACGTGCACGGGCCGCAGGACATCCCCGCGTTCGTGCTCGTGGTCGTGGTGGGCATGCTGAGCTTCACGGCACTCGGGGTCGGGGTCAGCACGTTGGTGCCCAACGCCGATGCGGCGGGGCCGATCGTGAGCCTCGTGTTCTTCATCCTGGTGGCGCTCTCGGGGCTCTACTTCCCGGTCAAGTCCGGCTCCGGTCTGTCGACCTTCACCGATTTCTTCCCCATCCGCCACCTGATCCTCGCCTCGGTCGATTCGTTCAACGGGATCCCGGGCGCGTCGATATGGAACGACGTGCTGGTGATGGCCCTGTGGGGCGTGGGCGGCGTGATCATCAGCCTCCGGCGCTGGGAGTGGTCGCCCAAGCGGGGATAGGGCTCAGCAGGTCAGCCCGCCGTCGACCACGACGACCTGGCCGGTGATGAACCGGTTGGCGGGGTCGGCCAGGAACAGGACGGCCCGGGCCACGTCGTCGGGCTCGCCCAGCCGGCCCAGGGGGGTCCGCCGGGCGATCTGGTCGAGCTGGCCCTCGTCGAGGCCGTGGCTCATCTCGGTGCGCAGGTAGCCCGGCGCAACGCTGTTCACGGTGATGCCGCGCGACCCGAGCTCGCGGGCCAGCGCCCGGGTCAGCCCGTCGAGCGCCGCCTTGGTCGCGCCGTAGACCGAGAGCCCGCGGTAGCCGGAGAGCCCCACCACCGAGGAGATGTTGACGATGGCGCCGGCGCGCCGGGCCAGCATCACCCGGCTGGCGGCGCGGGTGACGTAGACGGTCCCCTTGAGGTTCAGGTCGACCACCTCGTCGAGCGCCCCGTCGCCGAACAGGCCGATCACGCCCTCGCGGGCGACGCCCGCGTTGTTGACCAGGGCGTCGAGACGGCCCCAGCGTCTCGCCGCCTCCCTGACGAAGCGCTCCGCCTCGACGGGGTCCGAGACGTCCGCCGTGCTGAAGTGGAAGCGCTCCTTGAGCTCCCGGTCCTCCTCCCAGGCCTGGACCGTGCCCGTCGTCGAGCGCGAGCACGTCTCGACGCAGTAGCCGGCGTCGAGCAACGCCTGCACCAGGCCGGCGCCCAGCCCCCGGCTGCCGCCGGTGACGAGGGCGACGCGGGGTGTGGCTTCGGGTTCGACTTCGACTTCGCTCATCCTGGGGTCCCCCTGACCGTCTTGCCGCCCCGGGTCTCGACCGTCTCGACGAGGTTGATGCTGCGCGGGTGCCAGGCCCGGGGCAGGTCGGCCACCGCGTCCTTGACCGCGAGGTGGATCTGGTCGGCGTCCGCCGCCGCCACCCCGCCGCGGGGCACGATGTCCACGGCGACGATGGCGCCGGTGAGCTTGCTGGCGCGCCCGAAGACGCGCGCCGCCTCGACGCAGCCCAGCGCGAGGATCCGTTCCTCGACCGGCAGTGGATGGACCTTGACGCCGCCGACGTTGATGACGTCGGACCGCCTGCCCCGGAACAGGACACGCCGGCCGACGATCTCGATGAGGTCGCCGGTCGGCTGCCAGGCGGCGCTGTCGGCGGGTGCGGCACCGTCCGATTCGTCGGCGTAGCCCAGCATCCCCGCTTCGGCGCGCACCAAGAGCTCGCCGTTTTCTGCGCGGACGTTGGAGGTCGGGTTGGACTCACTCCACAACGCGTCGATGGACAGGCCCGGCAACCCGTCGCACACCGACGTGATGGAGCCGAATTCCGTCGATGCGTACACCTGGGACACCCGGGCAAAAGGAAAGGTCGTGCGCAGCTCCTCCAGCAGGTCCGCCGGGCTCGCCTCGCCGCCCAGCGTGATCTGCTCGAGGTGGGGCAGCTTGAGCTCACGGCTGCGGGCCTCGGCGAGGAGGAAGCGCCAGAAGGTCGGTGTGGCGCTGACACGGGTCACGCCGTCGGCGAGCAGTGCGTCGAGGCCGTCCTTGGGCTGGCGCGGGAAGGGGGCCACCAGGGCCGCCCGGCTGGCCAGGACGTGCAGGAGGACCTGGATCCCGGCGAACTGGTGCAGGCCGTAGGCCAGCAGCCAGCGCTGCTCGGGCTCGGGCCGGACAGCGTTCACCGTCTGCGCCAGCACGCGCCAGTCGTGGCGCGCCGCCTTCGGCGCGCCGGTGGTCCCGGTGGTGCGGATCAGCAACGGCTGCGGGCGGTCCGCGGGCACCGGCAGCACCTCGTCCGCCGCCTCACCCAGGAGCTCGTCGGGGTGGACCACGTGGTATGCCCCGACGAGGTCGTCACGCCGCGTCATCACGACGCCATGTCCGAGGGCCTTCGCCTGCGCGGTGAACGCCGCGCCGTCGGTGTCGGGTTGGTACTGGCACGGCTCCGCACCGGCCAGCGCCGCTCCGGCCAGCAACGCCGTGACGCGTGGAGCATCGGGCTCGACGATGGCGAACCGGTTGATGTCGCGACGTCGCAACGCGGTCGCCACGCGTCGGGAGGCGTCGAGCAGCTCACCGTAGGAGGACGCGGCCTCGCGGGTGACCACCGCGGTGCGCTCCGGTCCGTCGCCGGCTGCCGCCTCGAGCAGATGGATCATTCCGTCCGGACGGCTGCGTAGAAGGCCACGATGTGCCCGACGCGCTCGGGGAGATCGCCGCCGGCGGAGAAGGGATCGGAGCCGAACTCGTCCTCGAGCATGGCGGAGAGCTCGGCCGCCTCGAGGGAGTCGAGCCCGAGCCCGTCCCCCCACAGGCCCGTTTCGTCGGTCCATCCCTCGGTGCCCTTGTCGGCGCGTTGGAGGAACTCGGTGATGACGGCTCGTGCCATGTCCGGGTCGCTGGTCACTGGTGGTCTTCCTTTCGCGGGGTCGGGGTTACGGGTCCGGTCCGGGTCACGAGGCCTTGAGCGCGGCGAGGATCCCGTAGCCGAGCGTCTCGTCCTGCCAGAAGGACTCGAGGATTTCGGTCGCCGACACGAAATCCTCCAGAGCGCGAGCGTGCAGGAGGTGGTCGAGGGCGGTGCGATGGGCGTGGACGTTGGACCTCCACGCGGCGAATGTCGGTCGTGTCGGCTCGCTGATGTCCGAGCTGTCGGTGACGGTCATGCCGAGCTCGGTGAGAGCCGACGTGTAGCTCTCCAACGGCTCCATGTGCGCATCGCCGAACGCTGACCGCAGCGTGGCGAAGTGCTCCCTCGCGCGCGCACCTCGACGAAGGGGATCTCCCGCTTCCGGATGATGTCGCACAGCACGAGCCGCCCGTGGGGTGCCAGGACACGCGCGCACTCGCGCAGGAGCGCGGTCCGATCGCGCATCAGGTGGGACGACTCCAGGACCCAGACGACGTCGAAGCTGGCGTCGGGGAGCCCGTTGTCGGCTCCGTCACGCTGCTCGAAGCGGGCGGCACTGGCGAGCCCGCGGTCGACCGCCAGCCCGGCCGCAGCAGCGACGCCGCTGGCGCTGGTGGTGATGCCGAGCACCGAGACGTCGAATGCGGCCGCGAGGTCACAGGCCTGGCGCCCGGTACCGCATCCGACATCGAGCACGCGGTCACCGGAGGTGATGCGGGCCCGGTTGCGCATCTGCTCCGTCAGCGCTGCTGTGGCCTGTTCCAGGGGGGTTGCGGGCGACTCGAAAAAGCCGTAGTGGAATTCCTCGCCCATGATCAGGCGCCACGCACTGTGGACGTGGTCGTAGTGGACGGCGGGCTGCGAACTGCCCGCGGTCTTCGTACCCATGAACCGTGCCTCCGCTCCGAACGACGGCGAGATCTCTCCCACCCGCGGCACGGACTCGGCCGCGGGTGGTGGATAGAGTTGCGTTCTCCACCATGACCAACGGATCAACGGAGTGATGCTTGCGGCTCGTCTTGGCATTTTGCATGGTCGTGCTCCCCTCGCGTCTGAAGCTCCACCTGGGCCGTTGGCTGCTCGGGTGGGACGTGCACCCGACGGCGTACATCGGGCGCAGCGTCGTCCTCGTGGGGCGCCTCTCCCTGGGCCCGGGCGCGAGCATCGGCCCGCTGAACGTCATCAAGGACCTGGAGGAGCTGCGCCTGGCCGAGGGCGCCAGCATCGGCTCGCGTAACTGGATCACCGGGTTCCCGCGGGCGTCCGAACTCGACCAGGACGTCTTCCCGCACTCCCCCAACCGCCGCCCCTGCCTCATCATGGGCAAACACGCCATGATCACGACCGCCCATGACATCGATTGCTCCGACCGGGTCGAGATCGGCGACAACAGCGCATTGGCCGGATTCCGGTGCACGATCCTCACGCACAGCCTCAATCTCGTCCGGGACCGGTTCGTCACCGGGTCCGTCGAGATCGGCGACCACACGGCGGTCATGTCAGGTGCGACGTTGTTGAGCGGGACCCGGGTTCCGTCGCGTTCTGTGGTCTCGGCCGGGTCCGTGGTCAACACCCCGCTGAGCGACGAACTGACGTTCTACAGCGGCAACCCGGCCGAAGCGGTCCGCAGCCTGCCCGAGACCCTCGGATTCTTCCATCGAGGAGAGGGCGGCTTCGACGACCCCACTTCGTTGAGCGTGCTCGAGGAGGCTGCGCCGTACTCAGGAGCCCCGGAGGCGTAAGTTTCGGCCGTTCCTGCCGTTTTCCGATCGTGAATCAAACCGCCGAGGCAACATCGCTCTACCTGGACCTTCTGAAGCAGAGCCTGACCGGCGCGCTGGCCGAGGACAACGACAGCATTCTGGGCGGTGTGCGAACCGCCGGGTCCACGTCGTGGAAGCGCCGCATCGCCAACGTCGCCGGCCGGGCGGCGTCGCGGGTCAACGTCGAGATCGCCTACAAGAAGCCGTACGATCCGAAGCTGCGCGCGGTCGGTCGTGACTGGCCGGCGCGGGCGGAATCCATGATCGGCCTGCGCCGCATGGAGAACATCCTGCACTGCGTGCAGACCGTCCTGGACGACGATGTGCCGGGCGACCTGATCGAAGCCGGGGTGTGGCGGGGCGGCGCCTGCATCTTCATGAAGGCCAACCTGTTGGCACGGGGCGACACCGGCCGCGTGGTGTGGGTGGCCGACTCGTTCCAGGGACTCCCGCCGCCGAACGCCACCCTCTATCCGGCCGACAGCGGCGACGACCTGCACACGCGCAGCGGACTGAGTGTCGGTGCCGACCAGGTGCGCCACAACTTCGCGCGCTACGGCGTCCTCGACGACCGGGTCGAATTCCTGGTGGGCTGGTTCAAGGACACCCTGCCGACGGCGCCGATCGAGGCGCTTTCGGTGATGCGTCTCGACGGCGACATGTACGAGTCCACCTGGCAGGCGATCGAGGCGTTGTACCCCAAGCTCTCGCCGGGCGGGTTCTGCATCATCGACGACTTCGGGAGCCACCAGTCGCAGGCCGGACTGGCGGTGCACGACTACCGCGAGGCCAACGGGATCGAAGAGGAGATCGTCGACATCGACGGGTTCGGTGCCTACTGGCGCAGGAAGCGCTAGCCGGCGAGGCTGGGCACGGAGACGCAGGCCGTCGTCGGTACGACCCGCTCCCTGACCGACCCACGTTCGGGCCGTACCGGCATCGCGGCGCGGTCCGCGTCAACCGCTATCCGGGGCATCCTGCTCTGCGCGTACTCGATGAAGGTGTCGATGTCGCGGCTGGCCAGGTACGGGACCGCGGCGCGGACCTCATCCTTGGGCCAGTCCCACCAACGGATGTCGAGAAGGGCCCCGATCTGCTCGTCGGAGAACCGGAAGCGGATCACCTTGGCCGGGGAGCCGCCCACGATGGCGAATGGCGGGACATCCTTCGTCACGACGGCGCCGTTGGCGACGATCGCCCCGTCGCCGACGTGCACCCCGCTCAGCAGCGTCGCTCCATAGGTCGCCCACACGTCGGATCCGACGATCGTGTCGCCTGTCTTCGCCGGGAAACCGTCTTCCCCCGCACCCTCCATCCCCCACATGAGCCGGTGGGGATAGGTGGTGACCATGTCGTGAGCGTGCTCACCACCGAGCAAAACGTTGCATCCGATCGACGAGTAGTTACCGATGCGCAGGCACGTCGCGTCGTGCGTGAAGGTGTAGATGGTCGCGACGCCGTACGACTCCGTTCCGAGGATCACCCGACCCGCGCGCTGGAGGCGCCGCTGGACCGCTTCGTCGCGCCCGAGGTACAGCTCCCCGGCGCGGCGGTAGGTGTAGCCAAGGAGCCGGGCTCCCTTCCACAGGTGGGTCCTGGCTGCCATTGCAGCTCCGTCCTTTCCGGGGGCGTGCGCGTTCGTGTGGAACCTGACCGTTCACTCCACGGCAGGCGAGGGGCGTATCGGTTGGAGAACGAGGTTCGAGCGCAATGATCACGGTCGGCGGCTCTGCGCACGTTGACACGACCAGATGACCCAGCGATCGTTTGACCCACGCGGTCTCGTCAATGGCCCACGTCGGATCTGCAGCGAGTTCCTGTCCCGTATAGTTGCCTCGTGAAGCGGGTTCCTGGCGGGCCGCGAGCCTCCCTCGTCACGCGGGAGCGCAGCTCGTGCGGGTAGTCATCGACGGGTTGCCGATCCGCGGCGACAACAGCCTCACCATCGTCGCGGAGCATCTCTTGTTCGGCTGGCAGCAGCTGGGCCGCGACGACGAGCTGCACCTCGTGATCCGGGCGGGCGCGCCGCTCAGCGTTCCGGACCGGGTGACGGTGCACGAGGTGAAGTTCGGCCGAGTCCCGTTTGTGAGCAGGCTGCGCGCACAGTCGTTCGCCCTGCCGCGGCTCTGCCGCTCGCTCCGGGCGGACATGCTCCTCGGCGTGCTGCCCACCACGGCGGTGACTCGCCTGCCGTGCCCGCGTGCGGTCATCGCGTGGGACTTCCGCTACCGGCTCCGACCGGAGCAGTTCACCAAGAAGGCCCTCCTCTTGCGGAGGACCAGCTACGCCATCGGGTTCCGCCAGGCCGACGGCGTGGCTTGCATCTCGGGACGCACCAGACGCGACCTCGCGGCGTTCTACCCGCGCACCACGAAGGTGCCCGTTCGTGTCGCGCACCTCGGTGCGGACCACGTGGACGGCTGGCCCGTGGCGCCCGCTGGTCCGCCCTACGCCATCGCTTTCGGCCATTTCTCCAACAAGAACGTCGACCTGGTCCTGCAGGCCTGGGCCTCCATGGTCGAGAACGGGACCGCGGCCGCACGACCCCTGCACGTTGTCGGCCTCCCCGCCGACCGCGCGCGAGCGCGTCGAGCACCTGGTGGAGGAGCTCGGGCTGGCCGGCGTCGTGACCATCAGCCCGTGGCTGCCGAAGGAGGTGTTCCGGGAGCAGTTCGCCTCGTCGAGCCTCGTTGTCTTCCCTTCGGACTTCGAGGGCTTCGGTCTCCCCACGGTGGAGGCCATGCGCCTCGGCATCCCCGTCGTCATCACACCCGAGCCGGCCCTGCTCGAGGTCACCGGGGGCCATGCCACCGTCGTCGACGGAGAGGGCCCCGAGGCGCTGGCGCGGGCGGTCGAGGTGGCACGGCACGCGTCGCCGGAGGCGATCGCCGCGGCCAGGCGCCATGCGGCGGCCTTCACCTGGGCGAACTTCGCCAGCGGGGTGCGCGGGCTTCTCGGCGAGGCCACGGCGCCCGCTCCCGCTCCCGCCCCGGTTCCGGCGCGACGCCCGGGCCGGCTCCGCACCCTCCCCGCCCGGCTGGGCGCGGCCTTCGCGGCCGCTGTCCTCGTGGTCGGCGGGGCGACGGCCGTCTCCTTCGCGCTCGGGTCGTCGCACCCGTCGCACCCCGCTGCCGGCACCGGTTCGAGCGCCACCACGACCGGCGGCGCCACCTCACCGGTCGTGGCGCGCCACGGGGTCGATCAGCGTGGCGGGTCCGCTGTGACGGGCTCCCGGGCCGCAGGCGGGGGGAGGGCGTCGGCCACGACCGTGCCCGGCGGCGGAACCAGCGGGGGCTCGCAGGGGTCGTCCAGCGCGACCCCGTCCTCCACATCGCTGCCCCCGGTCACCGTGCCCCCGGTCACCGTTCCGCCGGTCACCGTTCCGCCGGTCACCGTGCCCCCGGTCACGGTGCCGCCCGTGACGGTCCCGACGTCGGTCTGCTCCACCACGACCACCATCACGACGCCCGTCACCACGCCGTGCAGCGTCACCGTGTCCCCCTGAGGGGCGCCCGCCTCGGTCGGTCTCAACCCCAGCTGCCGCTGCCGCCGGCGAAGCGGTCGTTGAGCTTGCCGGCCAGCCGGGGAAAGCGCGTCTTGACCCGGTCGTACTCCTCGGGCAGCACGATGCGCACACATTTGGCCCCCTCGCCCACGAGCCCACGGGCCACCGTGCGCCAGGCCCGGCGCCGCCAGCGCTCGTAGGCCGCGGCCTCGGACGGCTCGAACGGCGAGGGCAGCGGGGCGGCACTGTGCTGGCGTTGGCTGCCGTAGGCGCGGCGGAGCTGGCGCGAGATCGTCCTGCCCCGCGTGTCGGTCGCGTACGGGTAGGGGGGTGCCGCCGGCAGGCTCTCCTCGTAGGAGGACAGGACCGCCGCGTACTCCTTGCAGAGCTGCAGCAGGACGCTGTCGTCCTGAGCCAGATGGGCGTAGGAGTCGCGAGCCCGCACCGACACCTTCTCCGGGGCACGCGAGTCGAAGGCGTGGAAGTGGAACAGCCGCAGGCGATCCCCCGTCGAGGAGATCCGGTACCCGTCGTCGTCGAGCGCCAGCGGGCGCTCCCACAGGTTGGCGACGCTGACGTTGTAGCCCGGGTGGCGGAAGCTGGCCGCCTGGAAGTGCGAGCTCCCGATGTCCATCCACTTCTGGTCGACGAAGAGGCCGGCCAAGGGGTCGTAGAGGCACTCGGTGCTCAAATGCGACCACCACCAGTCCAGCGCGGGCAGGGACCGGCGGTCGACCGCGCAGAAGCCGAGGTTGTTCACGCCCACCAAGAGCAGGTGCCCGTCGGAGTGGTCCGCGCCGAGCGGTGGAGAGCCGAGGAAGTGCGGGGTGAGGAGGATGCCGCCGGCCGACGCGTCGAGGGCCACCGGCAGCTCCGCCATCGGCGCGGTGACGTACGTGTCGGGATCGAGGTAGACGATCTGCTCCGCGTCGACGAGAAGCGTCTGCAGCAGCAGCGGCTTGACGGCCGTGGCGAACTCCACCAGGTCGTAGGACATCACGAGCTCGCGGATGGCCCGGCGGGAGAGGCCCAGCCGCGCGGTGCTCAGGCACTCGACGCCCTCCAGCTGGGGCAGCCGGTCGTCCTCGGCGATGTCGATGAAGAGGATCCGCAGGACCGCGCCGTCCTCGTGGCGCCGCAGGCTCTCGGCCAGGGTGAGCGCCTTGGGGAGGTAGTTCGTCGAGAGAATGGTGCAGTAGGTGCGCGTCACGTGTCCGACGGCCTCCCGGCGGGTTCGGGTGGGGCACGGGCCCACTCGGGCCCTATGGAGACAACGTCGGCGGAGGGCCTCGTCCTACGGCCCGCGACCCTCCCACCGGTGGGCGCCGTGCCTGCCGGGTGGGCTAGAAGAGGGCGGTGATCCCCGACGTCGCCCGACCGACCCATTTCCGCCCCGGCACCTACGCCGCCAGCGACGGGGAGCGGCCGGCCGTCATCACCGCGTCCGGCCGGGTGGTGACGTTCGCCCAGCTCGAGGAGCGCTCGAGCCGCCTGGCCCGGGCGTTGTACGCCCACGGGCTGCGACCCGGCGACCACGTGGCCGTCGTGCTGCCCAACGACGACCGGACCCACGAGGTGACCTTCGCCCTGCAGCGCTCGGGCCTGTACTACACCATGGTCAACACGCACCTGGCCGCCGAGGAGGCCGCCTACATCGTCCTCGACTGCGGCGCCCGCACCCTGATCACGTCGTCCGCGCTCGCCCCTCTGGCGGAGGAGCTGGTCGCCCGCACGCCCGACATCGAGCTGCGCCTCATGCTCGGCGACACCGTCGCACCCGGCCACACGTCCTACGACGAGTTCGTCGCCGGGTCCCCGGCCGGGCCGCTGGCCGAGGAGGTCGAGGGCTCACCGATGCTGTACTCCTCGGGTACCACGGGCCATCCCAAGGGGATCCGCCGCCCGCTCTCCAATCTGCCCTTCGGCTCCGACGTGACGCTCTCGGGCATGCTCGGAGGGATCATGGGGTTCGTCCCGGGGGACGTGTACCTGAGCCCGGCGCCGCTGTACCACTCCGCCCCGCTGGTCTGGTCGATGACGGCGCAGCGCCTCGGTGGGACCGTGGTCGTGATGGAGCACTTCGACCCCGAGCGCTGCCTGGCGCTCATCGAAGAGCACCGGGTCACGCACGCGCAGTTCGTCCCCACCATGTTCGTGCGCATGCTCAAGCTGCCCGAGGAGGTCAGGTCCGCGTACGACCTCTCCTCCCTGCGCTCGGTGGTGCACGCCGCGGCGCCCTGCGCGCCCGAGGTCAAGCGCCGCATGATCGAGTGGTGGGGGCCGGTCATCCACGAGTACTACTCGGGCACCGAGGGGCTGGGCATGACCTGGATCACCGCCGACGAGTCCCTGACCCATCCCGGCTCGGTGGGCAAGGCCATCTGGGGCGAGGTGCACGTCTGCGGCGACGACGGGGAGGACCTGGCCGCCGGCGACGACGGCGTCGTGTACTTCGGGGGCCGCAGCGGCACCGCCACCTTCGAGTACAACCACGACCCCGAGAAGACCCGCCAGACCTTCAACGACAAGGGCTGGTCGACGTTGTGGGACGTCGGCCACCTCGACGACGAGGGCTACCTCTACCTGACCGACCGCAAGCTCTTCATGATCGTGTCGGGCGGCGTGAACATCTACCCGCAGGAGATCGAGGACGTCCTCGTGCTGCACCCCGCCGTGGCCGACGTGGCCGTCTTCGGCATCCCCGAGGCCGAGATGGGCGAGGAGGTCAAGGCCGTCGTCCAGCCCGCCCCGGGTGCGGTTCCCGGGCCCGAGCTCGAGGCCGAGATCATCGCCTTCTGCCGGGCCAACCTGTCGCACTACAAGTGCCCGCGCACCGTCGACTTCACCGAGGCGCTGCCCCGGGGCGAGAACGGCAAGCTCTACAAGAAAGCCCTGCGCGAGGTCTACTGGGCCAGCTCGACGCCGAGCACCACCTGAACCTCGGGCGGCGGGCGCACGTCGGCGTACCAGGCCAGCCCCAGGGCGACCACGGCCCCGAAGAGCAGCACGCTCGTGATGCCGACGGCCTCGACCACCGGCCCGATGAGCAGGTTCCCGATGCCCACGGTGCCGCCGAAGCCCATCATCCACAGCGCCATGACGCGGCCCCGCACGTTCTCGTGGACCCGGGCCTGCAGCGTCGTGTTGAGGGCGGTGATGAACGCGAAGTAGAAGGCGCCGGTGACGGCCACGCACACGTCCGCCGGGACCGGGCTCCGCTGCAGCGCGAAGGCACAGAGCGCGATCGAATAGCCGACGAGGCAGACGCGCACGAGCAGGGGCTTGGACGTCCGCGCGAAGACGGTCCCGATGGAGATGGCCCCCAGCAGGGCGCCCATGCCGAAGGAGGCGTAGAGGATCCCGTAGTCGGCCGACTTCGACAGGTTGATCCCGAGGTTGTGGGCGGCCACCACCGGCATCTGCCCGATGAAGGCCAGCGCCAGCAGCGAGAACACGAACACCGTGACGAGGCACCGGCCCACCACCCGGTCCTGGCGGGCCACCGTGACGCCGGCCGTCAGCTGGCGCCAGCGGCTGGCGTGCGTCGGCGCCTGCGGCACGGCCGGCAGCGTGACCATCATCAGGGCCGCCACGACGAAGAGGTAGGTGGCGGCGTTGCCGGCGAAGATCCAGGCCGGGCCGACCAGGGAGTAGAGCAGGCCGCCGATCACCGGACCGATGACCCGGGAGGCGTTCATCTGGGCCGAGTTCAGCGAGATGGCGCCCGGCAGGTCCTGCTTGCCCACCAGCCCGGGCAGGACGGCGGAGTAGGCGGGGCCGAACATCGCGCTGCCGGCGCCGACGCCGAGCACCATGATCACGAGCAGGACCTTGGAGGGATGGGGCGACGCCGCCACCAGGGCCACCCCGAGCGAGAACACCAGCTGCTCGATGGCCAGGACGATGAGGAAGCGCTTGCGGTCGACCTTGTCGGCCAGCAGGCCGCCCACCATCGGCAGCACCAGGGTAGGCCCGAGCTGGGCGAAGATGATGACGCCGACGAACGTGGCCGAGTGCGTGAGGTCGTAGGCGTAGGCGCCGAGGACGACGTTCTGCATCCAGGTGCCGATGTTCGACGCGAAGGCGCCGAGGAAGACGATGCGGAAGGTGCGGTGCGAGAGCGCGGCCCGGGCCGTGCCGGACCGGGCCGGGACGGGGGTGTCCCCGTCGACGACGGCGTCCTCGATCTCCTCGATGGAGATGGCGCCGTCGTCACGCTCCGTCGGGCTGTCGGAGGCGGGCGGCACCGGCCCATCGTACGGGAGGCCTTACGGCCGGTCCCAAGGCTGAGGCGGGCTCAGGGGCCGGCGGGGGAGCAGAGGCTGCCGCAGGGGACGTCGAACGCCGAGGCGGGGGCGACGGGCACCGTCAGCGCGGAGGCGGCGCCTGCCTTGCGTTGCACCTGGTAGATGCCGCCCACCATGTGAGGGAGCTGGGCCGCGGTGGGGAAGAGGTGCGGCGTCTCCGACGTCGTGATGGTCACCCGCAGGCGCCAGCCCGCCGGCAGCTCGGCCATGGTGGGGAAGATGGCGATGTCCTGGCGGGTGACCTGGCCGGGGACGAGCGGCTGCTGGGAGGTCTGGGTCAGGGGGTGCACGGGCAGCAGCAGGGCGCCCCCGGGGGCGGTCCAGCTGCGGCTGGCGTCGATGGTGCGCTGCGAGCCGGCCAGCGCGCCCGACGACAGGGGCACGCTGTCGCCGGTGGGGGAGACGGCCTCGACCGTGGCGGCCAGCTCGCTGTCGGTGGTGGTCGAGGTCGTGTACAGGGTGGCGTCGATCGGGCCCGCCACGACCTCGGGCGACTGGACCGGCGTCGTCGTGTACGTCAGCGCCCCCGGTCCCGTGCCGAGCGTCACGTCGTTGAGGTCGCAGGGGTCGTTGGTGTCGAGGGATTGGAACCCGAGGGCGAGCAGGCCGGCACCCCACTGGTCCGACTGGATGTCGCAAGGGCTGGACGCCCCCGTGTACGTGATGGTGTCGGCGCCCCCAGTGCCGTCCGCTCCGGACGTCGGGGGCAGCGTCGTCAGGTCGCCGTCGTTGTCCGACAGGGGAGCGGTGCCGCTGCGCCCGGCGGCGAAGTAGTACGAGGTCGGGGTTGCGGGAGGCAGGGGCCAACGCGCCGCGTCCACCCACGTCCCACCCGAGTTCTGGATGTCGAGATGCAGCGGCGTCGTCGTCGTGGCCATCGGCGTGTGCTCGCCCAGCAGCCACGTGTCGAACCACTCGAGCTCCAGCGCGGAGATGTTCACGCCGGTCCCCGTGGTCACGTGCTGCCAGGGGCCCATCAGCAGCTGGTAGCGCGGCGTCACGGCCTGGTCCGCGGTCATCGCCGCGTCCTGCGACCGGCCGTCGAAGAGGTTCTGCAGGCCGACGTAGTTGAGCGGCTCGCCCTGCTCGAAGAGGTCGTTCCAGCCGCCGACGAGGAAGGCGGGGATCTTGTCCGTGACGACGGCGGCCAGGTCCTGCGCCGGGCTGCGCGCCGCCCAGTAGCTGTCGTCGAACGCGCCGGCGCCCTGGCCGGTCTCGACGTTGAGGAGGAGCTGGAGGAACGAGACCAGCACCGGGCTGTGCGCCGCCTCGGTCGGCGCCAGGTTGGCCAGCCCGCTGGCCAGGACGGACGGGTTGCCGCTCTCGGCGGCCTCCACCAGCGGCTGCAGCGCCGGGTTGGTGAGGTTGAGACCGGAGAGCAGCGCGATGTACGTGGCGGAGAACTCGGCGTCGGGGATGCCGCCCTGGGTCACCGTGTCGGCGAACAGGTCGTTGCCCGAGATGATCGGGAACACGGCCTTGATCGGCGAGCCCGGGCCGGCAGCCGCCACGGTCTGGAACTGGTTGATGCCCATGTAGGACTCGCCGAAGAGGCCGACCTCGCCGTTGGACTGGGGCAGGTGGGCCGCCCAGCGGGCCAGGGTGACGCCGTCGGTCGACTGCACCGGGTCGAACAGGTCGAAGCTGCCGCCCGAGTCACCCGTCCCGCGCACGTCGGCGATCACGACGATGTAGCCGCGGTCGACGAGGTAGTCGACGTCGGTGTTGGCGATGGCCGACGCGTTCACGATGAACGCCTTGCCGTACGGCGTCTGCTGGAGCAGCACGGGGAAGAGCCCATTGGCCGGGGTGCTGCTGCCGGCCGCCGCCGTGGGGAAGTAGACGTCGGCCCGCAGGACGGTGCCGTCGGCCATCGTCACCGGCAGGTCGAAGAGCGAACCGGTGCCGTAGACGGCGGGCTGCGGTGACCAGCTGCTCGGCGCGGCCGGACTTGCTCCCGTGACGGTGTCCGCCGCGGCCGAGGCCGCCCCGAGGTCCTGGGCCGGCTTGGCCGAGGGGGCCGGACCGCCTCCGCCGAGCAGCAAGGGCGCCACCAGGGGGGTCGAGAGGGTGATGGCCAGCGCCAGCGCACCCGTGACCAGGCGCCAGGGGATGGTGCCCTTCCAGCGGGCGACCGGGTGGTCGCCCCATTGCCTCAGGTGACCGTGCCTGTGGTGCTGACCTGCCATCCCCCGACCTCCGTTCCCGCTCGCTCCCTGCGAGCGGGTCCTCGTCTCCTACGTGCTCGGTCGGCCCGGAGCACCGTCGCTCGGCGCTGCCACGGCGTTGACCAGCAGGGCCACCCCGACGCCGAGGATCAGGCCGAAGATCAGCGCCAGAACGGTCCACTCGAGCGTCTTGGGCGACACCGGCTTGCTGGGAACCGTCGCCGACGAGATGACCTGGCCCGCTTCGGTGGTGATGCCCTGTGACCCGTAGAACTGGTAGTTCTGCAGCTGGTCCTGCAGGCCGGTGGCCTCGTTCTGCAGCGTGCTGAGCTGCGTCTCGTCGGGCGTGATGTTGGTCCCGGCCGGCGCCGAGCGGATCTGGGCGTTCAGGTTGGCGACGACCAGCTGCAGGGTGTTGAGCTTGTTCTGCACCTGGCCCTGCGCGGCGGCGAAGGTGTTGGTCGTCTGCTTCTGCTCGAAGCGGATGTAGTCCCGTGCGTAGGCGTTGGCCGCCACGGCGGCGAGCTGCGCGTTCTTGGAGCGGACCGACACGTGCACCACGTTGGTCGTGCCGACCTGGGTGGCCGTCACCGACGGCGCATCGGCGACCGTCTTGGCCACGGCGGACGCGACCGCCGAGCTCTCGATCACCTCGATCCCGTCGGGCACGTCGGCCAGGGGCACCACGCTGGCGGACGAGCTGGCCTCGACGAGGGTCTGGGAGATCGGCGGCTCCAGGAGCACCGATGCCGACGCCTCGTAGGTGGGCTTGACCAGCACGCAGTAGGCCAGGGTCGCCCCGACGCAGATGGCGGCGACGACCAGGACGGTCACCCTCTTCCGCCAGAGCAGCAGGGCGTACTCACGCAAGCCGGACAGCTCGACGCCGGCCGGCTCGGGGGTCCGGGGGATGCGCTGGTACTCCCGCAATCCCGGTTGCTCAACCTCCAGAGGTTCGCTCACGGTTGCGGAACGTGCCGCGGGGGCCGTTCTTGCTCCCATTCATCCAAACGGCTGATCTTCGTCATTCCCACGGGCGAGCAACAACCCGTAGGCAAGCGGGTCGGCTGCAGTTTCCGTTTCGTGGGACGGACGGGGACGAGGGTGAAGGACGACCTCTTCGTGGCCCTGTCGCGTCGCCTGGTCTACGTGGGCCTGGTCTTCCTGCCGTTGCTGCGCTACCGCGCCGGCAAGACCCTCGACCTGAGCGATCTCTTCTTCCTGATCGCCGCCGTATTCCTGCTCCTGAGCCGCCGGCCGCCGAAGAAGGCGCCACCGACGCCCGCCTGGTACTTCGGCTCCTTCGTCTTGGTCCTCGCCGGCGTCGTGGCGTCGGCGCAGGCCGTCTCGCAGACGGCGTCGCTCCAGGTCGTCCTCAACGCCATCTTCGTGTTCTTCGTGCTGCAGTGGATGCTGCGCCAGCTCCTCGACACGACGGCGCGGATCGGGACCGGCATGATCGCCTTCGTGCTCGGGGCGTCGGCCTCGGCCTTCGTGGCCTTCCTGCAGACCGAGTTCCACGTCCTCGGGTACAGCCACCAGGCCAACCTGGAGGGCTCACGTGCGGTCGGCCTGAGCACCCAGCCCAACATCGCCGCTGTCACGTTCGCCCTCGGTCTGGTTTTCGCCATCGGGCTCATCGTCGAGTTGGGCGTGCGCCGCTACTGGTACGTCGGCGTGTGCATCGCCGTGCTGGCGAGCGCGATCATCTTCAGCGCCAGCGTCTCGGGCATGTCGAGCACGCTGGTCGGCTGCTTCGTCCTGTTCATCACCCGCGGCTTCAGGTTGCGCACCATTATCGGCGTGGTGGCCGTCCTGGCCGTCGTCTATGTGGTTGCCCTCTCGGTGCAATCGAACGGCAGTCATTTCAGCCTGAACCCGATCGCCCGCATCGAGCAGACGACGGGGAACAACACCGGGTACAACACCGTGAACCCGCGCGTGGCCACGATCGAGCACTCGTGGAGCGGCATCGTGCAGAGCCCGATCATCGGGCACGGTCTCGACCAGACGACCATCGCGGTGTACTACGACCCGTCGCTCGGCGTGTACTACCCCGCGCACAACATCGTGGTCCTCTCCTGGTTCGCCGGCGGCATCTTCATGGTGGCGGCCGCGGCCCTCATGATGGGCTCGTCGTTCAACCGCCTGCTGAGCGGGCGGCGCCGCCGGGGCAAGAGCAGGGACCGGGCGATGCGCGACACGGTCCTCGCCGGCTGCGTGGTGGTCCTGTTCTTCGCCATGCAGTCGCCCGAGATCGTCGACCGCTGGCTCTGGTTGCCGTTCATGCTGGCGCTGTGCTTCCGCGACCGCGGCGCGTCGCCCTCCACCGACCTCGAGCTGAGGGACCGGCCCGAGCCGCTCCGGGTCACCGGGACGGCCGCCGCGGCAACGAGGCGACCATGGTGATGGCGCCCGGGCTGGGCGAGATGTTCGACGACCGCATCCTTGGCCTCGACAGCGCCCATGTGTTCATGGTGAGCGCGCAGGCGGTGGCGGCCCGCTCCCGCGTGGTGGCCGAAGTGGGCTGCGGGCGGGGCGTCCTGGTCGATCTGGATCAGCCGGGCGGGGCCTGGCAGGACCTGCGGGGTGAGGGTCGGACCGTCGTCGGCATCGACATCGAGGCGACCGGCGAGGAGAATCCCGTGATCGACGAGTTCCGCCTCATCGGTGCGGACGGGCGGTGGCCTCTCGACGACGGATCGGTCGACCTGGCCGTGAGCGATTTCGTGCTCGAGCACGTGACCGAGTCGGAGCAGTTCGTGCGCGAGCTCGCCCGCGTGCTGCGGCCCGGCGGCGTGTTCATCGCCCGCACCGTCAGCCGTCACTCGCTCCTGGCCGCCGCGGCCCGCATCGTGCCGAACGACCGTCACGCCAAGGCCCTCGAGCACCTGCAGCCCGGCCGGGAGGAGCGCGACGTCTTCCGGACCGCCTACAAGATGAACACCCGCAAGGACCTCTCCCGCCTGTTCGGTCCCGACTTCGAGTTGGCCCTGGCGCGCCGCACGGGCCTCGAGCAGTACTGCAAGCCCTGGCCCCACCTCCGCCGCGGGGTGGCGCAGGTGGAGCGTCACCTGCCGACGACGATGTGGATGGCCCTCGTCGTGTTCGCCCGCCGCCGGGGCTGAGCGACGCCGCTCAGCCCACGCAGGCGACCAACGCCTCCCGGACCTCGGTGGCCATGCGGTGCCAGGTGAACCCGGCGGCGTGGGCCCGGCCCCGCTCCAGGTCCCCCGGGCTCGTCGCCCGCGCCCGGGGGACGGCCTGAGCCAGTGACTCGGCGTCCCAGCCGCCCATCACCGTGGCCAGGCCGCCGGTGACCTCGAGCAGCGCGGGATCGGGCGTCACCACCACCGGGATGCCCAGGCGCATGGCCTCCACGGCCGGAAGGCCGAAGCCCTCGTAGTCGGAGGGGAACACCACCACGGCGGCGGCTGCGAACTGACGGCGGAACTCGAGGTCGGTCAGCCACGGGCGCACGGAGACGAGGGCGCCCAACCCGCGGTCGTGCACGGCGACCCGGAGCGCGTCCCGGCCCGAACCGGGCACGCCCACCACGACGAGCGGAATGGCGTCCCCCCGGCGGGAGAGGATCGTCCAGGCGTCGAGCACGAGATCCACGTTCTTGTTCCCGAACTGGCCGAAGGCGAGCGCGTACGCGGGACCCGGCTCGCGCCGGGGCCACGTCAAGACGTGGTCGGCGCCCAGTTGCGCCACCGTGACCCGGCGCCCCGCGAGGTGATGGTGCGCGGCCAGCAGGTCGTCGCGGGTGCGGTGCGAGTTGCACACGATGGCGTCCGCCTGAAGGTAGCCGATGGGGTAGCTGGCCCAGCGCCGCAGGCGGATCCTGGCCGTGAACTGGTCGGGCCGCAGCTCGTGGCGGAGGTCGTGCACCAGAATGCCGCGGGGGCACGGCAGCGGCGCCATCGTCGTGGCGGGTGTCATCCCGAACATCGCCTCGGCCCGGATCCTGCGGCAGAGGGAGGGCACCCGCACGTCCATGGCGAGGAGGCGGGAGCCGCTGTAGGTGTGCACGGCGACGTGGTCGGGCAGGTCCAGCTCCACCCCGGAGCGCAGCACCACGTGCAGGTCGTCGGCCCTGTCCCAGCTCCTGACCAGGTTCTCGGTCACCACACCCAGGCTGGTGCCCGCCGCGGGCACCGCATTGACCACGACGCGCACCGCAGAACGGTAACGCAGGGCGGGCGGCCCCCGGCCGTTCCCCAGTGGTGGCGACCAGGGAAGTTGCACCAGGTCAGCAAGCTGCGGCGTGGTCGGACGTTCACTTGATATGACGCCGGTCCGCCGCGCCCGCCCCGCCCCGGACGCCAGGGCGTCGAGGCGCGCCACCGCGTCGTCCCAGCGGGTCATGGTCCTCACCATCGTCGACCAGGGCGCGTCGAGCGTGTCGAACTTCGCGCTGGCCCTCATCGTGGCGCACTACAGCTCCGCCAGCGCGCTGGGCGTGTTCGCCATCCTCACCACGACCTACGTGCTCAGCCAGGGCCTGGCGCGCAGCCTGACCAGCGACTGCCTGCTCACGCGGTCGGAGGTCGACGGGGGGCAACGTGCCACCTACGAGCGGGGCGGGTACCTGGCCGCCATCGTGCTCTCGGTCGCGCTCGCCGCCGTGCTCCTCGCCGTCAGCGGCGTCCTCCCGAATGCGTTCACGCTGCCCTTCGTCATCTTCGCGGTGTCGTTCCCGCTCATGGCGTGCCAGGACTACGCCCGCTTCATCGGGATCAGCCGCTACGACCCCGCCTACGCGATCCGCCTCGACGTCGCGTGGCTGGTCCTCTTCCTCGCCGCCTACGTCGTCCTCCGCCACGCCGGCCTCACCACGTTGCCGTGGCTGTTCGGGGCCTGGAGCGGCGCGGGCGCGTTGGTCGGACTGTGGACGCTGCGCGCGCAGCTGGCCCGCTCCCGCCGCCGCCGCCTGCTGCGCTTCTGGGACGAGAGCGAGCGGGGCGTCGGGGTCCGCTTCGCCGGCCAGTTCTTGCTCGTCACGTCGTGGACGTACTTCATCTCGTACCTGCTGCTCTTCGTCCTGCCCTTGTCCTCCATCGGCGAGTTCAAGCTCTCCCAGCTCGCGCTCGGGGCCGATCACCGTGCTGTTGGCCGGCGTGCAGTCGGCGCTGATCGCACTGGCGGCCAAGCGCTTCCAGCTCGACACGCACCGGGCGGTCCGCTTCCTGTTGCTCGGCGGCATCGGGGCCTTCGCCGTCACCGTCGCCTGGACGGCGCTCGTGTACGGGGCGCCCGTGCACGCCATGACGACCGTCTTCGGCCCGAGCTGGCCGGCGGCGCGGGTGATCGTCCCCTACGCCGGCCTGGCGCTGGCCACGAGCGCCGTCGCCGGCGCCGCCACCTCGGGACTGCGCGCCATGCGGGCGGCCAGCGAGAACTTCCGGCTGGCCCTGGTCATGGTGCCGTTCCTGTTCATCCTCTGCCTGGGCGGCGCCAAGCTGTGGGGCACCCGCGGCGCCGCCACCGGCCTTGCCATCTCGGGCGCCGTCTACTCGGTGCTGGCCTGGTGGCTGCTCACGAAGCTGGCACGAACCTTCGTCCCCGGCGTCAGCGAGGTCGTCGACGATCCCGTCGCCGAGATGGCCGAACCGTGACGCCCTCAGCGCGACCGGTAGTCGACGTCCACCCGCACGGGCGGCACGGCCGCCGCGCCGCCGGGGGAGTCCAGGCGGGCCCGCACGGCCGCGATGTCCCGGCAGGCGATCACGTTGAGCGTCGGCGGCTGGTCGTCGGAATGCCAGGGCGTCAGGCTCCCGTCGAGCAGGTAGATGCGGTAGCCGACCTCGTTCAGGAAGGCGCGCACCTCGGCCGGCGTGATCCCGAAGTGCGTGCTGTGCCCGGCATGCTCGAACACGAGCACGGGCGCCGTCGCAGGGTCGGAGAGCAGCCGCTGCCCCCCCTTCATCACCAGCAGCTCGGACCCCTCGACGTCGATCTTGATCAGCGCCGGCGGGTCGCCGGCCACCAGCTCGTCGAGCGTCGTCACCGGCACCGTGATGCTGCCGGTCCCGCCGCCACGACCACCGCCCCCGCCCCCGTCGGGCGCCAGGCGGTTGAGCACGTCCCGGCCGAGCACCTCGAAGGTCGCCGAGCCGGCCACGTCGCTGACGGCGGCGTCCACCACGGTGATGTCCAGGTCGTTCAGCGCCAGGTTGGCGAGCAGGTCCTCGCGCACGGGCGGGAACGGCTCCACGGCCGTGATCCGCACCCCGGGGATCCGCGTCCCCACCAGCGTCGAGAAGATGCCGACGTTGGCGCCCACGTCCACGAAGTGGTCGCCCGGGCGCAGGTAGCGCAGGCAGAACTGCAGCTCCTCCCACTCGTGCACGCCGTCGTAGATCGTCCACACCGCGCTGAACTGATGCGGCCGCACCACGAGGCGGGTCCGCCCGTCCACGGTGACGATCGCCTCCACGTCGCCGGCGTCGCCCCGCGTGCGCCAGTGCCAGGTCATGGCGCGCCGTTCGGCCGCGACCCGGCCGCCCTTGTTGGCTGGATGACGAGCGATCGCCCATATCCAGTGCACCGAACGCCGCGCCCCGTGCATCCAGCTCCCGATGCTGCTGTCGCTCACGCGAGGTGTCTAGCAGAACCGCGTACGGCCGATCGAGACGGGACGCGACGGTGACGAGGCTGCCGAGCGTGCTGCGACCGCTCTTCCCATGGGTCAAGGCCGGCGTGCTGCAGACCACGCGGGTGGTCGGCCCGCTCACCCGCCGGATGCCCGGCACCACCCCGCCCCGGCACACCGCGCGCACGGCGGCCGGGTACGCGCGGTCCCATCCCCACGGCGGAGTCGCGGTGACGGAGGTGGCCGCCGCCGTGGATCTGCAGCGACCCCTCCCGGCGGGACTGCCCGCCGACCACCCGCAATTCGCCGTGCACCGCGGCGCGCGCATCGACGCCAACGTCGTCGCCACGGTTCGTCACGGCCGCGTCCTCGACCCGTACGGAGCCGTCATCACCGAGGACGACACGCTGCTGTTCGACCTCTCGCCGTATTACGGCGTGACCAAGCCGTCGCAGCACCCGGTCTTCCTGCGCCGGCGCCTGCCCGACGTGACCGACGCGCCCGGCTCGGTGGGCGTCCTCACCACGCGGGGGAGCGAGAACTACTACCACTTCTTGACCGATGTGCTCCCCAGGCTCGAGCTGTTGCGTCGGGCGGGAGTCGAGCCCGACGCCTACCTCGTGAACCGGGCGACCCGGTTCCAGCGCGACATGCTCGATCACCTGGGCCTGACGGCGGACCGTTGCGTGGGCGGCGACAAGTACCCGCATCTGCGGGCCGCCGAGCTCGTGGTGCCGTCACTGCCGGACGACGACCTCCGGACGCCGCCCTGGGTCGTGCCGTGGCTCCGTGCGCAGTTCCTGCCCGACGACCTGCGCCCGCCCCACCGCCGGCTCTACGTGGGCCGGGGGGGCAAGAAGCGCACCCGGCGGGTCGAGAACGAGGCCGAGCTGCTGGCCGCCCTGCGGCCCCTGGGCTTCGAGTCCATCGACCCGGGCGCGCTGGCGCCGGCGGAGCAGGTGCGCACGTTCGCCGAGGCCGAGTACATCGTGGCGCCGCACGGCGCCGGCCTGACCAACCTGGCCTTCGCCGCGCCGGGAGCCGCCGTGGTCGAATTGTTCGCCCGCCACTACGTGAACGAGTGCTTCTGGGCGTTGGCCACCACGGTCGAGGGCCTGCGCTACCGCTATCTCGTCGGCGACGGCACCCCGGTCCGCTCCCGGCACAACCGCGGGGTGGCCTCGGACCTCCGGGTCGATCTCCGCCAGGTCCTGCGGCTCCTCGGCGAGCTGATGGGGTCGGTGTGACGGCGGTGGCGGCACGCAGGGCGACGCGGATCGTGGTGCACGACTACTCGGGTCATCCCGGGCAGGCCCAGCTGAGCCGGGCGTTGGCCCGACGCGGCTACGACGTCACCCATCAGCACTGCCCGTCGTACGCGACGGGAAAGGGCTCCCTGCAGGTCGAGCGGGACGACCCGGCGACCCTCACCTTCGAGCCGTGCGCCATGGACGGGGCGTTCGCCAAGTACTCGCCCCTCACCCGCGTCCGCCAGGAGTTGTCGTACGGACGCCGGGCCGCCCGGGCCATCGCCGCCAAGGACCCGGCGGTGGCCGTGCTCAGCAACGTGCCGCTCCTGGCGCACTCCGTGCTGGCCCGCCGCCTGGCCCGGCGGGGCGTGCCCATGGTGTTCTGGCACCAGGACATCTATTCCGAAGCCATCGGCGCAGCGGCGCGGCGCCGCCTGCCCCTGCTGGGCCGGCTGGTCGCCAGGGTGGCCGACCACCTCGAGCGCACGATCGCACGCCGGAGCGCCGCGGTCGTCGCCATCTCGCCCATCTTCCTCGAGCGGTTGTCCGTCTGGGGCGTGGCCCACAAGTCGACCGTGGTCCCCAACTGGGCGCCCATCGACGAGCTCCCGGTGTGCGCTGCGGACAACGACTGGAGCGAGCGCATGGGACTGCGGGGCCACCCGGTGGTGCTGTACTCGGGCACGTTGGGGCTCAAGCACGACCCGAGCATCCTGGCGCTGATCGCGGACCGGCTCCGGGTGTCGCACCCCGAGGCCCGGGTGGTCGTGGTCTCCGAGGGCAAGGGCCGCGACTGGCTCCAGGACTGGAAGCGCGACCGGTCGGCCGACAACCTGATCCTCCTCGACTTCCAGCCCTACCCCGACCTGCCGGCGGTGCTGGCCAGTGCCGACGTCCTCGTCGCCGTCCTCGAACCCGACGCCTCGCGGTTCTCCGTGCCGTCGAAGGTCCTGACGTATCTGTGCTCCAGCCGGGCCATCGTCGGGGTCCTCCCCCCGGACAACTCGGTGGCCGAGATCCTCGTCTCGCACGGCGCCGGCTTGGTCGTCCGTCGTGACGACGTCGCCGACGAGGTGGCAGGCCTCCTCAATCAGGAGGAGGCCTGCCGGGCCATGGGCCGGGCCGGGCGACGGTACGCCGAGGAGGCCTTCAGCCCCGAGGCGGCGGCCGACCGCTTCCTCGAGGTCTTCGGGGACCTGGTCGGTCCGTGGCCGGACGTCCGGCCGGCGGTGGCTGGGAGGGGGGCGAGCTGATCGACGTCCCGACGACAAGGTTGCCCTGTCCCGGCCGTTCTCCCATCACGTCGGGCATCCATCCATCTTCGAGGTCCCAGGGAGGGCAATTCCGATGACGAGCGTGTTGGTGACGGGAGCCGGTGGCTTCATCGGTGGACACCTGGTGGCCCGTCTCCGGGAGCAGGGCGTGGAGAACATCCGCGGCGTGGACCGGGTGCCCCTCGGTGAGTGGCACCAGCGCTTCGACGACGTCGACAGCCGCTGCGCCGACCTCCAGGACATGGCGGCGTGCCTCAGTGCGAGCGAGGGCATCGACGTCGTCTACAACCTCGCCGCCGACATGGGCGGCATGGGCTTCATCGAGAACAACAAGGCGCTGTGCATGCTGTCGGTGCTGATCTCGACGCACATGCTCGAGGCCGCCCGCCGGGCCGGCGTGCAACGGTTCTTCTACTCGTCGTCGGCCTGTGTCTATGCGGCCGGCAAGCAGGAGTCACCCGAGGTCGAGCCGCTGCGCGAGGCCGACGCCTACCCGGCCATGCCCGAGGACGGTTACGGATGGGAGAAGCTGTTCAGCGAGCGCATGGCGCGCCACTACTACGAGGACTTCGGCCTCGAGACCCGCGTGGCCCGCTACCACAACGTGTTCGGACCCCGAGGGCACGTACGACGGTGGCCGGGAGAAGGCCCCGGCCGCGATCTGCCGCAAGGTGGCGGCCGCCGTCCTCAGCGGCTCCGAAGCGATCGAGATCTGGGGCGACGGCAGGCAGACGCGCAGCTTCACCTACATCGACGACTGCGTGGAAGGCACGCTCCGGCTGACGGCGAGCGACGTCCGGGAGCCCCTCAACATCGGGTCCGAGCAGTTGGTGACCATCAACGAGCTCGTCGACATCGTCGAGGGCATCGCCGGCGTCACGCTCAAGCGGAACTACAACCTCTCCGCTCCGCAGGGTGTGCGGGGCCGCAACAGCGACAACACGCTCGTCGCGGAGCGCCTCGGCTGGGCCCCGTCCATCAGTCTCGAGGACGGGCTGCAGAACACCTACAAGTGGGTCTTCGACCAGATGAGCGAGGACGCCACACCGATCACCCGCTGACCGGCGGGCTGACGGCAAATCGCATCCACCCTGTCGACTTCCGGTGGCACTCCGGGCCGGACATCTCTCCACGGAGGAGTGCTATCGCTCCTTGATCGCCTCGAGGAACCTGCCGCGGTCAGCGGCGAGTGTGTCTCGAGCACGACGGGCCTGGTAGCGGGGATTCCGGGCTTCCAGCGAGTGCTCACAGCGCGCCGTGTAGGCCAGCGTGTACAGCGCTGAACCCATCGCCGCGGTACGCCATTGCCGACTTCGAAACCCGCCTGCCACCGTGACGTAGGCGTCGAGGTAGGCGCTGATCTCGAGTGAGTCCGGCGCTGGCGGGTCGTCCCTCTCACCAGTGGAGCGCCAGGTGGCCGCCGCGATGCCCACTCCTCTGCTCTCACGAAACGCTCCCAGGCTGTCCCAGTCATAGCTGGCTACGAGGCGATGATCGACGAGACGGATGTTGCGGGCGGACCAGTCACCGTGGAGCATCTGGGGGGGAGTGCTGTCTCGGTCCTGGGCGACGAGAGCAGCTGTCGCCAGCTCATCGATCCACGCTGCCTTCCGGGCATCCAGGGTGAAATCGAAGAGCGGGTTGTGGGGGATCGGGTAGAGCGAGCCGCTCGGTCGGTCCATGGCGTGCTTGCCGATCCACGTCCGGGCGTCTTCGTCGCGAAGTATCGAGACCGCTTCTGCCAAGCTCTCCGCCGAGACCGACATCTCGTGCATGTCCAAGATCCGCATGCCGGGGCCGGGGAGCAAGCGGTCGATGCTCGCTGCCACGCCCTCGAAATGCAAGGGTGCAACTTCGGGAACCGGGCAGGCGAATCCGGCGGCTGCGAGCCGTTGCTGGGCAGAAGAGACGGCGCGAAGCAGATCGAGGCGCCACCGCCGCTGGTAGGCCTTGATGACGACCTGCCGCCCATCGGTTAACTCCACTCCCGCGACAGAGCCCGCCGACGCGACGAAGAACAGGGCCTGCCTTACTGGGGACCGCAGCGATGTGACGCACACCCGCTCGTACCAGTTCGCCACCTCCTTGGCGTCGGTGAGGCCAAAGATCTCGTCCTGGGTCGAGGAGCCACCCCAGCGTCGACGATGCGCATCAATGAGGTCCACGATCCTCGGGACCGCCACGAGAGAAACGTTAGGAGATTTCACGGACTCCGGCTGAGGTGCCGAGCACCTGGCATCGGGTCCGTTCGTCGATGTTGAGACCCCCGGCGTTGCCCGCTGAGACCTGAAATGGGGCCTTGGGCCTATAGCGAGCTCGATGACCCCAGGTTGAGAATTGGGATTCCTATTGGGGCGATCGGGGCGCGTGCTGTGTGCCCAACCAGGTTTCAAAGACCGATCGCTTTGCGTTGTCGAGGGGCGGCAAGGAATGCGGAATGAACGGCTCGGACTGCTGGCACTGTCCGTCGCAGCTTCCTTTGCTTCTGTCACCGTTGAGATCGGCGCACAGAGCGCCGGCGAGGCGGCCACAAATCCATCGGCCAGATCCCTCGACGTGGTTGGTGGCCCGTGACGTCAGCCCGAGAAGTGCGGGAGCGTCACCCAGGACGGTCGGCCGGGCTCGTGGTACACGGCCTGTTCGGCGGCACGCAGGGTCGTGGCCGTGGCCGGCGGCTCTCCGGTGCCGAGATTGCGGGCGTAGACAGGGTGAGCGCCACTGGAGACCTGGATCCGCAGACGGTGACCGATGGCGAAGGTATGACCGACGGGCCACAGTGCCACGGCCGCCGTGAATGTCCCGTCCGGGTTCCGGCGGATGGACGCCGGGTCGAAGCGCTGCAGTCCGTCGCACACGTTGAGGGACTGGCCGTCGGGTGACACGTCGCAGACTCGGACGAAGAAGTCCGTGTGGTCCAGGCTCGAGCCCACGTGCAGCTTCGCCTCCACCGGACCGAGGAGCTCGAGAGGCTCGACCAGCTCGTCGGAGGTGTAGACGAGGACGTCAGGGCGGGCCTCCAGAGGCCGGTTGTCCACGGTGCCCCCGGTAAGCATGCCGATGCCGCCTCTCGACGGCGTCGGGTCGGCGGGGTCGTAGCGATAGTGGTCGGGCTCAGACGATGCCTCCGGTGGCATGGGCGCGAGACGGCCCCCGGGATGGAGATACCAGCGGGTCGGCTCTGCAGGAGGGGGCCAGTCCGGCAGGTCGCGCCAGTGTCCGCCTTCGCCCTGCACATGGACCTTTACCGGGGTGGGGCCGAGCAGTTTCTCCCGCCCGAGCAACCAGGTGTCGAACCAGTCGAGCGGGGCGTCGGTCATGCCGCCCTCCCCGCCTCCGCCCAGGTGTCCGCCGGCGCCGATGCGCAGATGCACGGGAGCGGGCGCGGCGCGCAGGACGGCGTAGTCCTCCACCACGCCGGGCAGCGGGTAATCGTGCCAGCCGTCGACGAGCAGGGTCGGCACGGTCCATTCCGCCAGGAGGGGCCGGAAGTTCACCGGACCCCAAAAGGCATCCCCGGCACCGCCATGTGCGAGCTGGTCCCGGTAGAGCTGCAGGTCGACACCCGTGAGCCGGTGGATCACCTCACCGAGAGGGAGGTGGTCGAAGCCCGCCTTCAGCTCGGCCATGCGCCGCTCGATGCCCTCGGGGGAGATGTCGGTGGTGGGGACGCCGTTGGCCTGCTTGTTGAACTGAGTGGCGCCTGCGTCCCACGGGATGATCACCTCGAGAGCCAGCGAACCTCCCGGGTACCACGAGTAGGCGCGGACCGAGGTCGACAGGGCAACGGCCATGGCCTTGAGGTGCGGCGGCTTGGTGGAGGCCAGCGCCCACTGGGTGAAGCCCATGTAGCTTGCGCCGAACGTGCCCATGCTGCCGTTGAACCATGGCTGGGAGGCGATCCAATCCGCCGTGTCCCGCCCATCCCCCGCTTCGGCGAAGTAGCTGTGCGTGCCACCCGACCCGTCCGTACCCCGGCACGCCTGCAGAACGTACCGGTAGCCGCGGGCGGCGAACTCCGGGCCCATGGCCGAGGCGAAGTTGGCCCTCCCGTACGGTGTGCGCTCCAAGATGGTCGGCACGTCGTGGATCCCTACGGGGTGGTAGACGTCGGTCAGCAGCACCGTCCCATCGGACACCGTGACCTTGACGTCCCGCTCGACCTCGACTTCGTTGGTGCGCTCCCGCATGCCGACCCCTTCCTGACCGAGCCTCCGGCAGCCAGCGACGTTCAGACCCTATGTCAAGTCTGGTTGGCCGGGAACCCTCCCACGTCTATCAACCGGGCCTGAGTCCGCAGCTCACTCTGAGGGATACGAATCAGTTCCCTCACCCTCCGGGACCGCACCGAGCCCTTTCTCAGACTTCGTTGCCCTTGTCTTCGAGGTCCGCGGCGATGGTGTCGTAGCCGGCACTCGTCAATATTCGGCGCAAGTCGACGAGTTGTTGTCCGTCAATATCCTTGTCACTCGGACGCCGGAGAACCTCGGTCTCTTCGCCGATGCGGAACAGAAACATGTCGTCGTGCCGTTGCTCGATCGACCCGACCGCCTCGAGCAGGGATACGACATCATGCCATTCGACGTTGTGGTTGGTCTCTGGCTGAAAGATCTGTAGCAGGGTGTCTCGATGATGGCCGCTGAGATGCTCGGGCCCTGAGGTTGACGACATCGGGATCCTCTCGTCTTGGTGAAGACCTCAATGTAGCGAGAGTTCCCGATTGGCACGACCCCGAGACCCGAGTGGCTGAGGTCCAACCCCCAGCGTCAACCCGACATCCCGGAGGCGGCGAGAAAGTACAACTGTCGCTCACCTCTTTGCGTGTGCCAACCGCCCGTCTCGTAGCGACCGGCGGCACCGATCAGGGAGCGTGCTCGCTATTCGGCATGCCCGTACCGCCATCACCTTGGCGGTCAGCCTCCACTTCCTTGTCGAGATGGCGAAGCTGGCCCGAACTCCCGCTCTTCACCAGTTGATGCAGTACTTGTGCTCGATCCGATTCCGGCAGTGCCTCGATGGCCTCGAGCACCTTCTCGCTGATCTCCTCATCCGAGGCGTGGGGCCCTAGCTCCTGACTTACCCTTGCGATCAGCTGCGTCACGTCTTCCATGGATCGCCTCCCTGATGAAAGGTTACGGGCGGACGATACGACTCGACCACCCGATTCCAACCGCGCTCAGGCTACGGTCGAGCACCGTAGACCTGTCGCCTCGTCGTCCAGGTCGCTCAAGGCCGGGGACGCTTCCTGGCTCGATGAAGTCCGAGGAGCACGAGACGGTCTCGCGCATGTCGGCTGTGTCGTGGGTCGGTGGCCCGGCTATCCAAGCATCACCGGGAACGTCGGCACCTTCCGGTGGATTGATCCCCATCCGGGTCGCTGACACAAAGCCGAGGCGCGGGTAGTAACCCGCGTGCCCGAGGACGACCACCACAGCTTCGCCTAGGTCGTCGGCATGTCCGAGCGCGTCTCTTGGGTGAGGCGCGAACCGACACCGGTTCCTTGGCGGGACTCCAAGACGACGAGTGGCGCCAAGGAGAGTGCGCTCCAAGGCCTCTCACCGAGAACCATCCCTGAGACTCAGACCTGACGAGCTTCTGAGATTCCAACGTCCCTGAGGAGTGCCCGGGTCAAGGTGCCGATTTGGTTTTGAGCCAGGCTGCCGGGGTCCCACCACGCAACGGCCGACGTTTCATCGCCATCCGCAGTCGGCGTCCCGCTGACAATGGTTGCATCGAAGACAGTGACGACGTACGACGTCTGATCCCCATTCGAATAGGTCACGCGATATTCCGGGCCGCCCAATACCGCGAGCATCTTTCCGAGCGAGAGTCTGACCCCCGCCTCCTCTTCGGCTTCACGAAGAGCGGCTTCCTGCGGCGACTCATCGGGTTCAATCGCTCCACCGATGGTTGCCCAAAGTCCAGAATCGATGAGTCGGACCAGGAGCACTCTGCCGCGGTCATCCCTCGGAAGTACGGCGACCGACGGGAGTACGAGAAGTTCGTTGCCAATGAGGTCTCGGAGCCTTCGTATGAAGGGAGACATCGCCACTGAACCAAGTTAGTTGGGTGAGGCCTTCGGTCGCGGCGGAGCCGAGTGGACGCCAGGGTCAGCGGAAGCATCTTTGGACCTAGTCCAGAGGCGTCCGGGTGGGGGTTCGGCACCACGCGACTGATCAGGCAGAAATGATCTCGGCGTGAGCAAGCGAGTCTGGCCTCAGGAGAACCCTCGGCACCAGATCCTCAATTCCGAGCAGTCTCACCTACAGGGAACAAATGGGTACTCCGCCGAGCCAATGAGAGGCACCATGCGCTCGTCCACGGGCCAGTGAAACGGGATATTTCGAGAAGAAGTTGGCGCGACGCCGGGCTGCGCTATCGACCTCCGCGGTCCCCAATCACTGCGCTCTGGGCACCCATGAAGGGTGGTCGAGTCCCAGCCGGCTCGAAGACAGCGGCGCCGGCAGTGACGATGCCGACAGAGAGCAAAATGGAGCCGACGGCATCCAGCGGCGTGTGCCAGCGCGCGCCGACCACGGCGAGTGACATCAACAGGGTCCAAGCGACGCCGAGCACAAGCGTGATGTTGCGCCCCCGCTTCCCGAGCAGCGGGTAGAGCGCCAGCCACATCGCCAGCGCTGTCGCGCTGACCGCGGTGACGTGCCCGGAAGGGAACGTGAGCTCGGTATCAAGGGTCCGCTGGACCAGCGGCTTGGCAACCTGCTCACTGATGATCAGCGCCGCGGCGCTCAGCGCGGCGTAGACGGCGACACGAAGAAATGCTCGTCTGACAAAGCCGAAGACGAAAGAGACGGCGAGGGCAGCGCCGACAGCCGGGGCGGCGAGGAGGTCGGCGAGTTCCGCCCAGGTGCCCCTGGCGGAAGCAGGTCCCAACCACCTGAAAGCGGGTTCCTCGAACCCCAACGGGGCGCGGCTGTGTGCCAAGGCCAAGGCCAGAAGCGCGGTTGTGAGGAGGCACAGAAGCCCGGTGACCTTGAGCTTGGCGCGCGGCACGGAGAGCAAGCTATCCCGCCCACGAGATGTCGTATTGCCGTCTTTGCGCCGTGGACGAGATTGTGGAGCCCTTCGTCAGGACCGCACAATCGGAATTGATGACTGGCGCATTTCAATCATTGGTTGGGCGTCCATGGATGGCTCAGCCAGCGGTTCGTAACTTGCTGGTCGCCACTCGTAGGTGACGACAGTCCCGAAGGCGACGTCTTCGAGACCTCGATTTCGACGGCTCACCAAGGCCAGGAGAAGCACCGGGAAGAACGAAGCGCAGAGGAGCGCTCGAAAAAGCGCACGCCAGAACCGAAGAGGACTCCCATCCGAACGGACGACTCGTAGGCCCAACATCTGCTTCCCCAGACTGCGTCCGCTGGACCACCATCCGCCAGTCAAGTACACGACGAGAAGGATCCACACCAAAAGTTCATTCAACCAATGCGGGGGAGCCGCAACCGAAATCGACGTCGAAAAAAACAGATCCCATGCAATGCTCACCAGGACCACTCCAACGACATAGATGCAGAGAACGAGAACAACATCAGTCCCGCTCGCCACTGCCCGAGAAATGAAGCCTGCCCGAAGGCCCTGGAGCTGCTGCCCTCGCTCACTGCGGATCTCGCGATGCCCACTCACGAGATCACCTCGGGTTTCGCACTCAACGGTCGAACAACGCCATTCCACTGGACCGTCAAGTTCCGAGGTTCCTTGCGTCGGAGGATCTTGTCGACCAGTCGGGCACTCCACAGATCCATGGCCATGAGCCCGGCACGGCTCGCGTCAAGTGTTTCTGCACCCAGTCCGGTCGTGGACTCACGGATGACCCCCGCGAGGTCGATCTCATCGATTACTCCAGGGAGATCGACTCTGGCCACAACCTTGTTTATCGGCACATGATCGATCAACTGTTCCATGTCCAGCAGGTCGACAACCCCGACGACGACTCGATTGAGCACGGACTCCGCAACTTCGGCCACGTTCTCTCGGTTCTCCTTTTCGCTCTTGCGGGCCTCGTCCTGACGCCGTCCTAGGTGTCGCTCAACTGCGTCAAGAGGGCCTTCGGCAATCGAAGCGGGTACGACGATTTTGGCGATCCTTACGGATCTGCTCGTGATTTCGCCGGCCACAACGGTCGCCGCGCCGATGCCCACCTTGGCAGTCCCGGTAATCAGGTCGACGATCCGCGCACCCGCGTTCAACGTAGACCCCTGTCCCTGCGGTCCTGACACGGCTCCCGCCGCCGGCACTCGGGGAACTGTCGCATCGGGAGCCAGCGCACTTGGTGACTTCGTTGGCTCCGCGGACTCAGGGACGAGGAATTGGTCCATGCGCAGCTACGTGGCTCTTCGCTCTTCCATGGTTCCACCCCATTCGAATCCGCGCCCCTAGGGGGTCGGCAACTCCAATCCAGAGTGCCACTGATGCATGAAGACCTCATCACCCGACAGGGATGATTTCTGTCCCACTGGGTGTGGAGGGGGTGCCTCCAAGGTGCGATGTGCCCTGCCCAGCGGCATGAGGAGACACCCGAACCTGGTCTCACCGCGCACGACGGAGTACCCCGAGCAATGGGGACCTTCGGCCCCCTAGGCCCCAAAGGCGACTTGGCGTAAGACCGAGGGGGTAGAGCGATTGGAGGCAAGGACAACGAGGATGGCTCGACGCGCTCTTCTGACATCGGCAACCCTCAGCATGGGGCTCCTAGGACTTGGTGCGGCTGGAGCAGGAGCTTCGCCCTCGAATGCACCTGCCGCCACGACGGGGACGTTTATCTGCCCCGGTGGTGTGACCGGGACGTTCGTCCTAAACAGCGGAAACAGTCATGCCGCACAGCCCTGGAATATCGCTCATCTGACGTTTGACTCGGGAGGTACAGGAATCTTCGTCCCGAGCGTGTTGGATCTGACCATCACGTTTGATGGCCAACCCCCAGTTACGGTCAATGCGACCAAGGGCTCAGCTCCCAGCTCAGTCACGTGCCCCATCTCGGAGAGCGGACCCGAGTTCTCCCTGTCGGGCAGTGTGAGCGGCCGCATCGTCATGAACGGATAGTCGCAGCATCCTGGGGTCGATCGAGCCCAAGGGCGACCTGCGGCGCATTGCCCGCTGGCGCTGTCCACACCACGTCGTCATGCAACAGTCCGCTGACCTTCTCTGCATCTCCGGTCGCGTACGCGCCGTACAGCGCCAGAACCGTCTGCTTGGAGTCCATCTCCACCTCTATCTTTCGTCGTACGCGTTACCCATCGTAAGGACGCCGGCTCGCACGTGCTGGCGCAATTCGGACGCCGTTGCCTTTGGTTACTGGAGTTCGACCCAACCAAGCGGATCGCCACCCTTTTGGAGGATCTCACTCGTCGAGAAAGGATGGGCGCTGTCGCGTTTCCTTGTCTGAGGAGCTTGGGCTGAGGTCGCTCGCACAACCGACGGCAGCGCACGTTCATTGCGTTCTCGTTCGAAGCTCTCGCCATTTGGGCGCCGGTATGTTTTCATGACGTTTCCAACGCGAGCACTGAGGAGGTGCACATGAAGATCCACTCGACGAACTGTCAGATGCCGACGCTGTGCGCCGCAGCCGCCGCGGATAATCGCGCTCTGCTGGGCTAGCCAGCATCGAGCTCGCCGGCGAACGCCGACGGCGCTGCCTAAAGCCTCCGAATCCCCAGCGCCGCGCCCACTGTCACACCCCCCGTCAATACTTCACTTCTCTCTGTCCCCAAGGAGCACAGATGCACCCCGAACTGCTACGCGCCCTCGCCACGGCGAGACATGAGGATCTCCTCAATGATCGTCAAACCCGACGGCAGGCAAGCGTCCGACTCGATGACTATTCGCCCCGGTTCGCTCGTTCCCGCCGGCGACTTGGCTCACTCCTCATTTGGGCAGGCGAACGCCTGGCCGGTGACCAGCGGGCCGCGCTAGACCTGGCTCACAAGTAATGCAGACAGCGGTCCAGGCTCACGCAAGCGCCCGGACCGAGTCCCCGCTCTTGTGAAGAACCCGTCACGAGTCCGGCCAACCGAGGCGCTCCTCGCTCAGACGAGCAGTTCGAGCCACGTCTGGTTCTGCTCGACGCGGAGGGACGCATGGTCACCGGGAAGCTCGCGTTGAACGACGCCGCGGTAGTAGGTCCGGCCCTCGGGATCGTCCGTCAGAACGACGACGCCGTTGCCGGTCGACGGGCAACCGATGACGAAGTTGTTCGCATTGTCGTTCAGCCCCCATTGCCACCCGTGAACAGGTGGACCGAGTTCGATGCCCCAGCCTGCGCCCCAGGCGAGCTCGTCGTCAATGTGCCAGAGCGGCTGCCAGCGCGCATCGTCGAGCCGGAGAACGTAGGCCAAGAAGAGCCCGTAATCGGAAGCGGTGGTCAAAAGCGGCCGGTAGCCGTGAAAGCCAGGTTCAGGTTCGGCGAGACAGCTTTGGTCCATGCCAAGGGGTCCGAAGACCCGATCGTTGGCAAGGGTGGCGATCGGGACACTGGTGCGTCGCTGGAAGTGCTCTTGGAGCACGACGAAGCCTTCGCCGGAGTAGCCCCAACGCTGGCCAGGTGGACGCAGTGGCTCGAGTGGTTGTCCTTCTGGTCGCCAGTTCGGAAGCCCCGTGGTGTGGGTGAGCACGTGGCGTACCGTGATTTCGCCGAGGACAGGCTCATCGAGGTCCTCGAAGAACTCGAGCGCCAGGTGCGCGATGATCTGCTTCACGAGCGACGCCGCGTTCATCACCGCCGCATCGCCATCGACCTGGGCGAGCTGCCAGTTGCGCACAATGCCGACCGATCTGCGCATACCAGCTCACCCTATGGCTATGACCGCCCGTCCCGATGCTCCTATGGATGATGTCAACCCCTTTTGAGGGAGTTTTCGGGAGTGAGGACAGCGGACAGACCAATGATGGGCCACTCTTCGAGAGGGCAGGCTCTTATCAGGTCACGCGTCTTCGAGAGTCGGTGAACCCGGACCATGGACCGGCACATCGGGTACAGGTCAGCCCAACGGGCGACAGGCGTTTTGTGAGCCAGGTCCATGGTCCGGAGATCTAGGCGCGAGGCAGGTAGCGGTAGACCTCGCGTGCGACGTAGCGCTTGAGCATGCGGATGGCCTCGCGCTTGGAGCGGCCGTCTTTGACCCGGCGCTCCATGTAGGCCTGGGTCCTCGGATCCGAAGCGAGCCGGGTGATGACGATGTGCCACAGCGCCCGGTTGGCCTGGCGGTCCCCGCCGCGGTTGAGGCGGTGCCGGGTGATCTTGCCCGAGGAGGCCTCGAGCGGAGAGACCCCGCACAGATGCGCCCAGGCCGCTTCGGAATGCAGGCGTTCGGGGTTGTCGCCGGCGGCGACCAACAACGCCGCGGCGGTGTCGATGCCGACGCCGTAGACGGCGAGCAGTTCAGGCGCCGTTGCCTCGAGCAGCGGGGTGATCATGGCGTCAAGCTCCGCGATCTCTGCTTCGAGATCGGCGACCCGGTGGCCCAGCGAGGAGAGCGATGTCTTGGTGGCTGCGGTGACCACATCGGGCGAACGGGTCGGACGAAGCCCTTGGGCCGCCGCGACGAACTGGGCGATGGGAAGTCCCTTGAGTTTGCTCTGGAGCTGGTCAGGGCCGCTGAAGGTGAGCTGGCGCATCTGGGTCAGCGCCTTGATGCGGGCCCCGCGAGCCGAGCGCTTGGCGACAACGAGGACACGGATCGCCTCGACCGAGCCGTCCCTGCTCTTGGCCGTGCCATGAGCCCGGCCCGAGAGAACGGCCCGGGCTGCCTCGACGGCGTCGAGCGGGTCGGACTTGCCGCTGTGGTGTCGGGCCTGGCGGTTCTGTCGGTCGACTTCGACGACGTGAACTCCGGCTCGGGCGAGGTGACGAGCGATGCCGGCTCCATAGGACCCCGTCCCCTCCACGCCGACCTTGCCGACCTCCCCGAAGGCTTCGAGCCAGCTCAGCAGCTCGGCGTAGCCGTCGGGGTCGGCCCGAAACGATTGGGTGCCGAGCAGGCCACCGACCTCGTCCAAGGCGGCGGCTACATGCACCTCCCCGTGGGTGTCGATGCCACCAGTGACAGCGCGCGCGGCTTCTACGATGGTCATGCCATCCCTTCCTTTCCTTAATCCGGTTTGAGGGGTGGCGCGGCCGTCCCGAGAAGGAGTGACGGTGCGGGCCGATCTGCTCCAACAGATCGGCCCATCACCCCCTCTGAAACGGGGCACGCCGCGCCTCGTCTGAGGTTGCCCAGAGCTCCGGTCGACGGTATGCGGACACCAACGGGTGTACGTCGTGATCTCAAGTCAGACCGGTGGCTCTGGTGCTCCCGAAACTACTGACGACCAACCTTGCAGCGGTGGACCCTCAGCGGAGCTTCTCAACATCATTGGCGTTGTGGGATAGCCAGAACCCGTTCGGGCGTGCCGAAGTTGACAAGGACCATCGAACGCCCGGCCATGATGGACAAGTGCCGATGAAGCGCGAACTGCGAGGTCTGCTTGGACGAGTGCTGGGTACGTCCCCCGACCCGCTTCCTGATCGGCCCGGACGGACTCGAGAACTCGACCAAGAGATCCGCTTGCCAGTGGCGGGGATCTACGTCCGCTGGGATCTCGAGGCACCCGTGGTCACCCTGGAGTGGGACCTGAAGGTGCTGGCCGACCCGACAAACTCGGTGGGGATTTACCTTGCCCTGTCCCAGGGTCGCATCGACAGCTCGACGTTCTATCTCGGGCTGCAGACCGACATCTGGGACCCGGACCACGTTCGAGGTGCCGGCAAGGGACTCATCTTCTCTACTTGGTGGACCTTTGACGCGAGCGCCACTCGCCTTGCCCTTGGAGGCTTCCGAGAACTCGGCACCCACGAGGGCCGCTTCGTCGGGGTCCGTCGGCCCTATTCGTGGGTCGTCGGTGATTACCGAGTCACGCTTGTGCGTTCCGAGCCGGCAACCCAGCTGAACGTTCCCGCCGACTGGTTCGACCTCTACATCCAGCCGACGGCTCCTCTGGGGACGGGCCCGGGCCGCCCGGAACTGCTCGGCAATCAGACATGGATCGGGGGCCTGGCATTTCCGCGGCGACGTGCTTTCGTGCCCGCAATCATCGAAGAGGCCTCCACGGCCTTCATGGAGGTCTACAGCCGCGCCCGACGCTGGGGCGACATACCACCCTGGAACGTCGATCTCATGGCTTATGGCGACGGGCAGCCGTGTCCCCGCGGAGCGACCGAGTACCCCGTCTTCCCCTTCGGCAACAACCGCCCGATGCCCAACGCGAACGCTCGCTACGACATGGAAAGCGGCATGGTCAATCTGCGCTATGGCGGCTCGACGGACCGTGTCGACCCAGCGGGGCGCTGGCCGTAGAGATTGCGGGACGCTGTGCGAGATTCATCTCGACCCAACCAAAGTCCTCACGTCACGCGACGCCGCGCCGCGGTGCCACGCCGGCGCATTGGGCACTCAGCCGAAATAGGGGCGCGGGAGTTAGGGGCGGGTGCCGAGGGCGTCAGCGATTCCCGGAGCGGCTCTGATCGACGCCCTCAGCGGTAGGGAGTCAAGTCGGCTCGGGGGTAGCGCGCCTGGGTATCGGCCAAGGTCTGCTCGTCCCAGTACGGATCGCCCGGTGCGGGGAACCCAAACACCGAGCGCTCTCGGGGCGTCGCCCGCTCGATCAGCTCGCACCAGTCGGGGCCGAGCGCATTGGCGGGCCAAGCGACTCTGCCGGTCCAGCGTGGCGCCCACGCGTCGTAGTGAGCGGACACGGTGAATCGGGCTGAGCGCTCGCCAGTCATGCGCGACCCACGATGCACTACGTCGGGCCGGTAGGAGAACAGGGTCCCCGCCGGCCCGGTCACCGAAATCTCCTCCTCAGCGAAGGTCCCGGCCGGAAGGTAGGTCCAGGCATAGTTACTGCCCCCATCAGCGAGGGAGCTCGGCCAGTACGGAACGCTCTCCCCAACGGACAGTGGGACCACCCTTGTGGGTCCATCCTCCTCGGCGACGTCCGAAAGAAGGATCAAGCTCTGCATCTGGGTGGGTCGGTCGGACTTCTTCGGGACGACCAGGGTGTGGTTGCCGAAGTCGCGGTGGTGGCTCTGGTCGTAGTCGACGGCCCCGGCGTACTTGGCCCACAACTCGGCTTCGTAGAGACGGAGGTCGTTCGATCCCAAGAAACGCTCCGCCAGGTCGAGGAGGTCGGGATGAAACGTCAGCCGGTTCAGATCCCAAGATCGCCACGGTCCCGCGATGATGCCGGCGAACTGGCTTGTTCCCAACCAGGCGTGAGCCGCCAGGTCGGCAATGTACTCCTCGGGCCGGGGGAAGTGCAGCCAGAGGGCCTCCCGGGCCGCAGCCAGTTCGTCGGCGTCGAGGAAGCCCTCGAACACGAGGTAGCCCCGCTCCCGCAGGTCCAACAAGCATTGATCCGGCACCCTCATTGATGGCAGACGCTATCTGCGCGCCACTGCGCCTCCCAAAGTCGAACAGATACGGCAATCAGCCGCTTAGTTCCTTTTGTTCGGCCTCTACGAACGTGCCACCGGGCCGGCGTACGGAGGAAGGCCAGCGCCACAGAACGCCTGTTCGCATGGCCCCTTCGATCTGAGCGATTCTTGGTCCCTCGCGTATGGAGACTGTCCACGAAGTTCTGAGTGCCACCTCGGTGGGTCAACTCTTGACTGGACTGTGGGTCCTTGCGGTGGGCCTGGCATTTCTAGCCATTGCCGGAGGAGTTTCCAGCCTTGTGAAGGCTTTCTTCGACAAGCACAACCCGATCTCGCTTCCCCTCTGGGGGTATAGAGGCCTTGGTCTGTTTGCTGCCGTCGGCGAGTCCCAGCCAGTGGTGTACGAGCAGGTGAGCTGAAGGACTATCCCCCAGACGCGACGGTCACCGCGTCAACCTCAAGAAGCAGTTTCCACACAACCACTTGAGGAGGATCACGGTGAACTGTCCCCACCACTATCGACGCGGCCGCCTGGCTTGGCAAGTACCTCGAGGGCGCCGACGGCGACACGGACCTGGCCCGGGCGATGCTGGGCGCCTTCGCCGAGGCGCTCATGAGCGCCCAGGCCTCGATGCAGTGCAACGCCGCCTATGGCGAGCGGACCGACGAGCGGGAGAACTCGCGCAACGGCTATCGGCTGCGGCCCTGGGACACCAGGGTCGGCACGATCGAGCTGGCCGTGCCCAAGCTCCGCCGGGGCGTCTACAGCCCCGAGTTCTTGCTCCAGCCCCGCCGGCGGGCCGAGCAGGCCCTGGTGGCGGTGGTCTGCCAGGCCTACGTCGAGGGGGTCTCCACGCGGCGGGTCGACGACCTGGTCAAGGCCATGGGCATCGACGGGATCTCCAAGTCCGAGGTGCTCGCGCATGGCCGCCGAGCTCGACACGGTGGTGACCGAGTTCAAGGAGCGCCCCCTCGACCAGGGCCCCTATCGCTACCTGTGGATCGACGCCCTCACCCAGCGGGTGCGCGAGGGGGGCCGGGTGGTGAACGTCTCGGCCGTGATCGCCACGGCCGTCAACGCCGAGGGCCGGCGCGAGATCGTCGGCTTCGACATCGCCACCACCGAGGACACCGCGGCCTGGACGGCGTTCCTGCGCTCGCTGGTGGCCCGGGGGCTCGCGGGGTCGAGCTCGTCATCTCCGACGCCCACGGGGGCATCAAGGCCGCCATCGCCCAGGTCTTCGCCGAGGCCTCGTGGCAGCGGTGCCGCACCCACTTCATGGCCAACCTGGCCTCTCGGGTGCGCCAAGGCCTACTGGCCGATGATCGCCACCTTGGTGCGCTCGATCTTCGAGCAGCCCGACCGTGACACCACCTGGACCCAGCTCGCCGACGTGGTCGACAAGCTCACCGAGGCCGGGTTCAACGACGTGGCGACCTACCTGCTCGACGCCGCCGACGACATCTTGGCCTTCAGCGCCTTCCCCACCGAGCACTGGCCCAAGATCCGCTCCAACAACCCCCAGGAGCGACTCAACAAGGAGATCCGCCGGCGCACCGACGTGGTCGGCATCTTCCCCAACCGCGCGGCCGTCATCCGCCTCGTCGGCGCCCTCTTGGCCGAGCAGACCGACGAGTGGGCCATCGCCAAGCGCTGAAAGGACGGGCGTACCCTATGTTTTTTGAAACGCAGGGGTGAAACAGACAGCCACGAGCAAGCCCTCCGGGCTCAGGAGCCGCGCTGTGATCTGTCCCCACGGCTCCGTTCGGGCGCCGTGGATAAGTCGATAGCCCTCAGTGGTGAGTTCTGCTGCTGCTGAAGCCACGTCGGCAACCTCGAACTCGATGGTGGCCTGGGGTATGGGAATCTCCGTGGGCCAATGCGTGGAACCAAAGCAAGCTTTCGATGCCTCAGAAAGGGGCCAGAGTCCAAAGTGCTTGGCTCCCTCAAGTTGGTGCGTGAACACGTAGTCGCCTTCTTGGCCTTCGAACGTCAGGCCCAAGGCCTGCCCGTAAAAGGACCGAGAGACTTCGACGTCCTTCACGATCGGGGCAATACTGGTTAGGAACTGGATTTCCATTCGTTTCACCTCCGCGGCTGGGGTTCTGGAGTAATCCATACCCCCGGGATGTGACACGCTCTCCTAGTGATGGGGCATCCCAGCAGTGCCGCAGGATGCGCCCGTTCTCGGCGATAGGGGGCAGTCAGCCCGTCTTCCGAGGGGGTCGGTGAGCACCCCGTCCGACTTGGTATGCCTCCTCCATCAAGACTGCAAAGAAGGGGTCGAGCTGGTCCGCATCGGTTATCCGAAACTGCTGAACATAGAGGCTCTTCGTGTAGGGCGAGACTCGTAGAAACCTTTCGTCTCGCACTTCTCGCTGTAGATCAAGGAACCCGTCGAGCGAGGCCTTGCGGGGTTTTGCCCCGGCGAAACCCCGGTGGGTTCCCTTGAACGCTATGGCCGTCTTGGTGACACTGACCGTGTACGGCCCGCATGCCGTTAGCAACCTGACGAACCGCTTGTAGAGGTCAACGACGGCTTCGGGTTTATCGGCCAGATGTCGCTGGACGGTCCATTCTTCAGCAGACTCCACTTGCGTACAGTAACGATCCTCCGGGATTCTCCTGCCCTGGAAGTGCCGGACTATGTCACGCTCCAACGGTACGTTGCATTGGCCAGTCGAAGGGCGGGTGACTTCTACCTAAACGTGGGCTACGAGGAGTCGGCGATGTATTTCAGGAAACCTTCGTCCCACCCAAGGCGTGACGGCAGCGCCGGAGCGTCCCACCAGGCCTTCTTGGCGAAGTGGGCAGGACCCACGATGCCCTCTCCCGGGACGCAGACAAGCTGCAGCCCCTTCGCACCCGTGGCACATGAACCGATTGCTGGATAGAAAGTGAGCCTGGTTCGGGTGTGGGTACGGACACGTGCAGGAAGGAGCCTCCGGGGTGCCAAAGGTGTTATGGAATCGTGAGCTACTCGAACGCCTGGCTGGGTGATGGGAGGGACTATGTCGAACAGAGTTGCAATCGTCACGGGTGCCTCGGCAGGCATTGGGCTGAGCGTGGCTTCTCGGCTCCACGGACGAGGGTGGGTCGTCGTCGGATCGAGCCGCCGAGGCATAGGCTCGAACGGATGGACGTCGGTCGTGATGGATGTCGATGATGACCAATCCGTGACGGCCGGGGTGCAGGGAGTTGCTGTCGAGCACGGGCGCATCGATGCCGTTGTGGCCAGCGCCGGGTGGGGATTGGCCGGGGCGGTCGAGCAGACTCCCATAACAGAAGCGAAGGCTCAATTGGAGACGAACTTCTGGGGCGCCGTACGGGTCGTGCAGGCCGTGCTGCCGACGATGCGTCGCCAGAGATCAGGTCGGATAGTCCTCATCAGCTCCATCGGTGGCGTTATCGGCCTCCCATTCCAGGCGTTCTACAGCGCCAGCAAGTTCGCACTAGAGGGCTACGGCGAGGCGCTGGCCTACGAGGTCGCACCGTTCGGCATCCAAGTGACCCTGGTGCAACCGGGCAACGTCCGGACGGATTTCACTCAGAGCAGGCGTCAGGTCAGCGCGCCCGCGGATGATGATCCCTACGGCAAAGCCGTCGCCAAGGCGATCGGCGTAATGGAGCACGATGAGGCCAACGGGGTTCCACCAGACAAGGTGGCCTTCGTCGTCGAGAAACTCCTGAACTCGGCTCGTCCTCGCCGGCGCGTCTCCGTCGGCAAGGTGGGGGAACGGGTGGGGCTCCCGGCCAAGCGCTTGTTGCCGTATCGGGTGTTCGAAGGAGCGGCCAAGTCCAGCCTTGGCGTGTAGTCGAACGTCTATCCCCATCGTCCGGAGGGTGGCACCGAACCGGCGAACTGGGTCACGCCGAAGCATCAGAGACTGGGCTCAAGGGATAATCTCAACGAATGTCTTGGATTCAACGTCGATCCGGTAAATCACCCCGTGGTGGAGCCGCAACGTGAGGGCCTCTTCCGGTTCCACTCCGAGAAGGCTCCGGAGAAGCATCCGACCAATCATTTCGTGAGATACAACCAGTGGCCGAAATCGTCCGGACTCAACGATCTGGCGAAGGGCAGATGCCGCTCTCACGTCAGCGTCGGCGTAGCTCTCGCCGTCGGGAAATCGCCACTCGTACTTGTCGAGTGAACGTCGAGCCATCTCACCGGGGAAGGTCCGTTCGATCTCGCCATTCGTCAGACCAGCCATTTCGCCGTGGTCCAGCTCCCTAAGATCATCGACCGATGTGATCGTCTGGTGCAGGGCTTCGGCATAAATCTGAGCCGTCGCAACGGCTCGCCCCAGCGGACTGGAGAACAGCCCGTCTACTGGTAGCGACGCAATTCGTTCCGCCACCTGCTGAATCTCCGCGATTCCACCCTCCGTCAGGGGTGAGTCCAGCTGACCCTGACGGCGACCGGTGCGGTTCCAATGCGTCTCCCCGTGTCGGACGAGGTACACCTCTTCGATCGGGAGAGAGTGCATCTGCAATTATTAGTGCAACCCCGTGTCAAGGGTCTCAAGTCCGGCGTACGGAGACACACCCTTGCCGAGCGCACCGCGCAGGGGGCGCTCCAATTGACGACAGAGGTAGGATCACGATGTGGCGTCCGCGACCAGTCCCTACCGAGCGCGCTTCACCCGTATGGACCAGTCCACCGCCGAGGAGTGGGCGGCCATGCTTGCCATGGAGGACGAGGACCTGAACGCCTTGCCCGATCGGCTGCTGGCGCAACTGCGTCTGCTCGATAACGAGCACGGCGGCTTCGCCGTCGATCGCCTGACCCACAGCTTGCAGACGACCCATCGAGCCGAGGCGGACGGCCGTGACGACGCATATCTTGTATGCGCCCTTCTGCACGATGTGGGTGATGTGCTCGGACCGCTCAATCACGCCGACATTGCGGCCGCAATTCTCAAGCCGTGGGTAAGCGAGGCCTACCACTTCATGGTGCTTGAGCACGGCATCTTCCAGGGCTACTACTTCTGGCACTATGTGGGCGGGGACCGAGACGCCCGCGACGAGTTCAGGGGGCACGAGCACTATGACCTCACTGAGGAGTTCGTGCGCTGTTACGACATGCCGTCCTTCGATCCAGAGTACGCCACGCCGCCGCTCGAGCACTATGAGCCGATGCTGCGGTCCTTCTTCAGCCGGACTAGCTCGAGTTAACGGGAGTGGCTAGCCAAGCTAGGTAGGTGCCGAGTCGCCAAATGGCGAGCCGCCGATCCGGCGTTTGAGGGCAGGCGAACTGGATTCGCCGTGGCGCGACTGGCCTGTAGGGCCGGATTCTTCTTACTCCTGATCACAATGCGATCAGTGACGGGTCTTCGTTGACAAGCCTGAACTTGGGAAGCTTCAACTTGGGAAGCACCCGGGCCTGACTCTCACCAGGACGCCAAGCCTCCACTGTCGTCTTCCCAACAGTGGATGAAAACAGCCAGCCGTTGGTTGACCATGTGAGGGACATCGGACCAAGGTTGGGGTTAGTCGGCTGTTCTGAACCAGCCAGCATCCTCGCGACCTGAGTATAGGGACCGATCAAGAAGACCGCTTGAGGGTAGGGAATGCGAGATGTGGAACCGAGCGCAACCGTGACGGCGATCGTGCGACCATCCGGCGAGATCGCTACGTCGCCAGTTGCGGTGACGCCCGAAGGAAGTTGTACCGTTCGCTCAGACCCGTTCAGTGCGTTGAGCACGTGAAGAGGGCAATTCGCCCTGCAATACGGTGCGGCTGTCTCCCAGACGACTGAGTTGCCACCGGTGCCCAATACGTACGCATTTGCGAATACGTGAACCACTCGATCGGTTAGCGGATTCCAGATTTCCTGCTGGTTGCCGTGATTGCCGTAGGGAGGGAGTTGCTGTAGCACCATGCCCGCATCTCCAGCGACACCCGTGGGATACCACCCGTCAACTCCGGGTAGTGCCACGGCGGCTCCTATCTGGCGCCCAGAGCCGTCGACCAAGTGAACGCTTCCCATCTGGGGTGCGTTGTAGTTCGTGCATCCGAGGATCGGCGCGCAGGGCTGCGTCCACACCCACGCTTCGTTGCTGTTCGGACCTCTGAACACTCCATCCGATGGGCCCAAGTCGACAGGCTTACTGTTCGTGCTCCCCGAATAGAGCCACGCGGTGTTGCCGCGGTTGAGCAAGAACGAGCGCCCGACAGTAACCATGGCCAGGTCACGGCTCCCCCCGTACGGAGCTGGCAAGGGAAGCACCCGAGTGGCACCGGAGTCCGCGTCGAGGATCCGAAGGTCGTTGAGGGCATAGACAAGCGTTGCTCCCGGTGCGGAGGTGCGGCGGCCAGCCCGGTTGCGCCGTGACCCCAACTGATGAGGTGGGGGGACTCGAAGAGCGATCGAGCGTAAGCCCGAGGCTGCCAAGAACCAAGATGGCAGTCGTCGCCGATCGCGATCCACATGAAGCGAAGGCGACGTCTCCGTCGGCGAGCCTCTTTGAAGAGGAGCTGAGCATTCTGGTCGTCCGCTGCGGTCGGCTTTTCGAGCAACACCGTCATGGGAGGACCCTCGTCATGGAAGCCCCTCGATAATCCGAATGACCTCGTCTCGGCGATAGCCCTGGTTGCGGCAGTACTCGATGAGATCTCGAATCCGGTGAACGACTGCTCCTCGCTCGGCTGAACCCGCCACGGTGATGCCTCGTCCCCGCTGAAAGTCGAGGAGTCCCTCATCTCGCAAGATGTGGAGCGCACGCAGGACGGTGTTCTTGTTTACCCCAAGGACTGCTGCCAGGTCCTTGGCCAGCGGTAGGCGTTCGCCCGGACCGGCTTCTCCTTCGGCGATCGCCCGGCGGATCTCGGCTGCGACTTGATCGTGGAGCGGAATGGATTCGGTTCGGTCCACTTGTACTTTCAACATGGTACTACTGATCGTAGATCTAATCCCGTCGGATGTCCATGGCAGATCAGGCATCAAGGACCTCTAGCCCATATGTGCTGGTCAGCCCTCCCCAGGTCGGCGTTCGGGGATACCCCTGGGCCTTCAGCGAGGCCGATTCTTAGTTCCGATACCTGAAGTGATGATCAGGACAGCCGCCTCGGCATCGACGTCGGCTGTGTGCCAAACCCCAGGAGGATTGATCACCGCTTCGCCCTGATTGAGCTCGGCCGACCGTACCTGTCCGTCTATTTCTTGGAGGAGCTTGATGGTTCCCTCGGTGCACACAACTAACTCTTCCCCCAACGGGTGCATCTCCCACGACTCCCACGACGTTGTGTATCGGTGCATGGAAACGAGCCGCCCCTCGACTCCATCGGAATCAGTACGCGCTTCATAGCGCTCGTACCATTCAAGATTGCCTGTGAACTGCTCCTGGGGAACGACCCTCGCTCCGAGACCCAAGTGGACCGGATGCGTTTGGAGGTTGAAGACGGCGCCATCCATTCCACAAGTGTGACGATGTGAATATGAGTTGTCTACCGAGGATCACCCTCCCGGCGAACTGGGGCACCCTGGCGGCAGAGACTTACTGCGTGAACACAGTGTCGACGATCGTCCCCGACGACGGGTCGAGAGTGACCGTGAACGATGGCGCCTTGGCGATGAGCTTGTCCCCATGCCATTCCACCCCCAAGTAGCACTTCCACGCCGTTTCCTGTGGCGATAGTGCACAACGCCACAGCACATCGCCGTGGCGGCTTAGGCATGATGTTCGGGAACGGGTGCCAGGCTTCAACTCCCGCCGGTCTGTCCTCTGGGTCGAGAAGCACGATGATGTCTTGGGAGCCATGCACGGGAAGCTGGGCGGACTACGACCAGAGTTCAGCCCGGCGCGACCACCAGGCCTCGGCGGCGGTCATCGCGCCTTCGGCCTCGCGAATGCCGTCGCCCACGAGCCCTGCGGTGGCAGCCCAGTGCAGGGGTACAAGGGCTAGAGCCCCGGGGAGCCACCGGTACTCGTCGCGAGTCAACGGTTCCGGAGCCGTGCTTTCGTAGGCGTCGAGCAGTCGTCGCGGCTCGAGCAATTCGCCGCTCGGTCGCGACCTGGTGCAGGCTGGCCGCAATGTCGTACAGCCGCTCCCTGACCCTCGCGAAATCCAGGTCGAAGGTGGCCCATGAGCCGTCTGACAGTTCTCCCGCGTTGCCCAATTTGTAGTCCCCATGAATCGGAGCGCATGGCAGTTCGACCTCCTTCCGGAGCTTGGAGAGCTCGCCAGTAAGTTGGCGCATCCGATGCACGACCGGCTCGCTGCGGGGTCCGAGCCTGCGGCGTGTGAAGCCGACCGAGTAACGCAGTTGGCCGAAGGTTCTGTGGTCGTCGAGGGGTTCGGGCGGACTGGGCTCCCAGACTGCTTTGAGCGCAGTGTGAACGCGGCCGAGCTCCTCGAATACGCGGACGTAGGAGTCCTCGTCCGTCCGTGGCTGCAGGTGATCGATGAACTCCTCAAGCTCAGCCCAACGATCAGCGACCCTCAGGAGGTCGCAGCCGGAAATCGGAATCGGCCGAGCGACGCGGACTTGCGTCCGCTGCAGCCGTTCCCGCAAGCGCCTCAGTCCCGCGACTCGCCCGCGGCGGACCCAGGGCCTGTGAACCCGGAGGACAACCGGCGGCTCAGCGTCTATCCGCAGGTTGAGGTTGAATCCACCGCCGATGTCTGCCGATCCGGCCCCGCACGCGACGCGGTCGATCAGGGCCGAGACGGCCGGATCATCTGGGCTGGCTCTAGGTCCAAACCAGCGCGGCAAGGGAGGGGGAGAGGTCGAAGTTTCGATTCCGGTCATGGCAATGGCCCGCCAGCGCACCCAACGGAGGGTCCGCCGGCGAACCCATCCTCCTCGACGCGGGTCGATCGTGCCTCGCATGTGCCGAACGGTGTCACCCTCCCGGCGAAAGGGGGCACTTCACGGAACGCGGGCCGAGGCTTCCCATCGTGCCGCCTCGATAGCGAACAGGACCCTGGGCCGTTGGCCCCGCCACGTGTCTACGGGCTCCGTCAGACCTCGGTTGGTGAGGCCCGACTTCTCGAGTACCCGGACGGATGCCAAGTTTTCCGGATCTGCCGTTGCCCACATCGTGGCTCTGTGCATGGTGGAGAATCCAAAGTCGAGCAAGAGCCGAGTTGCTTCGGTCGCGTACCCCGACCCCAACGATCCGAGCGGAGGTACCACCCGATCTGCCCACTGTCCACATCCTCAATCCGGTCGATTCCGGCCCAACCACAGAACCCCTCGGTGTCCTCAACGACCAGATTGTAACGGAGCCGAGGGTTGAGGTCTGGCTCTTCGAGCAGCCATGGCAACAGAACGGAGTGAGCTGAGTCTCGATCGACCCGGAACTTCATGTACGTGAACATTGCTTCGTCGGATTCGAGTGCGAGAAGCGCATCTCGGTCGTGAGGAAGGAAGTCCCGAAGGAGGATCCGGTCACCTTGGAGCCTCAACATCGGACCGACAGTAGACGTCCGTAGAGGCATGTCTCTGAGCCGGCGTTTTGGGGACACCCTTTCTTTGAGGAGCATTCAGCTTTGAGGGGCTTTCAGGCGGCACACACATCCGGGTACTCTCGCTTAGTGACCAATCCCCCGACGCTCTACGAATGGGCCGGAGGGGAGGATGCCTTCTCACGGATGATCAACGCCTTCTATGACCGGGTTGAGCGGGATGACCTTCTGTCCGCGTTCTTTCCCGGAGGGGTCCACGAAGACCACCGCCGTCATGTGGCCGCGTGGTGGGTCGAGGTCTTTGGCGGTCCCGCCCGGTACTCCGACGACCTTGGTGGTTACGAGCATATGTTGAGCAAGCACCTGGATCTCGGAATTACGGAAGAACAGAGGTTTCGGTTCGCTACGCTGATGCGGCTCGCTGCGGACGACGCCGGGATGCCCGATGATCCTGAGTTCCGATCAGCGCTTGTTGCGTACCTTGAATGGGGTACTCGAATCGCCTTCGGCAACTCACAGCACCGCGCAGCCATCGTTGAACACGCTCCGGTCCCGAAATGGGGCTGGGGAGAGGCGCCTCCATATCAACCGTAGGACAGTTGGCCGCCCTCTGACGAACTCCCATTGCCGGCAATGTACTGGGACAGGTCGACGCTTCTGCGTCGAGGCAGACTTGGGCAATGTCAGATTCCCTTGACCAATCGCCGCTCGATACCACCTTTGACGCTGTTCGGTCGCAGTTGCCTTCAGTCGACATTGAACGGACGCGGTCCACGGACCCGCTCGCCAACAAGAACGTCTCGTTCATCCGTTGGCACGGGGTGATGGTTTCGAACCATCCGGACGGTAAGCCACCGGTTTTGGTTGATCGAGACGGGAAGGACTGGCGGGTGAGAGAGCCAGACATGGCAGTGACGAGGATCATTGCCTTGTTCTCGGCCCCAGAAGAAACGGCTGGTTAGCCATCGCATGGAGGTTCAGTCTGAGTATGCATTAGTGCCGGCGGTCTGAGACACGCGCCCATTACGCGAAACGACTCCGCCCAAACGCGGGCCTTCCACTGGAATGCCGAGGGGCATCAGGCCCTCAGCAGCTCATGACAGCCCTGATGCGTGTGGCCGAAGTGACGAGTGAAGTCGCGGTCGACTTGGTGATCGACTTCCCGCTTTGTGCGTTCACCTCGTTAATGAAGGCACTCAGCGTCGAGCAGTTGTCGGCATTGTCGTTGGCGGCCAGGTAGGTCTGGGCCTGGCCGAGCTTGTCGTAGAAGCTCGTCCCCGGTCCGACCCCGATGACGCTGTGTTGGAGGGCCTGCAATTGGCCAGCCGCTCCCACAACGGTGACGCTGAAGCTCGTCGTCTGCGGGCTGTTGGTGTCGTCGATATCACTCACCGAGCAGTTGACCGTGGTGGTCCCGATGGCGAAGGTTGACCCCGAGCCGGGCCCGCAGGTCGGTGTCGGCAAGGTGGTGTCGTCGGGGTCGCTCACCGTCGGTGCGGGGTAGGTGACCACCGTCCCGCTCGGGCCGGTGGCGTTCACGTTGGTGATGTTGGCCGGTTGGCCAATCGACAGGTCGTTGTCGGGCCACCACGACGCGTTCCAAGTCAGCGCCGCGACCTTGGCCTGACCTGTCTGGCTTGGGTGGAAGAAGTCGAGCGTCGACACATCGGAGGCCGAGAACGTGTAGTTATACGTGGCGCCACCGTCCCACCGGCAGTTGGCGTACAATCCGCATACAGACGCCAGGACTCCATTGTCCGCTTGCTCCTGCGCGACCACTTGTTGGCGTTGCGATGGCGTATTCGCAGGTGCGAGCATCGACTGACAGATGTGCCCCACCGACCATACGATCTGCGCCGTTGGGTTTGTATGGAGCTGGGACCACAACTGGAAGATGTTCGGAATGGATGCCACGAAGATGTGTGCGCCGGCCGGGAGACCCGACTCGAGCGTCGACATCGTGGCTTCGAAAGCGGATTGGAAGCTCGACGTCGGGGTCATCGATCCGATCGTCGACGTGCAGACGTCATCAGCGCCGATGAGGATCGTCACGTACTGCACTTGCTGGTGAACTGCGCTCTGAGCCTGCGTTAGCGTGTCGGCCACCCTCGCCCCCGAAACGGAGTAGTTGAAGGCCTGGTCGGCGATCGACTCGTTGCGCTCCAAGATTCGTTGGTAGTGGCTGGCAATACCGTTGGCCGGGTAGCCGTCCCCCGTGCTCCACGAATCCTGTGGGTGGCTCCCGAAGGAGCAGCAGTCGTCGAACGCCTGAGTGATGGAGTCACCGATCGCCGCCATGCTGTCGGGGAGCGGGGGCGGAGCCACTGCGCCTGCGCCAGTCGCCCGGGCCGGCAACCAGACGCCCAGCAGCAGGCATGCCCCAAGCAACATTGTCGGCCGTCTTCCCCGGACCATCGAGCCCCTCCTTCTCACCCGCCAAGGTCTGAGCAGCAGGCAACCCGTCTCGAGCACAAGCTCTCGCGGGGTCGCTCCACCTGGGGTGACAGCAACGTATCACCGGTCTGTCCAGCCGCTGTCGGCGGGTGGCGGGCGCATAACCCTAGGTGATCCCCATCCCTGCGATGATGTGGAACGGCGTGTCAACCTCCCGCGCAAAGGTCCTTATCACCGGTTTTTGATCGCGACGCACCAGAGGTGCGGCGCTCGGGTGTTCTTGAGCAGTCGGTGGGGCCCCAGTGTCAACACGGAGCGCCCGGAACCCGAAGGGTGAGGACGAACGGTGTTGACACTGGGGAGGAGGCTGCTACTCGTCTCCCCGTGCGGCTGGCGGTGGTGGCCGAGCGAGCCATCGACGACGCGCCGGAGCGCAGTGGATCGGAGAACCGCCACGATGATGTACGCGAGTCGGAATCGCAGAAAAGCCATTCGCAGTTAGTTGCCTCGGAATAGGGGCGCCCGTGACATCGTCACAAGGAACGATGGTGGGCGTAACGCCGGCGAGGATCGGATCTGCTGCGGCGGTGCTCCGGCGCGTCGTGGAGGGTTCGATCAGACGCGGCGCCGATCGCGCGCTGAGCGAGACGAAGATCACGGGGTCAGACCTCGGCCACCATCTCGGCCCAAAGGAACCCGGCGAGTTCGCGGGCGATGGCGGCAGCCACGACCGAGCGCACATTCTTGTGGGCAGCCAGTTGGCGGAACCGCCGAGAAAGACGGATCTGCGCAGCCCACGACCGGGCCACGGTCTCGGGCGGCGCCCCCTGTTGGCGCTCTCTGATGCCGGCACCCACATTCGGGCTGTGCTGGTAGGCCCAGGCCGCTTCACAGAGCTGGCCTCGCAGATGCGCATTGCCGGCCCTGGTGATCGAGCCCCGACGTTGGGTGAGACCCGTCGAGTTCTCCCCGGGCACGAGGCCGGTGAAGCTCATGAAGCCTCTGGCCTTGGGGAAGCGACGCCAGTCGAACACCTCGGCAGCCAGACACAGCGCACCAACTCTGGTCACGCCACGGTAAGTGGCCAAGCGTGGCACTTGCTCACCGAACGGACCCTGGGTGCACCACGGCACGAGATCGGCCTCGACCGACTCGAGGGCGGTGTCGCGCAGCTTCACGGTGGCCAGATAGTGCGAGTAGGTCGTTGCGATGGCCGGATCGTCGAAGGACAACGTGGCCAGCCAGCGTCGATGGCGTTCGGTCCACGGCGAACCTCCTCGCCACACCACGCTGTGACGAAGGAGAAACCCGCTGAGGCGGTTGCGGGCCCGGGTGAGATCTTGGACCATGTCACCGCGCGTGCGGCACAGGTCGCGCACTCCCTCTTGGGCGGGGGTGGGGATGGCGATCGGGGTGAGCTCACCGGCCCGGTGTAGTCCGGCCAGTCGTCGGGCGTCACGACGGTCGGTCTTCACCCGATCGCCCGAGCCCTTAGGGATTAAAGAGGGGGCCACCACGTCGCAGCGCACCCCCATCGAAGTCAGCAGGCGATGGAGGTCGTAACCGGTTGGGCCCGCTTCGTAGCAGGCCCAGATCTCCTTCGGCTTCCCCACCCGTTTGACCAGGCGTCGGACCGAGTCGGTGTCGTGGAAGATCTTGTCGACCTCGGCGGTGTCGCGATCGGGCGACAACACCGCCACCGCGATCGAGTCCTTCGCGACGTCCATCCCCAGGTGGACGAATCCTCGGTGGGCAATACTGGACACGGCTGGCTCCTTCCCTCCGTATGTCGGCTCCGTTCACCGCACAAGTGAATGATCCACGTAAATGCGGATGCCGGAGGAGCCGGCCGTTCCATACTGATTAGGGGGCAAGTCAGCCAAGTGCCTTCTCCCGCCAACGATCCCGGGCTGCTGCGCCTCCGGTGGTACTGGCTCTACGGTCGAGCGCTGGCTAGAGGGATCTCGATCGGAAAGAGGTGATCGCCCTTGAAGCGCTTGGGCTCAGTCATGGAGAAGGCTGGTTGGGCCATGACGCGAGGGCGGGTTCCGTGATTTGGATTCGAGGAGTGGAACAGCAGGGGGTGGATCAACATTACGTCGCCTTCCTCGGCAACAACTTCGACCACTCCGGGCCAGTCTTCCTGCTCGAGGATGGCTGTCAGGGGTTCATCGAAGTTGTCGGCGTCGAGCCCGTCAGGCTCCGCGTCCCAAAGGAGGCGGGCGGCCAGCAGATGAGAGTTCTCGACGAGCAAGGTCCCACCTTCACCAGGGTGCACCGTTGAGAAACAGAAGAGATTCACGAGAGCCTGCTCGGGCGAGTTGAGGTGGTGGCGGAACCATCCGCCTTCGATGTGCCAGTCGTCTCCGTAAGGAGGGTCAGCGAATCCTGGAAAGGTGATCGGCCACCAGCCCATCTCCTTGGAGATCTTCCATCGGCCGGGACCCACGAGCTGGTCCACCGCAGAGCGGAATCGTGCTGTCAAGGCATCGGTGTAGGGCGGCTGCGTCATCACCTCCTGCAGCCAGACCCTTGGTTGGGTCCAGTGCCCTGGTCCTTCCAGATCGATCCCGATGCGCTTGCCGAGGTCCCGTCGCACCGCTTTGGCCACCGGGGCGGGGAACGCGTGGGGAAGAAGCGTCCATCCTCGCTCGATGAACTCATCGATCTGGTCGCTCGACAAGGGTCCGGAAATCACCAGGAAAGGCTATGTCTACCGAGTTCACGGGCGGGCGCCCTCGGTGCGAAGCGTCGGGTGGCTCAGTCCCGGCGAACTGGCCCAGCCCACGAACCCATCATGAGACTCAGATCCCGACGGCGTGGCGGCCGCCCTCGAGCCAGGTTCGTAGTGCCGGATCTAGGGTCGACGCTGAGGTCTCATACAGCGCAAGATCGTCGGAGTTCAACACGCCGCGCCATCGACCGCTGTCTCCCTTGTAGAAAAAGCTGTCTGCGCCGCCCTTCCACACCATCGCCATGCGGTCGTCGAAGTGACGTGCCTCATCGCGCATGGCCTCGAATCCGACTGTTGCCAGCAAAGCAGGCCAGCAATCCTCGCTGACATGTATGGCGCAGAAATCGGCGATCCGCCGCATCTCGGTCTCGGGGTCGGCTTTGAGATCAGCGAAGTGGACAAGCAACACGTTGGGAAGCTCTCGGGCCGCCCACCAGGTCGATAAATGGTGGTGATGTGACCAGAAAGGCCAGCCGTCGGATTCCCACTCGAACCATCCCTCGCTCACCCACCGGGGCCACAACTCGCGTGGTGTCGCCGGGCAACGAGGGAATGCCGGCCCCGGCCGGTCAGGGTCGTTGAAGAGTTCGAACATCATGTCGGTGTAGGACGAATAGTGGTTGAACAACGACATGAAGACGTCGCGGGTGTCACGGCCCACGACGATGTACTTGGACCATGGGAAGAACCGCAGACCATCAGCGGCCAGATGGCTCTTAATGAACCTTCGATGACGCTGTGCCTCGAGACGATCGAGAATCGGTTGGAGAGGTCCCATGAACCGAGAGTCGATCCACGGCGAAATTTCGCTCAATCTCGCAGGCAGGGGTTCTGGTCCGAGGATCAGGGCAGCGAGGATGCGCTGCGTCCAGGTCGTCCCGGCCTTGTACGCCGTTGTGACGAAGATGTCGTCGTCACGTGGCACGAAGTGGTCCCAACGGGTGCTGTCGAGATGGTGGTTGCGGTACTCCCGGGTTCGCTCGGGTGGTTCGAGCCTCATGGGAACAGATCATCTCACGAGGCAATTCTTGGAGCTGAGCCGAACGAGCCTGATTGGCATCGTCCTCGTCCCGGCGTATCGGGGCAGCCTGGTCTACTTCTTGGCATGGCGGCATTGTGCCATCGGACCGGCGAACTGGGCGCCCGGGTGACACCGAGCAATTACTCACGCTTCGCGCGAGAGTCGGGGCATGTCAGAGAAGGAAATTCCATGCCGCAGGTGCGATGGCCTGCTCATCGAGTCGACGACGCACCTTGCCGTCCTCGAAGATGGTTCGAGGTGGCCGCTGCTCACCTGCTCGAAGGTGCCGACGCACCAGTTGGCTGGATGGAACGAGAGGCTGGAGACCCGGATCTTCGCGATCGAGCCGATCCAGTAGCCGGTCGTCACGCGCTGTCCCACCGATCCGGCGAACTGGGATACTCCGGTGTGACGCTTCCGCTGGGAAGATCGGGCAATACTGATCGATTCCGTTCACGTCGATGGTACTGGCGAGCCCTTCTACTGGTGGTGGCCTGGGCCGCCCTGACCGGGCTCTTGATCGTCGTCGGCCTAGGGGTCGTGCACTCTTCTTCAGTCAATCGATTCGACCGCCACGTAACCTCCGTCGTTGCCGCTAACCGGACTCCGGCGCTCGACGACACCATGAAAGCCGTGACCTGGCTCGGTTCGTGGGTTGCCCTCGCGGCGACCGGGATTCTCTTGGTCGTCCTTGGTCTCCGTCGGCGCCTTTCGATGCTCGCTGTTGTTCTGGCGCTCATCGCTTGGGCTGGGGAGAGTGGAGGTGTAACGCTGGCCAAGAACGTGGTCCAGCGAGACCGCCCAACGGAGGAGCTCCGGCTGGTCTCGGCGCACGGCTGGTCGTGGCCGTCGGGTCATACCGCCGTCGCCCTCCTAGTGTTCACCACCTTGGCCCTCGTGGTGCTGGCTCTCACCTCAAGACCGGGCTATCGAATGCTGGCGTGCGTGCTGGCGGCGTTGGCAGTCGTGGCGGTGGCGTTCTCACGGGTCGAGCTGGGTGTGCATTGGACCACCGATGTCCTCGCAAGCGTGCTCTTCGTCAGCGCATGGCTGGCGGTTCTGGTTTCCTTATTCGCCTCCGACATTCGTGAAGCGCGTGGACCCAGAGGCTGACTGAGACAACGCGTCCTATGAGCCCGCATTCCGAGCGGCCGGACCTGCGCCGGTTCCCTTGTACCGGCAGTTGGCGAGGGATCTCCGGCGCTTGCGATTCCGTGTCTCGTGGCGCTGAAGGGTGACACCCCGTCCCGGCGAACGGGGATACCTCGGTTAGCGGGATTATGGGCGCGCATAGTGGGATACTGCTGACGCATCGCGGGCCGGCCGCGGTGAGCTGTCGGAGATCGGCGGCAAGGACCGTGGCGACTGGAAGGTGATCGGTGCGTTCTCCATTGTGTGACCTGGTCGAAATTGAAGTTCCGATCATCCAGGCGGGTATGAGTATCTTCACATCGCCCGTGCTGGCGGCCGCGGTCTCCGACGCAGGCGCGCTCGGCAGTCTCGGTGCGTGGAACCGTCCTAGCGACCAGCTCGAGCGCGAGCTCGATGAGCTTCGTGACTTGACGAAACGTCCCTTCGCGGTGAATCACGTCGTCCCGGATCTCAACGTAGATGCATTCGCGGCGACACTTCGGCGTGCTCCCGCGGTCGTGTCGTTCGCGCTCGATGACGCGGGCGTCGAACTCGTCGGTCGTGTCCACGATGCTGGCGGCCTCGTCATGCAACAGGTCACGACCGTGCGCCAGGCGCAGCTCGCCGTCGAACACGGTGTCGACATCATCGTCGCCCAAGGGGGTGAAGCCGGCGGATACGGCGGCACCGTGAGCACCCTGAGTCTGGTTCCTCAGGTCGTTGACGCGGTACGTCCGGTCCCGGTCGTCGCTGCGGGTGGCATCGCCGACGGGAGAGGCATCGCCGCCGCCGTGACCCTCGGTGCAGCCGGCGTCAACCTCGGTAGTCGTTTTCTCGCCTCCGCCGAGTCACCCGTCGGAGAGCGGTGGAAGAAGGCCTTGGTCACCTACCCGTCCGAAGACTGGATCCAAGCTGGGTTCATCAACGCGATGAACCCCAACCCCGGGACACTCGGATACCGAACACGCTTACGTCTCTTGCGCACCGAGTTCGTCGAGCGCTGGGAGGCGCAAACAAACGAGGTCGAGATCGACCCGGCGCCAGTGCTCGCCGAGCTCAACGAGGCGGTCGCGGCCGGCGACAAAGAAGCACTTCTCGTTGTCGGCGGTCAGAGCGCAGGCCTCATCCGACACGTCGAGCCTGCAGGCGCCATCGTCCGCACGCTCGTCGCCGAGGCGCGAGAAGCACTCGCCGAGGGCGCACAGTTTGAGCTCTAGATGCTGTGCGAGGGCCGCGATGCGCCTAACCCCTCGCACGATGAGTAGGCGACATCCCGGCGCGAAGGGGACTGCACCAGCGCGGATGCAGCCACGATCGGCTGTGCATGAGTGACACACCGGCTGTCATCGCGCGGCAACCACTGTCCCAATAACACGAACCGGCGACTCCCGAATTGCATCACCGTTGTGCCGCAGGGTGACGCCTCGTCCCGGCGGTATGGGATACCTACCTATAATCACCCGGTGCCGGCACTTTCGCACCTCTACTCAGTTCGGCAGGCGACGCATGAATCCCCATGAGTACCCCTCAGGATCACGGACGACGCCCGTCACGCGCACTCCGTAGGGCTTGTCCTCTGGTGGATCAATCTCCAACCCGTGAGCCTTTATCTTCTCGTACATCTTGTCGGGATCATCTACCCACACGCCGATCCACGGCACCGCGCTCGGCTGCCAACCGGCAGGCGGGTTACCGTCCATCCACAGCTCCGTGCCTCCGACGATCATCTCCGCGTTTCTAACGCCACCATCCTCATTGGTGTACCGAGAGTGCTCTACGAACCCGAAGACCGTCCCATACCAGTCGATCATCGCGGCCGCATCTTCATAGAACAGGTACGGCACAAGCCCGGAGCGCTCTTCCATTTCGTTCTCCTTAGCGCGGCTGGCTCCCAAACTATTCCCATGGTGCCTGCTTGGTAAGGGGGGTTACATGGGTGATCCGCTGTACGGGGGCAAGGGTCTTCGAGCACGAAATCAGCTGCTGTTGCCATCAAGGCCGAACTCTCGCAAGGTGCCAGCCGCTAAATCGACCCTGTCACAACTGCTCTAGGACACCTGCGGCATGACATCAGACCCGAAAGTACCTGCCGTGATCCGCCCGGGCCGTTGGTGTGTAAGGGCGAGGTACTTCGGTTTGGCAAAAAGGTGGCCTTCGTGGAGGGCCGGTTGATGGATGAAGACGGACGGCAGCTCGCGTGGGCGACCTCAAGCGTGATGCTCGTCCCAGCAGAGCGTGTCGCGATCTGGCTAGCCGCGGGTGGACCGCTTCAGCATTGGTTGGCGCCACCACGAGCGCACCCTGTCCCGCGGTCGCGGACGGTCTCGGCGACAGGCGGCACCTTTCCGACCTTTCTGCCCTGTGTCTTCGGGAGCTGTCTCCTCTACGTCCGTCTGCTGGATTGCATAAACTGATAGAAATCAACGAGTGGGGGAGTGGCGCTCAACAAAGACGGGAGTTGGCATGGTCAACAACTCATTTGTGACCTTGTCCAAGCTTTGCGCTTCTGCCGCCCTTGTGGCCTTGGGGACGACAGTCGTACTTCAGGTCACTTCTGGTCCTCCTGCAACAGCGGCTGCCAGCACTATCGTCTCGACGGCCGGGAGTTCGGTCTCGCCTACCGCCTACGTGGCCAACGAGCTCAACAACAGCGTCACCCCCATCGACCTCGCCACCAATACGGCCGGCAGCCCAATCGAGGTGGGCGCAAATCCCGCCGCCATCGCCATCACCCCCGACGGTTCGACCGCCTACGTGGCCAACGTGAATAGCAACAGCGTCACCCCCATCGACACCGCCACCAATACCGTCGGCAGCCCAATCGAGGTGGGCGCAAATCCCGCCGCCATCGCCATCACCCCCGACGGTTCGACCGCCTACGTGGCCAACCAGAACGACAACACCGTCACCCCGATCGACCTCGCCACCAACACCGCCGGCAGCCCCATCGCGGTTGGTAACACTCCGGTCGGCGTCGCCATCACCCCAAACGGGTCCACAGCCTACGTGGCCAATCAGAACGACAACACCGTCACCCCGATCGACCTCGCCACCAACACCGCCGGCGGCCCTATCGCGGTGGGTAGAATTCCCGTCGCCATCGCCATCACCCCCAACGGTTCGTTCGCCTATGTGGTCGACTCGAGCCCGGCCAGCGTGGCCGGCATCACCGTCACCCCCATCAACACCGCCACCAACACCGCTGCCAACCCCATCCCGCTGGGTACCGGTGCTGGCGGCCCCATCAACATCGCCATAACCGCCGACGGTTCCACCGCCTACGTGACCAACGAGGAGGCCAACAGCGTCATCCCCATCAACCTCGCCACCAACACCGCCGGCAACCCCATCGCGGTGGATTCACCACGCGGCATCGCCATCACCCCAGACGGTTCCACCGCCTACGTGACCAACACGGGCGTGAACTTCACCGTCACCCCGATCGACCTCGCCACCAACACCGCCGGCAGCCCCATCGCGGTGGGCGCAGTTCCCATCGCCGTCGCCATCACCCCCGACCAGGCCCCGGTGGCCAACCTGTCGGTTACTCCGGCGCCGGCAGGCCAACCGACGAGCTTCGACGCCTCCGCCTCGACCGTGGCCTCGGGCACCATCACCTCGTACTTCTGGCAGTTCGGCGACTGCGTCTGGCTGTGCACCGCGACCACGACCACGCCCACCACGACCCACACCTACGGGGAACCGGGCACGTATACGGCCACGGTCAGCGAGACCGACTCTGCCGGCACGTCACGCAAACAGGTCTTCACCGGTCAGACCGTGAGTCGGAACGGGGGACCCTCGGCCGTCGCCTCGCAGACCTTCGCCGTGGCTGGCCCAGCACCACCCACGATCGTTCCGGGCACGGCCTCTGTCATAGAACCGAGTTCTGGCACCACGACATTAGAGGTGCCGGTCACCTTGTCTGCCCCCTCGACCAATACCGTCACCGCGCAATGGAGCACGCTCGATGTGTCCGGCGCCCCCTGCTGTCAGGCGAACCCGGCAACCGACTACGTGCCCGCCTCTGGCACGGTGACCTTCGCGCCCGGCGAGACCTCGGCCAGCGTCCCGATCGCGATCAACGGCGGCCAATCCATTTCGTCGAATGAGTACATCGTCGTGTCCTTCAACAACCCCACCAATGCCAACATGGGCGGCTTCTGGGGCCTGGGCTTCGGGGGGATCGATACGGCCTCGGGATAAAGCGTCCGCCTCGCGGCGATAATGGGGCACCCGCGAGCCATCGTGACATTCAGATCCCAACGGCGTGGCGGCCTCGGCCCCAAGGTCCTCGTTGCGTCAGTCGGGCGCGCGGTTGTCGTGTCTCCATTCTTCTTGTATCGGCTCAGGTGTCGAAACCAAAGAGTGGGGAAGTGAGGCCGACGCCTCAGCGCGCGTGACGCCGGACAGGGCCGGTGCGCCAGAACAGGTGTACTAGGCGGTGGGCCGCGACATGCCCGGCCCGCTTGCCGATCTGCGGAGTCGGGACGTGGCTCCAGAGCGGGTATCGCACACCGGTTAGTCGATTGATGACGATCGCCTGTACTACGAGTAGGGCGACCGCGGCCTCGAGGACGACGAGGTATGCGGGCTTGGTCACGACGCCGAGGGCCACGAACATCGCCGTACCGGCGGCTGGGGGATGGGGGACGTTCAGGAGGATCATCAACGCTGAGCTCGTCGCGAGAGCCAGCGATACGGCCAGGATTCTCTTCCAGCTCAGCTCGGCATCGGTCGCGGCTCCCGCGTGCTGGAGTCCTGTCACCCAGAGCGCACCGTACCCACATGCGATCGCAACTGCGTTACCGCACAGTGCGTTCCGCGGACTGGCAGGTGGCGTGGTGGGCGTGAAGAACACGAGGAACGCCACGGCACCGAGCGTCGGAAAGATGAACGGCGTTTGGAAAAGCTTCGCCAGGCCGGTGAGAATGGCGATGCTGATGAAGCCGTTGACGAACATGAAGAGCGCCCACATCCGCGACAACCTGGCTGTGCGGATCGCATTAGCTAGTTGCTGCTGCCGCCCTGTCTCGTCCAGCAGACCTCTGAGTGTGTGGCGTTGCGAGAGGACCGTCTGGAACTCCGCCATTGGGATCCGGAGGAGTGTCGTTTCCTCACAAGCACGAAGGCTAGCGTTGCGACGGCCGGAATCGTCGTTCAACAACGACTGCTCGCCGACGTGTTCGAACTCATTGAGTTGCGCCAAGACGATTTCGTCACCGTTCCGATCTGTGGCGAACACCTGAACGGAACCTCGAAGGACGACATAGGCGCAGTCGCCGGCCTCGCCTTCGCGGAAGATAAGAGCTGATTCGGGGAACCGGACAGGCTGGGCGACTTCGGCGAGCGCTCGCAATTCTTCGGCATCCAGGTCGCCGAACAGAGGCACGCGCTGGAGAAACTGCTCGCGTTCCGAGATCGACGCTGTCGGAGCCGCTGGAGGGTCGCCCGTCGAATCAGCCATGTCTCATCCCTCCACGAGTCGCGCGTTTCTTTCCGCCCGACACCTCTCACCTGCCAGCGCCCGGCTGGCATAGGGGACGCTAAACCGGCGTTTGATCGAAAGGACAGAGCCGAAGGTCACTAGTGAGCCTGACGGCCCATCGAAGGGTTCGGATTCGCCGCACCTATCCGGCGTACTGGGGCACCCCTGAGACCGTGGGCCCTATTGGGTCGGAGGCTCCCTCTTCAGAGGTTCACGAATGGCGGCGTCAAGCTTGGCGCGCACTTCGCGACTGTCTGAGAGCGGAGTCACGCGATCGTGGATCAACTCATCCAAGTCAATATCCTCAGCCCTGGCGGAGTCGTCGCTCATGTCGGAACCTTCTCCGGTCACCCGTGGATTCTGACCTGGTCTCCGTCCCGACGTACGGGGTCGGCGCGCCGTTCAGAAGCCGTTGTCCGGCAGACCACTGAGGAACAAGGCAAACAGGCCGAGTAACAGCGCCATAATCAGAATGCAGATGCCGAGACCCAGTCCCCACTGGGCCGCCACTCGGTCACTGTCTGATCGTCTCGCCCTCCGCAGCCCGACGATGCCTAGAACGGTTGCCAGGACCCCCAGGGCAGGTACGGCGATAGGAACTAGGTGGATTCCGCTGAGGTGAACGTGGCGAGACACGAGGAATAGCGCGATGGCAGCAACGGCTGAAACCAACGACCCTAAAGCCGGAGGGTTCCGAGATTCCGCGCCCGGGCCGGTCTCGCTCTGAACGCGAGGGTCATTGACGCCCGCCATGGCATAAGTATCGCATTCGCTCGCAACGAGTGCTCCCCCTTCCCTGCTCCTATGGGTCATGTCAACCCTTTCGGGGTGAAATTTGTCGGGAGAGAAGACAGCGGACAGACCAATGATGGGCCACTCGTTGCTGAGGGCAAGCTCTTATCAGGTCACGCGTCTTCGAGAGTCGGTGAACCCGGGCCATGGACCGGCAAATCGGGTTGAAGTCAGTCACTTCGACGACAGGCGTATGGAGAGCCAGGTCCATGGTCCGGGGATCTAGGCGCGAGGCAGGTAGCGGTAGACCTCGCGTGCGACGTAGCGCTTGAGCATGCGGATGGCCTCGCGCTTGGAGCGACCGTCTTTGACCCGGCGCTCCATGTAGGCCTGGGTCCTCGGATCAGAGGCGAGCCGGGTGATCACGATGTGCCACAGCGCCCGGTTGGCCTGGCGGTCCCCGCCGCGGTTGAGGCGGTGACGCGTGACCTTGCCCGAAGAGGCCTCGAGCGGCGAGACGCCGCACAGATGCGCCCAGGCGGCCTCTGAGTGCAGGCGCTCGGGGTTGTCGCCGGCGGTGACGAGCAGCGCGGCCGCGGTGTCGATGCCGACGCCGTAGACGGCGAGGAGTTCGGGTGCCGTTGTCTCGAGCAGCGGGGTGATCATGGCGTCGAGGTCGGAAATCTCCTCTTCGAGATCGGCCACCCGATGGGCTAACGAGGACAGCGACGCCTTGGTCGCCGCGGTGACCACATCGGGTGAGCGCGTCGGATGTAGCCCCTGCGCGCCGGCCACGAACTGGGCGATGGGGAGGCCCTTGAGCCGGCTCTGCAGCTGGTCAGGGGCGCTGAAGGTGAGCTGGCGCATCTGGGTCAGCGCCTTGATGCGCGCCCCTCGGGCCGAGCGCTTGGCGACGACGAGGACCCTGATGGCCTCGACCGAGCCGTCCCTCTCTTGGCGGTTCCCTGGGCCCGGCCCGAGAGAACTGCGCGGGCGGCCTCGACGGCGTCGAGGGGATGGGACTTGCCGCTGTGGTGTCGGGCCTGGCGGTTCTGGCGGTCGACTTCGACCACGTGGACGCCGGCTCGGGCGAGGAAGCGGGCGATGCCCGCCCCATAGGACCCCGTCCCTTCCACCCCGACTTTTCCGACGTCTCCGAAATCCTCGAGCCATGCCACCAGGCCCGAGTAGCCGTCGGGATCGGCCGGGAACGATGCGGTTCCGAGCAGGCCACCGACCTCGTCCAATGCGGCGGCCACGTGGACCTCCCCGTGGGTGTCGATGCCACCAGTGACGGTGCGTGCAGCTTCTACGATGGTCATGCCATCCCTTCCTTTCCTTAAGCGGTTGAGGGATGGCGCGGCCGTCCCGAAAGGAGTGACGGTGCGGGTCGATCTGGTCCAACAGACCGGCCCATCACCCCTCTGGAACGGGGCACGCTGCGCCTCGTCTCAGTTTGCCCGGAGCTCCGGTCGACGGGGTGCGGACACCATCGGGTGTCCGTCGTGATCTCAAGTCAGACCGGTGACTCCGGTGCTCCCGAAACTACTGACGACCAACCTTGCAGCGGTGGATCCTCAGGGAGCTTCTCAACATCATTGGCGTATGGGGCGACCCTGCTGAGGAACTGCGCGGTACATCGCATAGAGCGCTCAACGTCGGGTATCCTGCGATCTGTTCATCAAGAGTGACCTGAGGGACCTGGCCCTACGACGGTCCGGCAGCCGGCTTCGGCACGGTGCCAATGCCAGGATCGATGAGGAGGCTGTTATGACCCGCACTCCGAGCGCACAGCTTCAACCCGTTCCAAGTGTGCGGTATCGAGAGGCAACAGAGCACGATGCCGGTGCCATTGCGGCTCTGCACGCTGACAGTTGGCGACGTCACTATCGAGGTGCGTACCCAGATGCTTACCTCGACGGCGACATTGTCACGGATCGACTAGAGGTTTGGACGACTCGTCTCACTCCTCCGAGGCTCAATCAGTACACCGTCTGCGCCGACGCAGGCGACGACGTCATCGGTTTTGCTCACACCGTATTCAGCCACGACCCGGCTTGGGGAGCCCTGCTCGACAATCTGCATGTACGGAGCGACGTAAAGGGACACGGGATCGGCACACAATTGCTTTCTGAGGCCGCTCGGAAGCTCATTCGGTGTCGGCCATCGGAGTCGCTCTATCTCTGGGTGCTCGATCAGAACGAGGCTGCCCAACTCTTCTATGACGCGCGTGGGGGCAGCCGCGTGGAGAGCGCATTGCGTGGGCCATTCCCTGGGGGCGGGAGAGCAGTTGGGCACAGGTACTTCTGGCCAGACCCCTCTCGGCTCATCTCGAAGGGCACCTGATGCCCGAGCCCTTCGACGCGGCGGCGGTGCGAGCCGCCTATGACTTGACCGCAGAAGACTATGCAGAAGCATTCGCCGATGATCTCCTTCGTCTCCCGATAGATCGAGAGATCCTCGATTCTGTAGCCCAGCGGTCAGGCAGAGACTCGCTCGTCCTCGACCTCGGTTGTGGACCCGGCCAAGTGGGTCAGTACCTCGCCGAGCGTGGACTTCGGGTGGTCGGACTGGATCTGGCTCTCCAGATGCTCCTTGTGGCACGGCGACGCACAGGGAACTGCAGCCTCGCATGTGGTGACATGCGCTCCGCTCCTTTCGGGTCAGAGTCATTCTCGGGGGTTGTTGCGTTCTACTCGCTTCATCACCTTCCGCGATCGGCGCTCGGAACCGCGTTGGCTGAGATCCGCAGAATCCTCAAACCGGCCGGCCTGTTCGTGATCGCAACCCACCTGGGTGAATCAGAGATCTACAGCAGCGAGTTTCTGGGCCATCAAATAGAGACAGTCGGAGCCACCCTCTACAGCAAAGACGAGGTTTTCAACGAACTTCAGAGCCAATCGTTTGTGGTTGAAGACGTCCGCCATCGCGACCCCCTTTTCCACGAGCATCAGTCCAGGAGGATATATGTGACTTCTCGCCTTGCGGGCAGGTGAGTCTCGTGGGCGCGACACGGGGTCCTTTTCTGCCTCACTACCGGCGGACGGGAACTCACCCTGTCAGCGCACGCGTTGGCACGCCAGGGTCATGGACGTCAGACAGAGCCCTCATGCTGAGTTCTTGACTGTTCCTGCGCTGCCGCAAGCTGCGCGAGAACGGCCGATGCCGTCTCGCGGTGGTCGAACTCGGCCAAAATCACTTCACCGTCGACTGGGACATACCCGTAGATCGCCCACAGTTCCGTATCCATCTGGAATACGTCTTGGCCAAGCCGTGGGTGCAGGGGGAGAATCGAATCGAGCACCATCTCGGGGCGTTCACCACGTCCATTGCGCATCTCGCTCACACCTCGATTCGATCATAAGGAAGGCGGCGGGTTTTGTGAAGATCCACCCCTATGACACGAGGGGGAACATCGCAGCCTCGTTTGCCGACATCGAAGCGCCCCATTGCCCGCGCGGTCTGGGGCTGTCATGTGGTGTTTTAATGGCTCTCGGGCATAGCTCGTCTTGTGACTAGTGGGCTGACAAATCCAAATCCCGCAAAGGAGGTCACAGTCATGCAAGCAATCACCGTTCGAGACCGCGATGCGGGCGTCGCTGGACTCTCTTTGACTGAGATGCCCTATCCCATTGCGGGCGAAAACGACGTCATCGTGCGGGTCCATGGCGCGGGCTTCATCTCCACCGAGCTGGAATGGACAGGAACCTGGGCCGACCGCGCCGGACGCGACCGGACGCCAAGCATCGTGGGCCACGATCTGTCCGGTGTCGTGGCTGAGTTGGGGCCCGGAACCACCGGCCTCACCGTCGGCCAGCGGGTGTTGGGGCTGACCGACTGGTTCCGCAACGGCACCCTGGCCGAGTACACAGCAGTGGAGGCCCGCAACCTCACTCCGCTTCCTGCGGATGTCGATCACATCACCGCCGCCGCTCTGCCGATCTCGGGACTGACCTCATGGCAGGCGCTGTTCGACCACGCTCAGCTCCGGAGCGGGCAGAGCGTGTTAATACATGGCGCCGCCGGCGGTGTCGCTTCGATCGCCGTGCAGCTCGCCCGCGAGGAGGGAGCCGTTGTGATCGGCACCGGCCGGGCCGCGGATCGCGACACCGTCAGCAGCTTGGGAGCGCACACCTTTTTGGACCTCGAGACCGACAAGCTCGAAGACGTCGGTGAAGTTGACGTGGTCTTCGATGTGATCGGCGGCGAGATTCTCGATCGCTCAGCCGCACTGGTGCGCGCTGGCGGCACGCTCGTCACCATCGTCAGGATGCCCAGGGTCAAACCATTGGACGGACGTGCGGTCTACTTCGTCGTCGAATCTGACAGCATCCGGCTCGCGGAGCTTGCCCAGCGGGTGAGGGATGGACGGCTCAAGCCGATCGTGGGGGCGGTGAGGTCGCTACCTGAGGCCCCCATCGCCTTCGCGCCGGACCGCCGTACGCCCGGCAAGACGATCATCCGCGTCTCCGAAGACGGATAAGTTGGTATGGGCGCTGATCCGCCGAACTGGGACACATCTGACCTGCTCGGTATCGGCACGTTGCGGGCAGTCGCGAGACTGACCACAGAAACCTGCCGCGTGACGGCTTGTTAGCGTCAGCCTCATGAGTGCCAAACACGAACCGGTGCCGTTCGAGCTGTACGAGCCTGGCGTGTACTTGCACGGTACGAAGGTGCACCTTGCCGTGGGCGAGATGCTGGTCTCCGGCCGCGAGTCGAACTTCGAAAGGGGCCGAGTGATGAACTACGTCTACTTCACCGCGACTCTTGACGCTGCGACCTGGGGCGCCGAGCTCGCCTCTGGTGAAGGCCGCGGACAAATCTACGTCGTCGAGCCTATGGGCGAGTTCGAAGACGACCCCAATCTGACCAACAAGAAGTTCCCTGGCAATCCGACGCAGTCATTCCGTAGCCGCGAACCGCTGCGCGTCGTAGGTGAGCTTGTCGACTGGGTCGGGCATTCGCCGGAGAAGCTGCAGGCCATGCGCGACGCCGTACAAGGCAAGGGACCAGGGCAGATCGAGGACTGAGTCTGAATCCGGCCCCCTGCGGCCGTCCCCGAGGTGTCGGAGTGCCCCACCATCCCGGCGAACTGGGCGCCCAGGTGACAGCGAGCAATAACCCACGCTTCGCGCGAGAGTCGGGGCATGTCAGAGAAGGAAATTCCATGCCGTAGGTGCGACGGCCAGCTCATCGAGTCGACGACGCACCTTGCCGTCCTCGAAGATGGTTCGGGGTGGCCGCTGCTCACCTGCTCGAAGGTGCCGACGCACCAGTTGGCTGGATGGAACGAGAGGCTGGAGACCCGGATCTTCGCTATCGAGCCGATCCAGTAGCCGGTCGTCAGGCGGTGTCCCACCGACCCGGTGCAGGCGCAGGGTGGCACCCGGCGTACGGGGATAGGTTCGTTCAGCGGGGTAAAGCCAACTCGAAGAGGTGACCGTTAGGGTCGAGAAAATAGATTCGGCCGAGCCCACCGAGCGGGTCAGTCGTCTCCCCGTTCGATGGATCGCCGGGGTCATTGCCAAAGGGGATCCCGAGTTCCTGGAGTCGCTCAATCGCTCCAAGAAACGTCGATCCCGTGACACGAAAAGCAATGTGATGTGGATCTCGCACCGGTGCCTCGAACCGCGTAAGCGCTCTTTGACCGACGCTCAGGTTGAACATGTCGCCATCTGGCCCGTCGGGCGTCGTCTGTCCTTTGCCCAGAATCTCGCCCAGGTACAAAAGACGACGCTTCTGGGTCTACCGCTGGAATGCCCACGTGATCGAAGGTCACCGTCATGAGTGAAATGCTGGGGGAGCAGAGCGGTCGAGTCCACGAGGAGGGCCCTCTGAGCTTACTGAATGCCCACCTTCCCGGCGTATTGGGACACCAACCTCTAGCCTGATGGCGGTGAGCAAAGTTGGGGGAATCGATGACCCAGTATGGACTTTGCCACCCAGCGACAGTGACCAGGCGGCGCGTCCCAGCGGCAGACAGCGGGTAGCTGTGATCGCGCTCTTGGCCGTTATCGGTTTGGGTGTCGTATATCCGGCTGTTGCCGCCGTTCTCAGCCGGAAGGATTACGGAACGTTCGCCTTCTGGAAGGTCCCGGATCGGATCAATTATTGCGGGCGAAGGTATTACGACGGCGGATCTCAACGAGGGAGCCCGACGCTGTTCGCATCTCAAGACAGCGAGAAGGCCGCACACTGGAGCTTCTTATCCTGGACGTTCAGTGGGCGCTCCATTTACGCCGACGTAGCCCCACTGAGTCCGCCGAGATACACGGTGTGCACGATGGTGCTTTACATCCCCCTCGGTGGCGGTAAGTGGGAGACCTACGGCCTCAGCGGCGGTCCGTGACGCCTATCTGATGCCATGAAGGGGCGGGGCCTCCGCCCCTTGTGAGATCCGAGCATGCTCGGTCTTGCAAAAAAGACAACCTCGAAGGAGGAGGAGGCCCCTATGGGACAGTACGTCGGAATAGACCTGCATCGACGCAGCACCACCATCGTCCGGATGGCAGAGGACGGCGAGGTGCTCGGCACCGAACGCTTCGTTAGCCAGCCCTTCGAACTCGCCCAGGCCATGGCCGCCGCCGGGCCCGAGCCCGAGGTGGTGCTCGAATCCACCTATGGCTGGTATTGGGCCGCCGATGTTCTCCAAGAGCTCGGCGCCCACGTGCATCTCGCCCATGCGCTCGGCAACAACTTGGGGGAACCGACGCGTCAAGAACGACGTGCGCGACGCCCAGGACCTCGCCGCCATGTTGGCCCTCGGGCGCCTCGCCGAGGGCTGGATCGCGCCGCCAGAGGTCCGAGAGCTCCGCGAGCTGGTGCGCTATCGCTTTTCGCTCATCCGGCACCGGACCAGTGCCAAGGCCCAGATCCACGAGGTCATGGCCAAGAACGGGATCCTGCCCGTCGTCGGCGAGCTGTGGGGACCGACCGGTCAGGCCCAACTCGACCGTCTCGAACTCCCCGAGGCCTACGCCATGCGCCTCGATTCCTTGCGCCACCTGCTCGACGTCTACGAGGCGGCCATCACCGAGCTCGACGCGCACATCCACGCCCAGCTCAAGGCCGACCCGGGCTATCAGGCCGCCATGACGCTGCCCGGAGTGGGCAAGGTCATCGCCGCCATCTTCGTGGCCGAGATCGGTGACATCACCCGCTTCAGCTCGGCCAAGAAGCTCTGTAGCTGGGCCGGCCTCACCCCCAAGCACCGAGAGTCCGACGAGGTCGTCCACCGCGGCGAGATCACCAAACAAGGCTCACCGCTGGTCCGCTGGGCGGCCATCGAGGCCGTGGGCAACTACCGAGCCAAAGGCAACGAGAAGCTGCGCGCCGACTACAAGCGCATCGCCGAGCACGCCGGCAAGTACAAGGCCCGCGTCGCGGTGGCCCGCAAACTCTTGACCCTCGTCTTCTACGCATTGCGCGACGGGGAGGTCCGATGCCTCGAGACCGCCGCCTGAGTCTCGGCCACGGACCGACGCGTGCTCGACTATCGCCGTGGCCCACCGGATCCGGTGTGGCCGTCGTTTCTGATTGAGCCCGTCGGGACGTGGCCGAACCCCATCATGTGCGGAGATCGACGAATGAATGGCTGGTTGCCCACGGGAGCGTGACAGAACCCAAGCAGTGATGGGACCTCGCAGCACCACATAGGCGTCCTCGAAGAGGATGCGCCGCTCGCCGCCGGCGTCAACGCCAAGCCTTCGGCGGGCATCGCCCGACGTTGACCCCGACGTCTCGCTGGCGCGCGCTCTCGTGCAGGACGCCGCTGGGTGAATCAGGAACGATCGTCAGAAAAACCCTATTGATCCGGCTCCGCCCCTTCATGTACGGCGATAGGGGGCACCTCCGTCGATACAGGGCTCGGTTCGGGGTTGCTCTTCTGAGCCGACCGACACTCCATGGCGGAGGCCGTATTGGGACTCTGCACCCCGATGATCATGACCTCAAACAGCCGGTCCACCTCTGCTACGAACCCCGTGGCTCTACGTCGCACCGACATGTAGTCGGTCCGGGAACTGGCCGAGGAATTAGTTCAACGTGGGCTCTCCGGGCTCGGCAAGCCAGGCGGAGAAGGGCGGAAGAGCGAACCAGTCCGTATGACCAGCTCGGGACCTCTTGAAGTCGGCTTCACTCCCGGCCAAGGCGATCGCCGCATAGGGATGGTCGAAAAACAGAGTCGCCCTTCGCAAGAGCCCTTTCTGAGTTCGAAGCGACCTCCGGGTCGAACGGGTCTCAAGGGCCATGATGTCGAGCGCAGCTGCCTCGAATCCCAATGGCGAGTACGACGCTATCGCCGATTGCTTCGCCATGGTGTTGTCGCCCTCGGGACTTGGACCCACGAGATCCAGTAATGCGGACAAGGCTGGTTCGACTCCGAAGAGATCCGACGCCGTGAGATCCAAGTCGCCGCTCACTGTCCATGCAGCCAGTACCGCACCGTCGGACTCCTCTCGGCGTTCGCCTGCCGTGTTCGCAAGGATCGAGAGGCGCTCGTTACCTGGCTCCGGGAACATGGCGCTACGAAGGCGTCCGACTCAACGACGTGACCCAATCGGGATCGAGGTCCACGGCCCTCTGACGTCCGTCACATGGGTATGGCAGAAGTGCCGAACCGTCCCACCTTCCCGGTGAACTGGGGCAGGGCAGCAACCGTCACTCAGTCGTGTTATCGGAGGTCGTCGAACCCGTAGCCTTGGAGCATGTCCGACGAAGACCATGTTGCAACCGCCCGAGCGGTCTACGACAGAGCATCGGCGAGGTATGTCCAGTTCATAGGCACTGAGATCAGCACGGCAACAGAAGGCCCGATCGACCGATCGCTGCTCTTGGCCTTCATCGATCTGGTCAAGAGACAAACGGTCGTTCGCGTCGCCGATGTCGGTTGCGGACCAGGCCGAGCAGCAGCATTCATGGCGGAACGTGGCCTCGACGTTGTCGGCGTGGACGTGTCCCAGGCCATGCTGGCCGTCGCTCGGACCGCACATCCGCACATTAGTTTCGAAGAGGGTCAATTCGATGGGCTTCCGATCGGAACGGGAGTGCTCGCTGGTGCTGTGTGCTGGTACTCGATCATCTACACACCTCTGGATCGGCTCGGCGAGGCGTTTGGTGAACTGGCGAGGATCTTGATGCCGGGGGGTTACTTACTCCTTGCTTTTCAGGCGGAGGTGAGCCGGTACACCGAGCAGATGCGCAAGGCACACACCTGCCGCTCACCAGTTACCGGCACAGGGTGCAAGAGGTTGCCCGTTGTCTGGAGGACACAGATTTCAAGATCTGCGCCACGGTACTCAGGGCACCTGAACTCGAGGACGAAACCACTTCCCAGGGATTCGTTATCGCCAGTAGCCCACTCTCGTAGTCCCCGAGGTGTGGCTCCGCGAACCTGCGACATCAATGTATGGGGGCACTAGGTCGGTACAGTCCTCTTGTGGCAAGCGCCGAGACAAGTGCAGCTCGTAACGGACAGATCTTCTCGCCTCAGCCTGATTCGCTGACGAGGATCGGACTCGCGTTCCGCAAGTAGCGCAGAAGGAGGTTTCAGGATGGGCAGCCTGACCTATTTGGCGATTGCGTCGCTCGACGGCTATGTCGAGGACGAGCAGGGCAAATTCGACTGGGCGGCGCCGGATGCGGAGGTGCACGCCTTCGTCAACGACCTCGCGCGGCCCTGGGGCACCCACCTGTACGGGCGGCGGATGTACGAGACGATGGTCTGGTGGGAGACCGGCGATCATGCGGGTGTGTACCGGGACTACGCGGAGATCTGGCGGGCGGCCGAAAAGGTTGTCTACTCCCGAACGCTTCACACGGTTTCAAGCGAGAGAACCCGAATCGAGCGCGAGTTCGACGCCGCGACGATCAGGCGGCTGAAGGAGAGCTCGCGATCCGACATCTCGATCGGCGGGGCGGAGCTCGCCGGCCAGGCGGTCGCCGAGGGGTTGGTCGACGAGTGCCATCTCTTCGTCGGGCCGGTGCTCGTGGGCGGTGGCAAGCGCGTCCTGCCCGCCGGCGTCCATGCCGAACTCGAGCTGTTGGACGAGCGTCGCTTTCGCAGCGGCGTTGTATATCTCCGTTACCGATTATGAGCCGAAAGGAGCGCGATAAAAGCTCCGACTGGTTGCTACTTTCGTATGGATCGACCACGAGTCAGTTCGGGAGAGGCTCGACGCGCTGCTGCATCAATACGGCCAGCCAGGATGTAAGCAGTTGGAGTGTCCCCAGATTCGAACTGTGCCACCCTCCCGGCGTACTGGGCTATTTGTTCTCTCGTTGTCACCATGCCCCGATACCGTAGAAGAGCATCGGTTTGGGGCCTCGTTAGGAGCCTGGCGTGAACGCAAAGATGCGACTTCGATTAGGGGCAGCCCAGATTGGCCTCAAGACCAGAAACGCGACATCGCTCGGGATGCTTCTTGATGTTCTCGATCTGCCCGGCACTGGCTGGAAAGTGTTGGACGAGCGCACCCGACGGACCGGATTTTCAGATCCGAGAGCAGAGAGGTCGATTCGAGCCCGGGCTATCGGCAGCGTCATGGCGTCGCGCTCGTTCCATCGTGAGGATCCCTACCAGGCGTTGTGGACCCAGGTTTCTCCGTTCGATTCGATCCCCGACGCTCAATCCGCCGTAGGAGACTCCCGTTCCAGCCTGCTGCCCAATTTGGGCCAGAGAGCCATAATCACGTATGAACGAGCGGTTGGAGAGGTGACTCCGCTGGGCATCGAAGATCCTTGGGTGTACGAGCAATCTGCGGAATCAACGTGGGGCTCCGGCGTAACCAGGATCGTGTGCGGGAGGGTTGATCGGTCCGTCATTGCCATCGCCTGTACTGCACGGGATAACAACGGGTGGTCGTGGGCTGACATAAGTGCCCTTGCTACATTGCAGGCCGAAAAGGTTCTGCGGCGCGAGTTCGATGCCGACTTGAAATAGCTTGGTCCGGCCGCCCCCGAAGTGCCTCGGGTGATACCCAGTCCCGGCGTTCGGGGCACCTTTGCTGGATGACCATCCCCAACCGAGATCCAGCCGTGATGCGGGCCGCTACGAGTCGCCCGGGCCTGAGAGATGCGGATGTTCCTCAGATTCGCGGGGGGCCTGAAGTTCGCACGCTCTTGCGCTCGTGGTCCCGCTCACCAGCGATGACAGGGAGCATCTCGATCTTGTGGCCGTCCGGGTCAGAGATGAACACCGAAATTGCGCGGCGTCATCTCGAAGGTGTCGATCCCGGCCAGCGACAGCCCCGCTACGACGTGCGCCACATCCTCAGCGTCCACGTTGAAGGCCAGGTGGTTCATCTCCTCGCCGCCGTGGACGTCACGACCGGCAACCTCGAACAGGTCGAGGCCCTGCATGCCACAACGTAGGAAGCTGGCATTCATACCGCCTGGGCCGTCGGAGATGGCGCCGCGGTGCTCTAACCCCAGAACCTCCATGTAGAACGTCCGGGAACGATCAAGGTTCGCTACGTGTAGCACCACGTGGTTGATGCCGGTCACGTTGAGCTTCGAAGCAGCCATTCGCATCCTTCCTGTTGTCACACGGGACCTCGGCAAATGGGTCCTATCACAGGGGCCCGCTCTCGATGTCGTTGTCGCGCTTCCACTTAGCCGGCGACGCCCGATGCACCTGGAATCGCCGGAGTCAGGCCGTGGCGTGCCATGACGCCAAAGAGCGCGTCGAGGTCCGGGGGGCCGCCAGGTGAGGCCGCCAAGACCGCGGCGATCTCGTGGAAGTACTGAGGTCGGAAGATGCCCGGTGTCGCCACAGACAAAAACACTCCATTCGTGCTGCCGGTGTTGTCGAAGCTGTGGACCTGCCCCTTCCCGACGAATCCGGCCTGTCCGGCGCTGAGTTCGTGGGCGACGCCATCGATATTGAAGGTGAATGCGCCCTCGAGGACGTACACGGCTTCGTCGAAGCCGTCATGGCTGTGGGGAGGAGGGACAAGGGCGCCAACGGGCACCCGGATCTCGAAGACAGTTGCCGCTCCATCGGTATCGACCTCGTCGAGGAGGAACGTCACGGTCAGGTCGTGAAGTTGGATCGGGGTCTTCGTCGCCGTGCTCATTGTGCCGCTCCCTTATCTTTGTAAAGTGACTGTAGAGAACTGTACACGAGCCAACCATCTTTGTAAAGTAGTTTTATTATGGAACCGACCGAGGACGAGCCGCTGATGGGGGCACTTCTACGGATGCCCGTGGATGCCATTCGACACCGGATGATCGACGACCTGCACGCGGCGGGGTTCACGGACATAGTGCCGGCTCACTCAGCCGTGCTCCGTTACCCCGGCCCTCAGGGACGCCGTCCCTCTGACGTCGCCGCGGAGGCCGGCATGAGCAGGCAGGCAATGAACTACCTGCTCGGCGAGCTCGAGCAACTGGGCTATCTCCAGCGCCGGGACGATCCGCACGACAAGCGCTCACGTCGGATCGAACTCACGAAACGGGGCTATGCGGTGGGGCGCGTCTTGCGGGAAAGTGTGGCGGGCATCGAAGCGGACCTCGAACGTGAGCTCGGCCACCAGCAGCTGTCGCAGCTTCGTCAGCTGCTGGTGGCCCTCAACGGCTCCGCGTTCGTCCGGGAATACAGGGAGCAAACAGGCCAGCCCCGAGTCATCGTGGAAGCGAGCCCGGACTGAAGCTTCCCCGGCCGTGCGTTTCTGCACGACAAGACGTGGCGCGGTTCGACCGCTCGCGGAATTCGCCGACTGTCTTAGTGTGCAGAGGGGAACGTGAGGTCGACTAATCCGGCCAGACCGTCCCCGCCCTGCGGTCTAAGGTGAGCGTATCCCGGTTGTGCCGCAGGGTGGCACCCCAGCCCGGCGAACGGGGGCAGGACCAACGATGACGTCCGGACCCTAGCTCTTCGGCGCTCACCTGGTTGTTGGCACCCGACTGATTGGCGGGCACCAATGGCGATGCGGTGTCGATGTTGCTTGTGAGGTCGCCGCCTTGGTAGGGCCCGGACCTTCGCTCCTGCCCTCTGGGCGACACGCCGCAGAGGTGGGCCCATTCTGGTGAAGGCGTTCTGGATTGTCGCCCGCCGCCATCACGAGGGCGGCCGCGGTGTCGGGACCGACACCGAAGAGGTCCAGCAACTCGGGGACGGTGGCCACGAGGAGCGCCTCGATCCTCGCGTCGAGCTCGGCGAGCTCTTCGTCGAGCGAGCTGATCCGGTGCGCCAACGAGGACAGCGACGCCTTGGTGGCCGCCGTCACTGGGTCAGGTGAACGTGTGGGACGGAGACCCTTTCCTTCTGCCACCAATGCGGGTACAGAGAGGCCCTTCAATCGGCAACGGAGCTGCTCAGGCGCGCTGTAGCCGAGGTGGCGCATCTGGGTGAGGGCTTTGACCCTGGCCTGGCGGGCTGAGCGCTTGGCGACCACGAGGACCCGGATCGCCTCGACGGCACCATCCCTCGACTTGGGGTGCCCGCTCGCCCGTCCGCTCGAGCGCGGCCCGGGCCGCTTCGACGGCGTCGAGGGGATCGGACTTGCCGCTGCGCCGGCGCTCTTCTCGATTGGGCCGGTCGACTTCGATGACCGTCACTCCCACCCGGCGCAGGTAACGCGAGAGTCCCGAACCATACGAGCCCGTGCCCTCCACGCCGATCTTGGTCACCTCCCCGAAGGTCTCGAGCCAGGAGAGCAGGGCCTTGTAGCCGGCCGGGTCGGTCGCAAAACTCTCCGAACCGAGCAGGCCGCCGAGCGGGTCGAGGGCGGCCGCGACGTGGACGTCGCGATGCGTGTCGACTCCACCGGTGATCCCACGCGCAGCTTCTACGATGGTCATTGGTCGTCCCTTCTCGTAATGGTGTTGAGGGATGGCACGGCCGTTCCGGATCGGAGCGACGGGCGGTCCAGGCTTGTTGCTGCAAGCCGGACCAATCACCCCAACTCGGAGACGGGACGTGCCGCTTTCAATGTGCCGCTGGCAGGCCTCGGTCGACGACGTTTTGCAACGTCACGGGACTTCAAGTCAGGCCGAACCCACCAGCACTCCCGAAGCTATTCAGGACCAGCAGAGAACGGGGGCAGGACCAACGATGCCGTCCGGACCCTAGCTAGTCGTAGCAATCGACGGACAGGTGTAGGCACCGTTCACGGCATTGACGTCCGCTTGGGTGACCTTGTTGGCGTTGACCACGTCGTACAAGCGAAGTGCGGCAGCATGTGATCCCGGAGTGGGAGCACTATTCGCCAGAAGCGTGGCCATCAACGTTGTGGTCTGATTGAGTCCCGGGGGGTTGTTGAACTCCCCGATGTAAACGCAATACTGACTGGCCGACGGCTTCCACGTAGCGCCGCTGGGTATAACAGGGTTGATGGCAAAGTGATTGCCCGTGGCGACTCGCCATTCAGGTGCGAAGAGTGTGAACCAGCCGATGATCGCACACACCAAAATGCCGACGATGAGAAGGAAGCCCGAAGGCCAGAACCACGGTGGCGCCTGGCGATACTTCCGGTTTGGCTCGGCGATGAAGCCGGAATGACGGTCGCCGGGCTGGGGCATCGGGGTCATCGGAGATCAGGCTAACGCCGCGTCTGCTTCCGTGCCCCACTCCCGGCGAACTGGGTCAGGCCTATCCCTCTTCTGGCACTACTGGTGGACCGCACGAGGTAGTCAGCAGCGACTCACCGCTAGGGCGCATGATGGTCCCGGGAAATGGAGTCACCGATAACAGGTCGCCCTCTGGAACCACCCGACTTTGAGCACGGCAAATTCGATAGGAGATGTTTGCGGCCCGCAGGGCGGCCTCCGCCTCTTTCATCGGCAAGCGCCACACCTGCGGCATCCCTTCTCCTTCGGGCACGAGCCACATTCTTGTCTTAGATGTAGCCACCAGCCGCGTACGGGGACACCGGCTGCAGCCATGTGTTCCATCATTTTGGGCAGCTTCGAGCGCAGGTCCGTGAGGTGATGCGACCGCAGACTGATCGTTGGGCCCGAAGCGGAGGAACGTTCTGTTAGCCCATGGACTTTGCACCGTCGATGGTCTCGCGGATGATGTCGGCGTGACCGGCGTGTTGGGCCGTCTCAGCCACGATGTGGATGAGTGCGCGGCGAGCCGACCAACGCGCGCCGGGCTCAAACCACGGGGCCTCGGGAAGCGGGTGGGATGCATCGAGCGAAGGTAGGGCGACTATCAGCGCGTCGGTGAGTTGAGCAACGACCTCGTAGCGAGCGATCAGGTCCGCCAGCGTCTCCTCGTCCGTCATGCGAAAGCCGGCTGCATGGGCCTCGTAGGCGGCCTCGTCGGCCGGGCCGTGAGATTCTGGACCCTCCGCAATGAAGCGGACCCAGCCCTCTTCGGCGAGCGCGACGTGCTTGATGATGCCTCCCAGGCAGAGCTGGCTGGTGGTGGGAGTCAGCCGAGCCTGGGCATCCGTCAAGCCCGAGACGGTACGGAGCAGGAGATTCCGATGTTCACTCAATGCGTGCACGAGGTCGTTCCGCTCGAGGTCAGTGGTGATGGTGGACGTCATGAGCTGGTCCTTTCATTTGGGCTGTTTTCGGCACCCTAGGACGATTAGCGGCCAGTTATTGACCTAAATACCGCGATACTGGCCAGATGACCACGCCCGGCACGCGCACGCTCCGCCTGCTGTCCCTGCTCCAGTCCCGGCGCTGCTGGCCGGGGACCGACCTGGCAGCTCGCCTCGAGGTCTCGCCGCGGACGCTCCGTCGGGACATCGACCGCCTCCGAGACCTTGGCTACCCCGTCGAGGCGCGTCGGGGTGTAGACGGTAGCTACCAGCTCGCGGCGGGCGCCGTGCTTCCTCCACTCTTGCTCGACAACGACGAAGCCGTCGCCATCGGCGTAGGGCTGCACTCGGCGATCCAGGCGGGTTCGGTTGTGGGCATCGAGGAGTCCTCGCTGCGGGCGCTGACCAAGGTGATCCAAGTCATGCCCACTTCGCTCCGGCGCCGAATCGACGCACTTGCAGCGATGACGGTTTCTCTTCCATGGCAGGAGTCCGCCGCCAGCGTCGATGCGGTTGTCCTGGTTTCAGTGGCCCAGGCCTGCCGGGACGGCGAGCGTATGGAATTCGACTACACCGATAGCGGCGGTGCAGCGAGCACCCGCGTTGTCGACCCGCACCGACTAGTCCTACTGGGAAGGCGCTGGTACCTCGTCGCGTGGGATCTGACCCGATTCGATTGGCGTACATTTCGCCTTGACCGACTGGCGGAGCCAAGGGTCACAGGGGCCCACGCCATCCCGCGCCAACTTCCTGCTGAGAACGCTGGGGAGTTCGTCCGGTCCAGTATCGGGAGTGTCCCGTCGCGGTACCAGGTGGACGTACTCATCGATGCCCCCACGGCCGTCGTTCGGGAGCGTATTGGTCCGTGGGGCATCCTCGAAGATGTCAGCTCGGGGCGGTGTCGATTGAGCATGGCCACAGATTCACTTGATTGGCCAACGCTGGTCCTGGGAAATGCTGCCGCCGAGTTCGAGGTGGTGTCCCCGTTAGAGTTGCTGGACCACCTCCGAGAACGCGCAAACCTCTTCGGACGCGCCATCGAGCGAGACGGTCGGTCTCAGAACGGCGATCCTGGGACGGACTGAGCGGGTCATCGCATTGAGCTCTCTTGCATAATCGGCGAACTAGGACGCCGGTAGGCCAAAAGACCCATTTCCGCATCTGGACGTCGAATGGTTCTCATTTGCCTGGTTTGAGACGCCGATTCTTCTTGGTGTGAACCGTCGCATAACGACTCAACTGCTACCTCAAGAGACCGTCGAATGGAGCGCTACGGCGGCGCTACAGACCGTTGGACCGACCATCGTGGGTGGAACGCTTTGCCTGACCGATAGAAGGCTCTTGTTCGTGCCCAACGGCTTCAATTCCAAGCGGCGCAGAGTGTGGTCGGTCGAGAGGAGCGCCATATCTAATGCCGAAGTGGCCAGAATCGGGGATGCGTACAAAGGTGGAATACGGAAGCGTCTCCGGATCCGAATCGCTGGATCGGACGACCAGCTCTTCGCAGTCGAACATGTGGACACCACGAGAGCTGAACTGGGGATTCGACTGTCAGCTGGTTGATACCGAGCGTGGCACCGCTGCGTCTCCTTCCCTTCCCTGCTCCTATGGGTCATGTCAACCCTTTCGGGGTGAAATTTGTCGGGAGAGAAGACAGCGGACAGACCAATGATGGGCCACTCGTTGCTGAGGGCAAGCTCTTATCAGGTCACGCGTCTTCGAGAGTCGGTGAACCCGGGCCATGGACCGGCAAATCGGGTTGAAGTCAGTCACTTCGACGACAGGCGTATGGAGAGCCAGGTCCATGGTCCGGGGATCTAGGCGCGAGGCAGGTAGCGGTAGACCTCGCGAGCGACGTAGCGCTTGAGCATGCGGATGGCCTCGCGCTTGGAGCGACCGTCTTTGACCCGGCGCTCCATGTAGGCCTGGGTCCTCGGATCAGAGGCGAGCCGGGTGATCACGATGTGCCACAGCGCCCGGTTGGCCTGGCGGTCCCCGCCGCGGTTGAGGCGGTGACGCGTGACCTTGCCCGAAGAGGCCTCGAGCGGCGAGACGCCGCACAGATGCGCCCAGGCGGCCTCTGAGTGCAGGCGCTCGGGGTTGTCGCCGGCGGTGACGAGCAGCGCGGCCGCGGTGTCGATGCCGACGCCGTAGACGGCGAGGAGTTCGGGTGCCGTTGTCTCGAGCAGCGGGGTGATCATGGCGTCGAGGTCGGAAATCTCCTCTTCGAGATCGGCCACCCGATGGGCTAACGAGGACAGCGACGCCTTGGTCGCCGCGGTGACCACATCGGGTGAGCGCGTCGGATGTAGCCCCTGCGCGCCGGCCACGAACTGGGCGATGGGGAGGCCCTTGAGCCGGCTCTGCAGCTGGTCAGGGGCGCTGAAGGTGAGCTGGCGCATCTGGGTCAGCGCCTTGATGCGCGCCCCTCGGGCCGAGCGCTTGGCGACGACGAGGACCCTGATGGCCTCGACCGAGCCGTCCCTCTCTTGGCGGTTCCCTGGGCCCGGCCCGAGAGAACTGCGCGGGCGGCCTCGACGGCGTCGAGGGGATGGGACTTGCCGCTGTGGTGTCGGGCCTGGCGGTTCTGGCGGTCGACTTCGACCACGTGGACGCCGGCTCGGGCGAGGAAGCGGGCGATGCCCGCCCCATAGGACCCCGTCCCTTCCACCCCGACTTTTCCGACGTCTCCGAAATCCTCGAGCCATGCCACCAGGCCCGAGTAGCCGTCGGGATCGGCCGGGAACGATGCGGTTCCGAGCAGGCCACCGACCTCGTCCAATGCGGCGGCCACGTGGACCTCCCCGTGGGTGTCGATGCCACCAGTGACGGTGCGTGCAGCTTCTACGATGGTCATGCCATCCCTTCCTTTCCTTAAGCGGTTGAGGGATGGCGCGGCCGTCCCGAAAGGAGTGACGGTGCGGGTCGATCTGGTCCAACAGACCGGCCCATCACCCCTCTGGAACGGGGCACGCTGCGCCTCGTCTCAGTTTGCCCGGAGCTCCGGTCGACGGGGTGCGGACACCATCGGGTGTCCGTCGTGATCTCAAGTCAGACCGGTGACTCCGGTGCTCCCGAAACTACTGACGACCAACCTTGCAGCGGTGGATCCTCAGGGAGCTTCTCAACATCATTGGCGTATGGGGACACCCTCGTCCGATCCAGCGAGCTGGCGACGGGTTTGATTTTTCTCCGCTTGCTGATGGAACCCAACGCAACTCTTCGGGCTGATATGAGGCCCTCCATCCGAAGCCGTCCTCAACCCAGTGAAGAGTTCCGACGACCTCCATATCGCACACAACCCCTTGATCGTCCAAATCAGCTCGGAGCTCAACCAGCAGCACCTTCAGCCCCTCTTGTGGCCTGAAGCTGGCAGTGCTGAATTGCTTCTGCACATGGCCGCTCAACTTCGAACGGTCACCTTGCTTGGAACCGAGAAACACGGTGACCACGCCGCCCTCTTCGCCGCTGTAGTTGAAATCGACCATGAGTCGTAGAGGCTCGTTCGGGCTCATGGCGACCATGGTATTTCGAGATCCGTAGCCCCAGCCCGGCGGACGGGGTGACCCTGACTCCATTCTGTTTTTCGGGATTCGGGGACACCCTCAATCGGCGGACGGCTCAGAATATGAAACGAATCAGCTTCTTGGTTGAGTGCTTGTATGCCGGATAGGCGTCGGGAAAGAGGTGCTCCATAGTGTGCTCCTCGACGGTCGATGACGGTCGCGGCGTTGCGTCAGCATTTGGACCCCTCAGGCCGCAATCATTAACTGGTGAGCGGTCCCGACCCGTGGAACGGGGCGTCGCCGAAGGCGAACACGCCGTTGTCGGCGCCGACGAACCAGTACCCGTTGCCGTCCGAGGAAGCGGCCATCCCCGAGATCGGCGCATTGAGGGTGATGCCCCCCGTGGAGCCGAAGAACGTCGCGTCGAAGCTGAAGATCCCGCCGTCGGTGGCCACGAGCCAGTAGCCGCCAACGGTGTTGGCCGCCATGCCGGTGACCGGCGCGTTGAGGGCGATCCCCCCCATCGATCCGTGGAAGACGGCGTCACCGAAGCTGAAGATCCCGCCGTCGGCGGCCACCAGCCAGTAGCCGTTGCCGTCCGGCGTCGACGCCATGCCGACGATCGGCTGGTTCAGTGGGCGTCCACCCATCGAGCCGTGGAATGCGGCGTCACCGAAGCTGAAGACCCCGCCGTCGGCGGCCACCAGCCAGTACCCGCCGTGGTCGGGCGTGGAGGCCATACCGACCACGGGGGAGTTGAGCGGAGTGCCGCCCATTGAGCCGTAGAAGTGGGCGCTCCCGAAGGAGAACACCCCACCGTCCGCCGCCACCTGCCAGTTGCTGGATCCACCGCCGGCGTTGGCGATACCGACGAACGGCGCATTGCTGGATGCAAAGTTGAACTGGGTGGCGTCGCCGAAGCCGTACTGGGACCCCTCCAGGGTGACGCTCGAGTACCCGAGATTCCCCGGCGTCCCGGCGATCCCGGCCACGCTGCTGGGGTCCGGGGACTCGGCGATAGGGTCAGTGATCGTCGATGTCAGCCCCGGACCACCCTGCTGAGAACAGCTCAACGCCGGGAGGGGCACCCCCGCCACGCCGCCGGCCGCACTGGTGGCGGTGAAGGTGTACGGCACGTTGGCCGGGTCGGCGCAGTGCGGTGACCACAGCCACCCGACGAGCGGGCCCAGCCGGTTGGGCGAGAACGTCACGGTGAAGGTCGACGTCAAGGGGTTGCTGTTCACGTTGGCAGGCTTGACGCCCCCCGGACCGGTGATGGACGCCGTGGCCGAGAAGGTGGTCGTGCATGACTCTGCCGGTCCGTTGGGGATGGCGCGGAAGTTGATGCCGAGGCTCCCGAGCGCACCCTGGGTCGGCCCGGGCACGAGGTGGAACGCGCACCCAGACGCTCCGGCCGGTCCGGCGGTCGCCACATCGAGGGTTCCCACGCCGAGCCACGACGCGCCGAGGGCGGTGACCATGGCCGCCGCCACCCGGGTCGGTCGCCAACGGCGCCTGCTTGTCGGACCTGTCATCTCGTCCTCCCCCCCTCGATCCACGAACTGAGGCTATCCCCCAGGTTCCATCCATGCCGGGGCCGCCAGAGCCTCGAGGCCCGGTTCCGTACGCCGTTGGCGTACGGAACTCACCCAAGCCACGAGATCGTCGCTTTCGCCCCATCCGCTAAACAGCACCCAGCCGCCTTTGCCAACAGACCGTGGCTGGGATGGCGCCCCCGGCCCGGCGTTGTGGGGCAGGCTGAGTGCCGTAGGCGGAGTCGGCCCGGCGGTAGTCCGCGAGCGAGCTCTTTTCCTTCTCGAACTTGGGGAAGAAGAAGAAGACGAGGATCGCACCGAGCGCGACTGCGATGACCCCGGATGCGAAGGCCCAGTGGTCGCCTTGAACGAAGGACTGCTTGGCCCCGGCAATGATCTGCTGGGCGTACTGCGGATAGTGCTTGGCGATGGCTGCGGCGCCGTCGTAAGACTTGGTGAGTTCGCTCTGAACGTTGTTGGTGACCTGCGAGGAGTTCGGGGAACTGCTGATCGCCGCGCCCGCCGCGGCGGCATACCCTGCGGTCAACAGGGCACCCATGATCGACTGCATGATGGCCCCACCAAGGTCACGCTGCAGGTCGGCAGTACCCGAGGCCATGCCGACCCGAGTGACCGGCACCGAGCCGGTGAGCGAATTAGAAGACGGCGTGCCAGCAAACCCGACCCCGGCACCGATCAAAGCGAAACCAAGGCCCACCACCCAGTAAGAGGCGCCCTCTTTCCAAAGCAGCAGCATGACGAGAAAAGCGAGGAAGATGCACGCGTCTCCGGCCAGCAAGACGAGTCGGGAGCCGTGGGAGTCAACGAGCTTGGCTGAGCGGGGGGCGATGAGCACAATGAGCACCGCGGCCGGAAGGATGGCCAGTCCGGCGTCGATGGTGGAGTAGCCAAGCACGTTCTGCAGATACTGCTCGCCGATGAAGATGGCACCCATCAGTGACCCGAACACGATGATCCCGGAGCAGGCGGCGACCCAAAAGGTGGGGCGCCCGGCGATGTGCAGGTCATACAGCGGATTGGTCGCGCGGTGCTGGCGGATGACGAACGCCCCGAGCGCCGCCGCGGCGATGATCGCCGTGCTCAGCACGATCGTCCCGGAGTTGGGCACCGTCGTGAAGTTGATGGACAGGATGAGCCCTCCCATCAGCAGCAGCGACAACATGCCGCCTAGGTGGTCTACAGGGTCGGTAGTCTCGTTCACGTGGCTAGGGATCAGCTTCCACGCCAGCGGGAAGGCGACCACCACCAACGGCAGCGGTGTCAGGAACACCGACCCCCACCACGCGACTGACAGCAGCAGACCCGCGACAAGCACGCCCAGGACTAAAATCGATCCGCCGACAGCCGACCACAACGCGATCGACTTGGTCCGCGCCGCGCCCGGGCGCCACAGCGCGGTAATGAGCGACAGGGTGGTCGGATAAGCCATGCCCGCGCCCAGGCCGCCCACGAACCTTGCCCCGATCAGAACCTGGATCGTCGGCGACCAGGCGGCCAGCGTGGACGCCGCTACCGCCACCAACATGCCGATCAGCATCATCTGCTGGCGCCCGTATCGGTCGCCAATCGCGCCGAACCACAGCACCGAGACCGCCAGCCCGAGTGAATAGGAAACCGCGACCTGGTTGAGTTGGGTCTGCGAGGCATTGAAGTGCAAGCCGATGTCGGGCAGGGCCACGTTCGCCACCGCCAACGGCAAGTTCACGACCGCAGCCACCAAAATAAGGGTCGTCAGGAGCAGCCCCGCCCGCTCCGGCACCTCAGATCGTGCAGGAGCTTGCGTCGGGAAATCCTCGGTGCCAGCTTCGTCAAGGTGGACATCCGCCCCCGAAGTGCCGTTCAGCCACGCCCAGGTCCGGCAATGTAGTGGGGCACCCATCTCTCCGGACCCTCAGTCGGGCCTTGGTTGTCGAGGATACGAATTCATCCCGATGCGCGATCGAAGGGTATAACTCGGCTGACAGAGAGGAGAGGTGTGACCACACTCAAGAACCGGCCGAATACTGCACTCCTTGTGGTCGACGTTCAGCAGGGCGTCGTCCACGGGAACTATGAGCGTGACGTTGTGGTGGCGAATATCGAGCGCATTGTCGAGAAGGCGCGGCGTGAGGGGATTCCCGTCGTCTGGGTCCAGGACTCTGGCGGAGAGCGGGTCATGGGTAGCGACCCTTGGAAGATCGTCCCGGAACTCACACCCCTCGACTCAGATCCGCACGTCGACAAGAAATACGGCGACTCATTCGAGGACACCACCCTGGAATCCGAGCTGTCGGGCTTGGGGGTCGGGCGACTTGTCGTCGTAGGCGCTCAGACCGATGCATGCATCCGCTCGACCCTCCATGGTGCCTTTGTCAGGGGATACGACACCAGCCTCGTCAGCGATGCTCACACGACCGAGGACCAATCTTCTTGGGGTGCACCTCCTCCCCACCAAGTCATCGCCCATACGAACCTCTATTGGACCGACCAGGCGGCCCCGGGGGCGGACGGCCCAGGTCGTCGAGACCAAGGCGCTCGATTTCGGTGGGACATCCTGAGCCTGGAACTCAGTTAGCGACCGATCGCTCAGCAAGTTTCAACACCCTCCTTCCGGCGAAGTGGGATAGAGGGCGACGCCCGCAGCTGGAAGATCCGTTTCAGGAAGTACACGCAGGCGTCGTCCTCGATGGCGAACGTCTGTTCCTCGTTGCGATGCCCACGCTCGGAGATGAATACCTTCCAGGTCTGCCCGAAAGCGAGCAGGCACAGCGATTCATGCTGCTCGCTGTCGAAGCTGTACAGCTGTGGGTCAACCTGAGCCGACTCGACTATCTCCCGGACATCGCTGACCCGCATCGGATGACTCTAAGTCCCCGCTGCCTATCCCACCCTCCCGGCGGACTGGGGCACCCACCACGCCCTCGCCACAGAACATCGTGAGATCATGGGCTGATGGGCCGCCCGGCTAGACGCCACGCACACCGTGACCGCAAGATCAGGCCAAGAAGTCACCCGTGAAGGACACCGATGAGTCGAAGGTCCCGGAGCTCGAACCGACCTTCCGCCACCTCGATGATCTCGATGTCCCCTGGCAACAGGTCCGCGCTGTGCGACTGGCGGACGGCTCTGTCGCCTCTGTGTGGGAGAAGTGGCTGGCCTTCTCCGCCGATCCGCTCTATCTGTCGCTATACGCGCGATGGGATCCCGGAGTTATTCAGCGAAGACACGGTCACCTCAGCCCGCACGTCGTCATGGTCCTCGACGGCGAGATCATGTGCGGTGACCGGCGATGCCCGGCTGGTACCCATATCGAGCTGGCCCAGGGAGCCGCCTTCGGCCCCTTCGAGGCCGGACCCGAGGGAGCAACACTCTTTGAAGTCATGATGGGCGACCCTCGGGGCTGGGGGGACGATCCGGCGTCCTTCAAGCGCCTGCTCGAACAGCGCGGCGTTGAGCCTCTCCCTGATCCCCCGATCGAGCTACCGCCTTGGCTCGAGGACCTCCGAGGGCGCTGGGTCACAGACTGAATCGCCGAGGATTTCGAACTGACTCGCTGCCGCGATTCCAGTTGCAACTGCGCTGCCGCCCCTCAGCCGGCGGACTGGGGCACCCACTCTGTCCGAGTATCAGACGCCATTCAGACTGTATCAACCGCAAGCAGCTTCCAAGTACCAGGAACCCCTTTGAGGTCGTGGTCGCCCCGATCGACGAAGTCGATGGCCGAACCGGCGACGAGATCCGCAACGGTTCGTGACACCAGTACCTCGCTGGCGCGTGCAGCGGCTGCGACTCTTGCCCCGATGTGTACCGCGATGCCGCCAATGTCGTCGCCGCGGGCTTCGACCTCACCGGTGTGGAGTCCAGCGCGAACTTCTATTCCTATTTCTCGGGCATGGTCACGGATGGCGAGGGCGCACTCAATGGCCCGGCTAGGGCCGTCGAAGATGGCTAGAAAGCCGTCGCCGGTCGTCTTGACCTCCCGGCCGCGACAGCGTTCGAGGTCGGCTCGGATTATTGCGTCATGCGCGTCGAGAACCTCATGCCAACCGCGGTCACCGATCGCGCTTGCTAGTCGAGTGGACTCGACGATGTCGGTGAACAGTACGGTGGCCAAGATCCGATCATTGTCGGTGAGGGCCTGACCCCTGTCAGGAACTCCTGAACAATGGCGAGAACGAGGTCTGGGTCCTGGGTCTGGGGTGGGAGGTCAGTGCCGGGGATGTCAACGAATCTCGCGTTCGGAAAACTTCTCAGTCAACTGGCGCACCATCTCAACGGTCGGCTCCCGACGGTCGCGTCTGTGGACGACGAGGGTCGGTACATGAACTGAAGGCAGCACGAAATCGGTGTTGACACACCAGGTTGCACGCGTCTGAGTGGCGATTGCGTGGGGAGTGGCGGTCGCCCGCATGATTTTGGCGAACCACTCACTCTGGATCGGGTCTTGAACGACGCTCGGCGCGATCACATCAACCCAATCGAGCGTTCCCCAGGCTTGCTCTTGCGCCTCGGCAATGAAGCCGATGTCCTCCGGGGAGATATCAGAGTCCCCAACGCGTTGAACAGCACCAACGCCCTCACCCGCTCGGGATGGCTCGCGGCGAAAGTGATGGCCATGGCGCCCCCGTCCGCCACAGCCATGAGTGCCGCCGATTGCGAGTCGGTTGCGTCGAGCACGACTTCGAGGTCGAGCGCCCATTCCTCCCAGGTCGGAACTGCGTCGCTCGGGAGACGGTCAGAGGCTCCCACGCCGCGCCGGTCAAAGATGATCAGGCGAGCAAATGAAGCCAACCGTTCAAGAAATCGGGCACTTGCGGGTGACTCCCAGCGCACGTCTACATGACTCAAAGAACCAGTCAAATACACGAGATCGGTGGTCCCCTCGCCAACGACTTGGTACGCAATCTGACTCCCATTGGCGGCAGTCGCATACATGGTTCTTGGGCGAGCGATCACGTACCCATTCTGCCCAAAAGACGACGGCAACGCTCGTTGTTCAGCGGCACGCCAATCTGGCCTCGAGGCGATACGAGCCAAAATTGCACCGTCGAGGTTCCTTGCGAACCTGCTGTTCACTAGCCCATATG
>CAVUWK010000002.1:0-385074 GCA_963745175.1 uncultured Acidimicrobiaceae bacterium
ACGTGTCTACATGTCTTTACAAGTGCGGGACCGGAGGGGTACTAAAGGATCGCAACGCCGGCTACCAACCATCTCCTCGGCAGGGGCCTGCTCAAAACAGTGATCGAACCGGGCTACCAAGCTCCCGCCAGCAGTGTGCGTAGCGTCCAACCATCTGGATCGTCAAGGAAGTGGTCTGCCACCACTCCTCGGACAACCGGAACCGTTGGATTCAGGTGGGTTGAGCGCTACGTTCCGTGAGGCTCAGGAGGGCCAGCTCAACTGAGCGCGTCGTTGCGCAAATCCCTTAGCGGGTGATGACAACCTTGCCCGCACCGGTTCGGCTGCCCGCCCGAAGACGTCATAGGCGCCAATCATGTCGTGAAGGCGAAAATGGTGAGTGCCGAATGCGCTGGCATCGATCTGACGTGATGCGACCAGGCGGAGCAGCGTGGGGGTCGAGTAGGTGTCAACCAAGCCGGTCGTGATCGTGATGTTACGTGTCCAGAGCGACTCAAGGTGGAGTGTGGCCGGCTGGCCGTGCACTCCGATGTTCGCCACGTGACCGCCTGGACGAACGAGTTCCGTGCACAGTTCGAAGCTGGCCGGAACGCCGACCGCTTCGATGGCAACGTCAGCGCCCAGACCGCCCGTGAGCTCTCTGACCAATGCGACTGGGTCGTCGCGGCCGTTGTTGACCTGGACGTCGGCTCCGAAGCGCTGGGCCAAGTCCAATCTGCTGTCGGCCAGGTCGATGGCGACGATGTGACTCGGGGAGAAGAGCTGAGCCCCGACTACGGCTGCGAGGCCGATCGGTCCCGCGCCGACCACGGCGACCGTGTCACCGGGTTGTACGTGACCGTTCCGGACGCCGACTTCGTATGCGTGGGCAGGATGTCGGCCAGCATGAGGATCTCCTCGTCGAGCCACTCCCGCTGGCGCCTTGTACGTCGAGGTCTCGGCGAAGGGCACCCGAACATACTCCGCCTGGGTCCCATCGATCAGATGCCAAGTCCAGCCCCCACCACCGAGGCACTGGCCGTAGCTGCCGTCTCGACAGTAGCGACAGCGCCCGCAGGCGCTGATACAAGAGACCAGCACCCGGTCACCAGCTGCGAAGGTTGGTCACCTCCGACCCGACCGTCTCAATGGTACCGACTGCCTCATGACCGAGAATGCGTCCTTCGGTCACGTCGGGAACGTCCCCCTTCAAGATGTGGAGGTCGGTGCCACAGATGGTCGTGCAGTCGACCCGCACGATGGCATCGGTGCTGTCTTGGATCGTCGGCATGGGTACTTCCAGCCAGTCCTTACGTCCTGGTCCGTTGTAGACGAGTGCCTTCATGATGCTCTCCGTTCTTTCAGTGCGATTGCTGTAAACGCCACGCTGGCCTCAGGAGCGTTTCGGGGCCCGCTGGACGATGGCCCGGCCGGTGACCTCAAAGGGCGCGATGCTGACCACGTTGAGCCGTGCGCCTCCAGCCCAGGGCTCCAAATCAAGGCCGCGCGGCCACGAGTCGCAATTCGGACGCCTTCGATCGGCGAGCGTGCCCACGTACGAGGACGCTCCATCCCTCGCTCATGGCCTCGTCGACGTGGTCGACCTCGAAGGCGACGACGCCTGAGATGTTGTCGACCATGCCATCCGAGGTCCTAAAGATCACGCAACCACGGGCAAAGACGAAGTTCACAGGAAAGGCGACTGGGCCAGATCCTGTGGAGAGGATCGTCCGACCCACGCCGCCCCCCGAGGAGATGCTCCTCGCATTCCGCGGGCGTAAGGCTCTCAAGAGCGGCATTCGGGCCGGCGCGCCCGGCGCCTGGCGGACGATCGACCCCAGCACCTTCGAGGACGGAGGGCGTCGTATCGAGGGCGACCGCGAGCCGGCGCAACGCTCCACCGGTGAGTGTGCTGTCGGAACTCTGCTCGAAGTACGCAGGAACCCGCGTCGATGCCCGCCTGCTTCGCCAGCTCTTCGGTGCTCAAGCCGAGCTCGGTTCTCCGATGGACGACGCGACGGGCCAAATCGCCGCCGCTCGCGCCTGGAGACGTCTCCGTGACTACTGCCCCTTTGGAGCGACCGACCTGTGGTTCTTCGTCATGTGCATTGGTCGGGGTTGTTCGTGTCATGAAACAGTCTGATCCCGGAGGCTGGTCGAACCCATAGGGACCAAGGTCCCGATGGTCATGACCTTGGTCCCTTTCAGGACGAGGCCAATTCATCATCCCGTCGTCGAATGCGAGAAGCACCAGATGTAGCGCCTTCTGTGTGCGAGCCGAAAACTTCCTCGTCAGCCGCAGGACTCACAACGGCGAAGTTGATTCCGTTGAGAAGACGCAGTGGTGTCCACGGACCAACTGGTTCGCTCATGCCGGCGCCGAAGCGGATCCTCGGGATTCGGTTACAAGAAGTTCACGGCAGCGAGCGGTAGTGCCGCCGCCAGATCAGTCTGTACACCCTGGTCCAGCGGGGAATGGAGCGCAGGACCGGGATGAACGGAAGCAGGATCAGAACGAGGGTGAGCGCCATCATGATCGCCCACACCTCGAGGTCACCGTTGGACGACGAGTTCATCGGCGGGACCTGGTACCACATGGTGTAGAGCCACAGCCACGCCTGACCGGGGTAGTTCCCGGTCTCGTTCATCATTCCCCACTGGGTGCCCTGAAGGTGCTGCGCGCCGGCCAGGTGGCAGGTAGTGCCGTCGGCGATGAAGAGCAGTGGCTTGGTGTAGTTGGTGTTGTAGAACTGCCCCTGGCTCAGCAGGGTGCCGTCGAGGCCGCCGGTCTGCGCCATGGCCGTCGAGCGAGCCGATGATGATCCCGACCGGGCCGTAGCGGCCCGAGGGGACATGAGGCGGCCGTGGACGTCGGTGGCGTTGGCGACGGCCTTCTCGTAGGCGGTCGTCCAAGCGCTCTGCTGGTCGGTGAGGCGCTCTCGTACTGGTTGAGCGCGCGCTGCACGAGCGGCTGGTTGGGCAGCGTCCGCAGCGGGTCGATCACGAAGTCCTGCGCCGTGTCGATGGGCTGGTGCACGCCGAACCACTGGGCCGGCTCGAAGAAGCCGATGTGCTGCGAGGAGTTCGGGGTGGCGTTGTAGGGCGGGCCGTAGGTCGCGACCGCGCTCGTGCCGTCGAGCTCGGTGATGGCGGTCTGGGCGAAGTCGACCGGGTTGGCGATGGACCAGGACTTGAGCGTGACGGCCGGCTCGTCGGGCGAGGAGAAGACGACGGCCAGGAGCACGATGAGGACCCCGACGGCCAGGAAGGCGACGAACGCCTCCTTCAAGATGTCGTAGGGGACGTAGGCGCCCTTCCACTCCCTGACGTCGCGGTCGGGCTTGAAGCGACGCGGCCTTCTCGCGTCCGGGCTCATGCCGGCTCCTCAGCCGGAGTGGCGACCGTCTCCTTGGATCACGCTCGCTCGTCGGCGAACGGCGGGACGATGCCGTGCCGGCGGACCAGCAGCACGTGGAGGCCGGCGATGATGACGACGCCGATCGGCAGCAGGACGATGTGCCACATCAGCATCTGGCCGAAGTTGAGGACGTTCCAGACGGCGCCGGCGCCGGTGGCGTTGATGCCGTCCTTGGCCTGGGTGGAGATCCACTGGGAGTCGAAGTTCTGCTGCGACAGGTACCCGGTGAAGGCGGCCGCGACGGAGACAACGAAGGAGATGACGCCGGTGGCCCATGTCAGTCGCGGTTTCCCCGCCAGGCCGCCATGAAGAACTTGCCCCACAGATGGATCACCATGAAGAAGAAGAAGGCCTCGACGCTCCACAGGTGCAGAGAGTTCACGAAGTGCCCGGCGGTCGACACGTGCCACCAGCTCGGGCCCATGATGGCGAGGACGCAGCCGGTGATGATGACCCAGGCCAGGCTGACCACCGTCAGGACGCCGAACACGTAGATCCACGAGGCCATGTAGGCGGGCTGGCGGTCGGGGAGCAGGCGGTCGGGGGGGAAGGCCGATTCGGCGGCGTTCCTCACCCGCGCCGTCCACTGACGCGACTCCTCTGCGCTGGGTTGCGTCGGTCGTGGCTCCGGTGTCGATGCTCATTGGTCCCGCCCCTTTCGCCTCGGGAACGGCAGGAGGATCGCCAGCACGAAGACGGCAATCATGAGAAGGATGACGACGAAGTTCGCGACGGAGATCTGAATGAAGCCCCAATGGATGTAGTGACCGGGGCCGTTCAGATTGATCAAGCGCACCGAGCAGGGCACCGAGCTCCATGCACTCAGCGTACGCTCGGGATCGCCGTCCAAATTCGGGAGATACGTCACATTCGGCGCTGATGAACGCTGCTCTTCTGACCGGTCGGGACCTCGCCGCATCACCGGTGGAAAGGCTCGTACCATCCTCGGCGTGGGCGCTTCTGGCGCCCTGTGCCTCTACTGGTCAACTGATCCCGTCGATCGACACTCTCAGTTCGGAAGCCTAGAGCCGATTTACATCTGCGAACTCAATGCTGCACGGCAACCGGCTGCGATGACAAGCTCCTCCGCGCATGGATGACGAGCGTCCTAACCTTCGCACCATCTTGGCTGATGTCGACGTCGTCGGCACCTACCGCCCGGTTCGCATCGGCGTCGAGGGATATACCGATCCATTCGAGGTGGTCGCACGCATCAGCCCGTATTTCGCCGCGTTCTCGCCAACACCCGCCGTAAACACCACGGCGTCGGTTCCGTCCGTGGCGGCGGTCATTGCGGCGATCTTCGCCCGAAGGCGATGAACATAGACATCGACCGCTAAAATGGCTGCCCGGTCCCCCCGCTCCCGATGCAGAAGCAGCTTCTGCATATCGCCTGTAAGGCCACCCGAGAGCGCAAGGAGACCGCTACGCCGCTCGAGCGCATCAGCAAGTTCGTCGGGTGTGACGCCGTGGGCTGCGACCCACACGATAGCTCCCGGATCTACATCGCCAGGGCGCGTCGCCATCACGAGTCCCTCGGTCGGGGTGAAACCCATTGTGGTGTCAACCGAGCGACCCTCTGCCGTCGCGGTCACGGAGGCACCGCCGCCCAGGTGGCAAATCACAAGTCTGAGCGAACCTGCGGGACGTTCCAAGAGCGCTGCGGCACGACTCGCGGACCACTCGCAGCTGAGTCCGTGGAAGCCGTAGCGGCGCAGGCGCCAGTGTTCGACCCAGGCTGCCGGGAGCGCGTAGCTCCAGGCGGCGGGTTCGAGCGAGATGTGGAACGCGGTGTCGAAGCAAGCAACCGCCGGGACATTTGGCGAGAGGCGACGCAAGGCATCGATTGCGGCGAGTGCCGGAGGGTTGTGGAGCGGCGCCAGATCGTTCATCTCGTCGAGCTCGGCTCGGATTGAGGCATCGATCACGATTGGACGGGTGAACCGTATCCCTCCGTGGACGACCCGGTGGCCAATGGCGTCGACTGGTCCGATAGAAGCCAAGAAGCCACGGAGGTCGTCTTCGAGCGACTCACCTGGTGGGTTGACATCGACAGTCTCCGTCACACGATCGTCACCCTCAACGATACGAAGCTTGAGGCTGGTCGACCCAGCGTTCACGACGAGCACCCGCACTCCACGGTTCTAGCGCTTCTTGAACACGTAGGCTTTGCAGCGTCGTCCACCGCCCAAAGGAGCTCGCATGAACGTTCCTGCCACGACCTCCGTGGAAACGTCGCCCGACGACGAGTCGAGTGGCGATGGAAGGACGATTGCTCCGAGTGGATATCACCTGACCGACGCCCAGGGACCCCTGGATTCCGAGGAGCTCCGCTTGCTCGACGCGTGGTGGAGAGCCGCAAACTACCTCTCGGTGGGCCAGATCTACCTGATGGACAACCCACTTCTTCAGCGGCCACTGGCGGCCGAGGACGTCAAGCGGAGATTGCTCGGACATTGGGGCACAACTCCTGGTTTGAACCTCATCTACGCGCATGCAAATCGTGTTATTCGTCGGCGTGATCTGAATGCTTGCTACGTGATGGGTCCTGGCCATGGCGGTCCAGGGCCTAATGCATGCGCCTGGCTCGAGGGTACCTACACCGAGCACTATCCCTCGATCCGTCAAGACGAAGTGGGCATGCAGCGGCTGTTCCGGCAGTTTTCCTTCCCTGGTGGAGTTCCCTCACACGTCGCGCCGAATACACCGGGCTCATTTCACGAGGGAGGCGAACTCGGATACTCGCTGCTCCACGCCTACGGAGCTGCCCTTGACCACCCCGATCTCACGGTCTTTTGCGTTGTCGGTGACGGCGAAGCCGAGACTGGAGCGCTCGCGGCGAGTTGGCATGTGAACAAGTTCATCAATCCGGACCGCGACGGCACGGTCCTTCCGATCCTGCACCTCAACGGCTACAAGATCGCGAACCCGACCATCCTCGCCCGTATCCCGGCGGAGCATCTGCTCCAGCTCCTTGGTGGCTACGGTTACGACCCTCGTGATGTGACCATCGACCTCACCACCAATCCGGCCGAAGCGCATCAGGCCTTTGCGAAAGTGCTCGACAGATGCCTTGACGACATTGATCAAATTCACGCGACGGCTGGGACCGGCGGGGAGCGCCTTCAGAGATGGCCGATGATCGTGCTGCGCTCTCCAAAAGGCTGGACTGGGCCGCCCGTGGTTGATGGCAAGCAGGTCGAGGGCACGTTCCGAGCTCACCAAGTTCCAATTCCTTCCGCGCGCACCGACGCTTCTCACAGGGCGGCCGTAGAGGACTGGATGAAGTCCTACCGACCGGGAGAGCTCTTCGATCACGACGGGGCTCCAGTCGAGGAGCTTCTTGATTTGCCCCCGAAAGGCGAGCGACGCATGAGCGACAATCCCGTCGCCAATGGAGGTCTGCTGGTCGTTGACCTCGAGCTTCCCGACTTTCGCAATTACGCCGTCGCGGTCGATCATCCCGGGACTACGCAAAACGAAGCGACACGGGTTCTTGGCTCGTGGCTGCGCGACGTGATCGCCGCCAATCCCCGAAACTTCTTGCTCTTTGGACCAGACGAAGTGGTCTCCAACCGACTGGGTCGCGTCTTCGATGTCACCGATCGAAAGTGGATGGCCGAGACCGTGCCCGGCGATGATCACCTCAGTCAAGACGGCCGCGTGATCGAGGTGCTCTCCGAGCACCTCTGCGAGGGTCTGCTCGAGGGTTACCTCTTGACCGGGCGTCACGGCCTTTTTACCTGTTACGAGGCGTTCATTCACATCATCGATTCCATGTTCAACCAACACGCGAAGTGGCTAGAGACCGCCTCAAAGATTCCGTGGCGACCACCCGTATCCTCGCTGAACTACTTGCTCACCTCGCATGTGTGGCGCCAAGACAACAACGGCTTGACGCATCAAGACCCCGGATTTCTGAGCGTTGTGATCAACAAGAAGCCCGACGTCGTACGCGTCTACCTCCCCCCGGACGCAAACTGCCTTCTCTCTGTCGCCGATCACTGCCTGCGGAGTCGCCAGTACGTCAATGTCATTGTCTCGGGCAAACAGCCGGCGTTGGACTACCTCACTATCGACCAGGCGGTCGCGCACTGTACGCGCGGTATCGGCGTGTGGGACTGGGCATCGACCGAGCTAAAAGACGAAGAACCCGATGTTGTGCTCGCCTGTGCCGGCGACGTACCGACCTTGGAATCGCTTGCCGCCGCGGACCTCATTCGGCAGCACCTCCCTGAGATCAAGGTGCGCTTCGTGAACGTCGTCGACATGATGCGTCTCCTACCTGACTCGATCCACCCGCATGGCCTTCCTGACGCCGAGTTCAATGCGCTCTTCACACGAGATCGTCCAGTTGTTTTCGCGTGGCACGGCTACCCGGCAACGATTCATCGGTTGACCTACCGGCGTGACAACCACAACAATTTCCATGTTCGAGGCTATAAGGAAGAGGGCACCACGACGACCCCGTTCGACATGGTGATGATGAACAACCTCGATCGCTACCATCTCGTAACCGACGTGATCGATCGGGTACCCGGTCTCGCCGCGAAGGCCGCCAGTACCCGGCAGGTCATGGTCGACCGACGCAACGAAGCTAAGGCGTGGACGCGCGCTCATGGCGACGATCACCCAGAAGTCGCCGAATGGGTCTGGCCGCACGGGCAAGGGTCTTGAGCGGAGAGCAAGTCCCAGTCCACGTCATTGTGGCGGGGATCATCCGCGTTGTTTGAGCCCAGACGCGCAACACCGGCCCGCAATGCGGGCCGGTGTCGGCTCCTCACTGGGAGGGTTTGCCGGGGCTACGCCCTGACGAGCGTCCCCTCCGGATTGTGAGCGGGAAGAAGCTCTTCGTTCTCGCCCGTTCGCCGGGCATGGGCGAAGCCGAGGCCGACCAGCACCGCCATGACGCCGGCGAGGCAGAACGCTGCAATCGCACACCAGAAGGCGATGGCGGCAATCAGGCTGAAGCCGTAGGCCTCGAGCAGCAAGCCACGAAGCGTGGTTCCCTGAAACACCGTCTGGACCTTGGCCTCTGCCGCCGTATAGGCCGGCGATCCCTTGGGCAGTCCCATCGCCGCCGTGCTCAGCTGGGCGTAAGTCTTGCCGCCGCCGATCTCATTCAGGTGCACGTTGATGAAGTCATTGGCGTAGACCTGCGCCTGCTGGCCCGTGAGCAGCTCTTGTCCGGCGTACTGAGACACCGAGGGGATCATCGACTTGGTTATTTCCTGCCCGTCGGGGTGCGCGAAAGCCGCTGCCGAGGGGAACGTGATCTGCTGCTGAGCGAGTTGGGTGTGCACGTAGTTGTTGGCGAAGCTGTAGCCCACCATGAGCAGTGAGCCGGCAACTGCAAGCACAATGACCACGACGACTCCACCGACACTGGCCAGCATGTCGAAAACCTTGCGTCGCATGTGTATCTCCTTGTTCGTGATCCCTCCCAGTGAGGAGATCTGCCCCCATCGTCCTTATAAGAGGGCTCGCTGAGATGAGCGCAAAGGTCCTATGGACCAGGGAGGAACCTCCCATGGTCGGGACATTGAGGAGGCCGAGCGGTCCGAACGGGAGGATCCTCCCTAGTCGCCACTCTTCGTCGGCGTTCACAGTGGAGGTGTGAGCATGTATGTCACCCTCCTCTCGGGCGCCTTGGACTTCTGGGACGCAGACCTCGACGCCGAGGCTCTGCTCGTTCACGTCCGCGACTGTCGTGCCGCGCTGCCCAAACGGAATCTCGGGGCGGGCGTGATGTCAGGGACGGCCCTGGCCGCCGAGATCGCCTACGACCGGGGGCTCGTCTGCCTGGCCGCCGAGCGCGGCATCGACGTGGCCCCGAGGAACTTCGCGCATCCGAGGATCGAGCGGGAGCGCCTCGAATACGAGTTGGTTCGCAAGGGTGTGGATCTCGAGGTCACGGCTCACCAGCCGAGCAGCTGGGGGACGCCTAGCCCTGGCTCTTGAGCTTGGTGGCGTAGATAGCGGCCTCGGTCCGACTCGTAACCTTGAGCTTGCGCAGCAAACCGGTGATGTAGTTCTTCACTGTGTTCTCCGACAGGAACATCGCCTCGGCGATTTGCTTGTTGGTCTTGCCGTCCGCGATGAGGTCCAGGATACGAGCTTCTTGAGGTGAGAGGGACGAGATGGACGGATCAGCTTGGGGTGGGTTGGCAATGCGTTCGACCACTCGGGCCACGGCCTTCGGATCCATGAGCGACGCCCCTGTCGCCACCTTCTTCACGTCCTCTATCAGGTCACGCGCTCTGATCTGTTTGAGCACATACCCGGCAGCCCCAGCCATCACGCTGGCGTACATCGCCTCGTCGTCGGCGAAGCTGGTGAGCATCAGGCAGACGAGGTCTGGCATGGTCGATCGCAGGTCACGGCACACCTCGATCCCGTCCCCGTCTTCGAGGCGCACATCGAGGATGGCGACGTCGGGCTGGGCCAAGGGCACTCGGGTGAGCGCCTCGGCGCCCGTCGAGGCCTCCCCGACGACTTCGATCTCCTCGTCACTCTCGAGAAGGCCCCGAATTCCCTCCCGGACCAACTCGTGGTCATCGAGGAGGAACACGCGAATGGGCACGGGACCATTGTGCCAGTACCGCTAGCGCTCTCGCGAACCTCCGTGGGTCGTACGATCCACCTCATGCCCTATACGCGGGTGAACGACCCCGAGAAGCTGGGGCGGCTCATGGGGGCGGTCCTCATGATCACCGCAGACGTCGAGCTGGCCGACCTGCTCAGCCATCTGGTGGAGGAGGCCAGGTCCTTGGTCGGAGCCCGCTACGCCGCCCTCGGGGTCCTCGATGAGACCCGCACGGGTCTAGAGCGGTTCATCACCGTCGGACTCAGCGAATCGGAGGACACAGAGATCGGAGACCGCCCAACGGGACGCGGAGTGCTCGGGCTGCTCATCACCGAACCGGCACCGCTGCGGCTGGACAACCTTGAAGATCACCCCGGTCGCTATGGGTTCCCCCCGGCCACCCGCCGATGACCTCGTTCTTGGGGGTGCCGGTGCGCGTCCGGGACGATGTGTACGGAAACCTCTACTTGACCGACAAGGAGGGTGCGACAGCCTTCACCGACGAGGACGAGGCACTCGCCGAGGCCCTCGCACTGGCGGCCGGCATTGCCATCGAGAACACCCGCCTCCACGACCGGGTCCGCGTCATGAGTGTTCTCGATGACCGGGACAGGATTGCCCGTGACCTTCACGACCGAGTCATCCAGCGCATCTACGCCGTCGGCATGAGCCTCCAGGGCGCCACGCGGTTGCCCGAGCGTGACCAGGTGGTCGAGCGGGTCTCCCGGGCAATCGACGAGCTCGATGACACCATCACCCAGATCCGCTCTGCAATCTTCGAGCTCGGAGACGGCGCTCTTCCCGGTGGGCTGCGCCAAGCCGTCCTGCATCTCTCAGAGCAGCTCGCGGGAACCCTGGGGAGCCGCCCCGAAGTCCGGTTCGACGGACCCGTGGACAACGACGTACCCCAACACGTGGGCGACCACGTCCTGGCCGTCGTGCGAGAAGGCCTGACGAATGCCGGCAAGCACGCAGGGGCCACCCGCTACGCGGTGACGGTCGTTGTGACCGATCGGCTCGTCCTCGAGATTGAGGACAATGGGAAGGGGATCGGGCTCCCACTGGCTCAACCGGGACTCGGGTTGATCAACATCCGTGAGCGGGCCGAGAAGCTCGGGGGGTCGTTTGAGATCCATCCGGGCGGCAACGGCGGAACGCGGCTGGCCTGGACCGTCCCACTCTGACGGTGCCTGGGAGAATCACCTAGCGCGCACGGCATGGCCTGAGGGCAGCGTCCCGTTGCCGTGGCCTGGACGTCAGAGCCCGCGCGGGCCGATCTCCATCGTGAGCTCGACGACGTCGTAGCGGCGAGTCTGAGTCATGGGGAAACCCGCGTCGTGGAAGACGGCCAGCATTGTGGAATTCTCGGCGAGAACGCTGGCTCTGAACTCGCCGATCCCGGCCCGTCTCGCCGTCTCAGTCAGCCGCCCCAAGAGCATGGTGCCCAACCCGTGGTGCTGGAACTCGTCGGCGACGACGAAGGCCACCTCCGCAGAGCACTGATCCTCGAGCCGGTCGTAACGGCCTACCGCGATGATCTCACCGTCCTGCTCGACCACATACGCCACTCGGTTGAAGCCATCGACGCAGGTGAGGTGTGCGATCTCGGAGGGCTGCAGCTCGAGGTGCGGGTAGAAGTAGCGCAGGTGAACCGACCGCGGACTCAAGAGTGCGTGGAATCGGACGAGTGCTGCGGCATCGCTCGCGGCAATGGGCCGCACAATCAAGCCAGAACTCGCACATGGCCCCTCTTCGCTGGTCGGAATAGGCTCAGCAGTAATCACCGTCACTGGGCCACCATGACATCGACCGGAGCCCGCCCACCAGGGAGTTTGGTCCCGTGGCGAGATGACATTCCTCCAGGGTTGACGGCGATGCCGAAACGTGCCATCAACCAACGCCGAACCTTGCCGCCTATAGGAGGATGTGCGCGCAAGAGTTTGTCGGCTGAGCTTCAAGAGGCGGATACCGTTGATCCTCCACGGTTTCTTGCATCGGGATGACTGAGCAGCCAACGTGCCGAGCGGTGAACAAGGCTCTCAGGCAGACGCTACGCGAGGCAATGCTTGATGACGCCGCCCGCTCTGGGTGGGCGCCCGGCGTCCTGGGCGCGGCCCGCCGGCGCCGCGACAGACTCTGAAATCAACGATGAATTAAAATGAAACTGAAGGCGGCTTGACCAATTGGGCGTGACCCGACAGTGCCGACCGGCTACTGACAGACAGATCATCGGCGTTCCGGGGCCTACCCGGCAACAAGCGCCGCCGCTTATGGGTCGATGGTGTCCTGTTGCTTGCCGAGGAACGTGATCGCCGCCAAGGTGGAACGAGCGCCATTCGCTGCGCATGGAGAGGGCCTGCCGATCGGACGTGAGCACCGACGCGTGCTCACGCTCGAACTCCGTTCCGGCGTGTCTTTACGTGTCTTTTACCGTGCGGGAAGGGGAGGGATCGTAAGGGAACCTGAGGGGATCGAAACGCCGCTACCAGGAAGGTCGTCGGAAAGGGCCTGGTCAATGGACTGAGAACCGTACTTTCGCAATGTAGAGGCCGAGGGTTCGAGTCCCTTCACCTCCACCAAAGGCCCAGGTCAGAGGGCAAAAGGTGGGATCCCCCAGGGCAGCGTCATCGACGTGACCTCACGTGATCTGATTCCTGAGAAAACGCAGAACAACGGAGTAGTCGAAGAGGCCGTCCGTGCGAACCGCTTCCGTCGAGAATCGCTCGGCTCAGAGACCGCAGCCGTACGTTCGGCGCGGTCCGCGCGCACTTCGGCGATACGTGTCCTTTATTGGCAATGTCTGGATTCTTTGTGTCCCTATCCGATGATTCGGTGAGAGGAAAGATTGCCTCGCGACCTCCGAGCAATCGCAATCACCCGGCCGTGGTCTTTAGGCGTCTCCTGGGCCGAGCATCTGCAGGCGAGCCAGAACGGTCATAGCCGGGTCCTCTCACGTCGAGGCACTGGCGTGCACGCGCAGGTACCGGATCAGGCCCACGACGTCTTCTGGCACCAGCCGGCCGATGGCGCCGCTGGAGTAGACACTGATGACCACCCTGCCCTCGGGGTTGAGGACGAACCCGGTGGATTGGAGGTACCCACGCTCAGGGTCGACGAACGCGCCCGTCGCTGCCGCGATCGCCTTGGCGTCGGCGCTGTGTCCGACCGGGAAGGTGAGGCCGTGCTTGGCGACCAGTTCGGCGGTCGTCGCCTCGTCGTCGACCGACAGCGCGACGACTTTGGCCCCGACCTCGGCCATGCTCTCGGATGCTCGCTGAAACGCGCGCAGTTGGGCGTTGCAGTACGGGCACCATGAGCCTCGGTAGAACAGGACGATGCCGAAGTCACCGGCAAGGGCATCCGGCAGGGCGAGGTGGTCGCCGCTGAGCAGTGACACGGTAAGCGATGGGAACTCGTCTCCCGGGTTGAGCAGCGTCATAGCAATCTCCATTCAGTTGAAGTACGACGGTCGGCGATGACTTGGGGTGGCGATCCCTCTATTTGACGGCGACCAGGTCGACCATCCGGATGTCGGGCTCCTTGGCCAACAGCTCGGGGGCCACCTGGCCGAGCGCGGTGGGGATCTCGCCACCCAGGTGGGCTTGGCGGGCCTCCTCGGTTTCGAACGAGTCGAAGATGCCGTACTCGGTATCGCTGATCTTGAAGGCGTACCAGGTGACGGTCCCTGTTTCCGCAATCGCCAACGCCCGGCCGGCTTCGAGGAACGCCCCCAGTGCCGCGCCCTGGCCGGGCTTAGCTTCCAACAGGGCGAGTAGTCCGAGTTTCACTGTCATGCTGATCTCCTTTTGTTCGTCAACGCTTGTCGTCTCGGTGATCGGCGCGGAATCGCCGGGTGGCTGCGTGCTGCGCCTCAGGCATCGGTCACGGTCCAGACCTCGCCCGTTGTATCCCCAACAAGGCGCGCGACCAGAGATCGGGCCGACTGCTCCGGCGTGATCAGCGACCCCTGTTCGTAGGAGGCCTGAAAATGATCATGCAGGGCCTCGCCGATCTCGTTCGCTGGCTGACTTCGGATCCACCCCTGCATGGCCGTGTCTACCGAGCCGGGCCGGTAGACGTTGGCCGTCACTCTGGTCCCCGTCAGCTCAGCCGCAAGGTTGAGGGTGTGGGCCTCGAGTGCGGCCTTGGTGGCGGCGTAGGCGTTCATCCCCACCATGGCCCCGGGATGAGCGGCGATGCCACTCGACACGTTCACGATCCGACCCCAGTCTCGATCAAGCATCGAGGGCAGGACCGCCTGGGCGAAGTGGAACGGAGCGTAGACGTTGACCGCGAACGCCGAGGCCCACGCATCGGGCGACGCGGTGACGGTCGGTCCGAGTGGTTGGACCACCGCGGCGTTGTTGACCAGGATGTCGACCGGCCCCAGTTCACCGGCAGCCCGGGCCGCCGCGTCGGCCACGGCACCGGGGTCGGCGACGTCGGCCTGGAGAACCGCCGCCGTCGAACCTCGCGCTCGTACAGCCTCGGCCGCCTCGTCGAGTTGGGCGGGTGAGCGGGCGAGCAGCGCCACCTGAGCGCCACCAACCGCCAGCTCGAGAGCCAATGCCCGCCCGATGCCCCTGCCCGCCCCTGTCACCAGGGCGACCCGTCCCTCGAACGACCCGGTCATCGAGAGACGACGTCGTCGATCGCGACCAGGATCTCGCCGGGCTCCGACCGGGTGCTGTAGTCGGGGTGGACGTCGATCCATCGGACAGCATGACGGGGATCGACGATGACCGTCGTCGGCATCGGGAGCCCGGTGGTGCCATCAGCGTTGACCGCGGTGAGGTCCAGCCCCAGCTTCAGCTGAGCCGCCCGAGCCTCCGCCGAGGGTGCGGTGAGGATGCCGACCGCCTTCGCAACCTGGTTCGCGGGGTCCGAGAGCACTGTGAAGGTCAGGTCGTTCTTTTCCTGCATGCTCAGCGACCCGTCGGGAGCCTGCGGGCTTATTGCGACCAGCGCGACATCACGGTCCGCCAGCTCGGGGACCAGCTCGGCCTGGTAGGTGTTCAAGGCGATGTTGCAGTAAGGGCACCAGGCGCCTCGGTAGAAGACGAGGACCGCCACCCGGTCGCCCAACGCCTCGTACAGCGTGGTCGTCGCACCGTGGGCGTCGATCAGTTCGGCGTCGGGCACTCTGGCGCCCAGCCCGATCACCCTGGCCGGAGTTCCACTGGCTGCCAGCTCCGCCTGCTCACGGCCAAACGCGCCCATCATCTCGTTCGGGGGCTGGGCCGCAATGGTCTCGACGAAATGGTTGACCTGCTGGGCGATCGTGGTGGTCATGGGGGGCATGCTCCTCGGCGTCTCTGATTGCGAGCGATCCCCGATGGGGACCATTGCTGAGTGAGTGTCACCGGCAGCCCCGGTCTTACCTCCTCGTCCTACTCCTCGCGTCCGACCCAGTTGGCTGGACGAGCAATCGCCGCAAGAAGCCCCTCGAAGTCCTGGACACAGGGATTACAGGCCGAGAGATGTGCAGCGATTCCGGGATAGCGCTCCGCCGCGTCGCCGTGGGCCAGCTCACGTTCCACGTAGCGATCGAGCAGCTCGAGCGTCTCGGCACAGCCGGCATCGCCCGGAGCGGTCTTCAAGAACCGCTCTAGTGATCCCCAGCTGCTCATGTCGTCCTCGGAGCGTCGGCGTCCAGGTATCCGTGAGTGACCAGCGAGGCCCGCAACTTACGTCTGGCGTCGAAAAGCGCTTTGTAGATCGCGTTGCGGCTAGAACCCAGCTCGATCACCAGCGCGTCCAGGGGGGTGCCGTTGAGCACGATCGCCACGAAGATCCGCCGCTGGCGGTCGCTGAGTTCGTCGTCAACGGCCCGATGGAGAGCGGCCACAACGTCACCCCACTCGGCGACCCGAGCGGGATCCATTCCGAACCGATCCGGTAGCCTGTCCCAGTCCTCGGCGTCCATGGACACGGTCGGGCGCTGCCAGAAGTGACGGCCGATCTTGCTCGACACTTCGAAGATGGCGAATTTACAGGCCCAGGTGGTGAACCGGCTCTCGCCACGAAACTGTGAGACCTTGGCCATCACGGCGACGAGGGCATCGGTGGCGGCCTGGTGGGCCAGGTCGTCAAGCTCGGGACCGCCGACCGACCACTGGCGGCTGCGTCGACGCACCTCGGCCCGAGCCACTCGCAGTAGCAGCTCATGAAGCCGGGCCACCGTCTCATCGTGCGACGGACCGCTACCGCCCAAGCCCAGGACCCACGTGGCGGAATCGGGATCGAGGCCCGAGTGTGAGACGGGGTACTGGGGGGCCCTGAGGTCAGCAGATGCCACGACATCGATCCTAAGCCGAGGACCTGGCGATCCCTGTCGTCAGCGACGGCTTTGTCGAGGGCGCGCCAGGCCTCCATGGGCGGGCAACCCCGGGCGCCGTCGGGGCGCTCCTCGTTGTAGATGAAGACGAAGCGGTCGATCAGGGCCTCGACCTGCCGTCACTCGGCCCGAAGCACGAGCGTGGTCGGGGTGGCCGCTGCGACCGATGCAGGCACCGAGCCGAGCACGGTCCCGACCGCCAGCAGGGAGAGCACGCCGAGCGCGACGGCCTCGACTGGCACCACGATGACTGGGACCACACCGAGCGACGCGGCGAAATCGGTCCAGAGCAGGTGGCCGGCCGCAATCCCGAGTGGGATTCCGATGATGAGCGCGATGAGGAGGAGGACAAGCGTCTGCACCGTGACGATGCTGCGCATCTGGCCGCGGGTGAGCCCCAAGGCCTTGAGGAGCGCGAGCTCGCGTCGTCGCCGTCGTGCCGCGGCAAGGACGGTAGCCATGAGCGAAAGCAGCACACCGGCCGCCAGGGCGATGGCCAACGCGACCGGTTGGGAGCCCATCTGCCCTGCGTTGACGATGGCGGCGCCGAGCACGCGCGGCACTTGGTAGACGCCGCCCGGCACTCCTCCCGGGTCTGCTGCCAGAATGCGGTTCACAACCGCCTGGGGCCTGGTGCCGGGGTCGAGGTCGATAGCCACGGTTGAAGGAATGGCGGAGAACGCCTCGGCGGGTGCGGTGTTGAACGAGCCCAGATCCAGAATGGACAGCAGAGTGCTTTCGGGGAGCATGGCACCATGTCCAAGCGACACGTGGTCTGACAGCGTGACGCCGAGGGAGGGCAGGGTGACCGTCCCCACGACCTTCAACCTGCGTGCCGTCGGGCCGGTCCCGACGCGCACGGTATCGCCGATGGACTTGCCCAATTGCTGCAGCGTGAGCTCACCGATCTCGATCTGACCGGGGTCGAGTCTCGGGTTGGCGGCGATCGGGAGTGCCCTCGTCCCTGTCAGGCTTTGCCCGTCCACCGTGGGCGGCTCGACGTCTCCGCCGTGCGTGGCCACTCCGAGCACCGGGATCTGCTGGCCGTCGACGGCGAGTTGCGTGAACCCGAAGGTCGACCAGCCTCGGATCCCCGGTGTGTGGGCCATCAGTTGGTCGAGGGTTCCCTCCCCGTTTCCCAACGTGGTGGCGTTGACGTCTTGAGGGAGGAAGCTTCCGTAGCCTCCTTCGTTCTGGAGGAGGACATTCCAGTTCCACCCGTAGCGCTCCGGGTGGGTCACGAGCCCGTTCAGGCTGGCCGCGAACACGACCGCGGTCACGACGGCGCCGACGGCGACGACGGACCCGATCAGGTTGGTACGGACGGCGGTCCGTCCTGTTCCCGGCGGCGCCGCAAGGGCATAGCCCGCGCCGAGCTGCGCCGTCACGGGGAGGCCGAGCTGCGGCGCGGTCTGGGTTAGGAACGACGCTCGGCGGAAACGGACTCGTCCCTCGACCCCGACGGCGCGCCAGGACAGCCAGGCGAGCACCCCCAGGAGCAACACGGCGAGGACCAGTCCGCCGCCCAGCAGCACGGTGGCATCGAGCTGGAAGCCACGTGCCGGATCGATTTGTCGGACCGGCCCCACGGGCGCGAGTGGTGAAAGCAGCACGGCACCCACGATGGCGAGCAGTAAGCCGGCGACAACGGCGAGCGCGCCGCCCGCACCGCACGCTACGGCGTTCTCCCACTGCGTAAGACCAATGGCACGCAAGGCGCCGGCCTGCCGAGCGGCGTTGTCGAGCAGTTGGGCCAGGGACTGACTCACGAGCACCAGGAGAGCGAGAGCGGCGAGCGCGCCAAGGACGGCGACGGCGACGGCCTGCGGCCTGATGGCTTCTTGGACCTGCTGGTGGACCGTGTCGAGTCTGCGGACGGCAAACGTGTAGCCGTTGCCGACTCGTGCTCCGAAGCGGGCAACCGTCTCTTGGAACGCCGGAATTCCGGCGCTCCCGCCGACGACGCGGACACCCACCCACGAAAACGCCACCGCCCCCGGCAGTCGCAACACCGCCGCGGTGGCCGCCGGGGGCAGCACGGACTGCGCCACCTGGTCGAACTGGTCGACCAGCAACGGCGGCAGCTCGATGATGGCGGCCACCCGGTAGCTCAGTTCGCCCGTAGGCGTGTTGGTGGGCGACAGGCTGTTCTCGAACTGGTAGGTCACCCGATCGCCCACGCCGACGCCGAAGAGGCGCGCCACGCTCGGGGTGAGTGCGACCTCGTCCGTCGACCCAAGAGGAGGGAGATGGCCAGCGAGGACCGTCATCGTGTCGTGGGTGAAGTATTCGCCGTCGACGCTGCCGGCGACCCCGTCCGTCTGGAAGGAGGGATTCACCTTTCCGTGGACGACTGGGTTGGCGTCGAGCCCCAGCCAGGCCGCGCTCGACCTCACACCTGGCAACGCGGCGACCCGCCTGTCGAGAGAAACGTCCGGCGACGGGACGTTCACCTCCACGTCGCTCGCGTTGATGGCGTGCAGGTAGCGCCCGTACGCCGACTCCGTCCGGCGCGCGCCAGCCAACGCGGCGAGCGACACGGCACCCAGCAGGCCACAGAGGACAGCCACGAGCACCACTGACCGCCAGGTCCGACCCCAGGTCGCGCCCTTGCAATACCAGGCCGCTCTCATCGCGTTCTCATGATGCGGGGCGCCCGGGCGCCCCGCAAGGGGGATAGCCGCTCGAGCGCCGGTGTAGTAGTACCCCGCCGCCAATCGGACCGGAGAATCAGACCGTCGAGGACTGGCTCTTGGGCGGGGAGCGGTCGGAGCCGGTCTTCTTGAGCCGCCGCTGAGGTCCCCGATCTGCAACGGCGGGAGTTGTCGGCGAACGTCCGTTCGGCCCCTGACCGGCAGCGCAAGGCTCGTCGGACCTCGGTGCCACTCCTGGTGCGCGGCTTCACCGCGCTCGCTCAGCGCCGGCAGGATCCGACGAGATGCTGTTCGAGCGTGTCTTTACGTGTCTTTACCGTGCGGAAAGGAGAGGGATCGTGAGGGAACCTGAGGGGATCGCAACACCGCTGCCAGGAAGGTCATAGAAAAAGGCCTGGTCAAAACGTCGAGACCACACTTTCGCAAGGTAGAGACCGAGGGTTCGAGTCCCTTCACCTCTACTATGTGATGTGTCAGGTTTTCTGGGACAGGTGAACCCTCAGACGATATCTCTGACGCGTCCCTGATAGTCGACCGATGGATCGAGTTCGAGGTGTCGCAAGGTGACCCCGTTTTCGTCGATCACACGTATGTCGAGGTCAGCCACCAAGACCAGGACGCGCTCGCCCTTGTGCGCTCGTCCCACCAAGACGTGGTGGAGCTTGGATCGATAGCGCAAGGTGAAACAGCCCGTCTGGTCGACGCGGTCCCGGCGGACCCGGGTGTGGGCCGACAACGGCTGCCCGTCGATCTCGATGACGGCCTTGTCGAGGGCGCGCCAGGCCTCCATGGGTGGGCAGCCCCGGGCGCTGTGGGGGCGCTCCTCGTTGTAGATGAAGACGAAGCGATCGATCTGGGCCTGGAGCTCGGCCAAGGTGGCCACCGCTGGTTTCTTGGCCAGCCACTTCTTGAGCGTGAGATGGAAGCGCTCGACCTTTCCTTGGGTCTGGGGATGGTAGGGCTTGCCGTGTTTGAAGGTGATGCCCAAGGTGGCGAGCTCGATCTCCATGCCGCTGTGGCTGCCCCGGTAGGCGGTTGTATAGATGGCACCGTTGTCGCTGAGCACCGAGGCCGGAAGGCCCCAAAGGGCCGCCGTTTCGTAGAAAACCCGCACCACCTCGGGGGCCGTGGCGACGGGCACGGCCACGCTCGAGAGCGCGGCGCGCGAGTAGTCGTCGACGAAGTTGATGATCTCGACCGCTTGGCCATCTCCCAGATGCCAGTGCGTCATGTCGGACTGCCAGGTCTCGTTGGGCAGGTCTGACTCGAAACGGATCCAGCTCGAGCGAGGTCGCTTTTGGGGCTGGGGGGTCACGAAGCCACGGCGCCGCAGCACCCGGTGGATGGTCGAGAGCGAAGGCGCCTCGACCCCCTCTTGGCTCAGGTGCCAGGCGATGGTCCGGGCCCCGGCGTCGAGGCCGTCTTCGGCCAGGCGCTTGCGCCAGGCCACGATCTCGTCTTCGAGCACGGCCGAGGTGAGGTTGGCCGGCACCTTGGGCCCTCGCCGCAGCGGCACCAGGGCCTCGTCGCCGCCCTCTCGGTAGAGGGAGACGCGGCGCTGCACCCAGGACTTCGAGCGCCCGGTCGCCGCCGCCACGGCCCGCACCGAGCGGCCCTCGACGAGCACGGCGTTGACGCAGTATTGGGCCAGCTCCACGGAACCACCTCAGAACGGGTGTCCCAGAATTGCTGACACATGGTGTCCCAGAAACTATGGAACCTCAGACCTTCACCTCTGCTAAAGGCCCAGGTCAGAGTCCCAAAGTGGAATCCCCCAAGAGGTTACGAAGCGCCCAGAGCGCGACGTGAGGGTCGTAGAGGTTGGATGGATTCCGCCACCTCAGCCCAAACGAACAGGTAAACGGGCCTGAAGGCGTGCCTGTCGGCATACGCCGCTCGGACAGGCGGTGTTGCCCGTCGCAAGTTAATGAATCGTTGACTCCTAAGTCGGCGGTCGCCTGTTCACGCTCCAGTAGTCCTCAACTTTGAGATCCCCAATGCGATGCATGCCGGCTACTACTCGTGTTGGGTGAAATCACCAGGACGCCAGTTCACGAGCGCGTGTGCGTCTGATGAACCTCACGACGTCGGGGTCATGTTTCGGATAATCGTCTCGAGCGAGCGGTTCAGGGCACGGACTTCGTTGTGCGTGAGACCCCGGAGCAGATGCTCTTCCAATTCCTGAACGCCGTTGTCGACCGATCGCCATTTTTTCTTGCCCGCGGCCGTCAGGTAAGCCTTAAGGATTCGCGCATTTGACGGACTCCGCTGACGCTCCACCAACCCGGAGGCTTCGAGCTGCTTGAGGACCTCGTTCATTGACTGGGGCGTCACGAACGCCTTGCGGGCAAGCTCGGCGTTCGGCAACCCCGGCGACTCGGCAAGCAATGAGAGCACGACGTAGTGGGGGATCCCGAGTCCATGTTTGGAGACGATCTCCTCCAGGGCGAGATGGATGACCGATTGAGCGCGCTTGACCAGATAACCCGACATCTTCTCGGCTCTCGTCACCCGCTTGCCTACCTTCCTCGTCGGCACCTTGCACTTATCAGGCTACCTGATATAGTTATCAGGTAGCCTGATAACTATAGAGGAGTGCACGTGAGAGTGATAGGACCCGATTTCATCGCATTGCAGGTCAGCGACCTGGAAGTGTCTGCTGCGTTCTATTCCGAGCAGCTCGGCCTGGAACGGGCAGCCCAGAGCCCACCAGGAGCGGTCGTCTTTGCCACCGCTCCTATTCCCTTTGCTGTTCGTGAGCCCGCCCTTGACTTGAAGGCGGTCGAGCATCTCGGCTGGGGCGTCGCACTGTGGCTCAAGGCCGATGACCCACAAGCCCTGCATGATCGGCTTGTTCAAGCTGGGGTTCGAATCGTCACCGAGCCCTTCGATGGTCCATTTGGCCGGACGTTCGTGTTCGCCGACCCCGATGAATACGCCGTTACCATCCATTCCTGAACACAAGGAGGAGGGATGCCAGGCTTGATCTCTGACGTCCCCTGGGCCGTGAGTTGATCCGTATCGGCGACGAGGCGATCGCCACGGAGGACGAGGCCAAGCTCCGGACGTATTTGCGGCCGACTACGTCTTCCACAGGCCCGGCGGCGACTTGAGCTTCGATGAGCTGCGCCGCGTACTTCGCGTCTCTGCGCGCCACATTCAGCGATCTCGTGCGTGAGCAGATCATACGGACAGAAATGAAGTAGTGGAGCAACTTCGCTACCGGTCCATGGAGTGAATCGTCTCGGCAATGATCGTCAGGATCACCCGGATCTGATCGCGCCCGCCGTACCACGGGTAAGGGCCGCCGGAATACCGCAGTGAGAGGAGCTCGATGTGTTCCGCCCCGCCTTGGGTGGTGATGTTGATGACATGCCCGCGGACGGCGTAATAGCGCGAGGGGTCTGCGACATCGCAGATCGGGACAGACACTCGGGGATCTCGCTCGATGTTGCGCACCTTCTGGTGCGTCTGCACCGTGTTGATGACCACGTGCTCACCATTTGTGTCGACCCAGGTCTCGGTGGTCTGCGGTGAGCCGTCGGGCATCAAAGTGGAGATGAAGCATGGGTTCGGGCCTCGCATCAGCTCGACAAGGCGGCTTGGGAGATCCACGTCGAGATATTAGTTGGGGGCTCGGAACTCACTCCGGCTGTAACAACCCGAGCAGCAGAAGCGCACTACTCGACGTCTATTGCATCGAGAACGAGATCGGGAGTCTCCATTTGGGGCATGTGTCCGGTTGCCGGTAAGACCTCGAAGCGCGCTCCGTCGATTGCAGCGGCATAGGCATGGCCGTAGGGGGGCTCGACGATTCGGTCGCTCTCGCCCCAGAGCACCAGCGTTGGGACAGTGACGCCGCTGAGGCGTCCGAGCAGCGTGGGGTCGGCCATGGCCGGAGAGCCGGCGTAGACCGCCAATGCTGCCGCGTTGGCCGCCATGATTGCTTTCTGGGCGTCGGGGATGGTGGCGGGATCGACGCGGAAGGGCGTTGGGTCGTGGAACGAGAGGCCCTGGATCTCGGGCACGGACAGGCTGGAAACGTCAGCGACCGGGTGGCCTTCCACCTCGATACCCACCGCGTCGACGAGCACGATGCGGGTGATCCGCGGTGAGCCGAGCAGGGCCATCTCGGCGGCGATCCAACCGCCGACCGAGTTCCCGACCACCGTCACTTCTTCGGTCCCAAGGTCGTCGAGCAAGCCGCGGTAGAGGGTGGCAAGCCCGGCGACTCTGTTTAGCCCGTCGGGACGCGGTGTGCCGCCAAAGCCGGGATGGGTAGGCGTGAGTACCCGGCTGTGGTGCTTCTCGGCGAGCAGCTGACTAAAGGCAGCGACTGACTGTGGACCGGCACCGCCATGCAGTACGAGAAAGGGTATCCCGTCGCCTCGCTCCTCTACGGTCAGCTCAACTGGGCCGACGCCCACGACGTTGAGAGTTCTGGTGGTCGAGATGGCTGCGGTCATGTTCGTGCTCCAAGCTGCTGGCCCGTCTTGACTCGTTGGGCGCTCTCGTGTGGGTTCTCGCCCACGGGATAGTTCCGCTGTTTCACTCGGCGTAGTCGGTCGCCGGGACAGTGTCGTAGCGGGCCATCACTTCGACCGTTGCCTCGGGCATGAATGGCTGACCGGCGGCGATCATGTCGCGGAGGTCTCGGAAGTACTGCACGTAGAGGTCCGGTGTGAACGTGTTGAGCAACACCGTGGGCTCATCGCCAGGGTTGGCGAAGGTATGGGGAGCGCCAGGCGGCACCATGACCATCGTGCCGGCGGGTGCTTCGTAGGTCGTGTCTCCCACCGTGAAGCTCGCCGTGCCCGAGACCACGTAGAAACCTTCGTCGTGACGTGCGTGGCGGTGCTGTGGCGGCCCGTCGGTATGAGGCGGCAGCGTGATCTCGCCCACCCCCAAGCGGTGGTCGGTCGTGCTGCCGTCCTCGAGGATCCGCATCCGCACCGGACCCAGCTGAATGGCATCCCCGCCGTCGGGACCGATGATCGCTACCTCCACGCTCGTACCTCCTGTTTGTGAGAGTTGACTCTCGGCTGCCACGGTAACGTGCTCGACGCACAGCATGACTACTCTCAGCCAGGAGGCGATTGAGGGAAGACGGATGGCTGAGATACTGCGGTTCGACGATGAGGTAGCAGTCGTAACGGGCGCTCGACGTGGCATGGGCCGAACCCATGCTCTCGAGCTTGCCCGGCGCGGCGCCAAGGTCGTCGTCAACGACATCCAAGGCGCCCAACAGATCGCGGAGGAGATCGAGGCTGAAGGCGGCCAAGCGGTCGTCGACACTCACTCGGTCGCGACCGAAGAGGGCGGTCAAGCCATCATCAACCTCGCCATCGACACCTGGGGTCGATTGGACGCCGTTGTCACCAATGCCACCATCTACCTGCCGAAGCCGTTCCACGAGATGACCCTCGCTGATTTTGATGCCGTCATTGACGTCAAGTTGCGCGCTGCGTACTTTGTGCTCCATCCGGCCTATCGCTACATGAAGGACCATGGTGGCGGCCGCCTCGTCGGAGTGACCTCGGGTGCCGGCCTCCAGGGGATGGCAACCCAGGCCAACTACGCGGCTGCCAACTCAGGGCTCGTCGGGCTGTTCCGGACGCTCTCGCTGGAGGGACAGGAGTTCGGCATCAAGGCCAACCTCCTCAACCCCGGATCCCTCATCGCCGGTCAGATGTCGCCTTTCATGTACCAGATCCCGGGGGTGAACGGTGACGACATCCGAGACAACTTCCTGCCGGAGCGGGTCAGTCCCATGGTTGCGGTACTTGCCCACCGCACCTGCCCATGTTCCGGGCAGATCCTGGGCGCCTGGGGCGGCCGGTTCGCACGATCAACGATCACCACCGCCAAGGGCTGGATCTCCGAAGAACCGCCGACCGCCGAGGACGTCATGGATCACTGGGACGAGATCGTCGACCCGAACCGCGCGGTCGAATATCCCAACGACATCATGATCTTCGCGGTCGAGAACATGCAGCTTCTTTACGGGAACTGAACGGCACTTTCGACCACCGTGTATGAAGTCGTGTATGAAGTGCAGTGGCGAATCCGATCGATGAGAGCCAGGGCCCGGGATGCTGCGTACTCGGTGTCCGTGGCTTCGTTCTCTGCCGCTTGTTGCAGCCGAGAATCGCCGAGCTGGACGGCCAGCCTGCGCGTCGTCTCGCGTCGAAGTTGGCCGATGAGGCCGACGGCTGAGGCGTTGGCCCTGGCCGGAAGGTTGCCCGGCGGAATACAGCCTTTGTCCAAGTGCTGAAGCGACCTCTGAGAAAGGCACATCGACATAGAACCAAGTGCGTCCCGTGCGCTCCCAGGGCCGATCTAACCCGATCAAAAGAAGTAGTTACCCGAGAGGTCCGCAAGGCCGCTCGGCCTGCTTTCAAATGATCAGCGAGCTGGGAGCGGCGATGGTTTCTCTGCAGGTTTGAAATGACGATCCGGCAGCGCCGCAGGCCACCCGGTTGGCTTACGCCAACGGCGCGCAATTGGCGTTGATCGTCTTGCTGGTGCCGAGCGGGCCCACCGGGTCGGCACCAAGCTTTAACTGGGCGGTCACAAAGAACGTGTTGGCACTCGGCGAGGTCGTCAGCGTAAACGTTGTGCTCTGCGAGCCGGAGAGCACAGAACCCCCTGTCGAGCTCACGGCCAGCACGTTGCCGTTCTCGTACAGGGTCCAGATGATCGAGGTCCCTGTCGCGTGCTTCAAGGTCGTGGTACCGGTCACGAGACAACTAGAAGACGCTGATGCGGACACCTTTGGCGCAGGGCCTTTCGCAAATGCTGATGGTGCGTCGAGCGCGAAAGATGCGGCAATGACGCCGATCGCGGCTCCGGCCAGTCGTACGGCACGATGTGCCATTTGCCCCTCCTTATGCTCAAGTCCCAAACCCTGTTGAACGGAACGAATGTCCACCTCAGTATGCGGAGCTGGCGGGTCGGAGGAAATGGGACATTTGGACTAAATCATGGGGCCGCGGCTCAGCCCATGACGGCGCGGTAGGCCACGCCGGCTTCAGCTGTGCCATCGTCACCGAGATGGACGGCTTCGGCTGAGCCCGCCACGCCCGCGACCAGTTCCGGCGAGCGCCATCACGGCGCTCTCGCCACAGCATTCATAGGGCTCTTCGACGGCCTCTGCGAGGCCTCCTACACGTTCTTGAGGACCCCAAACGCCATCAGCAATTGTTGGCTGTCGTGCTACAGAGATAGGGCGCGCCCGGTAGGGTGACGTTTTGGCTGGCGTTGTAGTTCACGGTGACCGAACCATTTCCGGAGATCGAGGCGGCGTTGACGACGATCAACGAATCTATGGTGCCTCCGGTGCCGTTTAGCGCCAGGGCCGCGTCCTTGGCATAGAGCGTGCCATTTAAAGTGAGACCTGGGGTGCCAGATAGGCTCATCCCCGCATTGTTGTTGCGGTCGTAAAAGACGGTGAGATTGGCGTAGGGCCCCGTGGTCTGCGGAGCGATGGTCATATCGCCGGTCCCGGACAGGCTGAGCGAACCTCCCGCTTGTCCACCGCTGGCGCAGGCGACGATCTGGCCCCCAGAGCTGCAGGCGAAATACAGCAGCACGCCTCCGGCTTGTTGGACACTGGCACCTCCGGTCCCTCCAACCGTGAAGGCACCTGTGATGAAGTAGGTCCCCGACTCGAGCGTGAGGGTGCCGTTTCCCCCGACAGTGATATTGTTGTAGTTGCCCGGAGGGATGATGGTGTTGCCGCCGTTGAGGGAAATGTCCGGCCCGATCGTGGTGGTTGCCGGCGTAGGGACCGGGAGGTAACCAAGCGGATCCGGCACGGGCTGGATGCCCTGCGTCGGGGTGGGTTGAAAGCCGCGGCCGGAGGCCGTTCCGACCACGCCAATCGATGGGGCGCTGATGGTCCCCGACCCCCCGATGATGTTCGCGGCGGGTGAGGACGACGAGTCCACCACTATCCCGGCGCTTCCGCTTCCGGGCGAGTCAGTCACATCGAAGCTGCCGCTACCATTCAGGTGGAGTGTGAGACCGCTCGGGCCCAGAAGGCAGAGGGCACACGGAGCGGTTCCGGGTTCGAGCACCGCTGTCGCCGACGCCTCGACGGTGCCGCTCGTGAACCCCCCGAGTACCGCCAGGGTGTAGGGGACGGACTGCGGTGGAAACTCGACATTGATGGCGCTGGCGCTGGCCGTCGACGTCCCGTTGAACGTCACGCAGTTCTCCGCCGACCCCGACGGGGCAGAGAACCCGCTAGGAATGGAGGGACAGGTGTCCCAGGCGGACGACGGGAGATTCTTCCAGTTCTCATCGATGTAGCCCTCGGTGGCGCTGACGATGCCAGTCAACGAGTCTGTGCCCGCCTCCAGTAAGTCGGCACCGGAAATGGCGGCATCGTCGACCGTGAATTCGGCGTGTCGGTGGAGCTGCGCCACATTGCCCAGGTCGACGGCCATTGCACCGGACATGCAGAGCACGACCAGAGAGAGTGCTACGAGAATGGCGACAGCGCCGCCCTCGTCTCGTCCCGAACGCCGGCTCACGTGCAGGTCATCCCGGGGATCGCTTTGCCGCCGTAACTGACCTGGGTTGAGGTCGAATTGTAGGACTCGAACGCGGTCGTGCTCGACGGTTGGGGTTGTTCCATGAGTTGTCGACCGGAGGTGGAGACCTTCGTGCCGGACACGAAGATCGACGTCAGTCCCGTGGTCGACTGCATTGGCGCCTGGGCGCACACCTCCACGTCGTCGGCCACGCTCGTACCCGTAGCGGAGGCTCCACTGCAGCTGGGGGTCGCTCCTGGAGCGACAAAGCAAATTCCGACGGAAAGGTTATTTGAGTTGAGACCTTCCAGCGGTCCGAGGCTGGCGACAACGTTGCACACGACGTCGGCCGTCGCGGCGGTTGGCCCGCCGGTACAGGTGGCCGATCCGCTGTACTGAGTCTGGTCGAGGGAGATGGCTCTGGCAGAGGAAGCGACCCCGCTCTGCAGCGTCATGTCACCGCCGAAGATCAACCCGAAATCGATGATGCCGCACAGCAGGAGGATGAGCAAAGGAACGACGATGGCGAATTCCACCATCGCTGCGCCTCCTTCGTTGGCGCGTCTCATCCTCCAAGAGTCGAGTACACCTTGGCGACTCTCATGATCCGGTCGCGAATGTGCAGGCGGGGTGCAGGCGCGTCCCATGGATCAATAATCGGCGTCATGGACAGATGAACCCATAGGCCTAAAGCCCTTTTTGGCCGTCATGACCGCTTGTTTGATCGCCCGTTGTCAAGCGCGTCGGCGGCGGCCGAGCGCGAACAAGGCCAGTGCGTCACGACGAGTCGAACGCTCAAAGGTGACGTGCGGAGTGCTCTCGTCAGCGTCCGAAAAGGTGATATCCGGCGAACACCCAGGCCGCGACGAGGGCGACGTTCGCCGCCACCGGGGTGGAGATGAACCGGACGAGCTCCTCGGCGTTCGCCACCCGGCCATGTGATCGACGCGCCACCAGATCCACCAGCACCGCCGCGATCGGGACCGCGACCCAGAACGCAACTCCGGCCCCGGGCTTCGACGGAAGGAGCAGAACCGGGGTGATGGGGTGGCCGCCGAGGCTCACGACACCCGCACCCAGGGCTGTGCCCGGCTCCCGCGTCTCAGGATCCGCTTTGACAGGCTCGGTCACAATGCCCTCCGGGGCGATGGGCGCCCTGGCCCGGGCCGCGGCGTAACCGATCCCGACCAACATCCACACCAGAAGGAGAGCGGCGTTGAGCGCACGGTACGCCTGCGCCAGCGCGCTGATCGTCAGGTGATACTCGTGCGGGCCTGTGTCGAGCCCGAGCAAGTCCCAGGCAAGAACCACCGCGAAGAGGACGATCCACGGCGACAGGCCGCGCAACGCCGGGCCCCTTCCACCCCGCCCCGGCCGCGGCCAGGGCTCCGCAACAGGGTGGAGGCGCCAGCCGAGCCGCATTCTGCGGCTGCCCCGCCACAGGGAGAGGTCGACCGCCAGCACGGCGGCCAGCGACAAGACCCACGTGATCTCTGCCGGTCCCGTCGAGCGGTGATAACCGCTGACCCATCCGCACCACACGCACAGCGCGAGCCCCGCGCCGGCCAGAAGGACGACCTGTCGCCGCATCGCACCGGTCTATCCCAGCGAAGCCCGAAGGGCATCACAGACGGCGCAGCAGCACCTCGGTCGTTGTTGAAATCCCCGTAGACGTGTTCTCCCTCGGCCCAAGGTCGGCCAATCGGCGCGCCCGGGTCGCCAGTGCCTTACGTCCGTAGTACGGGCCGGCGCCGGCGCCGTCCTGCAGTCCTGCAGTCCTGGAAGCGCATACCCCAGCCGACCGTCCGTCCGATCGGCCCTTTGACCTGGCGCGTCGCTCAGACAGTAGGCGGAGCGGAATTCCTCCAGGAGCTCGAAGGCCAAAGTCGGTGTGCCACGACTCGAACTGCTCGAATCGCGTGCCTGCCCCAACGTGCGTCGCCAGCTCATCGCATTAGGGTCCGGCCGTGGCACAAGGGGTATTGCTGCGGCACCGCGACTTCCGACTGCTGTGGGGCGGCGAGACCGTGAGCGAACTCGGTTCGCAGGTCAGCCTCATCGCCATTCCGCTGCTGGCGGTGCGCACGTTGGACGCCACCACTTTCGAGATGGGGTTGCTCACGGCGGCGTCGACGGCTGCCTTCCTGATCGTCGGGCTCCCGGCGGGCGTCTGGGTCGATCGTGTACGCAGGTGCCGGGTCATGATCGGTGCCGACCTCGGTCGAGCGCTTGTGCTCGGCTCGGTCCCGGTCGCCTACGCCGTCGGTGGGCTCACTCTGGTCCAGCTGTTCGTCGTCGCACTGACCAGCGGCATCCTCACGGTGTTCTTCGACGTTGCCTATCAGTCCTACCTTCCCGCGCTCGTCGGGCGGGAGCACCTGGTCGAGGGCAACGCGAAGCTGGCCGGCAGCGCGCAGGTCGCGGCGGTAGCCGGCCCGAGCATTGCCGGCGGCCTGGTTCAGGTGATCGGCAGCTCGGCAGCAGTGGCCGTGGACTCTGTGAGCTTTCTTGCCTCGGCTGCCGCGGTGGGCGCCATCCGGACGCCCGAGCCGAAGCCCGCCGTGCCCGAGGGCGGGCACCCCAGGCTCGTACGGGGAATCGGCGAAGGAGTGCGCTTCGTCTTCGGCAATGCCCTCCTCCGGGCGATCGCCGCCACCACCGCCACAGCCAACTTGTTCAGCGGCATAGCCGCCGCGGTCGAGATCATCTTTCTGGTCCGCGAGGTCCACGCCTCACCGGGGGTGATCGGCCTCCTCTTCACGATGGGCGGCATCGGCGGCGTGGTCGGCGCCTTCGCCGCCGGTCCGATCGCCCGCCGATTTGGCGGGGCGCGCGCGACCATCATCGGCATCGCCGCCAGCGTCGGGGCCCTGCTGATCCCGCTCACCGTTTCCGGCGCGGGACTCCTCTATTTCGGCTTCGGCATGCTCATGGTGGGTTTCTCCGCGACCGTCTACAACGTGAACCAGGTCAGTTTCCGCCAACGCCTGTGCCCCGACCGCCTGCTCGGCCGCATGAACGCCACCATGCGCTTCGTCGTCTGGGGGGTGCTCCCGATCGGCGCCCTCATCGGCGGTGTCCTCGGGGCGGTCCTCGGGCTTCGCACCACGCTGTGGGTGGGCGCGCTGGGCCAGGCCCTGGCGGGAACCTGGCTGCTTGCGTCGCCCATGCGTGACCTGCGTGACTTCCCCGACGCGACCCCGCAGGCGTGACTCGGGGGCGCCGGCGGGCGCCCCTTGGGCTACCGGTGGTGCTCGGTGACGCCGACCTCCGGCAGGGCCTCGATCTCGTGCTTGGTCAGATTGACCGTGATGCCCGTGTCGATCTTCTCGACGGCGCTGATCGGGATGGCCACCTGCTTCTTTCCCCACAGGTGCCCCTCCTGGAGGAGTACGTGCGTCACATGCCCCTGGGCCGAGTCGATGACGAGCCCCTCCACCCTGCCGATCTCCCCGTCACTCGCGTGCACGGTCTCGTCGCGCCGCACGCCGATCTCACCCAGGGGCAGCGTATCCCGGGTCTCGACCGCGCTGGCCAGAGCCAGCTTGGGGTCGGCACCACCCTCCAGGCCGAAGTACGGCCAGTAGTACGCCTCGTGTGCGGCGTAGGCGTCGTAGCCGCTGCCGCCCGGGAGGAAGTCCGTCTCCTCGGCGGAGGGGAGTTTCTCGAACTCGGCGAGCGTGGAGCGAAGGTGGACATCGCCCGCACCCGACTCGACCATGTCGAGGGGGACGAGGCGGCCCAGGCCGCTGCGGTGCTCGGGTTCGACCACCAGGTGGGTCACCTCGCGGGCCACTGGGTCAACGACCACCCGGCTCACCGCGCCACAGGGCCCGTCGCTGCACTCGACGGCGGCCCCGATCGTGAACGTGGTGTCTGCCATACCGGCCTCCTCTGTCGGGCAAGACCCTACCGGGGCACCGCAAACCCTCAGAAGTCCCTTCATTCCCCGAGGGAGCGGCAGCGTCACCAGCCCCGGAGATCGATGTCCCAGCGTTCGACGACCTCGTCGCCGTCGACGACGGAGAGGTGGTCGTGATACGCCACGGTCGGGTCGACGTGCGCGGGGAGCACCTGGATGCGGTCCCCGACCCGCAGCGGGGAATCCGGGACGAACGTGAGGTGCTCGTCCGAGCAGAACCAGACCTCGGCCCCCTCGACGGACGGGTTGCCGTGGTCCATCCCGAGTGCCTTGAGCCCGCAGTCGGCCACGACCCAACGCTCCGATACCGAGATCACCGTGGCCAGGACCGAGAGCGCCTGCACGAAGGGCAGGCCGAGCTTGCCGTACGCGGTGTCCATGAGGGCGTAGGAGCCGGCCTGGATCTCGGTCGCCCACGTGTTGAGGTCGTAGGTTCCGGTGCCGCCCGCCGAGATCACCTCGCCGCCCACCTCGCCGGCGGCCAGGGTCAGCTGCGCCATGGAATCCTCCAGCATGGCTGCGCGGGTGGCCCGTTCCTCCAGGCCGACGATATGGCCCTCATACCCCATCACCCCGCGCACGCTGAGCCCGGCGGCCCGGGCGCGCTGGGCGAGTCGCCCTGCCTCCTCGGGCGGGCAGCCACAGCGGGGAAGACCAACGTTGACGTCGATCAGCACCTCGGGCACGCCGGCGCGCGCCGCCGCCTCGATCGTGGCTTCGGAGTCGACGGCGAGGGTCACGCGGGTGCCCGCCCGGGCGAGGGCGCCCAGCCGGGTGGCCTCTGCCACCTCGTTGGCCAAGAGGAGATCGTCACCCAGCCCGGCGCGCGCCATCCCCTCCATCTCGCGCGATAGTGGCGCAGGTAAACCCGGCGTGGCCTGCCGCCGCCTGGCGGGCAGCCAGCGCAGTGCACTTGTGCGCCTTGACGTGCGGGCGGAGGCGCTCGCCGGGCAGTGCTTCGGCCATGGCGCGGATGTTCGCCTCGAGTCCGCCGGCGTCCACGAGGAGCGCGGGTGTGGTCAGCTCCGAGGTCTTCATCTCCGGCACGCTACCGACCAGCACGGCGGCGCGGCGCCGGGCCTGCGCGGTACTCTCCGCTCCGTGGGCACGCCCTGGCTGGAAGACGCGTGCGCCCTGGTCGAGGCTTTCCGGACGGGCAAGCTGTCTCCGCCGGAGGCGCTCGACGAGTGCATTGCCGCCATGGAGGGGTCGCCCCTCAACGCTTTCAGCTTCACCGACTTCGAGCGAGCCGCGGAAGCAGCCCGCCAGGCTGATGTCTCGCTGCCTTTCGGGGGCGTTCCCTTCGGGGTGAAGGAGCTCGAGAAGGTGGAGGGGTGGCCCTACACGGAGGCCTCGATCATCTTCCGGGACCGGGTGGCCGACCACGACGACACATCGCTGTCTCGCCTGCGTGCCACCGCAGCGATACTGACCGCGCAGACGGCTGCGCCCGAGTTCGGTGGCATCAACTGCACCTCGACCGAGCTGCACGGAACCACGCGCAACCCGTGGAACCTCGAGCGCACGCCGGGCGGGTCGTCGGGCGGGACAGCCGCGGCGGTGGCCGGCGGCCTCCTGCCGATCGCTACCGGCAGCGACGGTGGGGGTTCCATTCGGGGCCCGGCCGCCTTCAGTGGGCTGTTCGGCTTGAAGGCGACCTACGGGCGGATCCCGAAAGGTCCCGACGGGACCATCGAGCCCATGACCACTGTGTTGGGATGTCTCACCCGGTCGGTGCGGGACACGGCCCGCTACTTCGATGCCTGCAACGGATTTGACCGGCGCGATCCGCTCAGCCTGCCCCGAGTGGAGGGATGGGAGGCCGGGCTCGGCACGCACGATCTCTCCGGCCTCACGGCGGTGATCCTGGTTGATCTGGGCATCGCGCAGGTCCGAGAGGAAGTCGCTGCACTGGTCTCCGCCAGCGCCGAGAGCCTGGCCCGCGCGGCCGGGATGCGCCTCGTCACGGTGTCACCGACGCTGCCACCGCTCCGTGGTGCCTGGGCCATGGCGAACCAGCCGCCCTTCGTGGCCGACCTGGGTGAGGCCTATCCCGACCGCGTCGACGAGTTGTCACGCGAAATGGCGGCGGGGCTCCGGAGCGCGCAGGGGCGCTACAACCTCGAGCGAGCTGCCTCTATCGAGCGCTACCGCCGACAGCTCAACGGTGCGATGGCCGACCTCTTCGACCAGGCCGACTTCGTGTTCTGCTCGACGCACCCCGACGTGGCCTTCAAGGCGGAGGGGCCGCCGCCGTCGACTCTTCCGGGGCGGGACCTGATCCACGAGATCGGCTTCGTCCGGGCCATCATGAACCAGGCCGCGCTGACAGCGCCGTCCAACCTCAATGGCAGCCCCGCGGTGAGCATCCCCGCTGGGCTCGTCGACGGGCTGCCGGTCGGGCTCCAGGTCTTGGCCGGGCACCATCGCGAACAACTGCTCCTCGATCTGGCGCTGGTGGCGGAGCGTGAGATGCCCTGGCCGCTGGTCGCGCCGGGTGCGCCCCTGCGCGCTCGCTGAGACTCAACGCCGAGACTCCCTCCAGGGGGTCATGTCGAGACCGGGATAGCGCGCCTGGACGCCGGTCAGCGTCGCCTCGTTCCAGTAGAGGTGGCCGGGCGGCGGCACGCCCATGAGCGCAAGTTGGCTCGGGGTGGCCTGTTGGACGTACTTCGTGAGCTCGGGCGAGAAACCGCGGAACGGCCAGGCCTGGTACCCGCCCCACCCTGCCTGGCGGTGACGGAACGACACGTGGAGCATCACGCGGTACCGGGTGGGATCGGTGAAGTCCGTCGAGCGGTGATAGATGTCCGGACGGTAGGCGACCACCGATCCGGCGGGCGCCGCCGCCAGCGAGGGGTCGGCGTACAGCTCGGCGTAGTCGACGTAGTTGAGCGTGTGCCGCTCGACTGGGATGTCCTTCGTCTTCTGCCAAGAGACGAACCGGGTCGCCCCGTCTTCCGCGGCGACGTCCGTGAGGTAGACGAAGAACTCCACTTGTTGGTAGCCGGGTTCGTGGCGGGGGACGACGAGCATGTGGTTGGGGTAATCGGCGTGCAGGAGCTGGTTGTAGCCCGAAGCCTGGTGGGCGTACTTGGCGGTCGCGATGCCCATGTAGAGCGCGAGGTCGGTCGTGCCGAGCAATCCCTCGGCCAGGTCGACCACGCGGTCATGCAGCACGAGCGCGTTGAGACGCGAGCTGTGGAAGGGAAACTCCGGCCACGGCGCATCCCAGGTGTGCCACTCGCCGGCCGCACTGCCGCCTTGTTCCGCCATCTCGGCCGGAGTGGGGAAGTGATGGTGCATGGCGTCCTGCGCCGCCGCCAACTCGGCGGGTGGGATCACGCAGGGTACGATGCACCACCCGTCGGCGTCCCATCGCTCCTTCAGCTCGGGCGTCAGCACGGGCATGACGGCAGGCTAATCCCAGCGTCTGCTAACATGGCTGTGCCCCGGGCGTTCGTCCGGTGGGGCCCGTTCGAGAAATCTGATCGAGTAGGCCACTTTTCTCGATCGGAGTCTTGTCATCTCTTCCTTCTCAGACCTTGGCGTCCCCGCGGCGTACTGCGCCTGCCTTTCCAGCCAAGGCATCACCGAACCCCTCACGATTCAGTCAGAGACGATCCCACCCGCACTAGCGGGCCGAGACATCTGCGGCAAGGCGCCCACTGGATCGGGCAAGACGCTGGCCTTCGGCCTTCCGCTCGTCGTCACCACCGTGCAGGCGCGCCCGCGACGCCCGAGAGCGCTGGTCCTCGTGCCGACGCGCGAGCTGGCCTCGCAGGTGCACGAAGTCATCGGAGACCTCATGGGGCAGGACCGCAAGCGGATCGTGTCCATCTTCGGTGGCACGGGGTACCGCGACCAGGTGCGCGCCCTGCACAAGGGCGTCAACATCGTGGTCGCCTGCCCGGGCCGCCTCGAGGACCTCATCGAGCGAGGCGACGTCCTCCTCGACGATGTCATGACCGTCGTGCTGGATGAGGCGGATCGAATGGCCGACATGGGGTTCCTTCCTGCGGTGCGCCGCCTGCTCGACCAGACGGCGCCCAACCGCCAGGTCCTTCTCTTCTCGGCCACCATCGGACGCGAGGTCGAGTCGGTCATCCGTAACTACCAGCGGAACCCGGTCAAGGTGGCCATCGAGGCCACGGCCGAGGCCAAGGGAGACGTCGCCCACCATTTCTGGAAGGTCGATCGAGCCGAGCGAGTGGCCATCACGGCCAAGCTCGTCGAGCACCACGGCCAGGCGTTCGTCTTCTGCCGGACCAAGCGAGGGGTCGACCGCGTCGTCCGGCAACTCCAGGCCCACGGCGTGCGTGCGGTCCCGATGCACGGCGATCGCACCCAGGGGCAGCGGGAGCGGGCGCTGGACTCGTTCGCCAAGGGCAAGGCCGACGCGTTGGTGGCGACCGACGTCGTCGCCCGAGGCATCCATGTCGATGCCTTGCCGTGCGTGGTCCATTTTGACCCGCCGACCGACCACGTGGACTACGTGCACCGGTCGGGCCGGACGGGCCGGGTCGGACACACCGGAACGGTCGTGTCGCTGGTCACGCCTGAGCAGCACAAGGACGTGCGTGGCGTGCAGCGTGCCTTGGGCCTGGAGCCCGGGCTCTTGGCGCCGTTCTCCGTTCCCCCATCGGCGCCACCCGCTGCTAACGGCGGCAGTCAGAAAACCAGCGTCAGTCAGAAAACCAGCGTCAGTCAGAAGGCCGGGGGCAGGCCGAAGTCTCGGAAAATGACCGGGACCGTGAAATTCTTCAACAGTGCGCGTGGCTTCGGGTTCGTGGAGCACCAAGGTGGAGTGGACCTCTTCGTGCACCATTCGCAGGTCGAGGGAGACGCTCGCAGGGGCATTGCCCCCGGGTCCACGGTGGAGTTCACCATCGGCGCGGGCCGCAGGGGCGACGAGGCGCACAACGTGAAGGTCGTCTGAGCCGCTCCGGCTCCGCCTGGCGCGCCTAGCTCCAGGTCACGAGGACGAGTGCAGCGCCCAGCGCCAGGTAGAGGCCGAAGGGCAGGGCGGACTTGCGGTTGGCGCGGTGTGCCGCGATGAGGCTCAGCCCGACGACGGCGGCGAAGAAATTGGCGAAGAAGAACCCCTCGAGCAGCGCGACCCAGCTGACCCAGGCGAGGCCGAACCCGATGACGAGCGACAGGCGGACGTCGCCGAAGGCGATCCAGCGCGGATTCATCAGGTTCATCACGAACAGGACCACGAAGAACACGGCCCCACCCAACGACGCCACGACGAGGCGCTCCCACTCGTGCATGACGCCTGCGATCACGATGCCGCTGACGATCACCGCTGCGGTCACCGCGTAGACGAGTGTCTTGGGCAGCAGGCGGCGCGTCAGGTCGCAGTACGCGAGCTGTATCAGCCCGATAAGCAGCAGTAGAGGCGGCACGGCGATGATCGACCAGCCCACCTGGTGCAACACGTAGGCAGGGACCAGGCCGGAGGCCACCACCAGAGCGACCCGCTGCCGGGGAGAGACACGGATCGGCGCGGCCGAGTTGACAGCCGTCGAAGTGACCGCCGTCGCAGTCTTGGTCGAAGCCTCATCGGCGCCCAAAGCGTTGCCCGCCGTGCCAGCCGATCGAGCGACCGAGGCGGCCAGCTCGCGCCGCGTGAACGGTACGAGTAGCGCGCCCGCTGCCATGCCGATGGCCGCTCCGCCCAGGAGAGTTGCCGAAGTGCCAACGCTCATGCTCACGCTCATATTCATGCTCCCCTCACGCTCGTGATGCCCAAGTTCATGCTGCGAGCTCTATGGCATGGCAGTCGGAGTCGAGGTCGGCCACGTCGGCACAGCCAAAGGTCACATCGCTCGTCGCCCGTCGTCGCTCAGGCTTTTGCACAACTTCCCACGCACGCGGTCCCAACGTGGACCCCCTCCTCTCTATCGGCGGCTCCGCGCAGGGCTTGACCGCAGCGATACGTCCCGGGTTGGATTTTGTGGCCCGCCCGCCCGGCCGGTACATGGGTCATAAGGACCATTTGGTGCCGCGAGCAGGGGCGCTCGGTTCGAGAATGGTCAAAAGGACCTATGTACGTATGCAGGTTGTCGTCGTACCCTCCAAGGGATCCAACCGGCCCGCGGCCTCGACGAGGGCGCCGGCCACGAAGCGCAGAGGACGTGACAACGGGGCATTGCGCCGTCCGTTGAGAGGGGGAAATTCGGTGAAGAAACAGACGCTCACCTTGGTGGTGATCGGCGTGATCCTGTTCATCGCAGGCGGCATCATCGCCTACGCCAGTGTGCAGAGCGCCTCCAAGCACGCGGGGAACCAGACCGTCGTGGCCGGGACGACCACCTCGGCCGTGGTAGCCAAGGAGAACATCCCCGCGGGAACCACCGGGCAGACCATGGTCTCCCAGGGCCTCGTCGCCCTCGCGCTCATCCCGACCAAGTCGTACTCGTCGGCCGACCTGCAGTCGCTGCAGACGCTGAGCGACGAGGTGCTCACGTCACCCATCCAGAAGGGCAGTGCCATCAGCTCGAGCGAGCTGATCGCGAGCACGTCGTCCATCTCCGTCCCGCAGGGGCTCGATGCAATGACCGTCACCATCACCGGAGCCAGCAGCCTGGCGGGCTATCTGCAGCCGGGAGGCCACGTCGACATCTACGCCAACATCACGAAGGTCTCCACCTCCGGCCAGGCCACGTCGTCGCTACCGCTACCGCTGCCGTGCACCGAGCTGGCCATGGCGAACATTCAGGTGCTCGACGTGTCCACCACGAGTCCGGCTCTCTCGGGGACCAAGGGTTCGGCCGGCCGCACCATTCCGCCCAGTGAGACGCTGCTGGTCGCGCTTTCGCCGACCAACGCCCGGTCCCTCCAATTCCTCTCGCAGAACGAGTCGATCGCGGTGGTCCAGACTCAGCACGACGCCAACGCCCCGGCGGTTGGCCAGTGCATCGGTACCGACCAGATCGCGAGCGCCCCATGATCTCGCGCCGGATCCTCGTTATCAGCCGGTCGCCGGCGCTGAGCCGTGCCGTACAGGCCTCGCTCGGCCCGGGCTACCAGGTCATCACCAGCACCAACGTGGTCGACGTGATCGAGGAGGTGCGGGAGCAAGGTCCGATCGACGTCCTGGTCGCCGGGCCGGTCTTCGACAGCCACGCCGGAATGTTCCGGTTGGCCTCGCTGCGGTCGGCGGGCGCGGTTCCAGCCGTCGTCCTGGCGCTTGGCCCCAAGCCCAAAGCCAGCCTGAGCGACATCGTGCGGACGGGCGCGGTGGACCTGATCGAGTACCCGACCAGCAAGCGCCAGCTGTCGGCTGCCCTCAAGCGGGCCTTCGACATCGCCGACGTCTCGGAGTCGGCGGTCAGCACGACGCTGCCCGTCGTGGCGACCGACGGCGTCGCCGTCGAACGCCCGCACTTCGCCGAGGTCTTCACCGTGGCCTCGTCGAGCGGTGGCTGTGGCAAGACGTTCTACGCCACCAACCTGGCCTGCTACCTGGCCGCGGAGACCGGCCAGCGGGTGTGCCTGGTCGACCTGGACCTTCAGTTCGGCGAGGTCTCGACGGCCCTGCACCTCCGGCCACGGTTTACGATCTCCGACCTGCTCTCGCGTGAGCCCGTCGACGAAGACGATCTCGACGAGCACGTGGAGGAGTACCTCGAGGATTCCGACCTCGGGTTCTCGGTGCTAGCGGCGCCATTCAGCCCGGCTGATGCCGACATGATCGCGCCCAAAGATGTGTACAAGGTCATCGGCGCGTTGCGCCGACACTTCGACTACATCATCGTCGACACGCCCGCCCAGCTGTCGGAGATCGTGCTGGCCGCCTTCGATCACTCGACCCGGGTGATTTGCATGGTCACGCTTGACCTTCCCAGCATCCGGAACATGCGGGTCTTCCTCACGACGCTCGAGAAGCTGCGCATCAACAGCGAGACCGTTGGCGTGATCCTGAACAAGGTCGAGGACGACATCGGCATCGACATGAGTGACGTCCAGGAGGTGCTCGACAACAAGATCATCTCCACCCTCCCGTACTCGCGTGAGGTGATGAAGTCGATCAACAAGGGCAAGCCGGCCCTGGTCTCGGCGGCCCACTCCGACATCGGCGACAAGCTGGCCGGAGGCATGCACCAGTTCCTCAGCGGCGACGTGAGGCCCGTCCTCGGCGTGAGCTCGAGCTCGAGCACGAGCACGAACTCGAACTCGAACGGCGACGGCCGCAGGCCAGGCGGGATCCGGCGGCTGATGCGGAGGCATCGCACCGCCAAGGTGCCTGAGCTCGAAAGGGCCTGATCCCCATGAACCTGACTGAGAAGCTGGCTGCGGCCGACGACGACGGCGTCCCGCCGCGCGGCCAGGAAGAGGAGACGCGTAAGCCGACCGCCGTCAGTGCGACCATCCCGAAGGAGCTGCCGCCGGCGAAGAACCGCCCGATGCGGCACGCCACGGACCGGGCGAACAGCTCCGAACTGTGGGCCCAGTCCAAGCTGAAGGTGCAGGCCAAGGTCCTGGCCGAGATCGCGCCCAAGGCGGCCGACCTGTCGCCCGACAGCCTTCGCGCCAAGGTCCGTTCGACGGTGAACGAGATCCTCGAGCGCGAGGACATCGGCATCTCCCCCATCGAGCGCCAGCGCTTCGTGGAGGAGATGCTCGAGGACTCGCTCGGCTACGGCCCGCTCGAGTCGCTGCTGGCCGACGGGACGATCACCGAGATCATGTGCAACAACTGGAACGAGCTCTGGATCGAGCGTAAGGGCCGCATTGAGAGGAGCGAGGTCAAGTTCAACTCGCTGCAGCAGTACCGGCGCATCATCGAGCGCATGGTCGCCGGCGTCGGCCGCCGCGTCGACGAGTCGTCGCCCATGGTGGACGCCCGTCTGCCCGACGGCTCCCGGATCAACGCCATCGTCCCGCCGCTCGCCATCAAAGGCCCCGTGCTCACCATCAGGAAATTCCCCGAGCGAGCGCTCGTCATGCAGGACCTCGTCTCGCTCGGCTCCGTCTCCATGGACGCTGCTCTGTTCCTCGAGGCGTGTGTGCGGGGGAAGATCTCCATGATCGTCGTCGGAGGTACCGGCACCGGAAAGACGACGATGCTCAACGTGCTGTCCAACTTCATCCCAGAGGGCGAGCGTCTCATCACCATTGAGGAGTCGGCCGAACTCCAGATCCAAGGCAAGCACGTGGTCACGCTCGAGACACGGCAGTCCAACGCCGAGGGGACGGGGGAGGTCCGCATCCGCGACCTGGTCCGCAACTCCCTCCGCATGCGGCCCGACCGGATCATCGTCGGTGAGTGCCGTGGAGCCGAGACGCTGGACATGCTCCAGGCCATGAACACGGGCCACGCCGGCTCCATGACCACGGTGCACGCCAACAGCCCGCGTGAGCTGCTCAGCCGTCTGGAGACGATGGTCATGATGGGAGGCGTCGAGCTACCCCAGCGCGCCATCCGGGAGCAGATCACGCTCGCCGTCGGCCTCATGGTCCAGCTGCAGCGGACCCCGGCCGGGCCCCGCATCGTGACGTCCGTCACCGAGATCCAGGGAATGGAGGGCGACACCGTCCTCCTCCAGGACGTCTTCCACCGGGTGGACTTGGCCGAGGGGATGGGCCGGCTGGTGCCGACCGGCCTGCGACCAAAGATCCTGGACGAGCTCGCGCTCAACGGCGTCGAGGTTGCGCCCAATCTCTTCCGCAGCGACAACGAGCCACCGTTCAACCAAAGGTCGGAGCGTCGCCACCACCGGCCGTCTCGGCCGGGCCAGGTGGAGCCCCCGTCGGAGGAGATCTACGAGATCCTGGCCGCACGCCGGCGCGACGGGAAGCGAGCGCAATGACCGCCGCCGCCGCCATCGCCGTGCTCAGCCCGCACGCCGGGGCACTTGCCGCCGCGGCCCTCGTCGGGGGCGGGCTCGCCCTCGCGGTCGTGGCCATGATCATGCGGGTGCGCACCAAGCAGCGCAGCCTGGCCCAGATCCTCGACGACACCATGGGCCAGGCCCCGGTGCCGGTCGAGGTCGTGAGCGAGTCGCCCGAGCGGGGAGATCTGTCGGTGCTCACCGTCCGTATCTCTGGCATCTTCGGGCGCATCGACACCACTGGCGCGCTCGAGCAGCGCCTCGACCGGGCGGACATTCCGCTGCGCTCGGGGGAGTACATCGGCATCACTGCTGCCAGCGGGCTTCTGCTGGCGGTGCTCGCCGGCATCCTGACAGACACGCCGATCGCGTCGGTCATCGCTCTGGTGCTGGTGGCCCTCGTCTCCTGGAACCTGCCGTCCTACCGGGCCGGCAAGCGGATCAAGCACATCCAGGAGCAGCTGCCCGACGCCCTCGCACTGATGGCGGCCTCGGTCGAGGGTGGCCAGACTTTCCAGCGGGCCATCGACATGTACCGCCGCGACGCCCGGCCGCCGTTGTCAGCCGAGCTCGATCGCGTCATGGCCGAGGTGGCTGTCGGCTCGGACATGGTTGTGGCGCTCGAGAACATGGCGCAACGCTCCGGAGTCGAGGACCTCAAGTGGGCCGTGGAGGCGGTGCGCATTCAGCAGTCCACCGGTGGCCGCTTGGCCCCGATCCTCCACACCCTGGCCTCCTTCATGCGGACCCGCCAGGAGGTGCGCCGCGAGGTGCAGACGCTCTCAGCGGAAGGACGCATGTCGGGCTACGTGCTCTTCGCGATCCCGTTGTTCTTGGTGTGCGCGCTCGAACTTAAGGACCCGACCTACCTCAACCCAATGCTGCACGGCGTAGGGTTGGCCGTCCTCTTCGGTACGGCCGGCTTGATGGTGGCGGGGTTTTTGATCGTCCGCAAAATGGTCAACATCAAGGTCTGAGGTAGAGGGGGATTTGGTCTCGTGAACGCGGCATTTATCGTCCCTGCGGTGGCCATCACGCTCATGACGATCGGCGTCATCGGCGTCGGAGCGGCGGCCTGGCACACCCACAAGTCGTCGGAGCGGCTTGACTTCATCCGGGCGTTGGGCACCGACGCCGAGAAATACGCCGAGGAGGTCCAGCTCCCTGACCGGGTGCAGACGCCGCTGATCCAGCGAATCTTCCGGCCGATCACGGGCGGACTGAAGCACAGCCTGTCGCGGCTCTACCCATCCAACGACATCGACCGGGTGCACGCCGACCTGCTGAAGGCCGGGCTCACCGGCTCGGTGCGGGCGGAGGAGTTCGTGGCGATTCAGGTGGGCTCGGTGATGCTCGGTATAGGTGCCGGCCTCATCGCCCTCGTCAGCGGCGTCGTCAGTGTGAAGATGGGGCTGGCCACGCTGTTCATCCTGCCGATCATCGGCGGACTGGCCCCCAGCTACTGGCTGCGCCGCCGCATTAAGAAGCGGCGTGAGCGTGTCACAAACGACCTGCCTGACGTCCTCGACCTCATGACCATCTCCGTCGCCGCGGGTCTCGGACTGGAGCAGGCCATGCAGGTGTCCTGTGCCCGCTTCGAGTCTCCCGTGTCCGACGAGCTGCGTCTCACGCTGCGCGAGATGGAGCTCGGCCTGTCACGACACGACGCGCTCGAGAACCTGAAACTGCGGACGGACATCGACGACCTGGTGACGTTCGCGGTCGTTTTGTCGCAGGCGGACGCGCTCGGCCTTCCGATCGGCCGCGTCCTGCAGGCGCAAGCCGACGAAATGCGTGACAAGCGCCGCCAGCGCGCCCGCGAGCAGGCAGCCAAGGTTCCGGTGAAGATCCTCTTCCCGCTCGCCACATGCTTCCTGCCGGCGATCATGATCGTCGTCCTCGGCCCCATCGTCGGCCCGATCAAGCACGCCCTCTCCGGAGCCTGAAGCTTCGGCCTTCACGGGCTGAATTGTTCTCTGTCCGCCCTCCGCACCCGCGCCGCAACAGAGATGCGACTGTCGTTTGACGCCTGAAGTTTACAATGACCTGGGGAAATCCGCCGCATTGCGGTGGGGGAGGAGCCGCACCGGAACTCAAGCCGGCGCGGAATGAGGGGGAGGAATGACAAACACAGCCTCGATCCTGCAGCCGACCGCGCAGCCGTCGCCGGCCGTCGAGATCGGAAGCGGGTCCGGATGGACGTTCTATACGCAGGTGTCCGTGTCGGGGCCTTCGGTCTGCACAACGGTCCACCGTGGCGAGAGCATGCGAGGAGCGCGGGCGACCCTGACCGCGACGACGTTCAGATTGAGCAAGACGACTACCGCGACCCTGACGTCTCGACTCAGTCGCGCCAGGAGGACCGCCAATGGGGTCCTTGGTCGCTGACGCAGCGGGAGCTGGAGGTGTTGCAGCTTCTTGCCGAGGGCAGCACCAACGGTGAGATCTCACAGAGGCTCTACATCAGCCCAAAGACGACGAAGAATCACTTGGCGGCGATATTCCAGAAGCTCGACGTGACGAACCGCACGCACGCGCTTGTGCGTGCGGTGGTCATGGGGCTGGTCACGATCGAATAGTCCCAGCGCAATTGGGCAAAAAAGCCTATGGAACTCCGGTCCGACGACCGAGAGAATGACGGTGGGCATCAACTCCAAATGGTCGGGCATCCGCTTCGGCGCTATTGGAGCGAGAGAGGGGAAAAAGCAATGACTGAGCTGTTTCTGAACGCGTTCTTCGCGGTGCGTGGATTCCACAGCGACCTGCTTGAGCGGGCACGCACAGAGCGTGGAGCCTCCATGGTGGAGTACGCGCTTCTGGTGGGCCTCATCGCTGTCGTCGCGGTCGTCGCGATCACTGCGCTCGGTGGGGGCATCTCGAACCTGTTCGGCAAAACCAGCAACTGTGTCAATGGCCTGAGCGGCACGGCCTGCTAGTAGGCGCGGCACAAGCTGCACCAGCTGAGCATGCATTTCCTAGAAGGGAAAATTCCCCCTTCCCCAATGGGATGACGGCAGAGCTGGGCCGGCTTCAGTCGGCCCAGCTCGCTGTCTGCCCGGGCAACGGGGACACGGGAAATGCATCACCAAGGCACTCGCATCGCGTGGCTCCGGCGTAAGGGGCGCACAATCCCCGATCCGGGGCCACGAGGTGCAACAAAAGGGGAGAGGATCCAGTCGGATCCGGTTCGACAAAGAGGGGAATGAGAACAATGGTTGAGCTTTTCATCAATGCGTTTGTGACAGTGACGGGTCTGCACAGATCGTTGCTCGAGCGGGCCCGCACCGAGCGTGGAGCTTCCATGGTGGAGTACGCGCTGCTGGTGGGTCTCATCGCGGTCGTCGCGGTCGTCGCGATCACTGCACTCGGTGGCGGCATCTCGACACTGTTCGGCAATACCAGCAACTGTGTCAATGGCCTGAGTGGCACGGCCTGCTAGCAGGCGCGGCACAAGCTGCACCAGCTATGCATACATTTCCTAAAAGGGAATATTCCCCCTTCCCCAATGGGATGACGGCAGAGCTGGGCCGGCTTCAGTCGGCCCAGCTTGCTGTCTGCAACACAAGGGAGAGGATCCATTCGGATCCGGTTCGACAAAGAGGGGAATGAGCACGATGGTTGAGCTATTCATCAATGCGTTTGTGACAGTGACGGGTCTGCACGGATCGTTGCTCGAGCGGGCACACACAGAGCGTGGAGCCTCCATGGTGGAGTACACGCTGCTGGTGGGCCTCATCGCGGTCGTCGCGGTCGTCGCGATCACTGCGCTCGGTGGGGGAATCTCGAACATGTTCGGCACTACCAGCAACTGTGTTGGTACCTTGAGCACCACATCCTGCTAGTCGACACGGCGGGCCGGCCGGCCGGGGGGTTGGATCGTCGATCCAGCCCCCCGGTGCGGTACGCCCGCCAGCATCGCGGGCCAGGGGGTGCGGGTCCTTCCTGAGCTTTGACTTTGAAGTTGAGTAGCCGAAGCAGGGCGTCTCGGGCGGGTGTCGGGCACCGGCTCGGGCCACGGGCTCAGAGCATCGTCTCGAGCAGCCGGAGCACGTAGAGAGGGTCGATCTTGTAGCGGTCGCCGGGGGCAGGCGGCGGCGCAGCAAGCGCGGCGCCCACCAGGTGGCTTCGCTCGCCAGCCGCATCACGGTGGGCACGAGCATGTCGCGGATGACGAACGTATCGAGCAACACGGCGAACGAACAGCTTCATGAAGTTAATCCCGCTGATCCCGCTGATCCCGCTGGTCACGAGGCTCACGAGCACGATGCTCACCAGAAGCGCAGCCGCGTGATGATCCGGCTGGTGGCTGGAGCCGGCCGGCCACGAGCTGGGCGTGGAGGAGGCGGTCGTCGTGGAGTTCCTTCATCCGCGAGACGAATACCTCGTAGCCCATGGAGAGGCCGCAGCCCACACACATGAGGATCGGCATCGTGTCGACCACCGTGCCGGTTGGGCGTGAAGTCCAGCAGCCCCTGGGAGGTGCCCGTCCTGGAAGATCCACACCATGACGCCGAACATGGCAGCCAGACTCAGCTCGTTGGGTACGAGCGCCTTCAGAGGAATGAACACGTCCCGGAAGAGGGCGAGGAGCAACGAGAAAGGTCACGACCGCAAGCGCCAGCGGAAGGTAGTGGTCGATCAGCCCGGTCGAGTCCTCCACGCTGGCCGGCAAGCTTCCGACGAGGACGGCGAAGGGCCAGGTTGACCCCGGATCACGGCGACGAGTCGGGTCCCTGACGCGGAGAGAGTGTTGCCCGCCGGCACCACGGAATACGACGCGCCGCCCGAGCCCTCGAACTGGGCCTTGTAGTCGGAGGGCGCGCGGCCGCCTACTTACAAGTAGGTAGCATTCTGACGGTGTCCGAAGCTGTCTAGACCAGGCGTGACCAGACCGACGACCAGGAGAATTGGCCGGCTCCGACGACCCGGACCTGGAGCGGGGTCGTTTCGGAACGGTCATGCTGGAGATGCTGCGGGATGATCGAGCCCATGCCACTCAGGGCGATTTCATCTGCGGTTCACATTACGGATACGGCGGTGAAATAGGGTCCGACGAGACTGATGACGGCAATCCGGTACGGGGCGTCGTGATCGCAAGAAGCTGGGATTCCCCGTTCCGGCGCCTTGACCACGGAGAAGAAGGGGAACACAGGAGAACCCATGAGCTACCAGGCCGAGTACATCTGGATCGACGGGACGGAGCCCGCCCCGCTCCTCCGCAGCAAGACGAAGATCGTCGAAGAGGGCAAGGAGCCCCCCATCTGGGGTTTCGACGGCTCGAGCACGAACCAGGCCGAGGGAAGCGATTCGGATTGCGTCCTGCAGCCGGTATTCGTGTGTCCCGACCCGCTGCGGGCTGAGGGCGACAAGCTCGTCATGTGCGAGGTGCTCCATCCCGACATGACCCCGCACAGCACGAACACCCGGCGGAAGTGCGTCGAGATGGCCGAGAAGTACGCGGACCAAGAGCCGTGGTTCGGGATCGAGCAGGAGTACACCTTCTTCCAGTACGGCCGCCCCCTGGGTTGGCCCGAAGCCGGGTTCCCCGCCCCCCAGGGCCCGTACTATTGCGGCGTCGGCGGCGACAAGATGCCCGGCCGCGAAATCGTCGAGCGCCACACCGCTGCCTGCTTGAAGGCGGGACTCGGGATCGAGGGCACCAACGCCGAGGTGATGATGGGGCAGTGGGAGTTCCAGATCGGCGTCCTCCCGCCGCCGCTCATCGGGGATCAGCTCTGGACGGCCCGCTGGCTGCTCTTCCGCATCGCCGAGGATTTCGACACCTTTGCCACGCTGGAGCCCAAGCCGGTGCTCGGTGACTGGAACGGAGCCGGTGCGCACACGAACTTCTCGACGAAGGCCATGCGCGAGGACGGCGGCTGGGACGCCATCATCGCGGGTTGCGAGGCTCTCGGGAAGCGGGTCGAGGAGCACGTCACCAACTACGGCATCGGCATCGAGAGCCGCCTGACCGGTGCGCACGAGACGGCGCACTTCACCACCTTCACCTACGGAACCTCCGACCGAGGCGCGTCCATCCGCATCCCCTGGCAGACCGCCCAGAACAAGAAGGGATGGCTGGAGGACCGCCGGCCGAACGCCAACATGGACCCCTACGTGGTGAGTGCCTTGATGGTCGAGACCGTGTGCGGAGCCGCCGCCGGCAATTGAGCCGCACCTGATCGGGAACGCCGCTGGTTCCGGGAGCGCACCACCCGGAGTTGGCGGCGTTTCTCGTTGCGGGGTCAGCCCGGGGGGACGGGCTGGTCGCTGGGGGCGCGGGACGCCAGAGCCGGCTCACCCGGACGGGCGAGCGGGCCGATCTGCAGTGCTGCGGTGTCGCCCTCGATGTAGCGGCTGGCGTCACCCCCCGCGTCAGCCATCTCGTCCATGCCGATAGGCCCTTCGGGCCGGCCGGAGAGGAACTGCTGGATGATCGGGTTGTCGGTCGCGATCATGTCGGCCTTGCTGGCGAACTTCACCAGGTTGGAGCGGAACAGGACACCCATGTACTCGGCGGTCCGCATGACCGACTGGATATTGTGCGTGATGATGAAGAAGGTGGCGCCCGTCTCCTTCTGGGCGGTGACGACGAGCTCGTCGAGGTAGGCCACGCGGACCGGGTCGAGTCCCGAGTCCGGCTCGTCGAAGAGCACGATCTCGGGCTCGGTCACCATGGCCCGGGCCAGCCCGGCCCGCTTCTTCATGCCGCCCGAGACCTCACCGGGCAGCTTCTTGAGATGGTCCATCAGGCCCACCAGTTCGGCGTTGCGGTAGACCAGCTCGCGGATGGCGGCCTCGCTCTTGCGGGTGTGCTCGCGCAGCGGGAAGGCGATGTTGTCGTAGAGGTTCATGGATCCGAACAGGGCACCGTCCTGGAAGAGGACCCCGAACTTCTTGCGCACCTCGTAGAGGCGCTTCTCACGCAGGCCCACGATTTGGTCACCGTCGACCCAGATCTCTCCGCGTTCGGGCCGCAGCAGGCCCAGGATGTTCTTGAGGAGCACGGACTTCCCGGTACCCGACGGGCCCAGGATCGCGGTGATGCGGCCCTTGGGGACATCGAAGGTGATGTCCTCGAGGACCGTGTGGGAGCCGAACGACTTGGTGACCCCACGCAGCGAGATGATCGGCTCACCAGGCGCAATCCAGGGTTGCCCCGTTTCTTCGAGCGCGGTGTCCATATCAGGAGAACCCATACCCAGCCCCGGGCTTGCGCCTCGGGCTCCGAATGGGAGGAGTTGCTACCCCCCGCCGAGCAGGCCGCCGAGGCCGCTGCCCAGCCCACCCAGGACGCCGGGAGCCGTGGTCGTCGTCGTGGAGGCCGAGGTGCCGGTGCCCGACGAGGACCCCGAGCCCGACGTCCCGGGGAGGACACTGCCCAGTCCGAGGTTCGTGGAGAGGCCGTTCACCGTTCCCGTCACACCGCCCAGCGTCGTGTTCAGTCCTCCGACGCTCCCCAAGCCGCTGGTCACGCCACCAACGGTCTGTCCAACCCCGGCGGCCACGCCGCCGACGGTCTGTCCGACCCCGCCGGACACGCCGCCGACGGTCTGTCCCAGTCCGTTGGTCACCCCGTTGACGGTGCTGTTCAATCCTCCCGCCGCTTGGTTCAGCCCGTCAGAGAGGCCACCGCTGACCGATGATGAGCCCCCCGACGCAGCGCCTCCGAGTAGCCCGCTGACTCCGCCCGTCGAGCTCGAGGCACCGCCACTGCCGGTGCCCGATCCGCCACTCCCGGCGGCGCCCCCCGAGGTGCTCGACGCCGGCGAGCCCGTCGCACTCGAAGCACCCGCCACCAGTGGCGCGTTCGTCCCTGTGGCCGTGCTCCCCGTGCCGGGGGAGCTCGATCCGAGCGCGAGCGGTGGTGCCGCCAGGGCCGAGCCGGGAGCCGACGCGGCGCCGCTCGGACCGCTGGAGAGCGCGTGCGGCGCGATGAACGCTGCCGCCACGGCCGCGCCGGTGACGGCGACGCCAGCCACCGCGTTGCGCAACGTTCCAGAGCCGCCGCCTGTGTGCTGCACGGTTGCGCTCCGGTGGGCCACCCGGAAGACGGTGCGGCGGATGAGTGCGCCGGTGGCGATGAGGAAACCGGCCAATGCCTCCTTCGATTCGGAAACGGCGGCGAACTCGCGCTTGAGGGCTTGACGTGCCCGCCACAGCAGGGTCTCGATGGTGCCGATCTCGACACCCTCGTGATCCGCGATCTGCTGGTACGTCCATCCCGAGCCCTCGCGCATTGCCAGAACATGACGATGACGAGTCGAGAGACGGTCGAGCGCACGATTGACCAACTCACCGTCGACTGCGGCAAGAACCATCTCCTCGGACGTGTCCTCGGCGACGACGCCGACGGGCTGCTGGGCAGTGAGCTCCATGTCGTCGGTCGGCGTGCTGCGCGAGCGCCGGCGCAGCATGTCCGTGCAGATGTTTCCGGCGATCACGGTCAGCCAGGGGTAGAAGCGCCGCTCGCCGGCGAAGCGCGGCAGCGCTTTCCAGGCGCGGGCGAACGCTTCCTGTGCCGCGTCCTCGGCCTCGTGGCGGTCGTTCAGCCGGCGCAGACAGAAGCGGAGGAGCCGCTCGTAGTAGCGGGCGTAGAGGTTTCCGAAGGCCGCTGAGTCACCCGCCTGGCACCGCTCGACGAGCGCGCGGTCGCGATCAAGGTCGACGTCGTCGCAGAGGCTGGTCAGCTCTTCTTGGCGGAGCGCCACTGTCCCGTCCCTCCCCCTCCATTTGGGGCCTCACCTCAGGAGGTATCTCACATTATGTCCGCCAGTTATGCCTTTCAAAAGCCCCGCCACCAACTCGTAACGAACCCAGGTTGAAATCTTTCGCACCACAAATGAAATTTCTTTCGCACCGCAAAAGTTGTGCTTTTCGCACAACAAATTCGCACAACAAAGTTGAGACTCTTTCGCACGACAAGCGAGGTAGTCCCCCAACTGCTGTTGCCGAAACGGGTGTGCGCATCGCTTCGTGCCAGGCCAACGCCCCGGGCGCCCGGTGTGGTCACCAGGGTAACGGCCTGAGTCAGACGGCTCCCGCCACAACCCTCCGCAAGGTTCGATGCCGACAGCCGTTTTTCTCTGGTGAAGGAATTGGACGGGGGAGCGGGTGTCTTGACCCGTTCACGTGCCAGAGGAGGCCTCGGAAGGGGGGACGACATTGGCTGAGACGGGTGACGGGACGAGCGTCTCTCCCGAGGAGGCGTCGGGCTCCCCCCGAGCTCCACCCAGACCCTGAGCCGCGCCGAGATGGCTCGCCGTCTGGGCACGCCCAGCGGCCGCCCCGGCGCCACCGGCGTGCTGCCACGGCCCAGCCGGCCGCTCAGCGACGACGGAAAGATCGCGACCGCCGTACGCGAGACCGGCAACATGTTCGCCACGGCGTTCGAGGCCCTCCGTCAGGGCCTGCTCAAGGGCGTCCCGATCGGCGAGTTCTTCGACCAGTGCTGGTTCCTGGCCCGGGTCACCACGCTGCCTCTGATTCTGCTTTCCATCCCCTTCGGCATGGTGATCGCCCTCGAGGTCGGCTCGCTCCTCCAACAGATCGGGGCACAGTCGCAACTCGGCGCCGCCATGGTGCTGGCCGTCGTCCGCGAGCAAGCACCGGTGGCGACAGCGCTCCTGATCGCCGGGGCAGGCGGATCGGCCATGTGCGCCGACCTCGGCTCACGCCGCATACGCGACGAAATCAGTGCCATGGAGGTCATGGGTGTCAACCCGCTCCACCGCCTGGTTCTGCCCCGGCTGCTCGCCGCCACCTTGGTCGCCGATCCTGCTCGACGCCGTCGTCAGCGTGGCGGGCATCGCCGGGTGGGCTGTGGTTCGGCACACACGCCATCCACATCACCGCCAGCAGCTTCTTCGCCACGTTCGGCGAGCTGAGCCAGATGGCCGACCTGGTCATCGCGCTGGTCAAGGCCGGCATCTTCGGTTTCATCGCCGCCATGGTCGCCTGTTACAAGGGCCTCTATTGCAAGAGCGGTCCGAAGGGCGTGGGCGACGCGGTCAACCAGGCCGTCGTCGTGACGTTCATCCTGTCGTTCTTCGTGAACTTCCTCTTGACCGTCTTCTACTTCAACTTCATCCCACAGAAGGGCCTCTGATGGCGATCGACACACCGGTCCGGGCGGAGTCCGACCAGCCCGGCAAGATCGTCTCCGCCGGGAAGACGGTCGGCGGCAAGGCTGTCGAGTCGGGTGACGCCGTTCTCGGCGTCTTCGACGACTTCTACGCGCAGCTCAAGTTCTACCTCCGAATACTGCGCGCCTTACCCCGCGCCTTGCGCTATCCCAAGGAGATCCTCGTCCTGATGTCCGACATCTCCTTGGGTTCGGGCGCGCTCGTCGTCGGCGGCGGCATGTTCTTCGTCGTCGTCTCCATCTCCTTCTTCACCGGGACCGAGGTCGGCCTCGAGGGATTCAACGGCCTGCAACAGATCGGGGCCGAGGCCTTCACCGGCGTGATCACCTCGCTGGCCAACACCCGCGAGATCACGCCACTTGTCGCCGGAGTCGCCCTCGCCGCGCAGGTGGGTGCCGGCTTCACGGCGCAGCTCGGCGCCATGCGCATCAGCGACGAGATCGACGCGCTCGAGGTGATGGGGGTCAACAGCGTCGTCTACCTGGTCGCCACGCGTGTCTGGGCGGCACTCGTCACGATGATCCCCCTCTACCTGGCGGCGCTCTTTGCCAGCTACCTCGCCTCCGAATTGGTGGTGACGAAGTTCTTCGGGCTGTCGACCGGCACCTACACGCACTACTTCCGGCTGTATCTCCCGCCGCTCGACATCTTCTACTCGTTCCTCAAGGCGATGGTGTTCGCCGTCATCGTCACGTTCGTGCACTGCTACTACGGCTACAACGCGACCGGCGGGCCAGCCGGGGTGGGTGTGGCGGCCGGGCGTGCCATCCGCCTCTCCATCATCCTCGTCGTCGTCGTCAACCTCTTCATGTCGCTGATCCTCTTCGGCGGGCGTGAACGCCACTGCCAGGTTGGTCGGATGAGGCGGCTCATCCGCGTCGCCGTCAGCCTGGCTGTCCTCTTCGGACTCGTCTTCGGGACGGTCACGCTCGTGCGGCTGGCCAATGGGGACTTCGCCGGTGACTACAAGCTCAAGCGGGACGTTTCCCCGAGCCGGCGAGGGCCTTGACCCTGGTTCGGCCGTGGTGTTCCGTGGCGTGCAGGTCGGCCGGGTCTCCACGATTTCGCTCGACCAGAACCAGGCCCAGGTCACCGTCCTCATCGAGCCGTCCTTCAAGGTGCCCACCACGGCGACGGCGACGATTCAGCCCGTCAACCTCTTCGGCGCCGAGCAGGTCTCCATCTCGACGCCGGACCAGCAACGCCGGACGCCGGTCCCTACCTGGAGCCCGACGCGTCCTTCGCCCACGCCCAGAGCAGTGACGAACTCGGTGACCTCTTCGCAGCCGCCACGCCCCTGCTGAGCAAGATCGACACGACCAACCTGTCGGCGGTGCTGGGCGAGCTGGCCCAGGCCTCGCAGGGAGAGGGACCCAAGATCGCCGCCTCCATCAGCGCCGGCACCCAGCTGGCCGGACTGCTCGACCGGACGCTCAACGCGCAGATTCTCGCCCTCCAATCGTTCGCCAAGTTCACCCAGGCCGTGGCACCGGCCGCCGGCGACCTCAACAATCTCAACGCACAGATCAACGCCGGGCTCCCGTCGTTCAACGCCGAGGAGACCGACTACGAGAACCTCCTCAATACGCTGATCCCCTTCTCGAACCGCCTGGCCGCGCTGCTGTCGACCTACCACCCCGACATCGCCACCATCTTGGAGTCCGGCGACAACGTGTCCCGAGTCCTGCTGGCTCAGCAGGACTCGATCGGGCAGGTCGTCAACGGCGCGTACCACTACTTCCAGAAGATCGCCCAGGGCGCCTCCGGGCTGAACAAGCTGCCGGACGGCAGCACGTACGCCTACTTCAACACGTTCATCCTCTTCAGTGACGTGAACAGCCTTGTGTGCAACCTCATCGCGCCCCCGACCGGCGGGATGTCGTTCCTCCAGCCGATACAGCAGGCGCTGGCCGGTGCCGGATCGGCCTTCAACTGCTCCTCGGAGTTGTCCACGTTCGACGCGCTCCAGGGCGGCTCGACCCCGGCGGCGTCGACACCGCCGCCCGCCGCCTCTGCGACCACCGGTGCCAACAGCGCGGCCGCGGCGGCCGCCAACCAGGCGTACGGCCTGATCGGGCAGCCCGACCAGTCCACGCCGACGAACCTCGGCGGCATCATCACGCAGCTCCTCGGGGGCTCGTTGTGAGGCTCTTCCGGCACTTCCCGAAGTCCGCCTTCAAGTTCACCCTCTTCGCGCTCGTCTGTCTCGTCCTGCTGGTGGGTTTGGCGGTGAAGATCGGGAACATCTCGCTCTTCACCAGCCGCCACACCATTGACGCGCAGCTGAGCTGACGTCACGGGGCTGGCCAGTGGCGACACCGTGAACATCGCCGGCGTCACCGTGGGACAGGTCTCGAGCATCGGGGTGCAGCACGGTCATGCAGTCATCTCAATGAGTGTCAACAACACGGTGACACTGCGCCGCTCGACGGACGTGGGAATGCGGTGGCACAACGTGATCGGACAGAAGGAGATCGAGCTCTATCCGGGGCACGGCGGGCCCATCCTCCCCCCGGGTGCCACCGATCCCGCTCGACCACGACGTCACCGACGCCAGCATCGACGCCTTCTTGAACTCTCTGGGGCCCGTCCTCTCCTCCATCAACCCGAAGGAAGCCAACGAGTTCGTGGAGAACGTGTCGGGAGCGCTCGAGGGCGACACGGCCCAGATCAACCAGCTGATCAACAGCGGCGCCGCCGTGTCCTCGACGGTCGAGGCACTCGACTCCCAGGTGGGTCAGATCATCGGCAACCTCAACCAGGTGTTGACGGCGCTCGCCTCGCGTTCGGGTGACATCGACTCCCTGGTGACGAACCTCCAGACTGTCTCGTCCGCGCTGGCCTCGAAGAACACGTTGCTCGACGACGTCGTCGGCAACCTCTCGCTGGTGGCCACCGATCTGGCCGGCCTGATCGGGAACAACCACAACACCATCACGAGCACCATCGACAACCTGCAGGCCGTGGCGGCCGACGTCCAGAACAACCAGCAGAACCTGGCCAACAGCCTGTCCAGCCTCGGAGCGGGCCTGGCGCCGTACATCCAGATCTCCCAGTGGGGGCAGTGGTTCGCCGTTCAGACCGTCTACACCTGCCTCGCCGGCCAGTCGGTCTGTCCCTACTACCAGCCGGGCAATCCACCGGCGGGCTCCGGTCCCTTCGGGAGCCCCCCGCTGCCGGCCCCTCTCACGGGCGTCACCACGCCGGGACTGCCCAACCCCGACACAACGTCGCCGGGCTCTTCGGCCTCCGACAGTTCTGGCGGCGACCTCCCTGGCCGCCATCGAGCCTCGGCCTCGACCTGCAGGCAGTCAGTGGCGCCACCGCGGGAGGTTCGAAGTGAAGGCCTTCACCGAGCGCAACCCCAAGGTCGTCGGCATCACGGCGGTCATCGTGATGGCGAGCCTGCGTCCTCGCCATCCTCTTCCTCAACCGCAGCCTGTTCAGCTCCGGGTACACCGTCGACGCCCGATTCCCCAACGCCGCCGGCATCTCCAAGGGCACCGAGGTGATGGAGGCCGGAGTCAACGTCGGATCGGTCACGTCGGTCGCAGGTGCACGGCAACGCGGTCGACGCCCAGCTCTCGGTGAACCACTCGGTGGTGCTGCCGCACGACACGACCGCCGCCGTTGAGGTCGAGACACTCCTCGGCGTCGTCGACGTGACGCTCAAGCCGGTGAGCGGCTGGGACGATCCCCTCAAGCCCGGCGCGTTGATCACCGACACCTCGGTGCCCACCGAGTTCTACCAACTGCAGAACACGGCCCACTCCCTCCTCTCGAAGACCGACGCCAAGGCGCTCAACAACCTGGTGACCTCACTGGCGGACATCACCAAGGACAAGCAGACCCAGGTGGCCCAGATCATCTCCGGGCTCGGAGCGCTCACGACGACGGTCGACCAGCGCTCGGGCCAGGTCTCGCAGCTGATCGACTCGGCGAACACGCTGTCGTCGACGTTGGCCGGCCGTGACCAGCAACTGCTCTCCATCGTCAACAACCTCGACACGGTGTCGACGGGTCTGGCGGCCAACAACCAGGACCTGTCCAACCTGATCACCAACGTCGACGCCATGGCGAGCCAGACCAACAGCCTGGTGAGCCAGGACTCGCCCGCCCTCAACTCGTTGTTGCAGAGCCTGCACGCCGACCTCACCGTCGTGGGCCAGCACCAGGAGGACCTGGCCGAGGGCGTCAGCTACCTCGGCGGCGCGCTCAAGGGGTTCCAGTCCATCGCCTACAGCGGGTCCACGCCGGTGCCCTGGGGCAACATCTTCGTCAACCCGGCGTCGCTCACCAACACGTTCGGCGTCATCGGCCCTTGCGGGGCGTTCGACCAGGTGCTGAACCAGGTGCTCGGGCCCAGACCCCGCGTCGTGCGACGACCAGACGGGCCCGTTGCCCGGGCGAAGGCTCGAACGCCCGGCCGGTCCAGCGGACCTTCCTCGTCGTCGGCAACGACCTCGCATCGCCAATCGCCGTCCTCCGGTGCGACGTCCGGGAACGCCGCGACGGCCGGAGCGGCATCGCCGGACCGAACTCGGGGCTCGGCGGGCTCTCGCAGCTGATCAGCCCGCTGCTGCAGGGGATCAGGTGATGGGCGCGCTGCGCACCGTGCTCACCTCGAAGGCTCGTCCGCTTCGCGGTGGCCGGCATCGTGGTGGTCGCCGGCCGTGGTCGTCGGGGTCGAGGTCACCAAGGGGACCCCCACCTACCCGATCAACGTCGTCTACTCGAGCGCCCCGGGCCTGTTCACCGGCGCCGCCGTCGACGTGCTCGGGCGTCAAGGTGGGCACGGTCACCAACGTGCAGAACGTGGGCGACAAGGTCGACGTCACGCTGGCGGTCGACCAGGGGACCAGGATCCCCTCGTCCGCCTTCGCCTCGCTGGTGGCGCCCCAGCTGCTCGGCTCGCCCGACGTCGACCTGAACCCGGGCTACACCGGAGGGCCGTACCTGCCCGCCGGCGCCACCATCCCGCAGGACCACACCGCGGTGCCCGTCTCGACGGACGAGGTGCTGAAGGAGCTGCAGCACACGCTCGACGCCATCAACCCCCAGGCGGTGGGCAACCTGGTGACCAATCTGGCCACCGACCTCGACGGCCAGGGGGCGAACCTCAACAAGCTGATCGCGTCGGCGGCCGGGACCGTGCAACTGCTGGCGAACAAGGGGAACGACCTCGGCCAGCTCAACGGCACCCTGGCCCAGCTGACCGGCACGCTCGACACCGACACCAGCCAGATCGAGCAGCTCGTCGAGCAGTACGACACGGTGTCGACCACCGTGGCCCAGCACTCGGGTCAGCTCAACGACGCCATCACCCAACTGGCGGGGGCCAGCTCGGGCCTGGTCAGCCTGCTCGTGCCGAACCTCCAGCCGCTGGAGGCGGACGTGGGCACGGTCACGACCGTCGGCCGCACGCTGGACCGCAACCTGTCCTCGGTCGACGAGATCCTGCAGAACGGCAACAACCTCTTCCAGGGGGCCGAGCGCGCCTACGACCCCAACTACAACTGGCTCGACCTCAACCTCGCGACCGCCCCGGGCGTCACCGGCGCCTACATCGCCGGGCTCCTGCGCGACCGGCTGGCCGGCATCTGCCGGCGCATCGTCGCCAACCACTCCACGGTCTCTCCGCCGCCGTGCTCGCCACCTTGAACCAGTGCGGCAACCCGTCGTCGGGCTTCTTCGATCCGCTGCTCAACGACATCCCGACCATCCTCAACACCCTGAGCGGGGGGAGCGGCTCCGCCACCGCCCAGTCCCTCCTGCAGCAGGGCCTGGCCCAGATCGCCAATGCCGAGCAGGGCACCGCGACGCCCGCCGCCGCCACCGGCCGCGTCGCCATCGCCGAAGAGCACGGCCTCGGCTCCGACGACCACCACGACGACGACCGTGCCGAAGCCGACCACGACCACCACGACGACGTGCGGACTCCTCGGGGCGATACTCGGCTGCCCCGGCAGCTCGGGCCCGGGTCCGGCTCGACCGGCGGCTCGGGCTCCTCGTCCAGCTCGGGGGGCTCGGCGGCTTGCTGTCGAATCACGTCGCGCGGCGGCTCGAGCCAGCCGACCGCGACGCTGGCCGTCGAAGCACCGTCGACCGACGCCGACCCGACGCTGACGGCGCCCGCCGCGGCCTTGCTGCCGCCGCTCCCGCAGGATCAGGCGCGTCCGGCAGTCGCACCGCGGGCACCGCGGGCTGTTGTCGCGGGTGGGTGCACGACGTGGAGGGATGGTTCTGATGCGGCGCGCCGAACGCGTCGGCGCGGACGGCGCAGCCGCCTCGTGGCCGCGCCCGTCCTGGCCGCTCTCGTCGTGGGCCTGGCCGGCTGCTCCGTGTCCGGTGGAGGGGGACAGCGCACGGCCACCGCCGTCTTCGGCGACGTGGGCGACCTGGCCAACGGGGCCCAGGTGCAGATGGCCGACGTGCCCGTCGGCTCGGTGAGTGCCATCGCGCTCGACGGGGACAAGGCGAAGGTCACCATGAACTTCGACAACGGGGTGCGCATCCCCGCCAACGTCAGCGCCGCCATCGACCGCACCACCATCCTCGGCGACCAGTTCGTCGAGCTCGTGGTTCCCAAGAACGAGACGGGCGCCGCGGCGGCGACCGCGCCGCAACTGCCCGACGGCGCCCGCATCGCGCACACCTCGACCGTCCCCGACGTCGAGCAGTTCGTGCAGGCAGGGTCGGAAGTCTTCGGCGCCATCTCCACCACCGAGCTCGAGCAGATCATTGAGGCCGGTGGCCAGGGCTTCACGGGGCAGGAGGCCTCGCTCAAGGCATTCCTCACCGACCTCGACGCGGTGGCCACCGCCTACGCCCAGCACACCACCGACATCACGCAGGCCGTCAACGGACTCAACAGCCTCACCGCGTCGCTCGCCCCGACCAGCAGCGCGAGCGCCACGGCCCTTTCGAACCTGTCCCAGACCGTCGCCATCCTGGCCAAGAACTCATCGCAGTTCGAAACGCTGCTGCAGTCCCTCGACAACCTCTCCTCCCAGGGACGAAGCATCCTCGAGAACTACTACCCCCAGATCGTGACCCAGCTGCAGACGCTCCAGGCGGTCAGCAGCCAGCTCGCGCAGCATCAGTCCGACCTGGCCGGTCTCCTCTCCGAAATCCCGGTGGCGGACAACGCGCTCCCGCAGGCGGTCCGGAACGGCTACGTGCAGCTCTACGAGAACATCATCGTGTGCGGCATTCCTGGCCTCGGTGAGGACAGCTCGGCTGCGTTCACCTGCGCGCCGAATGCGTCGGGTGGAGGCGCAAAGTGATCAACCGCCGCCTCGTCGCCAACCTGATCGCGTTCTTCGTGGTCAGCTTCGCCCTCGTCGCCTACGGCGTCGTGAACCTCCTCGGGAACCCGCTCCAGAGCCCGACCACGCTCACCACCCAGTTCGCCAATGCGTCGGGTCTCTACTCGGGCTTCGAGGTGGAGCTCAACGGCGTGCCGGTCGGCACCGTGACCTCCACCGCCCTGACCAAGAACGCCACCAAGGTGACGATGCGCATCGACCCCGGTACGACGGTGCCCGACGATGTGCAGTCCTCGGTCCAGATCGCCAACGACCTCGGCGAGCAGGTGGTGAACCTGGTGCCGACCCGCGCCGGCGCGGCGCCGGCACTGCCGAGCGGTGCCAACGTGCCGGCCGCGCCCAACGACGTGCCGGCCGACGTCGGCGCCGTCGTCGCGTCGGCCACCCGGCTGCTCCGGGCCATCCCGGCCAACGACCTCAACAAGCTCATCGGGGAGCTGGCGACCTCGCTGGCCGGGCAGGCGGGCAACCTGCGCACCCTCGTCAGCGCCGGCACGACCTTCTCCAAGGAGTTCGTGGCTATCCAGCAGCAGTTCACCGAGGTGCTGGCGAACGCCCCGCCCGCACTCGACGCGATCACCGCCGTCGCGCCCGCAGTTGCGCCAGGACCTGGCGAACACCGCGGCGCTGGTGCAGGTCCTGGCCCAGCAGAAGACCGGGCTGCACACCCTGCTCACATCGGGATCAGCCGCCTTCAACGCGGTGGACGACCTGGTGACGTCGCAGTCGGCCAACCTGGGCTGCTTCCTCCACGACACCGCGGGCATCCTCTCCAACATCGCCGAGCCCACCAACCTCACGAACCTCTCGCAGGGTCTCGCGTCCAACCAGTACTTCTTCGGAGCCGTCGAGCACATTGCCGTGCAAGGCGTCGCCAAGCCGACCACGACCAACGCGGCACAGAATCCCAACCAGACGTTCCTGCGCACCCGCCTGCTGTTTCCGCCGATCCTCGACGAGCAGGCGCAGTCCTACGGCGCGGCCAACACCATTCCCGACACGCTCCCCGGTGCCGGCTGCGTGACCGCGTTCGGCAACGGTGTCGGCCCCGCCACCCAGCCCGGCTTCACACCGGCCGCCGGGGGACACGTGGTGGCGCCGACGGCACAGCAGGCCGATGTCGAGGTCGCCTCGGCCACCCCGGTCGGACAGGTCGCCAGTGCGTCGTACCGCGAGCCCGCCAACCGCCAGGGCCTCCTGCTCGCCCTGGGTGGGTTGGTGGTCCCGGCCTTGTTCCTGGCCTGGGGCGCCCGGCCTTCCCGTCGGCGCGCCCGGCGCCGGGCCTGAGAGATGTCCCGGGGCGCCGCCGTGGCGCTGCCGGGATGACGTGACACACGGAGGGAGAACAGAGAGACATGACCATGACAGAAGAGACGTCCGACAGCGGAGTGAAGGTGGTCGGTGCGACCTCGCCGGACCAGGAGGAGTCGACCGCAGCCGGGCCGCCGCCCAGGTTCGACCCGGCGTCGGGGCGGCGGTGATCGCCGTGTCCCGAGCCGGCGGGCCTTCCGGCTGGCCAGCTTCCTGGCCGCCCTGGGACTCACCGGGACCCTGGTGTTCGGGATCCTCTACGCGACCGAGGGCAGCGGGGGCCTGGTGCAGGACCCGGCCGTGCTGAGTGCGTCGACGGCGTTCCTCAACGATTTCTTCAACTTCAACGCCAAGACGGTGGACTCGAACTTCAACGCCATCACCGGCATGGCGACGGGTGCCTTCTCCAACCAGGCTCAGCAGTTCTTCAACACATCCATCCGCAAGGCGCTCGAGCAGGCCCTGGCCGAGTCACGTGGTCAGATCCGCTTCAACGGGCGTGCAGTCGGAGAACCAGGCTGCCGGCACGGCCTCGGTCTACGCGGTCGTCGACCAGACCTATGTCAACAACAAGATCACCACGCCGCAGGCCGACGTGTTCCGGCTCATCGCCGATCTGAAGCGGGTCAACGGGGTGTGGAAGATCTCCAACGTCACCGTGCTCGAGGGCGCCAACCCGGCCAGTGCCGGTACCGCCTCGGGTTCCTCGGGCTCGAACGTCCCGGGCCAGTAGGGGCCGCCCGGCGGCGTAGGCTGCCTGCGGGCTGCGTGCGGGTCTGTGGTTGAAAGTCGAGGCCAGTCGCAGGCGAAACGACCCACGTAAGGCGACTTGTGGTCGCTGAGCATGGTGCGGCTTAGAGGTAAGCCCTGCCCGCTGCGTCCCCGGCCATCGGGGGCGGGCGGAGACGAGGCGATGCGCGCCATCATGGTGCCGTTGGGTGCGGCGGCTCGCCGTCGCACCGCCGGTGCCGGCGCGTCACCCTCGCGGCAGGCGAGTGTGGGGTCAAAGACCAGGTCAGCCGCACGCAGCCCCATTTCGATGCGAACGCCCGGCGGCGGCCCCGCCCCGGCCACGGCCGGTAGGATCGTGCCCCCATGAGCGTGTTCACCAAGGTCCTGCGCGCCGGCGAGGGCAAGAAGGTCAGGCGGCTGGCCGAGCTCGTCCCTCTGATCGGCGCGCTCGAGCCCGAGATGCAGGGTCTGAGTGATGAAGCGCTCGCCCACAAGACGGTGGAGTTCAAGGAGCGGCTCGACCAGGGGGAGACCCTCGACGACCTCCTCGTCGAGTCCTACGCGGTCGTGCGCGAGGCGGCGTGGCGCGGTGCTGGGTCAGCGCCACTTCGACGTGCAGCTGATGGGGGGCATGGCGCTGCACTTCGGCTGGATCGCAGAAATGAAGACCGGAGAGGGCAAGACGCTCGTCTCCACGCTCCCGGCGTACCTCAACGCCCTCGACGGGCGCGGCGTGCACATGGTGACGGTCAACGAGTACCTGGCCACCCGCGACTCCGAGTGGATGGGACGGGTCCACCGCTGGCTCGGCTTGACGGTCGGCCGCATCGGTTCGGACATCGAGGACCCAACCATCAAGCGGGCGGCCTACGCGGCGGACATCACGTACGGCACCAACAACGAATTCGGCTTCGACTACCTGCGCGACAACATGACACGCAGCCGGGAGCTGATGGCCCAACGCGAGCACGCCTTCGCCATCGTCGACGAGGTCGACTCCATCCTCATCGACGAGGCACGGACTCCCCTCATCATCTCGGGACCGGCCGACGAGGCGGCGCAGCTCTACTACCAGTTCGCCTCCATCGCCCGGACGCTCACCCGCGATGTCGACTACGAGGTGGACGAGGAGAAGAAGACGGTCGTGCCTCTCGAGGCGGGGATCGAGAAGGTGGAGCAGGCGGTCGGCGTCGAGAACATCTACGACGCCGTGTCGGTCAACTACGTCCATCAGCTGACGAAGGCGCTCACGGCCAAGGACCTCTACAAGAGGGACAAGGACTACCTCGTGCAGAACGGCGAGGTGAAGATCGTCGACGAGTTCACGGGGCGCACGCTCGAGGGCCGCCGGTGGTCCGACGGTCTCCACCAGGCCGTTGAGGCCAAGGAGAGGGTGGCCATCAAAGAGGAGAACCACACCTGGGCGACGGTCACCCTGCAGAACTACTTCCGCCTGTACGACAAGTTGTCCGGCATGACGGGCACCGCCGAGACGGAGGCCGGCGAGTTCGCCGGCACCTACGGGCTGCCGGTGGTGCCCATCCCGACGAACATGGAGATGGTCCGCCTCGACGAGCCGGACCTCGTCTTCAAGTCCGAGGAGGCCAAGTTCAACGCCGTCGTCGAGGACATCGTCGAACGGCATGAGCTCGGCCAGCCCATGCTGATCGGCACCGCTTCCGTGGCCAAGTCCGAGCTCCTCGCCCGCCTGCTCGAGAAGCGGGGCGTGACCCACAACGTGCTCAACGCCAAGCAGCACTTCCGGGAGGCGGAGATCGTGGCGCAGGCCGGGCGGCGCGGTGCCGTGACGGTCGCCACCAACATGGCCGGCCGCGGCGTCGACATCATCCTCGGAGGCAATGCGGAGCTGTTGGCCGAGCACGAGCTGGCGGCCGAGGGCGTCGACATCGAGAGCGACGAGGGCAGGGCCGAGCTGGAGCGCCGCCAGGCGGCCGTGGAGGCGCGCTGCCGGGCGGAGGGCGAAGAGGTGCGCAAGCTCGGTGGGCTCTACGTGCTGGGGAGCGAGCGCCACGAGAGCCGGCGGATCGACAACCAGCTGCGCGGCCGGTCGGGCCGCCAGGGCGATCCGGGGGAGAGCCGCTTCTACCTCAGTCTCGACGACGAGCTGCTCCGCCTGTTCGCCACCGGCGCCATGAGCTGGGTGATGGGCCGCACGCTGCCCGAGGAGGTGCCCATCGAGTCCAAGACGGTGGCCAAGGCGATCGAGCGGGCCCAGAACACGGTCGAGGCCCGCAACGCCGAGCAGCGCAAGGACGCCCTCAAGTACGACGAGGTGATGGACCAGCAGCGCAAGGTCATCTACGAGCGCCGCCTGCAGATCATCGACGGCGACGACCTCGAGGAGCACACGGAGGACCTGCTGGCCGGCGCGGCGGAGAAGCTGGTCGCCGAGCACTGCCCGACCGAGTTCGAGGAGGACTGGGACCTCAAGGCTCTCGTCGACTCCCTGATGCAGTACTACCCGACGAAGTTCACGCGTGGACGACCTCTCGCAGGCGGCCACCACAGAGGACCTCGTCGAGTCCATCGTCGAGGAGGCGCTCGACTTCTACGAGAAGCACGGCGAGGCCATGCCGGGTGGCGCGGAGACCATGCGCCAGATCGAGCGCGACGTGTACCTGCAGATCATGGACGCCCGCTGGCGCGACCACCTGTCCGAGATGGACAACCTCAAGGACGGCATCCACCTGCGCTGGACCGTCCAGGCCGACCCCCTCAACGCCTGGCAGCAGGAGGGCTACTCCATGTTCGGCCAGCTCTTGGAGGTCATCGACAACGACTACCTCCGCTACATCCTCCACGTCGAGGCGGTGCAGCAGCCTGCCGCCGAGCCCGATCTCGACAGGGCGGTCTACGCCGCCGCCGAGGACCCGGTCGTCGAGACGGCGGCTCTGGCGCCGGCCCTCCTGGCCGACCAGGGGGCCAATGTGCCCTCGCAGACGTCGGTGCTGGCGCGGCCGGACGCCGGTGGGAACGGCCGGGGGGGCGGCGGCACCGCCCAGATCAAGCGGCCCAAGGCACCCGATCCCGATGCGCTCGTGCCCATCGTGAAGGAGCAGCACGAGAAGGTCGGGCGCAACGACCCGTGCTGGTGCGGGAGCGGCAAGAAGTTCAAGTTCTGCCATGGCGCCGCCTGACGGGCCGTCGGCCGCCCTTCCCCGCGACTTCACAGCAGAGCTCGAAGCGCTGGGGGAGCGGTTGACCGAGGCGGAGCGCTACCTGGGGCGCGAGAAGCTCGACGTGCGCCGGGTCGAACTCGAGGCCGAGGTGGCCCGGCCGGATCTCTGGGACGATGCCGACAACGCCCGCTCCGTCACCAAGGAGCTGGGGCGGGTCTCCGCCGACCTCGATCAGCTCGACACCCTCCGCAGCGCACTCGGGGATGCCCGGGCCCTGCTCGAGCTGACCCAGGAATCGACCGCCGAGGGATCGAGCGACGCCTCGCTCGAGGCCGAGCTGGTCGAGACGGTCGACGGCCTCGGCACGAGGCTCGGGGCGTTGGAGCTGCAATCGCTCTTCTCCGGTGAGTACGACGAGCTCGATGCGGTGTGCGAGGTGCACGCCGGCGCCGGTGGGACCGACGCCCAGGACTGGACCGAGGTGCTCCTCCGGATGTACCAGCGCTGGGCCGAGCGGCGCGGCTTCACGGTCGAGGTCGACGAGGCAACCGAGGGGCAGGAGGCCGGGCTTCTCTCGGCCACCTTCATCGTCCACGGCCGTTTCGCCTACGGGCTGCTGGCCACCGAACGAGGCGTGCACCGGCTCGTCCGGATGTCGCCCTTCGACTCGCAACACCGGCGTCAGACGAGCTTCGCCTCCATGGACGTGACGCCCTTCCTCGAGGACGTGTCGTCAGAGGTGGAGATCGACGAGAAGGATCTGCGCATCGACACGTACCGCTCGTCCGGCGCCGGCGGCCAGCACGTGAACAAGACCGACTCCGCCGTGCGCCTGACCCATCTGCCGACCGGGACCGTGGTGGCGGTGCAGAACGAGCGCAGTCAGCACCAGAACAAGGCCAAGGCGATGCAGATCCTCGGCGCGAAGCTGGCCGAGCGCGCCCGCATGGAGCGCCGGGCCGAGCTCGACGCGTTGAGCGGCGATCGGGTCGACAACGCGTGGGGCAACCAGATCCGCTCGTACGTCATGGCGCCGTACCAGCTCGTCAAGGATCTCCGCACCAATTACGAGACCGGCAACGTCGAGGCTGTTCTCGACGGCGACCTGGACGGCTTCATGGAGGCCGAGCTGCGCCGCCAGCGCGAGGGCAACTCGTAGCGGGTCCGCCCGCGACCGGGACGTACCGGCGCAGCCGCGTCGCAACCGTGGTGAGCATCAGGAGGCACTGAACCCGCCGGCATGACCGTCGCGTGATGGACGCCGCGAGGTGTCGCGGAGGCGGGCGTCCCGCGTGCCGATTGTGTGCGTCGGGCGGCTGTGACCTGCGCCGGAGCCCATGACCCGAAACCGCAATGCAGAGTCGGTAGGATCACGGAGTGCTCTGCCTGCGCCGGCCGGGGCGATATCTCTCTTACCGATGATCCGATTCGAAAACGTCACCAAGACCTATAAGGGCTCGACCGTCGCGCTGCGCGACATCACGGTCGAGATCGAGAAGGGTGAGTTCGTCTTTCTCGTGGGCGCGTCCGGATCCGGAAAGACGACCTTCATCCGGCTCCTGTTCCGCGAGGAGCTCCCCGACACGGGCCAGATCCTGGAGGCCGGGCGCAACATCGTCGAACTGCCCAAATGGCGGGTGCCGTACCTGCGGCGCAACATCGGGTGCGTCTTCCAGGACTTCCGCCTCCTGCCCAACAAGACCGTGTTCGAGAACGTGGCCTTTGCGCTCGAGGTGATCGGTCGGCCCCGTCACGTCGTGGCGAACCAGGTACCCCAAGTGCTGGACCTGGTCGGCCTGGCCAACAAGCGGGACAACCTGCCGAACGAGCTCTCGGGTGGCGAGCAGCAGCGTGTCGCGGTCGCCCGGGCCTTCGTCAATCGCCCGCTCATTCTGCTGGCCGACGAGCCCACGGGAAACCTTGACCCCCAGACGAGCCAGGGCATCATGCAGCTGCTCGACCGCATCAACCGGACGGGGACCACCGTCGTGGTCGCCACGCACGACGAGGTGCTCGTGGACAAGATGCGCCGCCGCGTCATTGAGTTGAGCAACGGCAGGATGGTGCGCGACCAGGCGCGCGGCGTGTACGGCTTCGACGGTTCGGGGCAGCAGGCGGCCGACGTCGCGGCCGGGGGTATGGGCTGACATGGCGGTCTCAGTCGACTACGTCGTCCGCGAGACGGCGTCGAATCTGTGGCGGAACCGGCTCATGACCATCGCCGCCGTCCTGACCGTCGCGGTGTCGCTGTCGCTCGTCGGGGCGGCGCTCCTGTTGCGCCAGGGTTCGGCCAATGCCACCGGGACGCTCGAGCGCGGCACCCAGGTCACCGTGTGGATGGAGCCCGACGCCAATGCCCAGGAGATCGCCGCGGTCAAGACCGAGCTGTCGCAGCTGAACTACGTCGCGCAGCCGTGCGCCTACTGGAACAAGGCACGGAACTTCACCGAGGCCCGCCGGCTGCTCCCCTCCGACGTCTTCCAGGCGACCACGGAGTCGGAAATGCCGACCTCCTACTGGTGCACCCCCGTTGCATTGACGGACGCCGCCCAGGTGGTGCACACCTTCAGCGGCACGGCGGGCGTCCTCTCCGTGACCGAGCCCCAACAGACGATCCACAACGAGGAGACGGTGATCAACGTCTCGAAGTGGGTCTGCCTGGCGGTCGCCATCGTCCTGATCGTGTCCGCCGCGGTCCTGATCCTCAACACCATCCGCATGGCCATCTTCGCCCGGCGGCGCGAGGTCTCCGTGATGAAACTGGTCGGCGCCACCAACTGGTTCATCCGCGTCCCCTTCATGTCCGAAGGACTGCTGCAGGGCCTGATCGGGTCGTTGCTCGCGGCTGTCGTGGTCTATTTCGTCTATCTCTTCATCAACCACGAGGGGAGCGGTCGGACGACGAGCAACATCTTCACCGCCATGCACATGTCGGGTACAGAGGTGTTGCTGACCAACGTCGTGGTGGTCATCGTCGGCATGGCCATCGGCTCCATCGGCTCGGCCATCGCGATCCGGCGCTTCCTCGACGTCTGAGTACGCGCGAGCCGCGTCGGTCCCGCTCTGAGGACCGCCACCCTCGGGGCGCCGCCGCCTCTTACTTTGGTGCCTGCGAGGGCGCGCACACGTAGCGCCGGTAGACGGCGGTCGGTTCGTGCACGATGGCGGCTGCACCGACCTGGACGGTGCAGTGGGTCAGCGCCCAGCGCATGTCGGGGTTGCGGGTGTGCGGCGACATCAGGACGAGGACGTGCCCGACGCGCCCGTCGCGCACGTCGTCCACGAACGTGTGCAGGGGAGTGCTCGGCACCTGGCCCGAGAACCCACCCACGGGAAGGAACTCGTGACCCGACGCCAGGACATCGACGCTCAGCTGGGCGGAGGTCTCGGCCGTGTCGACGCTCTCGGTGAAGGGGAAGCGCGCCGAGTAGGCGGCAACGACGGGCCAGGCGGCCACGTCGCGCTGCCATCCGGCCTGTTCGGCTGCGGTGGCCGCGGCGGGCTGGTACGGCGAGTCGAACGGGCCAAGTTCGTCGGCGACGGCGGTCGCCGAGGCCCAGGCTCCCCCGAGCAGGAGCGCCGCCGCGGCGAGGCCCAGGCCGACGCGCCCCTCCCAGGCACCCCTGTTCCGTCGCAGGGACAGGGCGAGGCAGCCCACGGCGCCCACCACGGCCAGCGCGCTGGTGGCAACGACCCAGGGCCGGACCCCGGCACGGTCGGGCACCAGGTAGACGGCATAGCCCACCCCGACGACGACGGTGGCCATCATCAGCACCGGCACGACCCGGCTGCGCTCGCGCTGCTTCCAGGCCAGCGCGAACCCGAGACCGCACAGTGCGGCCATCGCGGGTGCCAGCGCGGCCAGGTAGTACCCGTTGATGAAGTGCGATGAGGAGATCGAGCTCCAGGTCAGGATCTGCCAGACGCCCCACAACAGAGCGGCGGCGCGCCACGGGTCGGTGCGCGGCTTTCGCCGGCGAGCCACGAGGATGCCGACCAGCGCGACCAGCGCGGGAACGAAGAAGAACGCGCCCTCACGCCCGAAGCCGCCGTCGAGGAATCGGGCGGGCCCCGTCGGGAGCGCGTGGGTGGGTGCGCCGCCGCTCGGCGACGTCACCCGGCCGACCGGTGGCGGGCTGCAGCCGGGTTGGTCGAGCAGCTGCCCGTTCAGTCGGTCGGCGCCGTTGTAGAGGAACACCTGGCTGAACACGGAGTTGTTGCAGCTGCCGTCGACGTACGGGCGGTCGTGGGCGGGCACCAGGGAGACCACGCACATCCAACTCAGCGAGACGGCGATCACGGCGACGACGGAGAGGGCCACCTGCCCGACCCGGCGCTCCAGGCTGACCACGGGGGACGCCAGCAGGTAGGCGAGGTAGAGGGCGGGCAGCACGATCCAGGCCTGGAGCATCTTGGCCTGGAAGGCCAGGCCGACGTAGACGCCGGCGAGCACCAGGGACTGCAGCCGGCCCGTCAGGTATGCCGCCGTGGTGGCGTCGGCCGCCAGCACCAGCAGCAGGATGAGCAGGGAGTCGGAGATGTTGCCCCGGTTCAGCAGGATCGTCACCGGCGTGACCGCGAGTGCGACGGCGGCGACGAGGCCGGCGCCGGCCCCCGCCACGCGGCGCACGGCGCGGTAGAGCACGAGGACCGTGAGCGTCCCCTCGATCACCTGGGGCAGCACGATCGCCCAGATGTGGAAGCCGAAGACGCGGACGGACAGCGCCTGCACCCAGAAAGCTCCGGGCAACTTGTCGACCGAGACGGTGCCCCACGGGTCGAAGGACGCGAAGAAGAAGTTGTGCCAGCTCTGCGACATGCTGTGCACCGCGGCGCCGTAGAACGTCTCGAGGATGGCGCTCCCGCTTCCCCAGGCATAGGAGAGGGCCGCAAGCGCGGCAACGAGGAGGAGCGCCGGCCGCGCCCAGCGCGGTTGGTCGGGTGGCGAACGCCAGAATTGCCAGCGCCCGGTCCGTGCAGCTCGAGGACCGACTGGCTGCTCGACGCTCGTCTTCACGGGTGCATCCAGCATGTGGCCCCCGACCACCTCCCCCACAAAAGGGCAACCTAGCCCCGGTTGGTGCGGATCAGGGTGCTATCGGGTTGCGCGTGAGGGGCACCCGGGCCCGCAGCACCAGCGCCTCGCCGGAGCGGAACCGCACGGTGCGGTGGGCGATACCCGTGAAGCCACCCTCGGCGAGGAAGAGGCTCATCATCTCGATCCACGGGCCGAGTGGCGCGCGCTTCTCAATGGCCCACTGATGGGTGACGCTGACGAACGCACCGGTGGGTGACAGGACGCGCCGCACCTCGCGCAGCGCATCGGGGAGGGACTCCCAGAGCTGCACGCTGTTGACGGCCACGACGCCGGTGAACGCGTCGTCGGGCCACGGGATCGATTCCGCACCGGCCCGGATGAGCGCCACGCGCCCGGCGTCGACGGCGGCGCGGTTGCGCCGTTGCGCCTGGCGCAGCATGGTCGCCGACGGGTCGATCCCGGCCACGCGTCCGCGGGGCAGGCGGCGTGCCAGCTCGGCGATCCCCACTCCGGGGCCGAACCCCACCGCCAGGACGGCGTCCTCCGGGCCCGGATCGAGCTCGGTGACGGCGGCGACCTCCATGTCCCGGTTCAGGCGGGCCATCACGGCACCAGCCAGCCGCCCCGCCGTGCCGTCGAAACCCGTGCTCGCCTGCATGCCCCTCACCCAATCACTTGAAGTACACTTCAAGTCAATGCGGGATCTCCTCGACATCGGTGAGGTGGCGGCGCGCGCCGGCCTGGCCGCATCGGCCCTGCGCTTCTACGAGAGCGAGCGGATCATCGAGAGCGTCGACCGCAAGGGTCTGCGGCGCCAGTACCGCCCCGAGGTATTGACGACGCTGGCCGTCGTCTCGATGTGCCGGCAGGCGGGATTCACGCTCGAGGAGATCAAGGCGCTGCTCGCCACGGGGGGCCGGCCGGAGTGGAAATCCTTCGCGGCCCGCAAGCGCGACGATCTGCGGGCACAGGCAGCGCACCTCGGGACCCTGGCCGACCAGCTCGACCACGCGCTCGGGTGCCCGAGCCGCAATGTCTTCGACTGCGAGCACTTCCGGGCTGCGCTCGACGCGGCACTCCCGTTCGGCGCCCGCAGTGGAACGGCACGCCGGGTGGGGGGCCGTGACGAGGCGCCCGGAGCCGCGGTCGAACGGCACGAAGCCCGACCTGTCGCGGTCACGCTTCTTCTGCAACAACGCGCGCAAGGGCTCGCTCGTCTGCGGCATCCTCGCTTTCGCGGCCTTGGTCATCGGCGGGGGCTTCGCCGAGATCAGCTCGAACGGCGCGCCGACGGCGCTCGAGACGGCAGCGGTGCGCTGGGTGATCGTCGGGTCGCTCGTGATCGGCGTGACCCTCTACGTCATCGGCGGGCGCATGCTCCGGGGCGACAGGAGCTAGGCGGGAGCGCGCGCCGCCGCTCCATCTCAGACAGACTGGCGGCATGGGGAGTGGCGGTGACAAGCCCAGGAAGCAGCGTCGGAGATTGTCCAAGGTGCCGAAGTACGAGGAGCCCAATACGTTCCCTGCGGCCGGCCTGACCGGGAGCGCCGGAGGCGTCTACGGATCGCGCTACGGGCACTCGGCCGACCATCATCAACCGAAGCCACCCAACCGCTTCGGCGCGTTCGTCCTCCGGTGTCTGGGGATGAAGCCGAAGTCCTGAGAGCCGGGCGCTCGGTCCAAGGGAAATTTCGGCCCGGCAAGGTTCGCTGCAAGGTTCGCGCCAAGGAGCACCCTCCACGCTGCGGGTCGCCCTCGGAAGGAGGGCGCGACGAAAGCGAGGATGCCAGATGGCCAACACCACGACGATCACCGGGAACCTGACCCGTGAGCCCGAGATCCGCTACACGCGTGAGGGGCAGGCGACGGCCCAGCTGGGCGTCGCCGTCAACCGGCGGTGGCAGGACCGCACGACGCAGGAATGGCAGGAGTCCACGTCCTTCTTCGACGTCATCTGCTGGCGCGATCTGGCGGAGAACGTGGCGCTGAGCCTGACCAAGGGCATGCGGGTCGTGGTGACCGGCAGGCTGGAGCACCGGACCTGGGAGACCGAGGAGGGGGAGCACCGCTCCAAGGTCGAGATCACGGCGGACGAGGTCGGCGCCAGCCTGCGCTTCGCCACGGCCGATGTCCACAAGGTGGAGCGGCGGGGGGCTGCCACCGCGGAGAACGGTGAGGCCGCCGACGCGTTGGCCGTGGAGGCCTGAGTGCTGCCCTGGCTGATCACGACGTCCGGGTGGCCGGCGCTGACGGCCCGCCTCGCCGGAGCGATGGCGCGCGTCGCCGTCGACCCAGTCACCGTGGCGAGCGCGGCCACAGGTGTCCTCGTCCTCGGGCTCGCACTGCGGTGGCGCGGTCGAGGGACGGCTGGCCGGGGCTCAGGCCCCGGTCACCGTCCCGTCCCCTCCGCGGCGTCGCCCTCCGGCTCGTACGTCAGCGAGAGCGAGTTGACGCAGTAGCGCTGCCCGGTGTCGGTGGGCCCGTCGGGGAAGACGTGCCCGAGGTGGCCGCCGCACCGGGCACACAGGATCTCCGTGCGCGCCATGCCGAAGCTGCGCTCGCGGCGCTCGATCACGGTGCCGGCGGCAACCGCCCGGTCGAAGCTGGGCCAGCCCGTCCCGGATTCGAACTTGGCGTCGGTGTCGAAGAGCGCGGCGTCGCAGCCGGCGCAGCGGAACACGCCCTGGCCGTCGACATGCAACAGCTCACCCGACCAGGGCGGTTCGGTGCCGGCGCGCCGCAGCACGGCATAGCGATCAGCCGGGAGCAGGTCCTTCCACTCCCGATCCGTCTTGGTGACTTCGTATGCGATCTCCTGGGGGGCGCGCTTGCGGGTGAACATGTCGAACCTCTCTCTCTCCACCAGGTACAACCGGCCCGTCCTCAGAGGTATTTCGCCGGCGCGCCGATGGCGGCGTAGGTCGCCTCGATGATCCCCGACGACCGGGGGTCGACCACGACGCCCTCCGCCATCTTGTTCATCACGTAGCCGACGGCCAGCCCGTTCTCGGGGTCGGCGAAGCCGTAGGAGCCGCCGGCCCCGCCGTGGCCGAAGGACCCTTGGCCGCCCCAGGTGGCGGCCGGGCTGGCCCGCCAGAAACCCAGTCCGATCTTCTGCTTGAGCGGGAACCCGACGGATCCGAAGACCCGGTCCGAGCCGTTGGTCAGGACGGTACGGGCCTCGTCCATCTGCTCCTTGGTGAGCAGGGGTTCGGGCGGCCCCCCTTCGACGACGCCCACGAGCCCGGCGTAGAACCGCGACAGCGAGGTGGCGTTGGTGATGCCGTTGCCCCCGGGACCTCGGCGGCGTGCCAGGCGGGGCGGTTCATCCAGACCCGGTCCCGGAACGCACCGCCCATGTTGAGCGCGCGGGCGAGCAAGGTGGATGCGTAGCCCTCTCCTCCCTGGGCGGGCCCACCGATCGGCGCCGCCACGACGGGGGAGACCCGGGGCTCGAGCCGGCGGGGAGCCCGATGAAGAACTCCAGGCCGAGCGGTCCCGCCACCTCCTCGGCGAAGTACGTCCCGAGGGAGCGGCCGCTGATGCGCCGCACCACCTCGCCGACCAGATACCCGTAGGTCAGCGCGTGGTAGCCGTGGGCCGTCCCCGGCTCCCAGAAGGGCGCCTGCGCGGCCAGCGCGTCGATGACCGGGTCCCAGGCCTGCACCTCTTCGGGCGTCAGGACGCGGTCGATGGCGGGCAGTCCAGCCTGGTGCGAGAGCAGCCAGCGCACGGGCAACGTCTCCTTGCCGGCTTGGGCGAACTCGGGCCAGTAGTCAGCGACCGGCGCGTCGAGGTCGAGCAGTCCGCGCTGGGCCAGCAGGTTGGCGCAGGCCGCCGTGGCGCCCTTCGTCGAGGAGAACACGAGCTGCAGCGCGTCGGGACCGTAGGGCAGGTTTCCGTCGCGGTCGAACGAGCCGCCGCACAGGTCGACGACCTTGCGCCCCTCGACGTGGACGCAGAGCGCGGCGCCCACCTCGTGCCCCGCCGCGAAGTTGGCCGCGAACGCGGCGCGGACCCCTTCGAACCCGGGCTCGACGAGCCCGGTTACAACGGTGCCGTCAGCGTTGTCGGCGACGCTCACCGGTCATGCCGCCAGCGCGGCGGCGGCGCTGCCCATGAGGAAGAGGAAGTTGTCGGCGTAGAACTGCTGGCGCACGTCGGCGCCGGCGTCGCCCAGCGAAGCCTCGAAGCGCTCCAGCGGCTTGCGCCCTCCCTCTACGTGCGGGTAGTCGGACGAGAACAGCACGAGGTCGGCGCCGGCCTGCTCGACGATCCATCCGACGTCCTCGGTGGGATAGGGCGTAAACCGGCACTGGCGGTGCACGTACTCGCTCGGTCGCAGCGACAGCGCCTGCAGGCGCTCCTCGTGGCGGTGGAACGCCTCGAAGGCGGACTCCATCTGACGCAGCCACGACGGCACCCAGATGGCGCCCTGCTCGATGACCCCGATGTGCAGGTCCGGGAAGGCCTCGAGCACCCCGTCGAAGATCAGGGTGGCCAAGCGTCTGGGCCGGCGGGACCGGGATGCCCATGTAGTCCACCGAGCGGAAGTTCTCCTCGCCGCCGTGGAAGTCGGGCGGGACGGGCTTGCCGTTGACGAAGTAGTTGGGGTCGATGAGGGTGCCCGTGCCCCCGACGTGGAAGACGACGGGGATGCCGGCCTCCTCGGCCTGGGCCCACACGCCGAACAGGTCGGTGTGGCTGGGCGAGTACCGCGGCGGGCAGCCCGACGCGACCAGCAGCGCCGCCGCGCCCTGCGCGAGGGCGTCGCGGGTGGCGGCCACCGCGCGGTCAGCGTCGACCAGCGGGACGTAGAGGGAGGGCAGCAGGCGCGGGTCGACCGAGCAGAACTCGAGCATGCCCCGGTTGTGGGCGCGGGCGGCGGCGTAGGCGAGGTCGGCGTCGGCGTGCTCCATGTCGTGCAGGCGCCCGTTGTGGAACGTGTTGAAGACGAGCTGGCTCGAGAAGCCGAGGAGATCGAGGGCGCGGGAGCGGTCCTCGGGGATGAAGGACCCCGTGGCGGCGAAGTTCTTGCGCGCCATGATCTCGGCCTCCTCGTCGGCCCGGTACTCGGGCGAGGCGTGCCGGGCCCGCAGCGCCTCGAAAGAGGCCAGGAGGTCGCGTTGCTGGTCGGCCGGGTCGCCGGTCTGGCGCAGCTCGTTCCCGCCGGGGTAGCGCAGCACGGGCAGCCGGTCCCGGTAGGCGGCCTCGGCGTGGTCGCGCAGCCAGGTCGGCGTCTCCATGATGTGGGCGTCGGCGTCATGGACGATCCGACCCTGCGAGTAGGGCATGTCGTCCCGCCCCAGTATTCCAGGGTCGGGCGCGGTGCCCCGCCCGGCGAGGTTCGCTGCCTGGGGCCCGCCGATCTGACGACCCGTCAGGTCGGGCGGCCCGCCTTGGCTACGCTCCCCGGCGATGGATCTGCGCGACCGCCCCGAGGACGTGGCGTTCCGCCAGGAGGTCCGGAGCTTCCTCACAGAGCACCTGGTGGGTGAGTTCGCCGAGCTCGGGGGCCGCGGCGGCTCGGGCGACGAGACCTTCGGCTTCGAGGTGCGGCGGCGCTGGGAGAAGGTGCTGGCCGCGGGCGGGTGGACCTGCCTCGGCTGGCCCGCCGAGCACGGCGGCCGCGGGGCGACCATGACCGAGCAGGTCATCTTCAACGAGGAGTACGCCCGGGCCGCGGCGCCGGGCCGGGTCAACGTCATGGGCGAGGGGCTGCTCGGCCCGACGCTCATCCACTACGGAACACCCGAGCAGAAGGCCCGTTTCCTTCCGCCTATCCGTGAGGGCAACGAGCTCTGGTGCCAGGGCTATTCCGAGCCCGATGCCGGCAGCGACCTGGCCAACGTCAAGACCAGGGCCGAACGGGACGGCGACCAGTGGGTGGTCACGGGGCAGAAGGTGTGGACGTCGCTGGCCCACCAGGCGGACTGGTGCTTCGTGCGTGTGCCGGACGGACCCCGAGTCGGCGCGCCACAAGGGGCTGTCCTATCTGTTGGTGCCCATGGACCAGCCCGGCGTCGACGTGCGGCCGATCACCCAGTTGACCCGCACCAGCGAATTCAACGAGGTGTTCTTCGACGGCGCTCGCACCAGTGCCGACAACGTGGTGGGCGGGGTCGGGGACGGCTGGCGCGTCGCGTTGGCCACGCTGGCCTTCGAGCGCGGCGTGGCGCTCCTCGGGTTCCAGCTCGGCTTCCGGCGTGAGCTCGACCGGGTGGTGGCGCTGGCCGAGGAGAACGGCACGGCGCGCGACCCGGTGGTGCGCCAGCGCCTGGCCCAGGCGCATATCGAGCTGACGATCATGCGCTACAACACGCTGCGCAGCCTCGCCGGCGTCGACGGGCCCGTGGCCCCGCCCGAGGCCTCCATCGCCAAGCTGTACTGGGGGAGCTGGCACCGCCGGCTCGGCGAACTGGCCATGGCCATCCTGGGGTCCGGCGGCGACCGTCCTGGACGGGGAGCCGCTCCCCGAGAACGGCGGCTACGGGCTGGGCGAGTTCCAGCGCTCCTTTCTCTTCGCCGCGTTCGGAGACCATTTACGGTGGGTCCAACCAGATTCAGCGCAACATCATCGGCGAGCGGGTGCTCGGCCTGCCGCCCGAGCCCAAAGGGGTGGCGTGAGCACCAGCCTCGATGCGTCCTTCGACCCGCCGCCCCCCCGCCGCCCCCGGGCGGCCACGGGTTGCTGGAGGGCAAGGTCGTCGTCGTCACCGCGGCGGCGGGGACCGGCATCGGCTCGGCGACGGCCCGGCGCTGCCTCGAAGAGGGTGCCTCGGTGGTGCTGTCCGACGCCCACGAGCGGCGCCTGGCCGAGACGGCCGAGCAGCTGGCGGGCGAGGCGGGCGAGGCGGGCGAGGCGGGCGGGTCGAGTCGCGTGCACGCGCTGGCCTGCGACGTGCGGGACGAGGCGCAGGTGGTCGCGCTCTACGACGGCGCGCTGGCGCGCTTCGGCCGCATCGACGTGGCGGTGCACAACGCCGGCCTCGGTGGCACGGTGCCGCTGGTGGAGATGACCGACGAGCAGTGGTCCACCGTGCTCGACATCACACTGACGGGGACCTTCCGCTGCACCCGGGCCGCGCTGACCCGGATGCTGCCGCGCCAGCGCGGGGGTCATCGTCAACAACGCCTCGGTGCTCGGCTGGCGGGCCCAGGCCGGGCCAGGCGCACTACGCCGCGGCCAAGGCGGGCGTCATGGCACTCACCCGGTGCGCGGCGGCCGAGGCGGCGCCCGCCGGGGTGCGGGTCAACGCCGTGTCGCCCAGCCTGGCCGAGCACCCGTTCCTGAACCGGGCCATCCCCGACGAGGACCTCGCCGTGCTGCGCCGCCGCGAGCTGTTCGGGCGGGGCGCCGAGACGTGGGAGGTGGCCAACGTCATCGTGTTCCTGGCCAGCGACTACTCGTCCTACCTGTCCGGAGAGGTCATCTCCGTGAGCAGCCAGCACCCGTGAGCGGCTGCTGCGTGCATGCTGTGCTGCCCCCCGCGGGCAGGGGGCAGCGGGCTCATCGCCTGAACCCGCCGGATGTTTTCCCAGACTATAAGCGGATCTGTTTACAGTCTGGGAAAACACTGCCACCCTCATCGGCCGTCGCGCCACAGGCGGCCCGGGAGGACCGAGCCGTGAGCGGGACGGGGATCGGCGGCGCGCCCGCCGACCAGGAGGACCCGCGGGCCGACCTCATCTGGGGCACGGTGCCGCGGCTGGTGGACGACGCGGCGCTGCGGCACGGCAGCACGGAGGCGCTGGTCGACGGGGGCATGCGCCTGACCTACGCGCAGCTGGCCCCCGAGGTCGACCGCTACGCCCGCGGCTTCATGGCCGCCGGTGTCGGGGCCGGCGACCGGGTGGCCATGTGGGCGCCCAACTGCGCCGAGTGGATGCTCGCCGCGCTCGGGCTGCTGCGGGCCGGCGCGGTGCTCGTGCCGCTCAACACCCGGTTCAAGGGCGGTGAGGCGGCGTACATCGTCCGCGACGCCGGTGCGTCGACCCTCGTGACCGTGCGCGGCTTCCTGGGCGCCGACTACCCGGCCATGCTGGCCGGCGAGGACACCGGCGACCTGGCGCGCATCGTCCTCCTGCGCGACGAGGAAGGCAGCCAAAGGTTCGGACACCGGTGCCGACGGGCGCCCCGTCACGAGCCTGGCCGCCTTCCTGGAGGCCGGCGACGCGGTCGATCCGGCGGACGTCCGCCGCCCGCGCCGCCGCGGTCGAGCCCGACGACGTCTCGGACCTCATCTTCACCTCGGGCACCACCGGCCATCCCAAGGGTGCGGCCGCGACCCACGCGCAGTCGTTGCGCACGTTCGGGACCTGGTCGTCGATCGTCGGGCTCGGGGCCGGGCGACCGCTACCTCGTCGTGAACCCGTTCTTCCACACGTTCGGGTACAAGGCGGGGATCCTGGCCTGCCTCATGGCCGGCGCCACCGTCGTGCCCGAGCCGGTGTTCGACGCCGGCCGCCGTCATGGCGCGCATCGGCGCCGAGCGGATCAGCGTGCTGCCGGGACCGCCGACGCTCTACCAGACGCTGCTGGCCGATCCCCGGCGGGCCGAGCACGACCTGTCGTCGCTCCGGCTCGGGGTGACGGGCGCCGCCGTCGTGCCCGGTCGAGCTGGTGCAGGCGATGCGCGACGAGCTCGGCTTCGACACCGTCCTGACCGCCTACGGGCTCACCGAGTCGCTGCGGGACGGTCACCATGTGCCGTCGCAGCGATCCGCCCGAGATCGTCGCCGCGACGTCGGGACGGGCCATTCCCGGCCTGGAGGTGCGGGCCGTCGCCGGGGGCGCCGAGGTCGCGGCGGGCGAGCCCGGCGAGATCGTCGTGCGGGGCTACACCGTGATGTCGGGCTACTGGGGCAACGAGGCGGCGACGGCCGAGGCGATCGACGCCGAGGGCTGGCTGCACACCGGCGACATCGGTGTCATGGACGCCGCGGGCAACGTCACCATCACCGACCGGGTCAAGGACATGTACGTCGTGGGCGGCTTCAACGCCTACCCGGCCGAGATCGAGGCGATTCTGCGCGGCCACGAGGCCGTGGGCCAGGTGGCCGTCGTCGGCGTGCCGGACGAGCGGATGGGGGAGGTGGGCTGCGCCTACGTCGTGCCCGCGGCGGGCGCGGCCGCCGGTGCCGATACCCTCGAGCTCGGGCGGGCGATCCTCAGTTGGTCACGGGGGGCCATGGCCAACTACAAAGTTCCCCGCGGCGTCGTCCTGGTCGACGCGCTGCCGGTGAACGCCAGCGGGAAGGTGCTCAAGCGCGAGCTGCGCCAGCGCCACGCGGACGGCGCGGACCGCGTGGTCACCAACGAGTCGTAGGACACGAGAGGAGCACACAATGCGAGGCATCGTCTACACCGGAGAGGGGGTCGAGGTCACCGACGAGCTCGAGGTGCGGGGTCCCGGGCCCAACGAGGTGCAGGTGCGCATGCAGGCGGCCGGCGTGTGCCACTCCGACCTGTCGGTGATCGACGGGACGATCCCCTTCCCGGCGCCGGCGGTGCTCGGCCACGAGGGCGCCGGCATCGTGGAGGCCGTCGGCGACGCCGTGCGGTCCGTGAAGCCGGGCGACCACGTGGTGATCGCCACCCTGGCCAGCTGCGGCGCGTGCCGCGCCTGCAGCACCGGCCACCCGACCTGGTGCAAGAGCTCGCTCGGGAACATCTCGACGCCGTTCACCTTCAAGGGGGAGCCGGCGTCGAACTTCGCCGCCGCCTCGGTCTTCTCCGAGGTCACCGATCGTCAGCGAGGTGCAGGCCGTGCGCATCCCCAAGGACGTCCCGCTGTCGTCCGCCTGCCTGATCGGCTGCGGCGTGCTGACCGGCGTCGGTGCCGTGCTGAACCGGGCCAAGGCGAAGCCGGGCGACACGGCGGCGGTCTTCGGCGTGGGCGGCGTGGGCCTCAACGTGATCCAGGGCTTGCGCATCGCCGGAGCCACCCGGATCGTGGCCGTCGACACCGTGGCCGCCAAGGAGAAGCTCGGCCGGCAGTTCGGCGCCACGCACTTCGTCGACGCCAGCGCGGGCGACGCCGCGGCGGCCGTGCGCGAGCTCGTGCCGGCCGACCGGGAGTCGGCCGCCGGCGCGCTCTTCCCGCTCGGCGGGGTCACCTGGGCCTTCGACTGCGTCGGCCACCCCGCCGTGCTGCGCAGCGCCCTCGACTGCCTCGACTGGGCCGGCAACGCCGTGGCCATCGGCATCCCGCCCCGGGGCACCGAGGTCGCGGTGGACGTCAACGCGCTGGCCTACGTGGACCGCGGGTTGCTGGGCTGCCGCTACGGCTCGGCCCGGCCGCACCACGACATCCCGCTCATGGTCGACCTCTACAAGTCCGGGCTGCTCATGCTCGACGAGCTGGTGTCGCTGACCCGCCCGCTCGACCGCTTCGGCGAGGTCGTCGACGAGATGCACGCCGGCCGCGTGGCGCGGGGCGTGCTGACTTTCGACTAGAAACAGGCCATGCCATCCAGTGCCGGCGCACGAGCGCGGTCGTGAAGGGCGTCATCCTCGCCGGGGGGACGGGCTCGCGCCTGTACCCCCTGACCCGGATCACGAACAAGCACCTGCTGCCGATCTACGACCGCCCGATGATCGCCTGGTCGATCGAGGCCGTGGTGTCGAGCGGCATCGACGAGATCATGCTCGTCACCGGCGGGACCCACGCCGGCGAGTTCCTGCGCCTGCTCGGCAACGGCCACGAGTACGGCATCGACCAGCTCTCCTACGCCTACCAGGAGAAGGCGGGCGGCATCGCCGAGGCGCTCGGGCTGGCGGCGCACTTCGCCGAGGGCGGGCCGGTGCTCGTCATGCTGGCCGACAACATCGTCGAGCGCTCCATCCGGCCCATGGTCGACGCCTTCCGCGCCGATCCGGTCGGCGCGCGCATCCTGCTGTCCAAGGTGGCCGAGCCCGAGCACCTGCGCCACCTCGGCGTGCCGGTCTTCGGCGAGGACGGCCGGGTGAGCCCACATCGAGGAGAAGCCCGAGCACCCGGCCTCCGACTACTGCGTGACCGGCATCTACTGCTACGAGGCCGGCGTGTTCGACATCATCGGCGATCTCGTTCCCTCGGGCCGCGGCGAGCTCGAGATCACCGACGTCAACAACCACTACGTCGGGAAGGGCCAGATGGCGCACGACGTCCAGGAGGGCTTCTGGGGCGACGCGGGCGAGTCGATCGAGGCGTACTACGCGGTCAACGACTTCGTGCGCCAGAACGGCGCCAACTCGGCGTAGGCCTGCCGGTCCGGCGGGACCGTCAGTCGGGGCGGGGCTCGACCGGAACCGCCAGCCGGACCCGGCGGACGCTCTCGGCGATGCCGGCGCCGTCGAGGCCGAGGCTGGCGAGGATGTCGTCGGCCTTGCCCTGCGCGAGGTACTGGCGCGGGATGCCGAGCACGCGCGTGGCCGGCAGCGCGAGCCCCGCCGACTCCAGCTGGGCCGCCATGGCGTCGAGGAGGAACGCGCCGGCGCCCCCGTGGCGGACGCCGTCCTCCGCCGTGACCACCAGGCGGTGGCGCGCCGCGTCGTCGAGCATGGCCGCGTCGGGCGGCGAGACGACCCGCACGTCCCACACCGTGGCCTCGATCCCCTCGGCGGCCAGCTCGTCGGCGGCGTCCAGGCAGGCGGCGACGGTCTTGCCCACGCCGAGCAGGCAGACCGACCCGTCGCCGGCGCGCAGCCGGCGCGCCTCGAGCCCGCGGCCGACCTCGTCGGGGTCGACGTGGCGGGGCGCCGTCTTCGGGCACGCGGATGCGTGGAGGGACCCGGGAGCTCGAGCGCGGTCCGCAGCATCGGCTCGACCTCCTCGGCCGAGGACGGTGCGAACACCGTCATGCCGGGGATCGACAGCGCCAGCGCCAGGTCGAGGATGCCGTGGTGGCTCGGCCCGTCGTCGCCGGTGATGCCGGCCCGGTCGAGCACGAAGACGACGGGGCAGCCGTGCAGGCCCACGTCGAGGTTGGCCTGGTCGAAGGCGCGGGACCAGAAGGTCGAGTACACCGCCACGACGGGCCGCAGCCCGGCCATGGCCATGCCGGCGGCCGACGTCGCTTCGTGCTGCTCGGCGATGCCGACGTCGAAGAAGCGGTCGGGGAAGCGGGCCTGGAAGGCGAGCAGGCCGGTCGGGCCGGGCATGGCCGCCGTGAGCGCCACGATCCGGGAGTCCTCCTCCGCCACGGCCAGCAGGGCGCGCGAGAAGGCGTCGGTGTACGTGGCGGCGCGCTGCGGCGACTCGTCCATGCCGGTCTCGGGCGCGAGCCCAGGCGAGGCGATGCCGCCGCCGTCGGAGCCGGCGGAGCCCCCGACGGCCGCCCCGGCCGAGCTGCCCACCGTGTTCTCGAGCGCCACGGGGTTGGTGGCCTTGACGTCGTGGAGGCGCTGGATGTCGTCCTCTTCGGCCGGGGCGTAGCCGCGACCCTTCTGGGTGAGGACGTGGACCACGATCGGGCCGTCCCACTCGGCGGCATGGGTGAAGGCCTGCTCCATGTGCTCGATGTCGTGGCCGTCGATCGGGCCGGCGTAGCGCACGCCCAGCGCCTCGAAGAAGGTGTGCGGCGCCACCATCTCGCGCAGCGCGCTGGTCACCGAGTGCACGCCCGAGTAGGCCAGCTCGCCCAGGGCGGGCAGCTCGCGCAGGCGCAGGCGCAGGCGCTCCCGGGCCGCGGTGTAGGTCGGGTTGAGCCGCAGCGACGTCAGGCTCTGCGAGAGCTGGGACACCGTCGGCGCGTAGGAGCGACCGTTGTCGTTGAGCACGATCACGACGCGTCGCCGCGAGTGCCCGAGGTTGTTCAGGGCCTCGTAGGCCATGCCGCCGGTGAGGGCGCCGTCGCCGACGACGGCGACCACCTTGCGCTCACCGTCGATGCCCCGCAGCGCGAACCCGCTGGCGATCCCGTGGGCGTAGGAGAGGCCGGTCGACGCGTGGCTGTTCTCGATCCAGTCGTGCTCGGACTCGGCCCGGTTCGGGTAGCCCGACATCCCGCCCGCTTGCTTCAAGGTCTTGAACCCGTAGCGCCGGCCGGTCAGCAGCTTGTGCACGTAGGCCTGGTGGCCGGTGTCCCACAGGATGACGTCGCGGGGGGAGTCGAAGACACGGTGCAGGGCCAGCGTGAGCTCGACCGCCCCGAGGTTGGAGCCGAGATGCCCACCGGTCGTCGTCACGGTGTCGACGATGAACGTCCTGATCTCCTCGCACAGTTCGGCGAGTTCTTCGTCGTTCAGGCCCTTGAGATCGGCGGGCGTCTCGATGCTGGGGAGGATCATGGCGATCGGCCAAGGCTACCCGCTGGCCTCCGCGCCGACCCGGCGACGGGGGCTCAGGAGGGTGCATGCGGCGACGCCGAACGAGGCCAGGGCCAGGACCTGGAGGCCGCGGGCGGGCCCGAGGTTCTGCGAGACCCAGCCGACGATCGGGGCGCCGGCGACCCAACCGACGTAGCCCGCCGCGGTGAAGGCGCCCACGGCGCTGACCACCTGGCTCGCCATCCGGCTCACGGTGCTCATGACCAGGGGCCAGAACAGCGAGGCCCCGCCGGCCCCGAGCGCCAGGCCGAGCGCGGCCACGCCCGACACGGACGTGAGCGACTCGAAGAGGATGCCCGCGCCGGCGACGCAGCCGCCCGTGATGAGTGCCCGCCGGGTGGAGAGGCGGCCGAGCAGGTGGCCGCCGGCGCCCCGGGTGGTGGCGGCCATCAGCTGGCCGACCACGTAGGCCCCCGCGCCGAGCAGCACCCCGGTGGCCAGGTGGTTCCGCAGGTAGAGCACACCCCAGGTGTCGACACCGCCCTCGGTGATCTCCGCCAGGGCGAAGACGGCCAGGAGCACCAGCAGTCCGTCGTGGCGCAGACGCCGCAACGGGTGCCGGTTCGTCGCCGGCGCCGCACCGGCGGGGGCCAGTGCCGTACCGGGGTCGGTGACGAGGGCCCACACGCCGACGGCCAGCGCCACGGCGGCGATGGCGGGCCAGACCCAGCGCCAGGACACGCCGGCGTGGATCACCAGCGCCGCGGCGGCGGCGCCGGTGAGCGCCCCGGTGTTGAACAGGGCGTGCAGGCGCACCAACGACTTCGGGCTGCTCATCAGCCGATGGGATGCCTCGGCGTTCATGGCCGTGTCGATGGAGCCGCCTGCCACCTCCACGAGGACCAGCACGACGGCGAAGGACCACCTGTCGTGGGTGAGCGCCAGCACGCAGAGGAGCACCGACCAGGCGAACAATGCGATCCACAGAAGGCGGCGTGCGCCGACCCGGTCGCAGAAGTGGGCCATGACTGCGCTCGAGGCACCGGCCACTGCGATGGCCACGGCCAAAAGCACGCCCAGCTGGGCGTCGTTGAGAGAGAACGTGTGCTGGATGTTGAACAGCATCACGGCCCAGCTGCCCCAGAAGAGGCCGAAGGTGACGAAGGCGGCCACGACCGGCCCCGCCCCGGCGAGCAGGCGCCGCCCCTCTGTGGTGGGCGGGCTCGCGCTCAGGACGAGCCCGCGCCCGCCTTGGCCAGGAAAGCGGACCGGTCGACCACGACGCGGGTGACGCGTCCCGCGCCGACGAGGCCGCCGCCGTCGCCCTCCAGCCGGGCGGCCGACACCGTGAAGGTCAGCCGCCGGCCCTCGACCTTGACGAGCGTGGCCTCGGCCAGGACGACCGAGCCCACGGCCACGGGGGCCAGATGGTCGAACTGCACCCGGGTCGCCACGCTGGACTGCGCCGCACCGAGGTGCCCGTCGGTGGCCCGGCAGGTGGCCTCCTCGCACAGCGCGATGAGGCGAGGGGTGGCCAACACGGGGACGTCGCCCGAGCGGAAATGCTCGGCCGTGTCCTCGGCGGCGACGGTCAACTCCAGCTGGGCGCTGAGCCCGGCGTGCGGTCCGTGCCCCGCCGCGGTGAGGGGAGCGGAGGGTTCGGCGGGCACGACGATTACGATACCGCCGTGACTGACACTGCTCTCATCGACAATGACGTGCTCGAACGCGTCCTGTCCGCCGCCCTGGTCGGGGGCGGCGACATGGCGGAGGTGTTCGCCGAGGACGCCGCCACGGCCAGCGCCATGCTCGACGACCGCCGGGTCGAGGAGCTCTCCTCGGGCCGCTCGCGTGGCGCCGGGATCAGGGTCGTCGACGGCGAGACGACCGGCTTCGCCCACACCGCCGACCTGAGCGAGTCCGGCCTGCTGGCTGCGGCCCGGGCCGCGGCCGCGGTGGCCCGCCAGGGCGGCGACGGGGTGCGCACCGTGGCCCTCGACCCTCTGACCTTTCACGGGCGGGGTGACCGCATATCGCCCGACTCGGTGGACAAGGCCCGCAAGCTCGAGCTGCTCACGCGGGCCGACGAGGCCGCCCGCGCCGCCGGCGATGCCATCACCCAGGTCCAGGTCGGCTGCGGCGACAGTCGCCGCCGCATCCTGATCGCCAACTCGGAGGGCCTGCTGGCCCAGGACGAGCAGATCCGCACGCGCTTCAACGTCATGTGCGTGGCCAACGGCGACACCGGGATGCAGACGGGCTACGAGTCGCTGGCCCGCACGGAGGGGTACGAGATCTTCGAGCGCCACCGCGTCGAGGACATCGCCGAGGTGGCCGCCGCCCGGGCGCTGACCAAGCTGTCGGCCCGCCCAGCGCCGTCGGGCGAGGTGCCGATCGTGCTGGCCGGCGGCAGCGGCGGCATCCTCTTCCACGAGGCGTGCGGGCACGGGCTCGAGGCCGACCACATCGTCAAGGACGCGTCGGTCTACACCGGGCAGGTCGGGCAGCTGGTGGCCAGCCCCCTCGTGACGCTGGTCGATGACGGCACGGTGTTGGGTGAGTGGGGCAACTTCGCCGTCGACGACGAGGGGTTCGCGCCCGGTCGCAACGTGCTGATCGAGAACGGGGTCCTCACGGACTACATGTGGGACTGGCTCCGTGCGCGCAAGGAGGGGCGCAAGTCCTCGGGCAACGGGCGCCGGCAGAGCTACCAGCACCTGCCGATGGTGCGCATGACCAACACCTACCTGCTCGCCGGCTCCGAGGACCCCGACGAGATCGTGGCCCAGACTCCCTCGGGCGTCTACGTGAAGAAGCTCGGCGGCGGGCAGGTCAACACGGCGACCGGCGACTTCGTCTTCGGCACGACCGAGGCCTACCTGATTGAGGGGGGTCGCATCACGGAGCCGTTGCGCGACGCCAACCTGATCGGCAACGGCCCCGAGGTGCTGCGGCGCATCGACGCCGTGGCCACCGATTTCGACATGACGCCGGGCACCTGCGGCAAGGACGGGCAGAGCGTCCCGGTCGGGTGCGGGCAGGCCACGCTCCGCATCACCGGCGTCACGCTCGGAGGCACGGCGTGAGCGACGAGCTCCTCGACCTGGCGCAGTCCGTCGTCGCCCGGGCGCTGCCCGGCGAGGGCATGGAGGTCTACGTGACCCGGGGCACCGACACCGAGGTGCGGGCCTACGAGGGCGAGGTGGAGTCGCTGACCTCGGCCGACTCCTCCGGTGTGGGGATCCGCCTCCTGGTCGACGGGCCCGACGGCGCCGGCAGCCAGGTCGGCTTCGCCTGGGCCGGCACGCTCGAGCCGGACGTCATCGCCGCCACCCTGGCCGACGCCCGCGACAACGCGCGCTTCGCCACACCCGACCCCGACGTCGTCCTGGCCGCACCCGACGGTGTCGAGGCCGTGGAGCTCGACCTGTGGGACGACGGTGTGGCTTCGACGCCGATGGAGAAGAAGGTCGCCCTGGCGATCGAGCTGGAGCGGGCGACCCGTGCGGCGGACCCGAAGATCCGCCAGGTCTCCTCGGCCGACTACTCGGACAGCCGGGTGGAGGTGGCGCTCGCCTCGACCACCGGCATCTCGTCGTTCCGGAGGCGCACGAATGCCTTCCTGTCGGTCGATGCCATCGCCGGCGAGGGCGGCGACACGCAGACCGGCACCGGGTTCAGCGTCGGCCGCGGGCCCGGCGAGCTGGTGCCGGACGAGGCGATGGACGACGCCGTGCTGCGGGCGACCCGCATGCTCGGGGCGCAGAAGGTGCGCTCGGCGCACTGCACGGTGGTCTTCGATCCACGCGTCGTCTCGACTCTGTTGGCGGTGATGGCGTCCGCGCTCTCCGGTGAAGCCGTCGTCAAGGGCCGCTCCTTCTTCGCCGGGCGCATCGGCGAGACGATCGCGACGGGCGGGGTCACTCTGGTGGACGACCCGACGGACGCCCGGGCGTACGGTGCCGCGTCGCACGACGGTGAGGGGCTGGCTTGCCGACGCAACGTGCTCATCGCCGAGGGCATGCTGCGCATGTTCGTGTACGACACCGTCTCGGCCCGTCGGGCGGGGACGGTGTCGACCGGCTCAGCGGTGCGGGGTGGCTTCGCCGGCACGCCCGGAGCGGGCTGCCGCGCCCTGGTCCTCTCCCCGGGGAGCAAGGGTCCCGACGAGATCCTCGCCGCCGTCGGCAACGGGCTCTACGTGCAGTCGGTCAGCGGGATCCATTCGGGGGTCAACACGGTCAGCGGCGACTTCTCGGTCGGGGCGGAGGGGCTGATGATCGAGGGGGGCGCGCTGGCCCAACCGGTGCGCGAGGTGACGGTCGCCTCCACGCTGCAGCGCATGCTGCAGTCGGTGGTCGAGATCGGCGGCGACCTGCGCTGGCTCCCCGGCGTGGCCGCGGGCCAGACCCTGGCCATCGCCGACATGGCGCTCAGCGGCGACTAGAAGCCCTCAGCCGGACTAGCCCTCAGCCGGTGGTGCTGGAGGCCGGCGCCTTGTCCTTGCTCGAAGTGGCCTTGTCCGAGCTGCCCTTGTCGAGCGCTCTTGGAACCGGCCTTGTCCGAGCTGCCCTTGTCCGAGCTGCCCTTGTCGGACGACGACTCCTTCTTGGGCGACGAGTCGGCGGCGGCGCTGTCGCCGTTCGAGGCGTCGGCCCCCTTCTTCGAGGAGCCGTTGCTGCCCGCAGCGGCCCTCGAGTCGGTCTTGTAGAAGCCGCTGCCCTTGAGCACGATGCCGATGGCGCCGTAGACCTTGCGCAGCGCTCCGCCGCACTCGGGGCACTCGGTCAGCGGGTCGTCCGTGAAGGGCTGGACCGCGTCGAGGCGGTGGCCGCAGGCCGTACACGTGTATTCGTAGGTCGGCAATGGACTCCTCCGGTGGCCGCTGGTTGGCACTCACTGCCTGAGACTGCCAAGTCTACCCGCCGGAAGGTGCCCGCAGCGTCGGACCGCGGCCATCCCAGGTCGTAGACTCCACCCTCGTGTCCGACCGCATGCTGGCCAATCTCGACCCGCTGGGCGGCGCCCGCATGGTCGACGTCACGCCCCGCGAGCCCACCCATCGCCGGGCCCTGGCCCGCTGCCGGGTCTCGATGTTGCCCGAGACGACGACGAAGGTGGCGAACAACGCCATCACCAAGGGCGACGTGCTCGCGGCGGCCCGGATCGCCGGGATCCAGGCGGCCAAGCGCACGGCCGAGCTGATCCCCATGTGCCACCCCGTCCTGGTGGGCTCCATCGGCGTCAATTTCTCCATCGGCGACGACTACGTCGAGGTGGAGGCCCAGGTCGAGACGGTCGACCGCACCGGGGTCGAGATGGAGGCGATGACCGCCTGCGCCGTCGCCGCACTCACGGTCTACGACATGTGCAAGTCGTCGGACCGCACCATGACGGTGGAGCACCTGGCGTTGTGGGAGAAGTCCGGGGGCCGCTCCGGGCCCTGGCGCCGCTCCGCGCTCAACCACCAGTAACCGGTCCCCCTCCCATTCGCGGGGTCCGCTCCACCACCTCCCTGTCATCGCACGCGGGCCTGGCCGGCCGGCCGGACCGCACCCTGGTCTACATTCGGTCCCGGTGACCCGCGTGGAGGAGGCGCTCGACGTCGGCAAGGGGATCGTCGGCGCCGTCACGTCGGAGGTCGGGCGGATCGGCGGCCGCAATGCGGTCATCGCTCGATCCCTCGGGACCATGCGCCGTGGTGCCATCACCCATGCGGACGGCGTGCGCCTGGCCGAGGCGGCCGACCAGGCCCGTGATCTCGGGATGCCCTTCGTCTTCTTCGTGGCCTCGAGCGGCGCCGACGTCCTCGACGGTGTGGCCGCCCTGCACGGGTGGGGACGCGCCGCCGCCGCCATCGCGCGCTGCAGCGGGCAGGTGCCGGTGATCACCGCGGCGACCGGTCCCGTGGTCTCCGGGCCCGCACTGCTGCTCGGCCTCTCCGACCTGGTCGTCATGAGCTCCGAGGCGGTGGCCTTCGTCTCGGGCCCGCAGATGGTGGCGGAGTTCACCGGAATTGAGGTGGGGATCAGCCAGCTGGGCGGGGCCGCCGTCCACGCCACCTCGAGCGGGCTGTGCGCGGTGCAATCCGACGACGTGGACGGCGCCGTGGCCGAGCTCCTCGAGTACCTGCCGTCCAACACCGACGAGATGCCTCCGCTGGCGGCCGTCAGCGATTCGGTGCTGCGCCTCACGCCCGAGCTGCGCACGGTGATCCCCGATCGCAAGGCGGCCACCTACGACGCGCGGGACGTGGTGCGCGCGCTGTGCGACGACGGGGAGTTCCGGGAGTTGTGGCCGCGCTGGGCCGGGCAGCTGGTCACCGCCTTCGCCCGACTGGGCGGCATGCCGGTCGGGTTCGTGGCCAACCAGCCCCGCATTCTGGCCGGCACCCTCGACATCGCGGCCTCGCAGAAGGGCGCCCGCTTCGTCCGGCTCTGCGACGCATTCAACCTCCCCATCGTGAGCCTGGTCGACACGCCGGGGTTCCTGCCCGGGAAGGATCTCGAATGGCGCGGCATGATCCGCCACGGGGCCGAGCTGGCGTTCGCCTATGCGCAGGCGACGGTGCCGCGCCTCTGCCTGATCCTGCGCAAGGCCTTCGGCGGCGCCTACATCGTCATGGACTCGCGGGGCATCGGCAACGACGTCTGCCTGGCCTGGCCGGGGGCCGAGGTGGCCGTGATGGGCGCCTCCGGCGCGGCGCAGATCCTCCACCGGGGCCTCGAGCCCACCGAACGCGCCGACCGGGAGGAGGCCTACGAGGCGACCTACCTCAACCCTTGGCCGGCGACGGAACGGGGGTTGATCGACCAGGTCATCGATCCCGCGGACAGCCGGACGGCGCTCTGCGGGATCCTGCGCCAGCTCTGCACGAAAAGGGAGCTGGTGGTGGGTCGCAAGCACGATGCGGGGCCTCAATAGGGGTTGAGCAGGGCAAACGTGAATTGTCACCATTTCGTAACGAAGCTGAGGTGGATTCGACGCCGAACCCGGGAAAAGATCGTGCATGATCAGCGATGTGGTCCCCCCCACAGGCGACGCGTTGTTCGTCCTCGAGTCCTGCCACAGCACATGGATCTTCGACACTGACCGGATGCGCTTTCGGCGCGTCCTGAAGGGCCTCGCGCTCGAAACCCACGCTGCCACCACCGCGTGGCGGGCCTACTACGGCCTGGAGATCGATCCGATCTCGGAGTCGTTCGTGGTGCTGCTCAATCCCGGAAGGCACGCGCCTGCTCCGGTCATGGCGCCATGTGGAGCACTGCCCGCAGTGCGGGGGGAACCAGACCGCCGAACTGTCGCTCGACGAGCTGCGGAGCGCCTCGCTGGCCTGAGCGCGCCTGCGCTCAAAAGTGAAAGACGTGCGCGGCGGAGAGCAGGAGTGCCGTCAGCGTCGCCAGCGCGGCCACCACCACGGCAACCGTGAGCGGGCGTGATACGGCCGGGCGGGCCGATCGGGTGCGCAGGCCGTGGGCCGCGGCGCGACCCCTGATGGCGTCCTCCGTCGAGGCGACATCGTCGGTCGCCAGGACGAAGCGGTGCCGGCGCCGGCGGCCACGCTCGACGACGACCATGACCACGCCGCCCCGCCCGTCGGGCAGCACGGACCGCTCGACGGGTGACATTTCCTCGAGCTGGCTCCAGGGACTGTCCCAGACCGGCTCGCCGTCGGCCTTGTCCAGGGTGAGCCCCGAGTCGAGGAAGGTGAGAGCCAGGTGCGGAACGGCGACGTTGCCCTCGGCCCCCTCGGTCAAGAGGTAGACGTCGGGCACGGACCACGCCTCCTCCATACGAGCAGGAGACGCTACTTCCATTGGCCTCGCACGAAGGCCGCGTAGGCGCCGGCCATGTGATCGGGCAGGAGCGGTGGTGCCCGTCGGGTCACGCGGAGCACGGCGGCGTCGACGGACGGCACCGGACGGAAGGAGTCGGCCGGGAGCCGCCGCCCGAGGGCAAAGCACCACCAGGGCGCCCAAGCCGTCGACAGCATGGTCGTGGGGGGCACCGCGGCCCGCTTGCGCGCCACCTCCCACTGGACGACCAGATCGGCGCGCCGCAGACCACTGTCCCGGTCGTCGAGCAGGTGGCGCAGCAAGGCGGTGGTGGCGCCGAAGGGAAGGGAGCCCATCGCCCGGAACGGGCGGCGCGGCATGGGGTACCGGAGCGCGTCACCGCACACGACCGTGACGTGGGCCATGCCCTGCCGGCGCACGGCGCGACGCAACTCCTCCGCCCAATGGGGGTCCCGTTCCAGCGCGATGACGTGGACGCCACGCCGCGCCAGCGCGAGCGTACAGGCGCCGCGGCCTGCACCGATCTCGACCACGAGGTCGCCGGCCTCGAAGGCCGCCTCGGCGACCAGGACGTCGGCGAGGTCAGGCCGGAGGAAGTTCTGACCGAGACGGCGCCGTCGCTCGTCCCGCGGTGTCCGCTTGCCCGCGGACACGGAAGACCGTGGTGGGTGTCATGGCGTCCATTGTGCACCGGGCGCCGGCCCGGGCGCCACGGTCATCGTGGCCCCGGCGCGGGAGGGCGGGACGAGCCTTGTCGCCGCTCGCGGCGCTCGGCGCGCTCGATCTCGCGCTCGACGTCGGACCACACCAGCGGATCGGCGTCCTGGCCGGCGGTCTCGGCCGCCTGCGCCCGCGTCATGATCACGAACGCCACGGTCCACAGGATGGCGATCGTGCTCAGCTTGGCCAGGAAGCCGGCCAGCTCCTGGTCGAGGAGGGGCGACATCCCCGCCACGGTGCCGGGGTGGGTGAAGGTGGGGTAGAGCGAGTGCCGGGCGAAGATCCAGACAATGGAGAGGAAGCTGGGCACGATCGACTGCACGATGAGATAGCCCCCTCGCCCCAGCGACGAGAGGTGCTGCATCCCCGGCAGTTCGGTGAGGACCGGCGCCCAGAGCACGAACCCCGAGGCAAGCACGACGAGCTGGAGCGCGACCCGCGCCGCGTCCGACTGGGCGGCGAGGCTCACGGCGCCCGTCGTCAGCGTGCTCACCGCCACCACGGTCACGATGGCGACGGCGGGCAGTGGCCGGACGACGACCCGCAGCACGGCGTCGACCGCCGGTGGCCGGGTCAGGCGGGCGATGATGGGTCGGGGCGTCCCGAGGACCAGGAGGGGCGGCACGGCGAGCGTCAGCAACAGGCGCTGAAGCACGAGCGCCAGGAGCAGCCAGTGGCTGGCCAGGTCTCCGAGCGGCCAGGTCACGGCGGCGAGAAGGAGGACCGCGCCGCCGACGAAGAGGAGTCGCTGGCGTGTCGTCGCGCCGTACCCCTCCCGTCGGGTCGCCGCCAGGTAGACGGCCACGAGGGCGGGGACCGCGAGCAGCCAGAACAGATGGAGGTGCCAGCCGAAGGGGTGGGTGGCGGCAATCACCTGGTGGTGCCCGCCGTAGGCTCTGGGCGATGGAGGCCCCCGCGAAGCTCGATCGGCTGGAGCGCGTCACCGATCTGGTGCTCGTGCTGCTCGACACGCACCAGCCGCTGACGCTCGACGCCATCGCGCACCAGGTGCCCGGCTATCCCACCGAGCACGCGGCCCGCCGGCAGGCCTTCGAGCGGGACAAGCGGCTGCTGCGGGACGAGGGCATCCCGGTCCAGACGGAGAGGCTGCCCGGTCACGAGCAGTACGGGTACCGCATCGAGCGCGAGTCCTTCTACCTGCCGGACCTTGACCTCGAACCGGACGAGCAGGTCGCGCTCCACCTCGCCGTCGCCGGCGTCCACCTCGGCGATCCTAGTGGTCGGGATGCGCTGCTCAAGTTGGGAGCGGCCGGGCTCGGGGACGTCCGGCCCATCGCCTCCATGGTGCCGTCGGCGGCGCTCATCGAGTTGTTCGAGGCGGTGCGCACGCGCGCCACCGCGGCGTTCGCCTACCGGTTGGAGGCACGGCGTGTCGCTCCCGTGGGGCTGTGGTTCCGCTTCGGCCACTGGTATCTGGTGGCCTGGGACCTCGACCGCACCGCCGTGCGCACCTTCCGGGTGGACCGGATCGAGGGAGCCGTTTCCCGTGGCGAGGCCGGCGGCGCCGCCGTGCCCGACGACGTCGAGGTGGACGTGAAGGCGGCCCTGCCCGACGAGCCCTGGGAGGTCGAGGGCGAGGACCGCGTCGAGATGCGGGTGCGGGTCGACGGGCTGGAAGCGCGCCGCGTCATTGACGAGGTCGGAGCGGACAAGGTGGTGCGCCGCCTCGACGACGGGTCGATCGAACTGGTGTTGGGCGTGTCGTCCTTCGCGTCCATCCGCTCCTGGGTGCTCGGGCTCCTCGATCACGTCACGGTGACGGAGCCCTCCGCCTTCCGGGACGAGCTGGTCGCCTGGCTGCGCGCGGTGATGGCGCCTGCCCCGCCGTTGGCGGCCGACGCCCGCCTCCCGGAGACGGACCGCGGGTCGGCCGACGAGGAGTCGGCGGGGACGCGCAGCACGCCGGGACGCGAGACGAGCCGGCGCCTGCGCCGTCTTCTGGCGCTGGTCGGCTGGCTGGCGCAGGTCGGGGAGGCGCCCATCGCCGACGCCGCGCAGCGGTTCGGCATGAGCGAGAAGGACCTGGTGGCCGAGCTCGAGCTCGCGGCCTGTTGCGGCACCCCGCCGTACACTCCCGACACCCTGATGGAGATCGAGGTGTCCGAGCATTCCGTCCGGGCCTTCCTGCCGGCGGAGTACGCCCGGCCGCGCCGCCTGACCCCGGCCGAGGGGTTCGCCGTGGCAGCGTCGGCGCGCCTGCTCCTGGCCGTGCCGGGGTCGGAGGACGGTGCGCTCCGGCGGGCTCTGGCCAAGCTCGACGCTGCGCTCGGGTCCCGTGCGGTGGTCGGCCTCGATGTCGACGCACCGGCGCACCTCGCCGTGGTGCGGGAAGCAGCCGACAGCGGCCGGGCGATGGAGATCGACTATCTCTCCGGTTCGCGTGACGAGTTGACCACCCGCACTGTCGAACCGGTCCAGGTCGCCACCATCGACGGGCACTGGTACCTCGATGCCTACTGCCACCGCGCCGGCGACATGCGGCGGTTCCGGGTCGACCGGATCGGCGCGGCGCGCCCGCTGGAGCAGAGCGCCACGCCGGTGGTGACGCGGTCGCGTCCATTGGAGGAGATGTTCGTGCCGGGTCCCGGTGCGGTCGAGGTCCACCTGCAGCTCGGCGCCGGCGCCCAGTGGGTGCCCGAGTCCGTTCCGGTGCGCGCCGTCCGGCGGGATGCCGAGGGGAGCGTGACCGACGTCGTCCTCGACGTCTCCGGCATGGCCTGGTTCGAGCGGCTCCTGCTGCAGCTGGGACCCGCCGTCCGGGTCGTCAGCCCCCCCGAGCTGACCGGCCTGGCGGCGGACGCGGCGCGCCGCGTGCTGGCGCGCTACGAGCCAGCGAACTAGCTGGTTGGGCCGAAGCGCTCGACTCGGATCCCGTCCACGGGTTGACCGAGTCCCAACAGCAGCCCACTGGCGAAGTCGGCGAAGGCCGGCGAGCCGCAGACGAAGGCGGTCGCGTCTGGCAGCAGCAGAGGGGCAAGATCCTGCTCGGAGAGTCGGCTGGCGGGCCGTACGGATGACGGGGGGACTGCGCGGGTGTAGGCAATGGTCGTCTCAGGTCCGGGAAGCTCGCGGGCGTAGTACAGGTCATCCGGCGTGCGCACCGAGACTGCCATTCGAAGCAGATCGGAGCGTCCAGACCGACGGGCCAGCCGCAGCATGGCCATCAGGGGCACGACGCCAGATCCACCACCGACGAGGATGGCCGGAGTTTCGGCTTCCCAGACGAACCAGAGACCGATTGGTCCCCGCACCTCGAGCTCGTCACCGACGACGACCTCGTCATGGAGGAACTCAGAGACCTCGCCGCCTTCCAGTCTCTCCACAGTGAGCTCGATCTCGCCAGAATCGTTCGGTGCCGACGCCACCGAATACGACCGCGATGCCGTGTATCCGTCGGGTGCGGTGAGCCGCACGACGTAGTACTGCCCGGCAAGCTGGGGCGTGGGTTTCGAAAGGGTCAGGCGGAACGTCTTGGCCGTTGGAGTCTCTGGCCGGATCTCCGTGACCGAGGCCTCCTGCCAGGGATCGCCCGTTGGCGGATCAGTGGTCACGCTCCCTAGTCGCCCTGGTATCGCTGCTCGAGCCACGGATCTCCCCGATTGTGATACCCGTTGCGCTCCCAGAACCCCGGTTCGTCGTGGTCGAGCACCCGCAACCCCGCCACCCATTTCGCGCTCTTCCAAAAATAGAGATGCGGGACCAACAGGCGTGCCGGGCCGCCGTGTTCGATTGGGAGTGGGGTGCCCTCGTACTCCCAGACCACCCAGGCTTGACCTGCAGTGACATCGGCCAGCGGCAGATTGGTCGTATACCCGGTGTTCGAGAAGGCCAGCACGTGGGTGGCTGCCGGTTCCAATCCAGCGATGCCGAGAAGCGTGTCGACCGAGACGCCACTGAATTGCACGCCGAGTTTGGACCAGGTGGTCACGCAGTGGATGTCACCTGAATACGCGGACTCGGGCAGCGCGTGGATCTCCTCCCAGGTCCAGGTCGTCGGGTGCGCGACGAGGCCCTCGACAGAGAACGACCACGACGCCAAGTCAGGCTGCGGGGTGACCTCCGCATTCAGTACGGGCCACTGGTCACCCGCGTCGTACTGACCAGGAGGGAGACGCGGATCTCGGGCGGCCTTCCCACGACCAAGGAATCCTCTTGTCGGCTTTGCCATGTCAACTCCCTGTTGAAGAAAGTATGACCTTCGGTACCGAGAGACACATCTGACTTTCCGCGCAGACTATCGCCGGGTCACCCCTCGATGCTGGGTCGCAGCACAGGGCGGGCGACCGCTCACGGCATCCCGGGTCGTCGGTACCATCATTCCGATGAACTGCCTCGTTCCACCGACTCCGCCGCCCTCTCGCCGATGATCCCCGTCTCCGAGGCTCGCCAGTTCGTCCTCTCCGCCTGCGGAGCCCTCACCCCCGGACGAATGCCGGTGCGCGACGCCTTGGGGCACGTGCTGGCTGAACCCATCCGAGCGACCGAGCCCGTGCCGCCCTTTGCGAATTCGTCCATGGACGGCTACGCGGTCCGAGCCGCCGATACTGTGCGTGCCCCGGCGCGCCTTCGGGTTGTCGGTACCGTGATGGCCGGGGACACCGCGAAGATGTTCGTCTCGGCAGGTGAGTCGGTTCGCATCATGACGGGGGCACCGTTGCCGCCCGGTGCTGACGCCGTGTGCATGATCGAGCGCACCAGCGTGGAATCGGGCGGGGCGATCGTCGTCATCGAGGAGTCCGTGGATCCCGGCACGTTCGTACGAAAAGCTGGGGGCGATATTCGGCCGGGCGACGAGGTCTTCGTAGCCGGGACGCAACTCGGCGCCGCCCACGTGGGCGTGCTGTCGAGCATCGGGGTGGAGCAGGTTCACGTCCACCCACGCCCCACTGTGGGCGTTCTCTCCACCGGAGACGAGCTGGTCACGTCGGCCGGCGCCTTGGCGCCGGGGAGGATCCGCGACGCCAACCGGCCGGCGCTGCTGGCCCAGCTTCAAACAGACGGCTTCGGCACCGTCGACCTCGGCGTGGCCGGGGACGACGAGGCGGCCCTCACCGCTCTGCTCGCATGGGCCGGATCACGGTGCGATGCCATCGTTTCGAGCGGAGGAGTGAGCGTCGGTGACCGCGACGTGATGAAGGGCGTGCTCCAGGAGCTGAGCGGACCCACCATGCGTTCGATGCAGGTCGCCATCAAGCCGGCCAAACCTTTCGCCTTCGGGGTGCTCGAGAACTCCGGAACACCGGTCTTCGGGCTTGCGGGAAACCCGGTCTCGGCTCTCGTTTCGTACGAGCTTTTCGTCCGGCCCGCGCTTCGCTCCATGGCCGGCTGCGCCGTACTGGATCGACCGCGCCTTGCCGCGATCGCCCAAGCGGATCTCCCTCGTCCTCGCGATGGCAAGTTGCATCTGGTGAGGGTGACGGCCCGCACCGGAATCGATGGGGTACTGGGCGTCCGAATGGCGGGTGGCCAGGACTCACACATGCTGCGCGTCATGGCGCAGTCCAACGCTCTCGCGCTGTTGCCGGACGGTGAGGGCGTACGCGCCGGTGAGTGCGTGGAGATCCTTCTCCTCGATGCCGACGGCGTACCGGCCTCACAGCGTGAGCCGTGGTGAACGCTGCCGTCGAGGCGGGACGCAACGATTGACGCGTGTTTATTGTAGTGCCGGAGGATCAATGCCGCTGATGCCGTCGATGCTGGCGACGTTGTTCTCGGCCCAGTACCGGCGGATGCCGTCCTTCCCCTTGCGGGTTGACCACTGGTCCATGGTTGGTCGATGACCCTCCAAGGTCATCACCGGCACGCCGTAGCCGCACGAGTCCGACACCCGCCGCACGGCCACGACGATGACCGAGCGGACGCCTGTCCCCGCGCCGCCGGGGAATCGGCTTGCGAGCGCGTCGAAGTCCGGGTCGTCGGCCAGCACGACGCGGCCCGTCCCGTGCAAACGCACGATCCGGGGTGGGCCGGCGAAGGCGCAGAGCATGATCACGATCCGCCCGTTCTCGCGCAGATGGGCGATGGTCTCGACTCCACTCCCTGTCTGGTCGAGGAAAGCCACCGTGTGTTCATCCAGAACAGCGAACTCGTCGCGGTTGCCCTTGGGCGAGCAGTTCACCGAGCCTTGCGGATCGAGCGGGGCCGTCGACACGAAGAAGACCGGCTGGTCCGACATCCACTCGGACAGCGCCTGGTCGATCCCGTTGTAGGTCTTGGCCACCGATGCCAGTATCGCACCTCGCCTCTGCCGCGCCGCTCTTCGCGATGCGACGGTTTCCTCCCGGGTAGCGTCGTGCCCTTCATGACGCTCGATGCCAAGATCCTCACCGTCTCAGAATCGGTCAGCCAGGGGGTTCGGGAGGACGGATCTGGTGACGAGCTGACCCGAGTCCTGGTCGAGCACGGGTTTCGCATCGTCGATCGGCGAGTCGTACCCGACGGGACGGCTCCGGTCTCGGCCGCTCTCGTCGAGTTGTCGAGCGGGTTCGCGGGACTCGTCATCACCACAGGGGGCACGGGTTTCTCGCCGACCGACGTCACGCCGGAGGCGACCCGTACCGTCATCGAGCGCGAAGCGCCGGGCCTGGCCGAGGCCATGCGCTCCGCGAGCCCGCTCGGACGTCTCTCCCGCGGCGTGGCGGGATCCGTCGGCAGCTGCCTCATCCTCAACGTCCCCGGATCCCCGCGGGGTGCCGTGGAGTCCCTGGAGGCGGTGGCAGACGTCCTCGGCCACGCACTCGAATTGCTGGCAGGTGGCCGACCTCACTGATCCGGCGCCGTGACGGCTTCGGAGCGGGACCGAGCGCAGCGAGAGAGCGAGAGCGCGGAGGACAGCGCAATGCCCTGATTAGTGTGAAGCAGTGGCAGTGAGGGACGCTCAGGAGAACATCGACAACGGCCCGGCGACCCTCACCGACCTGACGCCACCGAAGAGCGGTGACTGGGTCGGCGTCGGTGCCGGGCCTCTGCCGGTCGAGGCGGCGTGGCGGTGGGCGGTCCTCCCCGGGTGCGGCGGGATCGTGACCTTCTGCGGGACGGTGCGTGACCACTCCGAGGGCCGTCCCGGCGTGACATGGTTGGAATACGAGGCGTACGTCGAGCAGGTCGCACCACGGCTCACGCGGGTGGCCGCCGCCGCCCGGGAGCGTTGGGGAGAGATCGGCCGCCTGGTGCTGCTCCACCGAGTCGGGAGGCTCGAGGTGGGAGAGGTGTCAGTGGTCGTGGTGGCGTCCACACCGCATCGCGCCGAGGCGTTCGCGGCGGCACAATTCTGCATCGACACCCTCAAGCACACCGTCCCCATCTGGAAGCGCGAGACATGGAGCGGCGGCACGGACTGGACCCTTTGCTCCGATGCGCTCGACGCTGCCGGTCGCGACGAGGCGTCCTTGCGGTGAAGGTGGCCGCATGACTGCCCCCGTCCCGGTCGCCGTCTCGGTACGGCCCCACCGGAGCCGCGAGGCCGCGGCGCCCGCCATGCCGGTGGAGGGTCCCCTGGTCGACCGTTACGGGCGGGTGCACGACGACCTTCGCATCTCGGTCACCGATCGCTGCAACTTGCGCTGCGTCTACTGCATGCCCGAGGAGGGGCTCTCGTTCCTCCGCATGGACCAGCTCCTCACCTTCGACGAGATCACGCGGGTGGCCCGCGTGGCGCGGAGCGTCGGTGTGAAGGCGCTCCGGATCACCGGCGGGGAGCCGCTGGTGCGCAAGGGACTCCCGGTGCTCATCGCGCGGTTGGCCGCGCTCGGGTTCGAGGATCTGGCGGTCACCACCAACGGGACGGAGCTGGCCGGCATGGCCGGGAAGCTGGCCTCGGCCGGTCTGCGACGAGTGAACGTGAGCTGTGACTCCCTGCGACCTGAGCGCTTTGCGGCCATCCGCCGGCGGGGCGTCCTCAGCGACGTCCTGCGCGCCATGGATGCCGCGGAGGCGGCCGGGCTGACCCCCTTGAAGGTGAACGTGGTGCTGTTGCGAGGCCGCAACGACGACGAGATCCTCGACTTCGCCTCCTTCGCTCGCTCGACCGGGCGCATTGTGCGGTTCATCGAGTTCATGCCGCTCGATGCCGAGGGCGCCTGGGATCGCGCCCAGCTCGTACCGGGCCGCGAGGTCCTCGGACGCATCTCCGCACACTGGCCGCTGGAGCCGTTGCCCGACGCCACAGGTGCTCCCGCCGAGCGGTTCCGCTTCACCGACGGTGCCGGGGAGATCGGCCTCATCTCGAGCGTCACGCAGCCCTTCTGTGGCACGTGCAACCGTCTCCGGCTCACCGCGGACGGCGCCGTGCGGAACTGCCTCTTCACCAACGACGAAGAGACCGTGCGGGACATCCTGCGCAACGGCGGCAGCGATGCCGACCTCTCCCTCCTGCTGAGGGCGGCCGTCTGGGCCAAACATCCCGGACATGGGATCAACGAGCCGGGGTTCCTCAGACCGTCGCGATCGATGTCGATGATCGGGGGGTAGCGATGGCTCGCCTCCGCTTGTTCGGGCCGGCTCGTGAGGCGGCGGGGACGTCCGGTGCATTCGTACCCGGGGACAACGTCGCCGCCGTCGTGGCCGGCGCGAGGGAGCGGTTCGGGGAGCCGTTCTCGACCGTTCTCGACGGGTCGCGCCTCTGGGTCAACGGCGAGGAGGCGGACCCCGACACTCCTGTCGGGGATGACGACGAGGTCGCAGTGATACCGCCGGTGTCGGGGGGTGGCGCGTGACCGCCCAACCGGACGGCAGGATCCGGGTCGGCGGGGCCCTGACCCATCTCGACGAGCACGGTCACGCCCGCATGGTTGATGTCACCGCGAAGCCGATGACTCGCAGAGTGGCCGTGGCGCGCTGCGCCGTCGTCACTTCGGTCGACGCCGTCGCGGCACTGGCCGACGCCGGGAACGGGGTGGACCCGGTGGAGGCAGCCCGTGTCGCCGGAATCCAGGGTGCCAAGCAGACGTCCTCGCTCGTGCCTCTCTGCCACTCCATCCGGGTCGACCATGTATCGGTCGACGTCGAGGTGTCCCCGCACCGGATCGAGATCACCGCGGTCACCGAGATCTTCGAGCGGACAGGGGTGGAGATGGAGGCCCTCACCGCCTGTGCCGTTGCGGGCCTCAGCCTGCTCCGTGCGCTGCTCGAGCTCGACCCGGAGGTGTCCATGGAGGAGCTCACCCTCTGGCACAAATCGGGCGGTCGGTCCGGCGAATGGCAGAGGAGTGCTCGGGACTGATCCGCCCGAGCAAGGCCACGCCCCGCAATTGCCCGCACATGCGGCGTAAATCGATCTGACGAGGCGTAAATACCGGGTGCCTTTGTTACCGTGTCGCCATGTCGACCCGAAGCTCCCCTCAGAACCCGGCCGCGCGGCTGCGGTGGATCACCGCCGGAGCGGCGCTGTCGCTCGGCCTCTCCGTGGCCGCCACGCTCGGGCCCGTCTCCGCGGCCGCCTCCCCCTTGCCCTCGGGCCCGGTCGACGTGCTGTCCGCCGGCTCCTTGCAGGACCTGCTGCAACAGCAGGTCGGACCTGCCTTCCAGCAGGCGACGGGGTACACGCTCAACGACACCTCCATGGGGTCGGATGCGATCGCCAGCGGCATCAAGGGAGGCACGCTCCAAGGTGACGTGTTCCTCAGCGCCTCGCCGACGGTCAACACGACCCTCCAGGGATCGGCCAACGGGAACTGGGTCTCGTGGTACGCGTCGTTCGGTTCATCGCCCCTGGTTCTGGGTTACAACCCGTCGAGCAGGTTCGCCAGCGACCTGCGCACCAAGCCGTGGTACGACGTCATCGACCAGCCCGGCTTTCTGATCGGTCGTACCGACCCTGCGATCGACCCGAAGGGTGTCCTGGCCGTGACGGCTCTCGACGAGGCGGCCAAGGCGCACGACATCCCCGCCTTGAAGCCAATCGCGTCGTCAACGTCGAACGTCTACCCCGAGACCTCGCTCGTCGGGCAGCTGCAGGCCGGACAGCTCGATGCCGGATTCTTCTACGGCGTCGAGGCGGCCGCGGCGGACATCAAGACGGTTCCGCTCTCCGGAACGAAGCTCGCCGGCGTCTACACCCTGACGGTTCTCAACCGTGCGCCCCATGCAGCGGCCGCCCGCGCCTTCGTGGCCTTCCTCCTCGGCAAGGAAGGGCAGAGGATCCTCAAGAAGAACGGCATCGTGCCGATCGCCCCACCCAAAGTCAGCGGGAGAGCCACCGTGCCGAAGGACCTCAAGGAGCTGCTGTCCCGGTGACCAGGGGGGCACTGCGGAGCCCCCTCCCGTGGTTGGGCGGCCTCATCGTCGTCTATCTGGCCGTCCCGCTCGTCGCCTTCGCCTTCCGCTTTCTCGGTTCTCCACGTCGGGGTTTCTTCGTGCCGGGACTGTTCCCGTCCCTCTTCGTCTCGCTCGAGAGCGCCACGGTGTCCCTGGTGCTGATCACGCTGCTCGGAGTCCCACTGGCCTATGTCCTGGCCCGTTTTCCCGGCCGGCTGAGCTCACTGATCGGCCTCGTCGTGCTCCTACCCCTGGCCCTGCCTCCGTTGATGAGCGGGATCTTGTTGATCTACCTGGTGGGGCCCTATACGTTCCTCGGCCAGCTGTTCGGCGGGCGCTTGACGAACTCGCTGACCGGCATCGTCCTCGCGCAGACGTTCTGCGCCGCTCCCTTCCTCATCGTGGCCGCCCGGTCGGCCTTCGAGGCCGTCGACCCCGCCACACTCGACATGGCCGCCACGCTCGGTCACACCGAGCTCTCACGGTTCCGTCATGTGGCCCTCCCGCTGGCCGCCCCCGGAATCCGCGCCGGCATGGTGCTGGCGTGGCTGCGCGCCTTCGGTGAGTACGGGGCGGTCATCATCCTCGCCTACCACCCGTTCTCTCTGCCGGTCTACACCTACAACCAGTTCAGTGGGATCGGCCTGCCCACCACCCTGGCTCCGACGGCCCTGGCTCTCGCCGTCGCAGCCGTGGTGGTCACGCTCGGCCGCATCACACCACGGCGCCGCACGGCTCGCCCCGCACTGGTGCCCGCACCCGACCCCCCCGCCGCCGCCACGCCGGCACCGGTCACCTTCGACATCGACTACCGCGTCGGGACCTTCCGCCTGGCCGTGTCCCACCGGTCCGGCGGCAGCAGCCTGGCGATTCTCGGCCCCTCGGGTTCGGGCAAGTCCGCGCTCCTGCGAAGTCTGGCAGGACTCAACGGCCGGGCCCCGGGTCCGGTCTGGTACGGCGGACGATCGGTGGAGCGCATCGCCGTCGAGTCCCGACAGGTGGGCTACGTGGCCCAGGGTTTCTCCCTCTACCCGCATCTCACCGTGTGGCAGCACCTCCTCTTCGCCGAGGGCGCCACACCGGGCAGTGCCGCATACTGGCTCGACCACCTTCACCTCGACGGACTCCAGGACCGCTACCCGGACCAGATCTCGGGTGGCCAGCGCCAGCGGGTCGCACTGGCGCAGGCCCTGTGCCGGTCGCCGGCGCTCCTCCTCCTCGACGAGCCGTTCTCCGCCCTCGACGCACCCGTTCGCCGGGAGCTACGACGCGAGCTCCGCCGGCTGCAGCACGAGACCGGCCTGGCCACCGTCTTGGTGACGCATGACCCCGAGGAGGCGGCGTTCCTGGCTGACGAGATCATCGTCATCTCGGACGGCCATGCGCTGCAGTCAGGATCCACGAGGGATCTCTTCACCCGTCCCTCGTCGCCAGAGGTCGCACGTCTGCTCGGCGTCGCCAACCTGCATCGGGCGGTGGTCGATTCCGACGGGTGGATCGACGCTGATGGTGTCAGGATCGCCGCGTCGACGGGGGAGCTGGCACCGGCCACGCCCGTGCTGTGGAGCATCCGGCCCGAGCGCGTCGTTCTCCTCGAGACGGGGGGACTCTCGGGTTCCTTCACAGACATTGCCGACGTCGGCACCGCGGTCGACCTGTTCGTCTCGATCGCCAAGGGGCTCGAGATCCATGCTCGCACCACGGAAAGAGGCGATTTCGAGATCGGCGGCCCGTGTCAGCTCGGGCTGCCGAACGAGGCAATCAGTGTCTGGCCGTACGAGCAGTCACAGGCCGCTTTGGTCGACCGACGTTGAAATCAGGGTGCGATCAGGACTCCGCGGCGACCTCGATCCCCACATTCGTCGCCTTGACCACGGCGTCGGCGATCATTCCCGGCTCCAGCTCCAGCTCGTCGGCCGCCTCTCGGGTGATGAGCGCCACGAAGCGGTGGGGTCCCGACTGCACCTCCACTTGGGCCGCGACGCCGTCCTTGGTCACCCGGGTCACGATGCCTCGGAAGCGATTGCGTGCCGACTGTCCCCGGGGTCTGTCGCGGGCCTGCTCACCGGCGAGCTCGACGGCCAACCGGGCAAGGTCCGCCCCGTCCACGAAGCGCCTGCCCCCTGACCCCTGCGTCGCCTTCACCCGACCCCCGTCGGCCCAGCGGCGCACGGTGTCGGTGCTCACACCGAGCAACTCTGCCGCTTGGCCGATCCGGTACTGGGGCACGCCACAAGGTAGCAAGGGCGATCTGCGGGGAGCGGAGGTCGTCGCGGATGTCGGCCCCCGCCCCTCACGGCAGCGTGTCGGGCTCCACCTTCGATTCCTCTTCGGCCAACCAGCCCGGCGCGTGGCGGGCGGCCCAGGCACGGGTGACCCAGCCCTTGAACATGGAGCGGAGCGATTCCGGGTGGGCCAGGGCGAAGAGCACGTGGCCGGCGACCACGAAGAAGATCGCGAAGGCGAACACGTCATGGACGAACGTGGCACCGGTGCGCCAATCGAGCGGGAAGAACCGGAACCACTTCAGCATGGCACCGGTCGCGAGCATCACCACGATGGCAGCGCCAATGAAGATGGCGTTGAGCTTCTGGCCGGGATTGAACTTGTCGACGACCTGGGGGGCCTTCCGCCCCAGGACCTTCAGCCAGGCCACCTCGTCCCTCGTCCAGACGTTGATCCGGCGGAGGTCACGGCGGAACCGGGCTCCCCAGGGGCCCAGGAGGGCGATGAGGAGCGGCACCGGCAGCGCGATACCCGCCCACAGGTGGATCTCCTCCACCAGTGCACGGCGCCCGACCAGACCGGCAATCGACCCGAAGTACAGCGGCAGCGCCGTCACCATCAGGATGGCGAACAGCAACGCATTGGCCCAGTGCGCGGCACGTTGCACCGCGTCGAATCGCACGATCCGTACCGTGGTGCGTGGACGGGTCGCGAGAGCCGGCGTCACGCCGTTTTTCCGGTCAAGGACGGGTCGGTCGCAGCGGTCGATCCGTCGATCCATCCGTTGAGGGGATAGCCGTTGTTCTCCCAGAACCCGGGAACCACTTGGTCCACGACCCTGATGGCCGACAGCCACTTGAGCGACTTGTAGCCGAACATGGGAGCGACGTAGAGACGGACCGGTCCCCCGTGTTCGGTGGTGACGGGGGCTCCGAGCATCCGGTACGCCACGATGACGTCGGGCAGACGCGCCTGATCGAGCGTCAAGCTCTCGGTGTCGGCGCCGTCGTAGGACTCGAAGGTCAGCGCGACCGCTGCTTTCTGCACGCCGGCGGCCTCGAGGATCTCCGAGAGCCGCACGCCTTCCCAGTGCACCGCGGGAACCGACCAGCCGGTGACACAGTGGAAATCCTTCACGAACGCGGTGCGTGGCATCGACTCGAGATCGTCGATCGTGTACGTCCGGGGCCGGTCGACGAGTCCGGTGACCTCGAGTCGGTACTCAGAGCGCGGGATGACCGGGTACGTCCCGGAGATCGAATAAATGCGGAAGTGGTCGCCAAACGGCAGCAAACCTCCCAGGCCCGACCCCACCACGTTGCCGAGCAAGTTCTGCGCCTTGGCGCCGAATACGATGCCGGCAGCACCCAGCCCAACGAGACCGAGGAAGACGCGGCGTCCTACCGCGACCCGTTGCTGGGCCGCCGGGCGACTCGTTCCGGTGGGCTCGGCTGACACCGACGCGAGCCTATGGGCGCCGGGGTCCGCGGCGGCCGCGCCCCTTCGCGCAATCTCTGTCGGTGGTTCTACCGTAGTGCAGGAGATGGTTGACCCTCCGGGAACGACCGTCGGCTGGCGAAGCGACGACGTCATCGCGGCCTTTGTCTCGAGAATGGAGCCAACGATGTGGGTACGAGCGGGCATCGGGATTGTGCTCTGTGCCGTGGGCACGGTGTGGATACTCCAGGGAACCAAGGTCATTCAAGGTATGGGAATGTCCGGCCAGGGCAAATGGGCGGTCATTGGCGCAGTCGCGGTGGTAGTGGGCTTGGCGTGCTTTGCCTGGGCCGCCCGACATCACCGACGGAGTACGACCGAGCCGACCTGAGTGGCCATTCGCCTGGGAACCGCGTGCGATCCTGCGTTCACTCGGTACGCTCCCTGACGTGGCCGAGACGACGCCATGGACACTCGGAGTGACATGGACACCCGGAGGAGAGGCATGACCGATATGACTGATTTCAACCGCACCGTTATCGACGAGTTCCGGGCCAACCACGGCGTGGTCGGCGGCGGCTTCGCCGGTGCGCCGATGGTGCTGCTGACCACGACCGGTGCGAAGTCGGGGACGCAGCACGTGAACCCGCTCGTCGGGTTCCTCGACGACGGCACCTTGTACGTGGTTGCCTCCAAGGGGGGAGCACCCACCAACCCCGATTGGTACCACAATCTGCTCGCCAACCCCGAGGTCGAGGTGGAGTTCGGCGACCAGCGCTTCAAGGCCACCGCCGTGCCGATCGTCTCGGGACCGGAGCGGGACCGCCTCTACGCGGTGCAGGTGGCGGCCCAGCCGGGCTTCGCCGACTACGAGAAGGCGACGACCCGGGTCATTCCGATCGTGGAGCTCCGCCGCCGGCCCTGACGCCAGGCCGACCGTTCACCCCCGCCAGTGCGTCGGGGCGACGGGAGGCCACATGCTCGGGGTCTACGGGGTCGGGAGGGAAAAGGCCGACTACTACCTCACCGACCTCGCCCGCGAGCTACCCGTGTCCGGGCCGGGTCGCTGGGCCGGGACGGCCGCCGGCGGGCTCGGGCTGGCCGGTACGGTCGATCCGGACGGCTTCCGGCGGCTGCTCGAGGGTCGGCATCCGCTGACCGGAGTGGGGCTCGGATCCGGGCGGACCACGGTCGCGGCCTTCGATCTGACCTTCAGCGCGCCGAAATCGGCCAGCGTGCTGTTCGCGCTGGGCGGCGCGGACGTGGCGCACGCCGTCGTCACGGCCCATGCCGGAGCGGTCGAGGGGTCGCTGTCGTATCTCGAGCGCCACGGCCTCACCGCGGGCAGAGGCTCGGGTCCGGCCCGTACGGTGCTCCCGACCTCGGGCGCCGTGACCGCCATGTTCACCCACGGGGTCAACCGCAACGGTGACCCGCACGTCCACAGTCACGTCGTGCTGGCGAACCTGGTGCACGGCGCCGACGGTCGCTGGGGTGCCCTCGACCGGCGGGGGATCGACGCACACCGGATGGCTGCGTCAGGGGTCTACGAGGCACACCTGCGCGCAGGGCTGGCGTCGGTGCTGGGGGTGCGCTGGGCCGGAGCGCCCGGACGCACCGCCGAGGTCGTCGGGGTGCCGCCCGAACTGCTCGGCGAATTCTCGACCAGGGGTGCGGACATCCGCCGCCACATGTTCGAGGCCGGCGCACACTCGGGTCGAGGCGCCCGCGTGGCCTGGGCTGCCACCCGTCCGGCCAAGGCGCCCTCCGCTCCGTTCGCCGACCTCGTGGCCCGCTGGCAACTGCGGGCCACGGCCGCCGGTCCACCGCTCGAGCTCGAATTCGGGCGGGGCGGGGCCGGAGCGCCGCGGGCGGTCCTCGACGAGCACCGCTTCGCCGGGGTGCTTTCGCTCACCCCGCACGGCGGGGCCCGCCGGCGCGACGTTGTGGCGGCGTTCAGTGCGGCGGCCCGCGACGGCGTCAGTGCCCCGGCCGCCGAACGGCTCGTTGCCCAATGGGTGGCGCCGGGGCCGATCGGGGTGGGAGAGCCGCTCCAGCCGCGCCGGCACGGTCGGGCCGGCGAACCATCACCTGCGCCTCCTCGGGCCTCGTCCCGTCGACCCCGACGATCACGAGGTCTGGCGGGGCGCTGCCCGCGCCATCGATGCCTACCGGGACCGCTGGGGCCTACGCGACGCCGCCGAACCATTCGGCCGTCCGGCGAGCCTGGCCGCGCTGCCGGCCAACCGCCTGGCGGATCACGTCCGCACCGAGCGGCAGCTGGCAGCGGCGCGGGCGCGCCTCGGATGGCGCGAGCCCCTGACAGCGGAGCGCGGGCTCGGACGTTGAGTCAGCGGCCACGGTCGGCGGGTCCCGGGCGGGCGATCTGGCGCGCCGGGGGAGGAGCTCGCGCCACGGGGACCGCTCGTGCGCAGGCGTGAGCATGATCTCCTCGACCACCTTGTCCGGGCCGAGGACGAGCGCGCCGCCGGGGCTGCCGTGGGCTACGGCGTCCACCGGAAGGCCCCGCTGGCGCGAGGTACCGATCGACGTGGACGGGCGGACACGGCCCCAGCGGTCCACCGAGCGGTTGACCGTCATGGCGGGCACCTCCCGGTCGCCCGCCAGTGCGCTGATGTCGCGCAGCGTCGCCGTGTCCGCGATTCCCCGCAGGACGACCGTCGTTCCGAAGAGCGAGAGGAATCCGTCAGCCGCCGGCCCCCACCTGGTGCGGGCCTGGGAGAGATCCTGCAGGCAGGCGAGGACGAGGATCCCCTGCCCAGCTCCCTCGCTGACCATGGCGGGCAGATCGGGAATTGGGGCGATGTTGGCGACTTCGTCGAGAGCGAGGAGCGTGGGTGGGCCGGCGCGCCCGTCGCGCGACCGCGTGTACGCGGCGTCGCGCACGTCGCCCACCATGGCCACGACGAGCGGGGCGAATTGGCGTTGTCGGCGGCCGCTCGAGCAGAGGTAGAGCGTGTTGGGCCCGGCACCGAACGTGTCGAGGTCCAGGGGTGCCGTTCGGGTCGATGCGAGGGCGGCCTCGGTGCGGTAGGCGGCCAAGACGCCGGATGCGGTCGACCAGATGCCTGACTGCTCACGGGAATCGGTGGCGACGATTCCGGCGAGCAAATCGGTCGCCGGAGCGTCCCCGCCGACGTTCGAGTCCAGGATTTCGAGTGCCGGAGCCCCGTTGTGGCGATCGATCCACTGGAGGACGTCCCGCATGGGGAGCTCCTGGGTCGCGGCGGCATGGAGCAGTGTCGAGAGCAGCGCGCCGGCACGTTCGGTCCAGTGGTGCTCGCCGGCGCGCTGCCCGCTGAGCCGGCTTGCGCCGACCATCGCGTCGGCCGTCACGACCGCCGCGTCCCAATCACGTGCTGTCGTCAACGGCGACCAACCGACGCGCTCGACGCCCGGCGGGCAATCCACCTCACCGCTCGGGTCGTAGAGGAACGACCAACCTTCGACGCCGCGCGACGTTGCGGTCGCCAGCATCACGTCGGGCTTGGTCGAGGTCGAGACGACCGGCCCGTCCGAGAGCAAAATATTGGGTATGACCAGGGAAGATGTCTTCCCGGCCCGCGGCGGTCCCAGCACCAGTGTCGAACACTGTGGGCCGGCCCAGCTCCATCCCTGGGCGCCTTCACCAACATAGATGCTGTGACGCGCCAAACGGTGGACCTCGCGCAGTGCTGCACTCGAAATCAGGCACGAATCGGCGGTGTCGACATGCGTATGAGTGTCGTGTTCCACACCCGCGATGTTTGCGTTGGAGAACCGACAAATCCATGGGACATACCGCGCAAATCGACGACGGCAACACCGTGCGGTCGTCGCACCGACGCAGGATGCGCCTCATTTGCGCGTGCGGAACCGAGTGAAACGAAGGCGTCGACGAGTGCAAAAAGATGCCGCGAACAAAGAATGCTTGACCTGAGCGTGTTCATAACAGAAGAATGGTGTCTACCCGAAGTGTGAGGGAGGGTATGACATGTGCTGCGACACAACGACGTGTAGCGCGCAAAACGAAAATTGTCGGCTTCGTTTTCGCGTGCTCGTCGCCGCGCCGCACTGTGTCAGCGTGACTTCGCAACTCGGGGAATCAAGTCGGTCTGGCGTGATGTGGTGGTGTCGATGACACCGGCGCAGCTACTCCAGCCGTCGCAAATGAAACCGGTGCGGCAGTGCGCATGGTGCGGGGCAGTCGACCGCGACGTGGCGCAGGCTTCACCTCTATTCAGTGACCATGCTCCTAGGGAGGTGCACCTGTGGCAGTAGCCGCAAAAAGAAGGGCCCCGGCCAAAAAGGCCGCAAAAAAGCGGGCCCCCGCAAAGAAGGCAGCGAAGCGCTCAACGGCGAAAAAGGCCGTGAAGCGGGCTCCGGCACGGAAGTCCGTGAAGCGGGCTCCGGCACGCAAGGCAGCCAAGAAGCGGGCTCCTGCGAAGCGGGCAGCCAAGAAGCGGGCTCCTGCGAAGAAGCGGGCTCCGGCACGCAAGGCAGCCAAGAAGCGGGCTCCTGCGAAGAAGAGGGCAGCCAAGAAGCGGGCTCCTGCGAAGAAGAGGGCAGCCAAGAAGCGGGCTCCTGCCAAGAGGGCGGCCAAGAAGCGGACAACTGTCCGCAAGGCCGTCAAGAAGCGGGCAACCGCGGCCAAGAAGGCTGTGCGTCGCGCACCCGCCCGCAAGGCGGCGAAGCGGCGCTAAGCGCTTCGTTCCTTCGGGAACACGCGAGACCGGGGGCCTCCGGGCCCCCGGCTCCGCGTGCAGGGACGGTCTACGAAGGCCGGTCGAGCTCGGCGACGTCGGCCGGCCAGTCGACGTCGTAGGCGAGGTCCGGAGCCCGCAGGACACGCACCGGGAGGCCGATCCTCGTCGCCTCCGCCCGGTGGGAGCGGAACGAGCCCGGACCGTAGGCGAAGCGGAAGTCGGACTCTGCCGGTAGGCGGAGAACATTGGTACCGTCATCGCGCCGGTCTGGGACGAGGGTGACGCCATCGAACGGGGCGAGCACGCCCAACCCGTGCGCTCTTGGTAGGTCCCCGTGCGCGACGGTCACCCAGCGTGCCCCCGCCCGGGCCAGGCGGTCGACCCCCGCCCGCACGGCTCCGTTGAGGCCCTGTCCGGGCTCCCACATCACCGTGGCGCCGAGCTCCATCGCCCACGCCGCCACGTCCCGGTCGTCGCAGACGACGGCGACCGGGAGGGGCACGCACGCCGCCACCACCCGTGCGGCCATGGAACGGACGAGCCGGATCCGTTCGGCATCGGAGAGGGCCGACCCCAACCTGCGCTTGGCCTGGTGGAACGCCTTGACGGGGATCAGGACGACCTCAGGCCCCAACGGGCGGTCGACTGTCGCCGCCGCGTGCTGCGCTGCCGGCGTGCTGGCCCTCGACACCCGCGACAGTGTACGGGTCGTCGCGGAGGTCGCTGTGGGGGAGCCGTAGGCTCTGGAGGCATGAGCGACCGGGTGGCGGTGATCGGTGCGGGGTCATGGGGCACCGCGGTCGGGACCATCGTCGGTGCCTCGCATCCCGCTTCACTGTGGGTGCGCTCGCCCGACCTCGCCGCGTCCATGGCACAGACGCGCCAGAACGAGAAGTACCTCCCGGGTGTGCAGATCCCCGACGGGGTGGCGGTGACGTCGTCGTTGGCCGAGGCGCTCGACGGCGCCGCCATCGTCTTCATGGCCGTCCCGTCGCACGGGTTCCGCGCCGTCCTCACCGAGATGCAGCCTCTGGCGGGGGGGATCGAGGCCGTGGTGAGCCTGGCCAAGGGGATCGAGATGGGGACCAACCTCCGCATGTCACAGGTGGTGGCCGAGGTGTTGCCGGGGCTGCCCGCCGGCGTACTGACCGGTCCGAACCTGGCGCGCGAGGTGGCGCAGGGCCACCCCGCGGCCTGCGTGGTCGCCCTCACCGACGAGGCGCTGGCGAGCCGCGTGCAGGGGCTTGTGCATACGCGCACGTTCCGTACCTATATGGGCACCGACGTCGTGGGGTGTGAGATCGCCGGCGCCACCAAGAACGTGATGGCTATCGCCGCCGGCATCGGTGACGGGTTGGGTCTCGGGGACAACACCCGGGCCGTGCTCATCACGCGGGGCCTGGCCGAGCTGGGGCGGCTGGGCGTCGCCCTCGGTGGGAAGGTGCTCACCTTCGGTGGCCTGGCCGGAGTCGGTGACCTGGTGGCGACCTGCGCCAGCCCGCAGAGCCGGAATCGGACGGTGGGCTTCGCGCTCGGGCAGGGGCAGTCGCTCGAGGAGATCGTCGGGGGGATGCACATGGTGGCGGAGGGCATCAAGAGTGCAGGGCCGCTGGTCGGGCTGGCCCAGGCCCATGGCGTCGAGATGCCGATCGCGGAGCAGGTCCGAGGCATCGTGGACGGGCGGTGCTCGCCCGCCGAGGCGCTGATGAACCTGATGCGCCGGCCCTCCCGCCCGGAATGGGACGAAGCACTGCTGCGGGGACTTCCGCGATGAGCGGACTCTTCCAAAGCTACGACGGACTGTCCGGACCCGGCGACGAGGCGCTCCGGGAGGCGGCACTCGCCCACGTCAAGGAGATCCTCCTGATGCACGGCGCGACCGAGCAGGAGATCGACCAGGCGGTCGACGACGGCGTCATCGATCTCTTCGTGGCGGACCGCATGCTGATCCCCTCGCGCCGGCGCTACACGCGGGTCGAGGTCGCCGAGCTCACGGGCGTGGGTGTGGACAAGCTGGAGCGTTTCTGGCGGGCCCTGGGGTTTCCCGGCGTCGACGACGACGACCGCGCCTTCACCGACCTCGACCTCGAGGCGGTCCGCCTCTTCCAGGGTCTCCAGGCGCTCGGGGCCGCCGATGTCGACACGGCGGTCCAGATGGCCCGCGTCATCGGCTCGTCCATGGCCCGGATCGCCGAGGCGGAGCTCGTGCCCGGTGACATGGTGAGCGCCGAGGTCGACCCGGTCCTCTCGGCCGAGGCGTTCGCCGGCATTGCCGACGTGACCATTCCGGCCATGGCCAAGTTGCTCGAGTTCGTGTGGCGGCGCCAGGTAGCGGCCGGGATCCAACGCAGCATGATGCTGCGCAGCCACGGCCTGGCGCCGGGGCAGAGTCCGGTCCTCGCCGTGGGTTTCGCCGACATGGTCGGCTTCACGCTCCTCAGCCAGCACCTCAGCGACGAGGAACTGGCCGCCGTCGTCCGCCGGTTCGAGGAGATCTCCCACGACATCGTGACCAGCGCCGGCGGCCGGGTGGTCAAGATGATCGGCGACGAGGTCATGTTCGTGGTGGACAGCGTCGCGGGCGCGGCGCGTATCGGACTGAGCCTGGCCGATGCCTACGCCGACGACGATCTCCTCTCGGACGTGCGGGTGGGTCTGGCCTGCGGCCCCGTGCTCCTGCGGGACGGCGACTATTTCGGTCCAACCGTCAACCTGGCCCACCGGATCGTGAACATCGGCAACCCGGGGACCGTCCTGATGTCCGACGAGTTCCACAGGACGCTGATGGTGGAGGCGCCGAGTGAGTTCACGGCGCAGGCGCTCCGGCCCCGGCTGCTGAAGGACCTCGGACGCGTGCAGCTGTGGTGGTGCGGCCGGGCCGGGGAGGAGGCCGACGGCACGGGGCCGGCCGCCGATCGCCGGCGCAACGTGCGCTGGGAGCGGCTGTCCGAGGTCCTGCGTGACCTCGAGGAGCTCCGTGGTGTCGGCGAGCGCCTGCTCAGCGCCAACCGCGCCCCCGACTCAGTCGTCGCGCAGCCTGGCCGTGGCGATGCCGAAGGGCCGTAGCTCGAACGAGCCCTCAAAGGGCTCCTGGGGGTAGCCGCGCAGGTCGACGAGCCAGCCGGAGCGCCCAGGGAACGACACCAGGCTGCGCTGCGGGCTCGGGTTGAAGACGCGGATCTCGAGCACGCCGGCGACGCGGTGCAGCGCGCTGACCTCGCCGCCGTGGACGCTCGAGCGCGCTGCCCGACGACGGGCGCGGGCCACCACCCAGGCTCAAGACGGGCTCGAGCGGGAGGAGCACGTCGTCGGCCAGCTGGTACGGGTCGTCGCAGTCCAGCGCGAGCGCGTAGCGCAGCTCGACCCGCTTGCCCCGCATCTGCAGGCCTTCCACCGCCGTGAGTGGCCCCGCCGGGAAGGGGCGGTAGGCCATGCCGAGCCGGGACAGCATCCCGGTCGACCGCAGGACGGTCAGCGCCATGGTGCGCGCCGCGTCATCCTGAATGTCGACGAGCTCGTACTCGCACACTCCTTCGTGCACCACCGTGAGGCGCCCGGCGCTGACGAAGCGGTTGGATGGCGCGGTGGGGAGCCCGAGCTCGTCGGGCCGGCCCTCGGCCGTCAAGCCGCGTGTGACGATGGTGAAGGCGCTCTCGGCCTGTGACTGGCCGGCCGGTTCCGGGAGGGGCAGGTGCACGCGCAGGCGGTGATCGCCGCTGGGATTTACGAACGTGGTCGTCACCCGCACGGTCGCCTCGTCCGCCCGCAGCTCCACGTCGGTCTCGACGTCGACGCTGTGCCCTCCGACCCGCGCCTGGGAGGAGCCGTCGACATGATCGGGCCAGAGGTAGGTGCTCGTGATGCGGACCCGCGCCCGCACGGGTCCGCGCTCGTCCACCCGCACGGCGACGGCTTCGGGCGTGTCGACGAAGGAATCCTGGCGCGGGGGGAGTAGTTGTAGGAGTCGCCGAGGTCTCCGCCGTCCACCAGGCGGCCATAGCCGGATGTGCCCTCCAGCGCGAAGGTGCCGGTTGATGTGTCGACGTCGACGCGCACCAGCCCGTTGGCCAGCACGACCGTGCCGTCGGCCTCGTTGACCTCGACCGGGTGGGCGAGCGGCGCGGGGTCGAAGGCGGCCCAGCCGTAGCCCGGCACCTCGCCGGTGCGGGCGAGGATCTTGCCGCGTCGCCGGCTGTTCCATGCCCACCCGGACCACGGCGTCGGGCCGGGCGCCCAGCCTCGTGTAGACGTCCTGCTTGGCCTCCGCGATGGGGACACCCGGCTTCTCCTCGGTGCCGACGGCGATGGTGATGTCGAACCCCTCCTCGGTGTCCTCGATCAGCACGTCGTGGATCCACGCCTCGTCGTCGATCCGCGGTCCCTGCATCATCCCCAGCACCGTGCGGACCGTGTCCGCATCGAGCACCATCGACCCGGGTAGCCCGGAGCGCTCGGACACGACCTGCACGCCGGCGGGAGGAGGGCCGTCGGCCGGCACGATGAGCTCCACGACGCCGGAGCGGGCCCGGGGCGACGGGTTGAGCACCGTGGCACCAGCCTGCGACAGCGAGCGGGTGAAGGTCTTGACGGCGCGCTCCGCCAGCCCGGCGGCGATGGCCCGCGCCTCGGCGTAGCGATGCAGGACGGCGTCGACCACGTCGTCGACGGAGCAGGCGCAGATGGAGTCGTGCGCGGAGTTGCGCACCATCTCGAGCCAGGCGAGCTCCAGGAGTCGCTCGGGGTAGTCCGCCGGCGCCTCGAACAGCGCGGCCAGCGGCTCGGCGCGGCGCTCCAGTTGCCGCTCGGCGAGGGCACCGCGCCGCTTGACGTCGACCCGGTTCGAGGTGACGCCCATCAACATGTTGGCCCGGGCGCCGGACCGCAGCTCGCCCTGCACGCGGGTCAAGCCCTCCTTCGGCGCGCCGGCCAGGTAGCGGGGGAGCGAGGTGACCGCGAAGTCGAACTCATCCTGGAGGTCGTTGGCCTCGGCCACCACCCGGCCGAGCCAGGGCTGGGGCATGAGATGGTCGGACCCGTTCATGACCAGCAGGTCACCGAGAAGGAACTCGGCCACCTCGGCCACGTTGTCGCGGGTGCGCCGCACGAGCGCCTTGGCGTCGTCGGGCAGTGCGGCCCCGTTGCCATAGCCGACGGGCAGGTACTCGGCCCGTACCGAGGAACCGTCCGGGGCCTCCCAAATGAAGGCGTTCTTGGTCACCTGCGAGGGCACCCCGCGCCACACGACGGCATCGCTGAAGCCGGCCAGGCGAAGGATCTGGGGCATCTGAGCGATATGGCCGAACATGTCCGGCAGGTAGCCCAGCTCCATCACCCCGCCGAAGGCGGCCCCACGCCCGAGGCCCATCTGGAGGTTGCGCACGATCGTCTCACCCGAGGCGAGGAACTCGTCCATGAGGATGTACCAGGGCCCCATGCTCAACCGGCCCGAGGCAGCCAGCGCCCGCAGGCGCCCTTCCGCTTCGGGGCGGACCTCGAGATAGTCGTCCACGACGGCCATCTGCCCGTCCAGCATGAAGTAGGGGTAGCTGGCGTCGCGCTCGAGGAGGGGGATGAGCGTGTCGATCAGCTCCACCAGCGCGAGGCGGAAGTCCTGGTAGGACTTGTACCATTCCCGGTCCCAGTGCGTGTGCGGAACGATGGCAATGCGGCGGGCGGTCATGACCGCCAGACTATGACCTGCGGTCGCCGACGGTGAGGGCGCTCGTCCCCCCGGGTCGGTGGCCGGAGGATCGCCGCGCCGCACCGGCGCCGACGCTTCCGGCGGTGTGGGCCCGGCAGTGGGCGGCCCGTCCCGACCGCCCGGTGCTCGTCGACGGAAGGGACGGCACCCGCGTCGTGGACGCGGCGACGATCGAGGGCCAGACGGCGGCGTTGGCCTCGGTCCTGGCCGAGCGGGGCGTCAGCCCGGGTGACCGGGTGCTGTGGTGCGCCCGCGCCACGTTGCCCTCGGTGACCGCCCTCCTGGGGGTGCTGCGTTGCGGCGCCGTGCTGGTGCCGCTCAGCCCGTCGGCGTCCGCTCCCGAAATCGCCCATGTGGTCGCCGACGCCGACCCGGTGCTCGCCGTCGTCGACGGGTTGCGCCACGACGCATTCGGTGCAGGCCTGACGGTCGTGGACGTCGAGGAGCTGGCCCGCGCGGCATCGGCCGTCGTGCCCGGCCCCGAGCCCGTGCTGGAGGCGGGCGACGACGCGCTGATCGTCTACACGTCAGGCACGACGGGCAAGCCGAAGGGTGCCGTGCACACCCATGCGTCGCTTCTCGCCGGCATCTCGTCGTTGCTCGTGGCCTGGGAATGGGGGTCGGAGGACCGCCTCGTGCTCTGTCTGCCGCTGTTCCACGTGCACGGCCTCTGCGCCGGGCTCTTCGGCGCGCTCACAGCGGGCGCGTCCGCCGCCGTGTTCGACCGCTTCGACGAGTCTGCGGTCCTCGGTGCGGTCCCCACGAGCACGATGTTCTTCGGCGTCCCGACGATGTACCACCGGTTGGCCGCGTCCGGGCTCTCGTCCGGGCTGGGCGCGCTGCGACTGTGCGTCTCGGGATCCGCGCCGCTGTCTCCAGACCTGTGGCACCGGTTGGCCGGTGACGGCGTCGCCGTCCTCGAGCGCTACGGCATGACCGAGACACTGCTGACCCTTTCCAATCCCCTCGTGGGCGAGCGTCGTCCCGGTTCGGTCGGGCTGCCCCTGCCAGGGGTGGAGGCCGCCGTGGACGATGCCGACGAGCAGGGGGTTGGGGAGCTGCACGTGCGTGGGGCGTCGCTGTGCCGCGGCTACTGGGGCCGTGACGCCTTCGCTCCCGGGGGCTGGTTTCCCACGGGGGATCTGGTGTCGGTGGCCGGTGACGGCTACGTCACCGTGCGCGGGCGACGGACAGAGCTCATCATCACCGGCGGCCACAACGTCTACCCGGCCGAGGTCGAGGCGGTGCTGTCCCGCCACCCCGGCGTGGTCGAGGTGGCCGTGGTGGGCGTGCCCTCGGCGGAATGGGGTGAGACCGTGGTCGCCTATGTGGTGGGTGATCCCGACCTGGATTCGCTGCGCGAGCTGGCGGCGGCCGACCTGGCGCCGTTCAAGTGCCCACGCGAGGTGCGCCTGATCGACGCGCTGCCCCGCAACGCGTTGGGCAAGGTCGTGCGGGGCGAGCTGCGCTGACCCGGCCGGACCCTGGAGCGGCCCGGCGCCTGCGGTAGCGTGAGCCAGTGGCCACGTTTCTCATGCTCTCCACGGTGGGGCCCGACGGGGCGGCGACGCTCACCGAGAATCCCGACCGCCTCAAGGCCGTGAACGCCGAGGTGGAGGCCATGGGCGTCCGGGTCGTGGCGCAATGGGCCCTGCTGGGGCAGTACGACTTCTGCACCGTGCTGGATGCGCCCGACGAGACCACCATGGCCAGGGTGGCTCTGGTCCTGGGCTCCCGCGGGACGCTCAAGACGCTGACGCTGTCGGCCATCCCGATCGACGACTACATCGAGGGTGTGCTGAAGGCCCAGAAGGGCTGAGGCCTCAGTGCCACCAGAAGCCCTGACGCGAGCGCTCCCGGCGGAGGTCGTCCCGTGAGAACAGCTCGCCGAGGACGCTCCCGTCCGACATGCGGCGGATGCGGTACCCCTCGTTGGTGACCTCGGCGATCTCGAAGCCGCGGACCCACGTGCCCTGGAAGCGGTTGCGCACGTCCACCTTCGTCCCCGGCAGCAACGGCGACCGCGCCTGCGGATCCGCCGCTTCCCCCCCGTCGGTGCTCACGCCCCCATCGTACGAGGCGGGCGCGCGCCCGTTCCGATGACGGTCTGCTCGCCCGACCTCAAGGAGGAGCGCCGTCTGCGCGCCCTGGGGTACGAGTCGGTCGCCGGCCTCGACGAGGTGGGCCGCGGCGCCTGGGCCGGACCCCTCACCGTCGGCGTCGCCGTCGTGCGCCCCCGCGTCCAGCTCCGGTCCATGCCGGCCTGGCTGCGGGACTCCAAGATGCTCAGCGAGGCCCGTCGCGAGGAGATCTTCGACGCGGTCGGCGCGTGGTGCCAGGCGTGGTCGGTCGGGCACGCGTCGGCGGCCGAGTGCGACGAGTGGGGCATGACCGAGGCCCTCCGGGTGGCGGCACGGCGCGCCCTGGCGGGGCTCGGCGAGTCTCCCCAGGCCGTCCTGGTCGACGGCCCGGTCGACCTGCTGCGCCATCCCGATGATCCGTTCCACGGTGCGGTGCGGCCCATCGTCGACGGGGACGCCAAGTGCGCCTCGGTGGCGGCAGCGTCGGTGCTGGCCAAGGTCGTGCGGGACCGGCTGATGCGTCAGGAGGCCGACCACTTCCCGGCCTTCGCCTTCGAGCGGAACAAGGGCTATCCCTCGCCGATCCACCAATCCGCCTTGCGCGGCTACGGGCCCACGACGATCCACCGGCGCAGCTGGGCCTTCCTGCAGGACCTGCCGTGGTGCGGGCAGGGACGGCGCGGCCGCTCAGACGACTGCGGCGACCTCGGCGAAGTGGCAGGCGACGGGGTGGCCCTGACCCCGGTCGATCAGGGCAGGCTCTTCGATGGCGCAGATCTCCTGCGCCTTCCAGCACCGGGTGCGGAAGCGGCAACCCGAGGGGGGTGACTGGGGACTCGGCACGTCGCCCTCGAGGACGATGTGCTTTCTGGCCCGTTCGGCTCTCGGGTCGGGGATGGGCACGGCGGAGAGGAGCGCCTGGGTGTAGGGGTGAGCCGGCCGCTCGTAGACGTCGCGACGGGTGCCGATCTCGACGATCTTGCCCAGGTACATGACCGCGACCCGGTCGGAGATGTGCCGGACGACGGACAGGTCGTGGGCGATGAAGAGGAAGGCGACGCCAAGCTCGTTCTGCAGGTCTTCGAGCAGGTTGACCACTCCGGCCTGAATGGACACGTCGAGAGCGGAGACCGGTTCGTCGAGGACCAGAAGCTTGGGCTGGAGCACCAGGGCCCGGGCGATGCCGACCCGCTGGCGCTGACCGCCGGAGAACTCGTTGGGGTAGCGGTTGGCGTGGTAGGGCTCGAGTCCCACCAGCTTGAGCATCTCGCCCACCCGCACCTGGATCGCCGATCTGTCGTGCGCCCCGTGGATCTGGAGCGGCTCGGCGATGGCCTGGCCGATAGCCAGGCGCGGGTCGAGCGAGGCGAACGGGTCCTGGAAGACGACCTGTATGTCGCGGCGCACCTTGCGCAGGTCCGCCGTGCCCAGCCCGGTCAGCTCCCTCCCCTCGAATTTGACCGACCCCGATGTCGGCCGCGTCAGTTGCAGCACCGATCGTCCCGTGGTCGACTTCCCGCAGCCCGACTCGCCGACGAGGCCCAGGGTCTCACCGGGGGCGATGCTGAAGGTGACTCCGGAGACGGCGTGGACCACCCCGACCTGGCGGCGCAGGAACCCCCCGCCGCGTATCGGGAATTCCTTCACCAGGTCGTTCACTTCCAGCAGCGGGGGGCCGGCGGCCGGTAATGGCGCGATGGTCCCGACTTCGGAGACGGTCATGCGATCACGTTGTCGACGACCCCGTCGGAGAACACCTGCCCGTAGTCGCCGCGGCCGACCGCCTCGGCGAAATGGCAGGCGGCAGCGGTGCTCGCCCAGCGCCGAGGTGACCGAGGGCACCACCACGAGCTCGGGCTCGGTCTCCCGGCAGATGTCGGCCGCCAGCGGGCAGCGCGGCGCGAACGGGCAGCCCGTGCGGTCGCCGAGCATCGAGGGCGGGGCGCCCGGGATCTGCCGCAGCCGCTCGGAGCCGTCGCCGTCGAGCCGCGGCAGCGAGCCGAGCAGGCCGAGCGTGTAGGGCATGGAGGGTCGGTAGAAGACGTCCTCGGCGGTCCCGATCTCGACCGGGCGTCCGGCGTACATCACGAGCACCCGGTCGGCCAGGCCCGCGATGACGCCGAGGTCGTGCGTGATGAGGAGCAGCGCGGCCCCGGTCTCCGCCAACGCCGTCTTGAGCGAGTTCAGCACCTGGGCCTGCACCGTCACGTCGAGCGCGGTGGTGGGCTCGTCGGCCAGAATCACCTCGGGGTCGTTGGCCATGGCGATGGCGATGACGGCCCGCTGGCGCATGCCCCCCGAGAACTCGTGCGGATAGTTGTTGACCCGCTCCGCCGGATTGGGGATGCCGACCTTCTCCAGCAGCTCGACGGCGCGGTCCATGGCCGCATCCTTGGAGATGTCCTGGTGAGCCAGGATCGCCTCGGTGATCTGCCACCCGATGGTGTAGACGGGATTCAGCGACGTCATCGGGTCCTGGAAGATCATGGCGATCCCGGTGCCGCGGACCTTGGTCAGCTGCTTCTCCTTCAGGGTGAGGAGCTCGGTGCCGTCGAAGCGTATGGAGCCCCGCACCTGCGCCCCCTTGGGGAGCAGCCCCATGGTGGCCAGGGCGGTCACCGACTTGCCCGAGCCCGATTCGCCGACGATGCCCAGGACCTCGCCGGGGACGAGTGCGAAGTCGATGCCGCGTACCGCGTGGACGACACCGTCTTTGGTCGGGAAGTCGACCTCCAGACGCTCGACCTGCAGGGCGGGCTCAGGCACTCAGGCCCTGACCCGGCTCTTCTTGGGGTCGAACGCCTCGCGCAGGCCGTCGCCGATCAGGAAGATCGAGAGGATGAGGATGATCAGGAAGGCGACGGGGAAGACGAAGAGCCACCACTCGGTCGTGGCGGAGTCCTGGCCCTGATTGATCAGGAGCCCCAGCGACACGTTCGGTGGCTGCACGCCGAGCCCGAGGAACGACAGCGTCGACTCGAAGATGATGCTCAGCGCGACGGTCAGGGTGGCGTTGACGATGATGGGGCCGACGGCGTTGGGCAGCATGTGCTTGACGATGATGCGCCGGTTGGTCGCGCCGAGCGCCCGCGACGCTTCCACGAAGTCGCGCTCGCGCAACGAGAGGAAGTCGGCCCGCACGAGCCGGGCCACGTAGGTCCACGAGAGCAGGCCGATGATGATGGCCAGCCCCAGCCAGTTGTCGGATTCCTTCGAGAGCTTGTTGGCCAGGACGATGAGCACGGCGAGCACCGGCAGCACCAGGACCAGGTCGACGAAGCGCATCAGGAGCGAGTCGACCCAGCCCCTGTAGAAGCCCGCGATGGCGCCGACGGTCACACCGATGAGCGTGGCCATGGCGGCCACCGTCAGCGCGATCTCGATGTCCTTCTCGACCCCGGCCATGACCTGGGCGAACATGTCGTTCCCGATGGAATTGGTGCCGAAGGGGTTCGTCCACGAGGGCGGGTCGTTGAGGTTGTTCGTGATCGTGGTGTAGCTGTACTGCCAGAAGTGGCCCACCAGCACGGACGCGATGCCGAGGAGCAGGAAGATGCTCAGCCCGATCATCCCGAGGCGTTGGTGGAAGAAGCGCCCCACGACGATCCGCCACTGGGGCTTCGCCTCCCCGGACAGCCCGTAGGTGTCCGACCCCGAGAGCCCCATGCCGACCCCGGCGGGTGGCCAGGGTGTGCATGCCGGCCTCGGCCGTCGCGACCTGCGACGGTGTCTCGATGAAGTTCTCGCGGGGGGCCGGGTCAGCCATAACGAATCCTCGGGTCGAGCACGCCGTAGAGGATGTCGGCGACGAGGTTGAAGAGGATGACGAAGGTTGCGGTGATGAGCAGGTAGGCCAGCATCACGTTGACGTCGAGGTTTGTCACCCCGGTCAGGTACCACTGCCCGAGGCCCTGCCACCCGAAGACGATCTCGGTGATGATGGCGCCGCCCAGCACGGCGGCGAAGTCCAGCGCCACGACCGTCGTCACGGGGATGAGCGCGTTGCGCAGGACGTGGCGGACCAGGACGCGGCGCTGGCTCAGGCCCTTGGCCCGGGCCAGGCGCACGTGGTCGGCGTCGAGGGTCTCGATCATGGACGAGCGCTGGTAGATAGCCCACGAGGCGTAGGAGATGAGAATGAGCGTGATGACCGGCAGCGCGGTGTGCTCGGCGTAGTCCGGGAGCCGGCTGAAGAAGGAGCCGCTCAGCGTCGGGCTCTGCTCGCCGTTGGTGTAGAAGATGCGTCGTCCCGAGGTGCTGGTTGACCGGGATCGCCACGAACTCCTTGAGCGCGAGGCCGAGCACGAAGACCGGCGTGGCCAAGAGGACGAAGTTGGTGACGGTGATGGCGTGGTCGGTGACCTTGCCCTGGCGCACCGCCGCCATGACGCCCATGAAGATGGCGACGAAGACGGCGAGGACGGTGGCGATGATCACCATGCGCAGCGTCACGAAGAGATGCGACGTCATCTGGGAGGCGACGTCCTGCCCGGCGATGGTCGTGCCGAGGTTGCCGTGGAGGGCGCCGGTGAACCAGATCCAGTAGCGCTGCCACAGCGGGTCGTTGAGGTGGAGCAGGTTCTCCCGGGCCACGATCGTGGCGTGGGGGATGTGCGGGTTGGCGTTGAGGAGCGCCAGGGGGTTTCCGGAGCTGGCGACGAGGATGAAGACGAAGATCGTCGCGAAGAACAGCACGACGATGCTGATCAGCAGGCGCCTCATGATGTAGGCGAGCATGGGCGGATTCTAGGTGTGGAACCGGGAACGTCGAGGGAGGGGCCGATCCGGCACGGCCAACCCCTCCCTCACGCTCAGCGATTCACTAGGAGCTGATCGTCCAGTCCTCGGCATTCCAGGTGACGCCGACGCTCGAGGTGTTGGGCAGGACGCCCTTCAGGTTGTTGGACCAGGCCCAGAACTGGGGCTTCTGGTACAGCGGGAGAGTGACCATGTTCTGCCACAGGACGGAGTCGGCCTTGTTGAAGTCGTTGATCTCAGCGGTCTGGCTCGGAGCCGACGCACCGGAGGCCATGTCCTTGTCCACGTTCGTGTTGGCCGAGTGGTTCCAGTTCTCGCCGCAATTGGTGGTGTTCGTGTAGGAGCAGTAGATCGACTGGTTCCCCGAGACGAACGGCGTGGTCACCCAGGCGAACTCGGCGATCTGGAACGTGCCGCCCGGGAGGTTGGTCCCGAAGAAGGTGTTGGCGTCGTAGTTCTGGATGTTGATCTTGATCCCGATCGCCTTCATCTGGGCCTGGAACAGCTCCTCGGTCTGCGAGCGGATGGGGTTGCCCGACGTCGACTGGATGGTGAAGGTCAGGTCCTTGCCCTTTTGCGGGCCGTAGTTGGGCTGGAAGTAGCCGTCGGAGGCCTTCTTGAAGCCGGCCGCCTTCAGCAGGTTGATCGACTGCGACGGGACTGTACGCGTAGCTGGTGCCCTTGTACGCCCGGCTGGGTCGACACGAGCATGCGGCTCCCGAGCGGGCTGATGCCCTTGGAGATCTCGCCGACCGTGTCGGGCGATGATCGACTGGCGGTTGGTGCCGTGGGCGATGGCCTGACGCACCTGGAGCTTGGCCAGGTACGGATCAGCCTGGTTGAAGTCGAAGTGCTCGAATTCCAGCCCCGGCAGCGTCGCCTTCGTCGTGTTCGGCACCTGGTTCGCCGTCTGCACGATAGAGAGGCTCAACGTCGCAGGGTTGAAGATGTTGATCTCCTTGTTCTGCAGGGCCGGCACCAGCTGGCTGTCGTCGGAGAAGAACTGGAAGACGATCTTGTCGAGCTTGCCGGGCGTGCCCCAGTAGGTCGGGTTACGGACCAGGACGAGGGACTGGTTCGCGTTGTAGCTCTGGATCTTGTACCAGCTGCCCGAGATGGTCTGCGTGCGGGCCGCTGAAGCCGGTGTTCCAGCCGACGGTCCGGGCGATGTGGGCCGGCACGATACCGGAGCCGCTGTACAGGCTGCGCCAGTCGGCGAAGGAGGGCTTGAAGGTCACGGTGATGGTGCGTCCGTTCGGGCACAGGCCGACGTTGCGGTCGGCGGTGCTGCCCGGGGCGCAGGCGGCGCCGCCGGAGGGGGCGGAGCCGACCATGGACTGGATCTGGCTGTAGCCGGCGGTCGTGGCGGCGTCATAGGGCTGGCCCCCGACGTCGGTGTAGGCGGGGTTCCCGCTCTGCGCCTGCCAGTTGTAGATGAAGTCGTCGGCGGTGATCGGCATCCCGTCGGACCAGACGGCCTTGGGGTTGAGCTTGTAGACGACGGTCTGAGGGTTGCTGCTCGTGACCGTCGCGCTCTGCATGAGCTGGGTGTTGAGGACGGGCTGCAGCTTGTTGGTGATGATGAAGACCTGGGGCCACACCACGTTCAGGATCTCCTGGAGCACGTACTCGGCGGCGGCCGAGGTGTTGATGTTGAAGCCGGCCAGGTTCTCGTCGAGCGCCATGGTGGCGGTCCCTCCCGACGACGACGACGCCTTCGTCGACGCGCCACTGGTGGCGGGCGCCACGGCGACGATCGACATGGACAGCGCCGCCGCTGCCATGGCGGCAAACAGCGACCGCTTCAGATACCCCTTGAGTCCCATAGTGCTCCCTTGCTTATCGGCCGCCCCGGTGACGACCGATTCCCCTGCCTTCCTTCACTGCAACGTCCACTCTCAATGTCGGAAGATGTCGCAAATGTAACGCAATTGCCACATTTTTTTTGGTCAACTCCCCAAGGATTCCTGCGGGAAGCCGCCGGAGACGGTCCCGATCAGGTGCGCAGTGGCCGTTTACACAGGATTCCTGCGTGCACCAGCCCCCTGGAGCGTGAGATAGAACCTTAGAGCGAGCTGGGAGCATCCTGCGTGATCTGTGACACCGCCCACTAAATTGGGGGCGAGGCGATGGTCTATGTCCTTGCTGTAGCAGCGGCACTCTCGAATGCGCTGACCAGCGTGTTCCAACGCATGGGCGTCGAGGACGCCCCTGAGGAGTCGACCATGCGCCTCAGCCTGATGGCGCATGCCATCCGCCGGGGCGTGTGGCTGCTGGGTTTCGGTTTCATGATCTGCTCGTTCCTGTTGCAGGCCTTCGCGCTGCACAACGGGAATCTCTCGGTCGTCCAGCCGATCTTGACCATGGAACTGCTGTTCCTGGTGGCGATCCTCGGGACGTACTTCCGCTTCTCCATCTCCGCGCGGGAGTGGATCGGCGCCGGTGCCATCGCCTTCGGGCTCTCCGGCTTCCTGTACTTCGCCGCGCCGGGCGGAGGGGACGAGGTGCCCACCAATCTCGGCTGGATCGTGGTCGGCGGGTGCGCCTGCGCGCTGATCGCCCTGACGGTGTTGGCCACCCGCTGGGGCCCTCGCTGGTGGAAGGCCGCCATGTTCGGGAGCGCGGCGGCGATCTCGTATGCGTTCACCGCCGCCCTGATCAAGGTGGTCAGTGACTACGCGGCGAACGACTGGGTGACCATGCTCGGGCACTGGGAGACCTACGCCCTCATCGTGTTCGGCCTGCTCGGCCTCTTCCTGACCCAGAACGCGTTCCACGCCGGGCCGCTGGCCGCCTCGCAGTCGACCCTCGTGCTGGTCGATCCGCTGGCCAGCATCTGCATCGGCATCGCGCTCTTCGGCGACTCCCTGCGCACCTCGGGTCCCTACGGCCCGCTCGAGGCCCTGTCTCTGCTCGTGATGTTCATGGGCGCCGTGCTCCTGTCCAACTCGCCGTTGATCACGGGCATGAAGAGCGAGGGCAAGGGAGTCGAGTACGACGAGCTGCTGTCACGGCGCCTCAAGCACCCGCACCACGCCACCGAGGACGCCATGACCGAGAGCGGACTGCCACCGTTCTCGTCAGTGTGACGACGCGCTGTTCTTCGCCGACCTCTCCACCACGAGGCGTGCCATCGTGGCGAAGTGGTCGGGGTGGGACAGGTGCGCGCCGTGCTGCGCGTCGGCAATCTCGTAGACGACCGCACCCGGGACGTTGGCGCCCAGCCACTCGACGTTGCGGCGGTGGTGCGGTGAGGTCGTCGGGCCGCCCATGCCGAAGACGGCGGGTAAGCCCAGTGCGGTGACGTCGAATGGGGGACCCTCGCCCCGCATGCTGCGCAGGTCGGCCACCAGTGCCGGACCGTCGGCGCGCCGCTGGGCCCGGCCTTCCTCGGTCAGGCGGGACCATGCCGCCGCACCGACCATCCGGCAGAAGAAGGACTCGGCCTCCTCTCCCGGATCGTCGCTCACGGCCGGCCAGGGGCGACCGCCCTCGCGGCGGAGGCCCAGCCACGGCATGGGCGGCTCGTAGGCCCCGATCGACTCGAACGCCCCCGGGGACGCCAGCGCGGCGCCGATCACCACGTTGCCGCCCAGGCTGTGCCCGACGGCCACGACCGGGCCACCTCCAACCGACCGGGCCGTGTCGGCAATTGAGAGGAGATCGTCGATGTGACCCCCGAGGTCCACGACCCCGCCCTCCCGTGAGCCCTGGTACCCGCGCCGGTCGTAGGCCAAGGTGGCGAACTCGGGCAGGCGGCGCATGACGCGCCGGAAGCTCTCGCCCCGGTCGAGCGACCCATGGACGAACACCACCGTCGCAGCGTCGTGGGCCGGGGCCGGCCGCACGGTGAAATTGAGGGCAGCCGGATAGCTCATGGGCAGGGCAGACGCTACCTGGAGCGCCCCGGGTAACCGATCGCCGCCGGTAGGGTTGGCCCATGACCCAGTTCGGTGGCGCGGGGGGCTCGTTCGGCCCCAATGCCTGGCTGGTCGACGACATGTACGACCGTTTCCTGGCCGATCCCAACTCGGTCAGCGACAGCTGGCGGGAGTTCTTCGCCGATTACCGGCCCGCCCCCGTGCCCGCCCCCCAGCCACCGACGCCGCCTCCCGCGCAGACCACGACCAGGGAGCCCCAGGCCTGGCCGACCCCCGCCGCCCCGGTTCCGGCTCCGGCTGCGCAAGCGCGGAACGAGGAAGCCACCCTGCTACGGGGGGCGGCCTCGCGGATCGTCGCAAACATGGAGGCCAGCCTGGCGGTGCCGACCGCCACCAGCGTGCGAACGGTGCCGGCTCGACTGCTCGAGGTCAACCGCCTCATCTTGAACAACCAGTTGGCGCGGACCACCGGGGCGAAGGTCAGCTTCACCCACATCATCGGGTATGCCGTGGTGCGCGCGCTGCACGACGTGCCTGCGCTCAACTCGGCCTTCGTGGCAGATGCCGACGGGAAGGGAAAGCCGGGTGTCATCCACCACAAGCACGTGGGGCTCGGCCTGGCCGTCGATCAGGAGAAGAGCGACGGGACCCGCACGCTGCTCGTACCGTGCATCAAGGACGCCGACACGCTCGACTTCCGTTCTTTCGTCCTGGCTTACGAAGACCTCATCCGCAAGATCCACACCAACAAGATCGCCCCCGACGACTTCGCCGGGACGACGGTTTCGCTGACCAATCCCGGGACTTTGGGCACCGTGCAATCCGTGCCGCGCCTGATGCCGGGCCAGGGCGCCATCATCGGCGTCGGGGCACTCGGCTATCCCGCCGGGTTCGAGGCGGCCGACCCGCGCGTGCTGGCCCAGCTCGGCCTCGGCAAGGTGGTCACGCTGACGTCCACCTACGACCATCGCATCATTCAGGGAGCCGAGTCGGGCCTGTTCCTGGGCCGGGTGGCCGCCCTCATCACCGGTGCGGACGGCTTCTACGACGATCTCTTCGAGTCGATGGGCGTGCCCTACGAGCCGGTCCGCTGGCAGGTCGACAGCAACGCCGGCGCCGGCAGCGAGGAGGGGGAGCACCAGCGCCTGGTCAAGCAGGTGCACGTGCAGACGCTCATCAACATGTACCGGGTACGCGGCCACCTCATCGCCCACCTCGACCCGCTCGACGCGGAGCCGCCGCACATCCACCCCGAACTCGACCCGCTGACCTACGGGCTCACCATCTGGGACCTGCCGCGCCAGTTCGTGGCGGACGGGCTGGCCGGGCGCGACGTCGCCACGCTCGACGAGATCCTCCACGTGCTGCGCGACGCCTACTGCCGTACGCTGGCCATCGAGTACATGCACATTCAGGATCCCGAGCAGAAGCGCTGGATCCAGCAGCACGTCGAAGGCCAGCCGGCCACGCTCAACCTGGAAGAACAGCGGCACATACTTGGCCGGCTCAACGCGGCCGAGGTCTTCGAGCGATTCCTCCACACCCGCTACGTCGGGCAGAAGCGGTTCGGGCTCGAGGGCGCCGAGTCGACCATCGTGCTCCTCGACGCGCTGCTCGACGCCGCCGCCGGGTCGGGAGTGGCCGAGGTCGTGATGGGGATGGCCCACCGCGGCCGCCTCAACGTGCTGGCGAACATCGTGGGCAAGTCCTACCGCGAGATCTTCGAGGAGTTTGAGGGCAACCTCGACCCCGAGTCGGTGCAGGGCTCGGGAGACGTGAAGTATCACAAGGGAGCGCGGGGGGTGTTCCACGGCAGCGCCGGGGAGGAGCTCCCCATCACCCTGTCTTCCAACCCCTCGCACCTCGAGGCGGTGGATCCCGTCGTCGAGGGCATGACCCGGGCCAAGCAGGACCGGATCTCACCGCCGACGGACGGGACGCCGGCGGCCGCGGCCGAAGGCGTCGACGGGTTTCCGTGCATGTCGGTCCTCGTCCACGGCGACGCCGCGTTTGCCGGTCAGGGCGTGGTTGCCGAGACCCTCAACCTCTCCGGTCTCTCGGGCTACCGCACCGGCGGCACCGTGCACGTGGTCATCAACAACCAGCTCGGCTTCACCACTGCCCCCGCCTCGGCCCGGACGTCGGTGTACCCGACCGACGTGGCGAAGATGGTGCAGGCCCCGATCTTCCACGTGAACGGCGACGACCCCGAGGCCGCCGTTCGTGCCGCCCGGCTGGCCTTCATGTTCCGCCAGACCTTCCACAAAGACGTGGTCATCGACCTCGTCTGCTACCGCAAGCACGGGCACAACGAAGGCGACGACCCCAGCTACACCCAGCCGCTCATGTACCAACGGATCGAAGCCAAGCGCTCGGTGCGCAAGCTCTACACCGAGTCGCTGGTGCGCCGGGGCGATATCACGCTGGAAGAAGCCGAGTCCGCACTCGACGACTTCAATGCGAGCCTGCAGGTCGTCCTCGACGAGGTGCGGGGCGAGCCCTCGCTCGCCCCCACGGCGCTTCCCGTGCCCGACCCGGGTCTGGGGGATACCCCGTCCGCCGAGACCGGCGTATCCCCCGAGGTGCTGCACGCCCTCTCCTCCGTCGTGCGCTCGGTCCCCGAGGGCTTCATGATCCACCCGAAGCTGGAGCGCCAGTTCGTCCAGCGTGACGAGCTCGTGGCCGGCGGGCAGGTCGACTGGGCGCTGGCTGAAGCGCTCGCCATCGGCTCGCTGATGTACGAGGGCATCAACGTGCGCCTCACGGGCCAGGACACCCGCCGCGGCACCTTCAGCCACCGCCATGCGGTGCTGGTCGACTACTCCAACGGCGAGGAGTACGTGCCCTTGGCCCACATCCGCGACGGCCTGCACCGGATCGGGGCCGACACGCTCGAGCCGGCGGGGGAGATGGGCAACTTCACCGTGCGCGACTCCCTGCTCTCGGAGTACGCCGCTGTCGGGTTCGAGTACGGGTACTCGGTGGAGGCGCCGGAGGCACTGGTGGCGTGGGAGGCACAGTTCGGCGACTTCGCCAACGGGGCCCAAATCATCATCGACAACTTCATGGTCGCGGCCGAGAACAAGTGGGGGCAATTCTCGGGCCTGGTCCTGCTGCTGCCCCACGGGTACGAGGGCCAGGGCCCCGAGCACTCGTCGTCGCGCTACGAGCGTTTCCTGGCCCTCTCGGCGCGCGGGAACCTGCGGGTCACCGTCCCTTCCAGCTCCGCCCAGTACTTCCATCTCCTGCGTTCGCAGGCGTTGTCCAACCCGAAGCGGCCGCTCGTCGTGGTGACCCCCAAGTCGATGCTGCGCGCCCATGCGTCGCGCTCGACCTTCGCCGACCTCGAATCGGGCTCGTTCCAGCACGTGATCGACGATCAGTCGATCGAGGATCCGGCCACGGTCCGCCGGATAGTGCTGTGCAGCGGGAAGATCGCCCACGAGGCGCTCCAGCACCGGGCCAAGCTCGAGCCCGGCGAAGCATCCGAGGTCGCGGTGGTGCGGGTCGAACAGCTCTACCCATGGCCGGTCGCACTCCTGACCGCCGCCTTCGAGCGCTACGGGGAGGCATCCGAGGTGGTGTGGTTGCAAGAGGAACCCGAGAACATGGGTGCCTGGTCCTTCGTCCACGCCCGCCTGCACGCCTGCCTGCCGGAGCGCCTGCGGCTTCGCCACGTCAGCCGGCCCGAGTCGGCGAGTCCTGCCATCGGGAGCGCCGCCCTGCACCAGCTGGAGCAGGCTGATCTCTTGCGGCGTGCCATTGGCTGAATCGCACCACGTCGTGGTGGACGGGTCGAACCTCGCCACCGAAGGACGAACGTTCCCAAGCCTCGAGCAACTTGACGAGGCTGTGCGCGCGTACGCCTCCGAGGACCCTGGCGCCAGCATCATTGTGGTCGTCGACGCGACCTTCGAGCACCGGGTGTCGGACGCCGAGCGCGAAGAGGTACGCGAGGCCATGCTGAACGGCGAGGTGATCTCCCCGCCCGCCGGCGCCATCGGCCGCGGTGACGCGTTCGTGTTGCGCATCGCCGAGCGGACGGGGGCCACCGTCCTCTCCAACGACTCCTTCCAGGAATTCCACGGAGAACACCCGTGGCTGTTTGAAGACGGTCGTCTCATCGGTGGCAAGCCGGTGCCGGGCGTGGGTTGGATCTTCACGCCGCGGCTGCCCATCCGGGGCCCCAAGAGCCGGGCGGCCACAGCCGAGGCCAAGACGAAGAAGGATCCCGAATCCGCGCCGGCGAAGGCGGCCGAGCTGGCCAAGGCCGCCAAGAAGGCGGCCAAGAAGGCCTCCAAGGCCCAGAAGAGCTCGAGGCAGAAAGCGCCCCCGTTCGACACCACCTGGCCCCTCACGCCCGCCGCCCCGCCCCCGGGCCGGGCCAAGGTCGATCCGGTGTTCTCGAGCGCGATCGACGAGGCGCTCGAAGAAGCGATGCATCCACCCGAGCCCCAGAAGTCACGGGGAACCGTCAAGAAGCACGCGGCGGCCAAGAAGGCGGCCCCACCGAAGAGCGCCAAGGTCAAGAGGGACACGACTGCGACGAAGACGGCCGCCCAGAAGAGCTCCCACCCAAAGGCCGAGCGCGCGGCGCGCCAGGGACCGGGCCGCGGCCAGCAGAAGCGGTCGACCCCGCCTCCGGCGGTCAACGAGCCACTGACCTTCATCAACTTCGTGGCGGCGTTTCCCGTGGGGACCACCATTGAGGGTGAGGTGGTGTCGTTCACCTCTCACGGAGCGATGGTGGACGTCCCGCTGCCAGGTGGGGGAGCGTTGCACTGCTACATCCCGTTGACCGCCATGGGCACGCCGCCCCCGACCAAGGCGCGCCAGGTGCTCAAGAAAGGCGAGGTCCGCCCGTTCGTGTTGGCCGGGCTGGACCCGCCCCGCCGGGTGGCCGAGCTCGCGCTGCCTCCCGCAAAATCGACCGCCCCGAAGCGGACCGAGCCCAAGAAGGCCGTTCCTGCGACCAAGCGGGCGCCATCGACCAAGGCGGCCCCGGCGACCAAGAAGGCCGCAGCGAAGAAGGCTCGGTCGCCGGCGAAGAAGGCGACCAAGAAAGCGACGGCCACGGCCAAGAAGGCCCCGAAGAAGGCCGCGGTCAAGAAGGTCGCCAAGAAGGCGACCAAGGCCAGGCAGAGCCCGGCCAAAAAGCCGTCGGCGAAGAAGGCCGCCAAAGCGAGGCAGCGATGAGGGCCGCTACGCTCCCGTGACGGTGCTGCCCCGCCCGGCCGACGTCCTACCGCATCGGCCCCCCTTTCTCTTCATCACCGACGTCACGGCCGTCGAACCCGGCGTTTCCGCGCGCGGCCAGTGGGAGCTGCGAGGCGACGAGGAGTTCTTCGGAGGTCATTTCCCCGGCCGACCGACTCTGCCCGGGGTCCTGATGGTCGAATCGATGGCCCAGCTCGGCGGCATCGCCGTGCTGCTCGATCCCCGCTATGCAGGCAAGCTGCCTCTGTTCGGAGGGATCGAGCGGGCCCGCTTCCGCCGCCAGGTCGTCCCCGGCGAGACCCTCGAGCTCGAGGTGACCATGGACCGCCTGTCGGCCCGGGCCGGCAAGGGGCACGGGCGGGCGTCGGTCGGCGGGCAGACCGCCTGCGAGGCCGACCTTCTCTTCGTCATCGTCGACGGCGGCGTGAACTGATGCGACTGGCCACCTGGAACGTCAATTCGCTGACGGCCCGCCTACCCCGGGTCACGGACTGGGTCGAGTCGAACCAGCCCGACGTGTTGTGCATGCAGGAGACGAAACAGGCGGACGACAAGTTTCCGAAGAAGGTGTTCGCCGACCTCGGCTATGAATCTGTCCACTACGGCGACGGGCGATGGAACGGCGTTGCCATCATCAGCAGGGTCGGACTCGAAGGCGTCACGCGTGGGTTCGGCACGTCGGACGACGAGCAGGGACGCCGGATCGTGTCGGCGGAGTGTGCCGGGACGCGTGTCTTCTCGGTCTACGTCCCCAACGGCCGGGCGCTCGACAACGAGTTCTACGAAGTCAAGCTGGCCTGGCTGGCCCGACTGCGCTCCACGCTGGACCAGACGTGCCCGCCCGGGTCCTCGGTCGCGGTGTGTGGCGACTTCAACGTTGCTCCTGACGACGGTGACGTGTGGGACCCCGCGGCCTTTGTGGGCTCGACACATGTGAGCGAGCCTGAGCGCGCCGCGTTACGCGCCGTCGAAGGCTGGGGTCTCGACGACGTGTTCCGGCGGTTCAACGAGCCCGGCACCTTCACGTGGTGGGACTACCGGGCCGGGGATTTCCACGAGGGACGCGGGCTGCGCATCGACCTTGTTCTGGTGAGCGACGACCTCGTGCAGCGGGCGACCGGAGCCTTCCGCGACCGCGACGCCCGCAAGGGCCAGAAGCCGTCAGATCACGCGCCCGTCGTGGTCGACTTCGCCGACGCCTAAGCCAGTTCGCCTCCGCAAGCAGACCCCGAGGTGCTTGGCCGTCGCCAAGAGCAGCCGTCGCTGCTCGGCCAAGCACCTTCTCCAACCGGCGTTCCTCGCGGGGCCGTCGCCAAGAGCAGCCGTCGCTGCTCGGCCCCGCATGGAACAGGCATCGGTCTGGGGGTCTTGCCTTCTGAACAACCCCTACCGGAGGTCGAGCAACAGATCCCGGAGCGGGACACCGTCGCAGATGGACACGATCTTTTCGAAGTCCTCTTTGGTCAGCGACTGCTGCACTTCGGGCCAGCTCCGGGCGCCGTCTCGCATGTAGTCCATGAAGATCTCCCAGATGGCGAGGCGCTTGCGCATGCGCTCCACCTCGAACTCGAGTGACGCATAGTCGATGACGTCGGGCACTTCGGCCGTGGCCGGGGCTTCAGGCGGGACACTGAAGAGGTCGTGCCGGAGGCGGTCGAGGGCCGCATCGATGGAGCGAGCATCGGAGGGATGGCTGTCCATCTCCATCTGCATCTGCGCCTCCTCGGTAGCCCGTCCCCTTGGTGCTCTCTGCCGAGCGCACCCTCTCCGATTCGCATGGTGACAGGCCTGTTCGGGGCGCTATAGAGCCGTTGGAACCTATTCGGGCCCCACGGCACGCTTTGTTGTCGGCGCGTTGCGTCCGTTGTGCGTCCGTTGACGGAAACGGGCAAGCGAAAGGCCGTGATCTGATCCCCACGGCCATGGGGGGCAACGTCGACGAGTCTCCGAAGCCCTCCGGGCTGTCACACCCGATCCCTACCGTCGGAACCGTGGCCCGCATGACCACATTTCGCTTCACCGCGCAACCCGATGCCGAGGGCGCCGCGGCCTTCCGCCGTCATATGGGGGCGCGTCGCTTCGCCTACAACCAGTGCCGCCGGGCCGTGGTGGCGGCCCTGGCGGCCAAGAGAATCGACCCGGCCACTGCGGTGCCCTGGAGTGGATACTCGCTGATCAACTGGTTCAACGCTTGGAAGAAGACGGAGGCGGCGGGCCGGCGCTTCGCGGTCGATGCCCAGGGGTGCGCCGAACTGGTCGACGTCGGGCTCTCGTGGCGCGGAGAAGTCTGCGCCCAGGTCTTCGAGGAGGCGGCCGTTGACCTCGGCCGGGCTCTCGCCGCCTTCTCGGCCTCCAAGAAAGGCGAGCGTAAGGGTGCCCGGGTCGGCTTCCCCCGAGTCAAGAAGAAGGCCCGTGCGCCCGGGACCTTCCGCCTGCGCAACAGGGTCTCGGCCTCCGGCACCCCCTCCATCCGCCTCGGCGAGGCCGGAGCGCGTTCGCTCACCTTGCCCTTCATCGGCATCGTGGCGGTGCGAGAGAATACGCGGGCTCTGCGGCGTCTGTTGCGTCCCGACGCCTCCGGGTCGCCCCGGGCCCGGATCTGTGCGGCCAGCGTCCGAGAGCACCGGGGGCGCTTCGTGATCACCATCGGCGTCGAAGCCCCCGATTTGCACCCCGAGCGCCGCCACGGGGAGAGGCGCAGTCCCGACGGCTTCGTCGGCATCGACCGGGGGCTGCGCTCCTACGTCGTCTCGGCCACTGCACACGGGACAGAGGTGGCCAAGGTGAGCGCTCCGCGGCCCCTGGAGCGCTCGGTCGGGTCGCTGCGCCGCGCTTCGAGGACGCTCTCTCGCCGCCAACTCGGCTCGCAAAATAGGAAGAAGGCCCGTGTACGACTCCAGCTGATCCACGCCCAGGTGGCCGACCAACGCCGCGACTTTTGCCACCGGCTCTCGAGTGCGCTCGTCAAGACCCACGACGCGCTGTGCCTCGAGGACCTGGCCGTGGCCAACCTGGTCCGCAACAAGCATCTGGCCCGCCAAATAGCCGACGCCTCGTGGGGTCGCTTCTCGGAGATGGTCTCCTACAAGGCCGACTGGTACGGCAGCGAGCTCTGCGTGGCACCCAGGTTCTTTCCCTCGACGAAGACCTGCTCGGCTTGTGGGTGGCTCTGGAGCGACATGTCTCTCAAGGACCGGACCTTCATCTGTGCCACCTGCGCTTTGGTCATCGATCGGGACCTCAATGCGGCCATCAACCTCGCCGCCTGGGCGAACGCCGAGCGTGTCTCGGCATCTCAGGCCCCGGACCCCCAAGCAGGGGGCCGGGTCGACAATGCCTGTGGAGAGAGCGGCGCTGGCCACCAGATCCCTGGTGGTGAAACTGCTCTCGCAACGGCCTGCGTCAGCGTGGGCAAAGAAGCAGGAACCGACTCGGTGCTGGCGTCGCCACTCTGAGCCGGACGCCCGAGAAGGGCGGTGCGCAGATTCTTGTCCGCGTACGCTTTAGAGAGGCACCTCAATGAGGGTGGGTCCCGCCTCGGCGAAGCCGGCCTCGAGCGCCGTCACCAAGTCCTCGGCGTTGTCGACCCGCCGTGCCGGCACACCCATGCCGCGGGCGAGGTCGCAGAAGTTGAGCACAGGATCCGTGAGGTCGAGCAGCCGGCGGGCGAGCGGTCCGCCGGCGTCAGCGCCCACCCGGTGCAGCTCCATGTTGAGAATGGCGTAACTCCGATTGGACAGCACGAGGGTTGTCACGTTCAGCGCCTCGCGGGCCTGGGTCCACAACGCCTGGAGCGTGTACATGGCGCTGCCGTCCGCCTGCAGGCAGAGGACGGGTCGCTCCGGTGCCGCCACCGCCGCCCCCGTGGCCATCGGCAGGCCGATGCCGATGGCGCCCCCGGTGAGGGTCAGCCAGTCGTGGCGGGGTGCTCCGGCGGTCGCGGCCGGCACGAAGAGGCCCGACGTGTTGCCCTCGTCGACGACGACGGTGCCCTCGGGCAGGGTCGCGCCCACCGCGGCAGCGAGCGTTTCGGTCGTGAGGGGACCAGCGGGACGGTCGGGCCGACTCGAGGGTGCAGGCACGCCCGCGTCTCCCGGCGCCCCCACCGCTTCGGCCAGGGCCTCCATCGCAGCAGCGGCGTCCTCGCCCGGACGGGCCAGCGTGTGCACGGTGCAGCCGGCGGGGACGAGGTCGCTCGCCTTGTCGGGGTAGGCGAAGAAGGAGACCGGCGACTTGGCATCGACAAGGACGAGGTGCCGGATGCCGTCGAGCTGAGCCTGGGCCATTTCGGCCAGGTAAGCCAGCCGGTCAACTGCCGGGATGCCCGCCCCGCGCTCGAGGTTGGCAGGGAAGGTCTCGCTGAGGAGCGCGGCGCCCGTCGTCGAGGCGACCCGGCTCGCTGCGTGCAAGCCCTCGGCCCGCAGCGCGCTGCCGCCGAGGAGCAGCGCTGCGCGCTCGCCGCTTCGCAGCGCCTTGGCCACCTCGGCGATCGTGTCTGCCGGCACCACGGTCGCCCGGCCGCGCGGCCGGGGCGGGCAGGGGCCGGTGCTCGATTCCGACCACGACGCGTCGGCGGGGAGGACCAGCGTGGCCACGCACCCGGGCGGTCCCAGTGCAGCTGCCACCGCGTCGGCCGCGTCGGCGGCGACGTCGTCGGCCCGTGCCGTCGAGCGGTACCAGCCCGAGACGGGTCCGGCGATGGACGCGATGTCCGACTGCAGCGGCGCGTCGTAGCGGGCGTGATAGGTCGCGTGGTCGCCCACGATGTTCACGAGTGGCGTGCGGGCCCGCCGCGCGTTGTGCAGGTTGGCCAACCCGTTGCCGAGGCCGGGCCCGAGATGCAGCAGCGTCGCGGCGGGCCGGCCCGCGACACGTCCGTAGCCGTCGGCGGCCCCGGTGGCCACGCCCTCGAAGAGGCAGAGCACGCCCCGCATGGCCGGCACGTCGTCCAGCGCGGCGACGAAGTGCATCTCGGAGGTCCCCGGGTTGGCAAAGCAGACGTCGACGCCGGCATCGACCAGCGTCGAGAGGAGAGCCCGGGCGCCGTTCACGAGTGAGCCCCGGTCCGCGCCACGCCGAGCACCCGGTCCGGCCCGAGGATCCCACCGGGGTCGAAGGCCCGTTTGATGGCGCGCATGAGCTCGAGCGACACGGGATCCTGCATCTCGAGGAAGTAGGGCAGCTTCGCCGTGCCGATGCCGTGCTCGCCCGAGATGGCACCCCCGACCTCGAGCGCCAGCTCGAAGCTGGCGTGCATGAGGGCATGCCGCCGTTCGTCGTCGCGCTGGAAGACCGTGATGTGGACGTTGCCGTCGCCGATGTGACCGCATCCGGTGACGAGGGCGCCGTGCTCCTGCGCGAGCACGGCCACCCGGGCCAGGTAGTCGGGGATGGTGGCCCGTGGGATCACCGCGTCGATGAGGTCGTCACAGCCGGCCGCCTTGCCGACGAAGAACGCCCGCTCCCGGGCCGCGATCAGTTGCGCGCCCGACGTCGGCGGGAGCACGTATACGTCGAGCGACCCCCGCTGCTCCAAGAGTGTGGCCAGGCGCTCGACGTCCTGCTCGACGCGGTCGGCATCCATGCCCTCCAGGACGACCACGAGGTAGGCGAGGGTGCGCGCCTTGATCTCCTCTGGGACGCCGAGGTCGAGGCCGGCCGCCCGGGTGATGCCTGCCATGACCAGCACGTCGATGTACTCGAGGATGGACGGGTCGATGCCGCTCTGCACGATGTGCGGCACGGCCTCGGCCACTTCCGACAGGGTCGCGAAGGGTGCCAGGACCGTGGAGGAAACGGTGAACCGGGGCTGCACCTTGACCGTCACCTCCGTGGTGATCGCGAGCGTCCCTTCGGAGCCGATGAGCAGCTGGGTGAGGTCATAGCCGCTCGAGCTCTTGACGAACTTCCCGCCCGTCCGGAGCACGGTGCCGTCGGCCAGCACGACCTCGAGCCCGAGCACGTGGTGGCGGGTGACCCCGTAGCGAACGGCGCGCATGCCGCCGGCGTTGGTGGCCACGTTGCCTCCGAGCGAACCGCTCTGCTCTCCCGGCGACACCGGATAGATGAGACCGAGCGGAGAGAGCTCGCCGTTGAGTTGCTCCAACGTCACGCCCGGCTGCACCACGGCCACCTGGTTCTCGGTGTCGATCTCGCGGATCCTCTTCATGCGGTCGAAGGCCAGCAGGATGCCGTCCGCGACGGGGACGGCCGCGCCCGAGAGTCCGGTGCCGCTGCCGCGGGCCACCACGGGTACGCCGTGCTCGCTCGCCAGCTTCAGGACTTGGGACACCTCGTCCGTCGAGCTCGGCATGACGAGGGCCAGCGGGACCACCGGCACCGTCGTGAGCGCCTCGTCATGGGTGTAGTCGGCGTGGATGGACTCGCCCGCGAGCACATGGTTCTCGCCGACGGCCTTGCGCAGCTGTTCCAACAGTTCCGACATGCGACGCGCCACCCCTGCTTCGGACGATCGAGCGGCTCGACCTTACCGGGCCCTACCGGTCGTCGTCTGCTCCCTCGGCACCCTCGGCCAGGCGGCGTCGCAGCTCCGCAACGCGCCGCGAGACCTCCGTCGCCGCCGTCGGGGCGGCCTGCTTCTCCAGTTCGGCGATCGTCCGCTCAATCGGGGCCAGCCAGGGGCTGGGCCCGCGTCCGGCTCTCGTTCCCGATCCCGCCCCGCCCCCGGCTCGTTCGAACCAGCTGCACCAGAGCTCCTCCTCGGAACGGGTGAGGGCCACATAGAGGAGGCGCCGCTCCTCGTCGATGGCGGCCGGCGTCTGCGCCGAGGCGATGGGCATCAGGCCCTCCCCGAGCCCGAGGACGAGCACCGTCGGCCACTGCAGGCCCTTGGCGCGGTGGAACGTGGTGAGGACCACGCGGTCGCGGTCAGCCGGGGACTCGGGACGGTCTTGCTCGCCATCGACTGCTCCGGCGCCGCGCTTTCCGTGATCGCCGCGCAGGTCCGACGCCGGGCCGAGGTCGGCGCCGGCGATCGAACTGGGCACACGGGCCTTGTCCATGGCTTCTTGCACCTTGGCCAGCTGGGCGTTGGTCCGCGTGAGCACGGCGATGCTGGACCACGTCCGGCCCGGCGTGCGGGCCATCTTGGCCCGGGCGGCCGCCCAGGCGGCCTCGTCGTCGTCGGTGGCGTGGGCGACGATCTGCGGCACGGGCCCGTCCACCCGGGTCGTGCGCGGCGGTACCACCTCGCCCCCGGCCCCGAACGCGCCACCCTCCCGCAGTACCGCGGTGGCCACCGCCACCACCTGGGGTGTGCAGCGATGGTTCTCGTCAAGTCGGATGACCTTGGTGCCCCGCAAGATGTCCGGCAGCCGGTCGAGCAGCGTGGGGTCGGCGCCGTTGAACCCGTAGACCGACTGGTTGGGGTCGCCGACCACGAACAGGTCGGGCTCGTCGGCCAGCATGGCGGTGAGGAGCCGGAATTGGGCGGGGTTGACGTCCTGCATCTCGTCGACGAAGAGGTGCCGGGTGCGCCAGCGGATGGAGTCGGCGAACTCGCTGTCACCGGCCAGCGCGTCGGCGCAGGCCACGATCAGGTCGTCGAAGTCGAGGAGACGCCGCCGGCTGCGCTCAGCCTCGTAGCGGGTGTACGCGTCGGCCACCTGATCGGCGCTGATGCCGCTGCGGCGCCGGTGTCGACGCGCCTCAGCCTCGTACTGCTCCGGCGACACCAGGCGCGCCTTGGCCCAGCCGATCTCGCCGTCGAGGGCGCGGGTCCGACGGGCGTCGCCCGTCGTCACGTCGGCCAGCAGGCGGCGGCGGTCGGGCAGCAACGTGGGAAGGGGCCGGCCCCGCAACTCTCTGTGCTCGCGCAGGAGGCCGAGCGCGGTGCGGTGGAACGTGCCCGCCTTCACACCGGAGACACCGAGCGAGTACAGGCGGGTGCGCAACTCCTCAGCGGCCTTGCGGCTGAACGTTGTGACCAGGGTGCGATCGGGCTCGATCGACCCGTCGCGCACCCGCCGGGCCACTCTGAGCGTCAACACCCTCGTCTTGCCGGCGCCGGCTCCGGCGACGACGCAGAGCAACGACTCCTCCGATTCGATCGCCTCGCGCTGGGTCAGCGTGAGGCGGTTGGCGCCCGGGAGGGTGTCCCAGGTGTCGCTCTCCAAGCCCTCGAACGTCATGACCACACTCCGCACGGTACAGATGGGGTGCGCGCAGCACCCGCCGGACCTGCGCCTATCGTGGCCGAACGGGGTCCTCGATGCACCATCGGGAGGCGCGGGCCCTGGCCGGGCGTGATCGCGAGAGCGATGTCCTGGTGCTCGACGCCCGTGCCAGAGCCGGTGCACAGCCCTTCACCGCGTCAAGATGCCGGGGTTCACCGTCGACCGGTCAGCCAGTGGGTCGGACCCGCACAGGTCCAGAGGGTTTGCCCGCCATCCGAACGGCCCCGCTACAGCACCCGGTGCGTGCGGAGCGAATGCCGCCGGACGTGGCGAGCCCGCGCCAACGTCACCAGCTCTTCGACGACCGCACCGAAAGGCAGACCGTCGGCCTCCCACAGCATGGGGAACATGGAGATCGGGGTGAACCCGGGCATGGTGTTGACTTCGTTGACCACGATCTGGTCGTCCTTCCGGAGGAAGACGTCAATGCGAGCCAGACCTTCCACCCGCAGGGCCCGGTAGGCCGCCAGCGCCACCCGTTGCGCGTCCTCGAGTTGGGCGTCCTTCAGATCGGTTGGTGCAACGGTCTCCGCGAGCCCCAGCTCGTACTTGTCCTCGTAGTCATAGAACTCCCGGCTGGCGATGATCTCGCCGGCGCGCGACACCCGCACGTCCTCGTTGCCCATGAGCGCGAGCTCGAGCTCGCGACCTTCGACGAACTCCTCGAGGATCACGTGGTCGTCGAACTCGAAGGCCGACCGCACGGCGTCACCGAGCGCGGCGGCATCGGAGGCCTTGGCGACGCCGATGGAGGAACCGAGGTTTGCGGGCTTCACGAAGACGGGGAGGCCGAGCGACACCAGCGCTTCCTCCATCGCATCGGTGGACCAGGACGATCGAGAGACCAGCCTCCACGCCGCCACCGGCAGCCCGTGGTCGCGGAGCACCGACTTGGCGATGCCCTTGTCCATGCAGATGGCGGACGAGAGCACCCCGGCGCCGACGTAGGGCACGTTGAGGGTCTCGAGATGACCCTGGAGGACGCCGTCCTCGCCGAAGGGCCCGTGCAGTGCGGGGAACACGACGGCACCCGGCGGCAGGCCGACGTCGAGATGGGCCAGCGTGGCGCGGGGATCCCGGTCCAACAGGTCGTCCGGTGAGGGGAGTGCCTCGATCTCCTCGACCTCATAGAGAACCCGATCGGCGTCCACCCATTGCTTGTCATGGGTGAGGCCGATGACCCTCACGATGAACCCGCCTTGCAGCGCGCTGGCCACGATGCGACGCGCCGAGATGCACGACACCTCGTGCTCAGCTGATGGACCCCCATAGACGACCGCCAGCACTCCGGGATCAGGCATCGACCGAGGCTATACAATCGACCGCGAGGGCGATGCGTGCGATTCTCCACTTCTGAACTCGCCGCCCGCCTCGGTGGGATCCACGTCGGCCCCCCCGTCGGCATTGATGGAGCGACCATCGACACCCGCACGGCGTCGGCGGGCCAGCTCTACGTTCCGATCGTCGCCGAGCGCGACGGGCACGAGTTCATCCCGGCTGCCCTCGAACGAGGAGCCCCTGCCTACCTCACCGCAAGGGAGCCCATCGGCGCGACCCGTGATCGTCGTGGCGGACACGGCCGTCGCACTCATGCAGCTGGGTCTGGTCGCACGCCAGCGCATGAAGGGCCGCGTGATCGGCATCACGGGCTCGGTGGGCAAGACGACGACCAAAGACCTGCTGCGGCAGTGCCTCGCCTCGACCTTCGCGGTGGCGGCGAGCGAGCGGTCGTTCAACAACGAGCTGGGACTCCCGCTCACGCTCCTGAATGCACCCGTCGATGCCCAGTGGGTAGTCCTGGAGATGGGCGCCCGCGGCGTGGGCCACGTGGCGCGCCTGGCCGAGATCGGCCTTCCGGACGTCGGCATCGTCACGAGCGTCGCCATGGCCCACGTGGAGTACTTCGGTGATCTCGAAGGTGTAGCCCGGGCCAAGAGCGAGCTGGTGACGGCACTCCCTCCCTCCGGCGTCGCGGTCCTGAATTTCGACGATCCCCGGGTGGCGGGCATGGCCTCGGTCAGCCCGTGCCCGGTGCTCGGGTATGCGATGGAGGGGAACGCCGAAGTGCGGGCGGAGCGCGTCGAACTCGACCCCGAGTTGCGGCCGCGGTTCCGGTTGACGACGCCGTGGGGCGCCGCCGACGTCCAGCTCGGGCTGCACGGGATCCAGCAGGTTCCGAACGCACTGGCGGCCGCCGCCACGGCGCTGTGGTGTGGCGCTCCTCTCGGCGATGTGATCGGAGGTCTGGCGGCCGCCACGGGGTCGCCGTTGCGCATGGAGGTGCATCGGGTCCCCGACGGGCCCGTCGTGGTGGTGGACTGCTACAACGCCAACCCGGCCTCGACCGAGGCGGCGCTGCGTTCGATCGCCACGTTGCCCGCGGCCCGGCGGCTTGCCCTTCTCGGGCTCATGGCCGAGCTGGGGCCCGAGACCGAGGCCGAGCATCGCAAGGTGGCGCGGCTGGCCGAAGAGCTCGGTATCGAGGTCGTCGGATTCCAGACGGGCCTCTACGGCCCCGCCGAGGTGACCAGTGCCGACGAAGCCGTCGCCCTCCTGCGGACGCTGGGCCCGGGCGACGTGGCCCTGGTGAAGGGCAGCCGGGTGGCGCGCCTCGAAGAGGTGGTCCGGCGCTACGGGGCGACGACCGGGGTTCAGTCTCTGGCCGCGGGCGCGTAATCCGGCGCGGCGCTCTCGCGCCGCGGAGCGACGACGAGGACCCGGCGGGCGAGCTCACCGTAGAGGGACTCCGTTCGCGCCGACGGCGAGCTTCCCGGGTCGAGAGTGTCGGCCCGGCGCTGGCATTCGCGCCATTCGAGGCGGAGCCGGTCCGCATCGCCTTCTGCAGCGGCCAGCTCCATGGCGGATCGGGAGAGCGCTTCGCTGTACGGCTCGACAATGCGCGCCTGCTCCAATCCCCATCGAGCCAGATCGAAGAACCCGGCAACGGAGGCCAGCGAGGCCATCGCACACGCCGCGTCGACCAGCACCGCGACAATGCGCCCGCCGTGGCCCTCCGCTTCCCACCACGCATACCCCGACAGCGCGTTCGCCAACGGCTCTCCCTCCACCAGAACAAGCGCGGCACGGTAGAGGGCGATGGCGGCGTCAGGATCGGACTGCGCCTTCGCTTCGGCGGCGAGTGCCTCCGCACGCTGCACGTCGACTGTCACCCGGGGCGACAGCTGGTAGAGACCGTGACGCGACCCCGCCGGAAAGAGAGGATCGCCGTGCTCGTCGACCCCCATGGCCCGGCGGGCCGCATAGGCGGTGTTGAACAGCGTCTTCGATGCGGCGTCAGCGTCCGAGGACCCGAGGACGCGCGTGCGCAGACGGTCGCTGGTGATGACGTCGGGCTGGTGCAGGGCCAGGTAAGCGACGAGCTCGACCGCACGGCGGGCGCGGTTGGGCGGGAGATCCTCCTGAAGCCCCTCGAGCCGCGGTGTCATGGCGAGCAGCCGCACCTCGACTGCTCCCGGAGCCAGCGCGGACGCACCGCCGCGTGGTCGGCCCGGTTGCCGGTCCCCGGCTTCGTGTTGCATTGCGGGATCGTCTTCGGGGTGCGACCTCACGAGCTCCGCGACCTGCTGCGCCATCTCGGCCGCCTGGAGATGGGGCCGGACGACGCGACCCATGGGGTGGAGGGAGGCGCCGCGGCGATCGACGAGCACGGTCAGATCACTGGCGGCGACGGGTTCCAGAGAGATCACGGCGCAGCGCGTCAACACCGCGGGAGGAAGAGCGCCAGGGTCGCCACAGAAGAGCACGTGGCGAGCGATCAGGGGATCGGCCGCGATCTCCGACTGGAGTTCCGGGTCGTCCGGATCCTCGGTGACCAGGACCGTGTCCGCCCAGCTCCACGAGCCCACAGCCTCCCGTGCAGCCCGCCAGAGCGCAGGTGCCGCCTCACCCAGGATGGGCAACACATCGCCCGCTTCGAGAGGGACGAGCCACGTGCCCTCGTCGTCGTCGCCGATGGGGAGTACGACGGGAACGTAGGGCACGGCGGGCTGGTGGCCGTCGAGGGCACTGTGGCGCACGTGCCACGTGATGTCGTCGTCTTCCGCACGCGTAAAGGGTTCTGGCGGCGTGTCCGAGTGGGCGTCTGCGAAGCAGAACGTGACCCCGGAGGGCGAGACGCAGATGGCGCGAACTCTCGGTCGGGCGGCACTGTCCTGCAGTGACAGACCCAGCAGGCAGTTGGCGGCCTCGAAGGATCGCAGCGCCGGGACGCCCGCGAAGCGGTGGAGCAGGGTCGCCGCGTCCAGCGCACCTTCCGACGGCACCGGTCCCGCCGTCGACGCATCCGTGAACCGTGCGCCGATCCGGCGCCGATGGCCGGCGCGCCGGGCCAGCGCCGCACAGGCCAGCGAACCGAGACCGAGGGCGACCAGCTCGGGCAGGTGTCCGACGGGCTCCGGGTGCGACGGGTGGCCGGCCCGGGTGGAGCGTGCCGGATCCGCGTCATCCCGGCGCGCTTCCGCCGGCAGGCGCAGCCGCCACCCCGCCCGGAGATGATCCGGATCGACGAAGCGCGCCCCGCCTCCCATGTCGCGACCGAGGTTGAGCGCGGCCAGCATCGTCCAGTCCGCACCGTCGCCCAGGCGATCGTCGGCGATCCGCCAGAGCGTGTCACCGGGCCGCACCGAGTAGGTCGCCGCGGACGCGGCCGGCGGGAGGTTCGGCGTGCCAACCGGGAGCGTCGTGCTGATCGCGGCGTGCGACGCGTTGCCGGCCGGGGTGCTGGCTCCGGCACCGGAGGAGAGTGTGAGGGGAGCACCGACGGTCGTCAGGGTCAGCACGCCAAATGCGATGCGCGCGGCAACGCGGTCCAGGACCGAGGCACCCCGGTGCACCGCGACCTCGCCGCGGCGCACGTGGGCGATCACCGCCCGGAGCAGCTGCGCGGCAGCAGGCGGCCCAGGCCACCCAGGCCAAGAGGACGAGGAGGCACAGCACGGCGCGGGGCAGCGGCCGCCAGCCGTGCCCGAGTCCGCCGGCCAGTGGATCGCCCACCACGATGACGAGGGCGGCCGGCACGGCGGTGAAGGCGAGCAGGGCGGCGAACGTCGCCGCTGCGACGTCGAGGAATCGTCGGCGGAGCCCGATCCCGCTATCCACCGGCCGGCCCGATGGAGATCGTGTAGGTCAGCGACGTCGACTCCGACGCCGGCTCGCGCACCGTGGCCAGGCAGCTTCCTGTCGCGTCGGGCAGCGATGCGGCCATGGCGGAGGTCCCGCCCACGTTCTGGCTCCCGTTCGGGCAGCTGACCTCCATGGTGAGGTAGGTGTCGCCGGACCACACGACCGAGACCTCCATGGAGCCTGACCCGGTGAAACCGAACTGGTTCGACGTCTGGGTCGGGGGGTCGAGATAGCCCTGGGTCTGGGTGCGGTCGGCGGGCAGCGCTGCGCTCGGGCCCGTGGTGGTGGTCGTCGCGGGCGGCGGCAGCGTCGTGGTGGTGGTGATGATGCCGGCAGCACCCGTCAGTGGCGTGTCGGCGACGCGGGGTGTCCCGGACGAAAGGAGCGAGGTGCCTGCCCCGGCCGTCCCCGATGGAGGTGGAGTCGGTGCGGTCGTTGTGGTGGTCGTCGCGGACGGCACAATCGTCCCGGTTGCCGCGCCCCGGCGCACGCCTGTCCGAGGCGCGATGGGGGCCGCTGCGGCGGACCGACCGGGTCGCCGGGCCGCCCGCGGCGTGCCGCCGGCGGTGGCCACAAGCAGAGCCATGAGACCCAGCGACACGGCGAGGATCACCCACCAGTTGGGGCGGCCACGAGCCACTCGCGAGCGCAGACTCTCGGTGGCGTCGGGCTCTCCACCAACCACCGGCACACGATACGCATGCGTCACTCCTCCTGCATTCGGCGGTCAGGCGCACAGGCGCCGCTGACCGCGGTCACGCCGGGCGTAGAGGGCGCGGCGGTCGCGCCCCGTCAGGGCAGCCAGCTCCGCCATGGAGTAGCCGAGGACGTGGTGGGCGTAGAGGACCTGGACCTCGTCGGCCCGCATCCCCTCGCGGCGTAGTTCAACCAGGAGGCGGGCCAACTCCTCGAGGTCCGTCTCCGCTCGGGAGGATCCTGCGTTCGACAGGTCAGGGCTGAGCGGGACGGAGCGCCCGTCGAGATCCTTGGACCGGAAGAGCTGGCGGCGCAAGCGGCACCGTATGGCGGAGAGCAGGTCGAGCACGGCGTAGGGGCGGTCCTGGCCGGACCACTCCTGCAGGACGACCCAGGTGGTCGAGAGGAGCTCGCCGAAGAACTCCTCACCGTCCTGCCAGTCGCCGCCGCGCCCCCAGCGGAGCTTGCCGGCGACCGTGACCAGCCCCGGGACGAGGGCCTGGACCAGAATCCGGCAGATGAACGGGTCGGCACCGGCCTCCCGGAGCAGGATCCGGACGAGGCGGGCTGCCTCTTCGCGTTGGGCGCGGCCCGACGCCCGCCGCATGTGCTCGACGAGGTCGCAGGGCGTGGGGCAGAGGGGAGGGCGGGCCTCGGAGCCGAGAACCAGGAGGGCCAGGCCCGGATCGCGGCCGGCCACGTTCCGCAGCGACCGGACCGCGTTGCCGGACCGGCCGATCGACCGCCATTCGGCGGCCATCTGGTCGATGAGCGCGACGCGTTGTTTCGAGGTGGGGGTGGGCATGCGGGCAGCGTCGTTCCCGACCCTCCCCCGATCGCTCCCACCCGCCCGACGCATGGCGGGCCGGACCGGGACAGCTGCAATGGTCCTGCTCGGCGATAGTGTGCCGCCGGTGACATCTCTGACGGCTGAAGCCGACAGCATCATCGGTCAACCCCAGATTCTTCTCGGCTGTGCCCGAAGGCCGCCCGAAGGGCCAGTCCGACCCCACCCGTCACGGTACGCCAGGGGTATGACACTCAACGAAATCGGGCCTTTAGACCGAGCCCCGATTCCCCTGACGGCTGAAGCCGCCAGTCCCTTCGGGGTCCGCTGATGGACATCGACGAGTTCTACGAAGCGGACCCCCGCCGCAGGCCCTCGGCCGAGCTCGAATTGGGCTCGGAGTGGCGAGGCATGGACGGCGTGCTGCACGAGCTGAACTACGTGGAGGACACCGGTGAGCTCTATGTCCTGCGCGAGCCGGCGCCACACGTGCGGGAGGACCCCTTCGGCGGGTTGCACATCTCGGACCCGGAGGGGTACGAGAACAAGATCACCGTCCACGTCATAGCCAAGATCGACTCGATCGACGACCTGCACCGGATTTTGGCGGGCTGGCCCGAGGCCATGCGGGAGCAGGGGAACCAGGGGACCGAATGGCTCGGCCAGCGGCTCCTGGCGGCCGGAGTCGCCGTCGGGCCGACGGGAGACCCCATCTCGGACGAATAGGGGCTCAGGTGGGGGAGGGCGGTTCCAGCTCCAGCATCTTGGCCAGGAGCTGGGTGGCGATGTTGTCCGTGGCCATGCTCGCGTCCTGCGCCATGTCCTCCCTCCCGAGAACGAGGTCGGACAGCCGGTACATGACCACGGCGAAGCGGAAGCCCGAGAAGATCTCGTAGAAAAAGATGTCCCGCATCGGCCGGCCCATCAGCTCGGAGTAGCGCTCGATGGTGTCCTCGTGCGACCCGAAGCCCGTCGGGCGGGGGACACCGAGGCCCTCGGAGAACTGCCGGTCGAAGTAGAGCCACCAGCCCAGGTCCAGTTCGGGCTGCGCCAGCGAGGCCATCTCCCAGTCGACGACCGCGGCGCAGCGGAAGTCGTTCCAGATGATGTTGCCGATGCGGCTGTCGCCCCAGCTGATCACGACGTCGCCTTCTTCGGCGGGCCGGTGCTCGACCAGCCATTGCCAGGTCGACTCGATCACGGGGACGGTCTCTCCCTGGGTGGCCCAGTCGAGGAAGTCCCGGTAGTAGGACATCTGCTGCTCGAGACCCGGCCGGCCGCGGGCGGGGTCGCTGAGCCACTCGAGCCCCGCCGCCCGCCAATCGGTGCGGTGCACCGCGGCGAGCGCGTCGATGCCGCTCCACCACATCCGCTCCTGCTGCTCGGGGGTGGCCTCGATCACCCAGCCCTCCATGGTGTACGGGATGTTGTCCGAAGGGACCAGACCCTCGACGTGGTCCATGGAGAAGAAGGGCACGCCGAAGTACTCGAGGTCTTCCTCGTACCAGCCGAGGCGGGGTAGGGGGACCGCCGAGCCCACGTCGGCCAGGGCGCGCATGGCCCGGTACTGGGTGGAGAACCTGGCGTCGAGGAAGAGCAGGTGCTTGGTGGGGGCCACCCGGACGACGAGGCGCCGCTCGGTACCATCGGCGGAGCGGGTGCGGCACAGAATCGTCTCGTTGGAGAACCCGTTCGAGCCGGGAGCCTGGACGTCGAAGACCTCCGGTCCGGACCCGTCGGCCGACTTCGTCGCCAGCCAACGGGAGAGGGTGGAGGCCACCTGCTCGGGGTCACGCTGGCTGATGTCGGGCACGGAGCGGCACTCTACCGACGGCACGGCCTTGCCGGGTGAGCGAGGTCGGGCGGCCGGGGTCGGGACGGCCCGGAACGGGCCGGTAACGTCGCCCGGCGTGCTCATCGTGATCGACCTTTCCGGGGGCGGGGCCTCCCTGCGCGAAGCGGCGGAATTCACCCGGTTCTCTGTCGCACTCGAGGGCGAGGGCGACCTGGCCCAGGTGGTGCAGCGCTGCAGCCTGGGCCGCCTGTCGGCCGACGGCGCGCACGTGGTGGTCGACCCGGCGGCCGTCCGGGCGCTGGCGGGGCCCGCCGCCGACGACCGCTGGGACGATGGCTTCGCCGGCATGTGCGCGTACGCCGCCGGAAAGGGCTGGGTGGAGCCCGATGGCGGTGTCCTGGCCCATATCGAACCCCGCGGCGGGGCGGGCTGATTCCTCTTCCATCAGGCAGCCGTCGGCGGGTCGTCCACCGGGCCGGACTGTCCCCTCCCTGCGGGCCGCCGCTACCCTTTAGCTACCGGCCGGTAAGTCCGGCCGCGGGGCGCGGGCCCCAGAGACCCTGGGAGGGGCGCATGGCGATTCGGGACTACGACCGCTTGTTCATCGGCGGCGACTGGGTGGTCCCGGAGGGGACCGACACCATCTCGGTGATCTCGCCGTCGACCGAGGAGGTCATCGCGCGGGTGCCCGACGGCACCGAGGCCGACATCGACAAGGCCGTCGCGGCGGCGCGCACGGCCTTCGACCGCGGGCCCTGGCCCCGCATGACGCCGGCCGAGCGCGCAGCCGTCCTGTCCGCGGTCGGGGCGCAGATCATGGCCGAGATGGGCGACATGGCCGAGATCATCACGCAGGAGATGGGCTCACCCATCACCTTCTCGGGCCTGGGCCAAGTGCTCGCACCCGCCATGATCTTCAACTACTACGCCGAGCTCGCCACCACGTACGCCTTCGACGAGGTGCGCGCCGGCATGCTGAACCCGCAGGTGCTCGTGACCAAGGAGCCCGTCGGCGTCGTGGGGGCCATCGCGCCGTGGAACGTGCCCCTCTTCATTGCCGCGGCCAAGCTGGCGCCGTCGCTGGCCGCCGGCTGCACCGTCGTCTACAAGCCGGCGCCCGAGACGCCCTTCGACGCGTTCCGCCTCGCGGAGATCTTCGCCGAGGCCGGGCTGCCCAAGGGCGTCCTCTCGGTGGTGCCGGCCGGACGCGAGGTCAGCGAGCACCTGGTGAAGCACCCGGGTGTCGACAAGATCTCGTTCACCGGCTCGGGCGTCGGGGGCAAGCGCATCGGCGGGCTCTGCGGCGAGCGGCTCAAGCGCTGCACGCTCGAGTTGGGCGGCAAGTCGGCGGCCATCATCCTCGACGACGCCGACCTGGCGACGACGATCCCGACGTTGTTGCCCAACGCCATCATGAACAACGGGCAGGCCTGCATCGCCCAGACCCGCATTCTGGCGCCGCGCGCCCGCTACGCCGAAGTGGTCGACGCGGTCGTCTCGGGCGTGTCCGCCCTGAAGGTGGGTGATCCCATGGACCCGGCAACCGACGTCGGCCCCGTGGTGGCCGAGCGGCAGCGGAGCCGGATCGAGGGGTATCTCGACAGCGGGCGCGAGGAGGGCGCGACAGTGGCGCTGGGCGGCGGACGCCCATCGGGCTCCGACTTCGCCAAGGGCTGGTACGTCGAGCCGACCGTGTTCTCTGACGTGGACAACAAGATGAAGATCGCCCAGGAGGAGATCTTCGGCCCGGTGCTGGTCGTCATCCCCTACGACGGTGACGACAACGCGGTCGAGATCGCCAACGACTCGAGCTACGGACTGTGCGGATCGGTCTGGACGGGCGACAACGACCGCGGGCTCGGGGTGGCGCGGCAGGTGCGCACGGGGACCTACATGCTGAACGCGCCGGTGCCCATCGACTTCTCCACGCCGTTCGGCGGTTACAAGGAGTCCGGCGTCGGGCGCGAGTTCGGCCCCGAGGGCCTCGAGGGCTTCCTCGAAGTGAAGTCGATCGCCCTGCCGGCCGGGTACACGCCGGGATCGTAGGCCGCGGGGCGGCAGGCTCCAGCAAACGACGGGCGGCGGGCCGGTCGTGAGCACAGCGCAGGCACCACGGTCGCCCGAGCGTCCCACCGCGGCGGACCCCACCGCGGCCGCCCCGACGCGGGTGGGCCGCGGCCCCGCCCGACGCATGGTGATCAGCAACTGGCCGATGTGGGTCGTCGGGCTCACCCTGTTCATCGACGGGATGGACCAGTACATCGTTCGGGGGAGCAGCGACCAGATCAAGGCTGCCTTCGGGGTGGGCGACACTGCCATCGGGCTGCTCTTCTCGGCCTTCATTCTGGTCAACGGCATCATCACGATGCCTGCCGGCTACCTGGCCGACCGCTGGAACCGGACCCGGGCGATGGCGGTGACCATCGTGCTGTGGTCGATCATCAGTGCCCTGGGCGGCCTGGTGCCCACGGCCGCCTTCGGGCTGCTGGTCGTGATCCGCGCCTCGCTCGGCTTCGGGCAGGCGGTGACCGACCCCTCGGGCAGCAGTGTCATCGCCGACTACTACGGGACCGAACGTCGCGGCAAGGCGTTCTCCATTCAGCAGTGCCTGAGCTACGTCGGCCTGGGCATGGGCCTGGCCATCGGCGGGGCGATCGGCCCGCTCTTCGGTGGCCAGGGCTGGCGGGTCGCGTTCTTCGTGTCGCTCTTCCCCGGCCTCCTGATCGCGTACCTCTGTTGGCGGCTGCCCGAGCCCAGCCGCGGCACGGCCGACCGGGCCCACGTCACGCACAGCGACGAGATGGAGCTGGCCACTGACGGCGGGCCACCGCTCTTCCCGCAGGGGTTCCGGCACTTTCTCGGCGACATGGCCGACGGCCTCCGCAAGGATGTCGGGACGATCCTGCGCATCCCGACCATGCGCTACGCGCTGGTCGGCGTGTCGACCGTCGGCTTCGTCGTCACCGCGGTGGCGACCTGGATGCCGAACTTCTACCAGAACCAATTGCACCTCACGCAGCAAGCGGCGAACGGGACGTTCGGCGCGCTGGCCATCCTGGGCGGCATACCCGGGACGCTCATCGGCGGGCGCATCGCCGACAAGTGGGTCAACCGGTTCCTCGGGGCGCGGGTCGTGATCCCCGCCGTCTGCATCGTCATCAGCGCCGCGCTGTTCATGGTGTCGTTCATCCCGATGGCCTTCGGGCTCGTGTTCGTCGTGCAGCTGGCCGGGTTCCTCGCCGCCACGGCCTGCGTCCCGGCGCTCCGGGCGGGACTGTCGGACGCCGCACCGGCCCACCTGCGCGGCGCCGGGTTCGGCGCCTTCAACCTGGCGTCGGTCGTCTTCGGTTCCGCCGCCGCGCCACTGGTCACCTCCGCCATCGCCGCCCAGTTCGGCGGCAACTACCGCACGGCGTTCCTCATCATCTTGCCCATCGCCTTCCTCGGCGCCGGCTGTCTGATGCTGGCCCGGACCCACATCGAGCGCGATGCCGCCAAGGTGTTCGAGGCAGTGGTCACGGCCATGGCGGCCCAGCAGGCCGAGGAGGCGGCGTGGAACAACGGTTCCGTGGCGCGCTCGGCCAACGGCTCCGCCGGCTCAGACGTCGATCACGGCGACGACGGCGCCGGAGACGGGGACGTGGGCGAGACGTAGCCTGACAGCGGGGCTCCCTTCCCCTTGACGTCGGCGTACGCCTGGCGGTCCCCGATCTCGACCACGCTGTAGCCCGTGCGGTCACCGTCGCCGTTGACGACGTCGGGTGCGGCGTCGCCGCCCGTGTCGGCGATGACGATCGCCACGTGCACGGCGGTGACCGCGGACGTGTCGAGCCCGTAGACCGCGACATCGCCTGGTTGCGGCGCGTAGTGCGACCCGACCGGGTGCCAGGTCCCGTGGTCGGTCCCCCAGACATAGAAGCTGGCGGAATCGCTGTTGAGATAGCCCGGGGCCAACTGGTAGGCCACCTCGGCGCCGGCCTGTTTCCAAGCCCAGGCGGCGAAGTCGGCGCACCACTCCTCGTCGAGGCTGCCGTTGCCGCAGTCGTCGACGCCGGCGTTCCAGAAGGCGCTGAACTTGTTGCAGTAGGTGTCGGAAGGATCGGTCCGATACCCGACCTGGCCCTGGGCAAGGGCGACGATACGGGCGCGCAGGGGGCTGATGGACGGTCCGGCTCGGAGGCGCGCCACCACGGCGACCCCGACGCCGAGGAGCACGAGAACCAGCAGAAACGTGACGAAACGGCGGTGGCGCACGGGGGCTGGACGGGTCGGAGGGGGCGGGGCCAGTTGTCGGGTCGGGCTCAGGGGGTCACAGGGTAGTGAGCGGAGGCTGCTCCGAGGTGGCGGGCCCGTTCTGCGACAATGGCGGGTCCCCGGCCACGCAGAGTGCGGTGCCGCCCCGAGCCGACCGAGGAGGGATGGGCCCCATGCAGGACGACGAGAGCGCGGCGTCGCACACTCGTCTTGCCTACCTCCCGGCGCTCGACGGGGTGCGGGCCTGCGCCGTCGTGGCCGTGATGATGTTCCACGGCGGGATCCCGCACATGGACGGGGGGTTCATGGGGGTCGACGCCTTCTTCGTCCTCTCAGGCTTCCTCATCACCTCGCTCCTCATCGGCGAATGGCGCCAGGCGCTGACGATCAAGCTCGGGGCGTTCTGGGCCCGTCGGGCCCGCCGCCTTCTCCCCGCGCTCCTCCTGATGCTTCTCTTCGTGGCCTTCTTCGCGTCCGTCATCGTGCCCAAGGGGACGTACGGGGCACTCCGGCTCGACGCGCTGGCCACGCTCCTCTACGTGAGCAATTGGCACTTCATCCTCGTCAACTCGAACTACTTCAACGAGACGGCGGCCTCGTCACCGTTGCTGCACACCTGGTCGCTGGCGGTCGAGGAGCAGTTCTACGTGATCTGGCCGCTGGTGGTGCTCGCCGTCATGCACTTCACCCGGAGCCTGCGCGCGCTGTTCGCGCTGTGCTGCGCGGCGGCCATTGCATCGGCCATCTGGATGTACGTGGTCTATAACGGCGGCCTCAACACCAATCGGGCCTATCTCGGTACCGACACCCGCTCCCAGTGCCTGTTCATCGGCTGCGCACTCGCCGTCGGGCTCGTGCTGGTGTCCCAGCGCAGCCATGAGGAGGGTCGCCTGGCCAAGGGCGAGCTGTGGCGTCCGAAGAGCAGCGTCGGCACCGGGCTCTGCGCCGGCATCGGCATCGCCGGCGCGGCGGGCGCGGTGTTGTTGTGGACGCTCACCACGTCCGTGTCCTCCTTCCCCTACTCGGGCGGCTTCTTCCTCATCGGTCTGGCCGTGGCGGGGATCATCCTCTCGGCCGTGGCGGCACCGCGGAGCCTCGTCCCGCGGTGCTGTCGCTGAGCCCGGTGCGCTACGTGGGCCGGATCTCCTACGGGCTCTACATCTGGCACTGGCCAATTTTCATCTGGCTCGACCACGCCCGGACCGGGCTGTACGGCTACGAGCTCTTCGCGCTCGCGTGTGGTCGTCACCTTCGCCGTCTCGGTCGTGTCCTTCCACCTCATCGAGCGCCCGATCCGCATGGGGACCTTCGTCAGCCAGTGGCGGGCGTGGCTGGTGGTTCCCGCCGGCGTCGGTGCAGTGGTGGTGGCCGTGCTGGCAGCCACGACCGGGACGACGGCCGTCGCCAGCACGGCACTCCCCGGCGGCCTCGGCACGGCGGGGTCGACGACGACGACTACGCCGGGGGCGCCGGCCTCGGCCCAGCCGGTGCGGGTGCTGCTCTTCGGCGACTCGGTGGCCCTCACCCTGGGCATCGGGCTGGCCGCCCCGGCCGAACAGGAAAAGTACGGCTATGTCCTCTCCGACAAGGGGATCCTCGGCTGCGGCATCGTCAACGGGCCCGAGGTCGAGCTCATGGGGCGCGGGACTCGACCCCTTCCGCGTGCGACGGCTCCCCCTTGGTGCCGGGCGAGCCGGCGGTCGACCAGCCCTGGCCGAACCAGTGGCTCGACGCGATCAACGAGGTGAAACCGAATGTGGTCGTGCTGCTCGCCGGCCGCTGGGAAGTGGTCGACCGTGAGTACCAGGGGACCTGGACCAACATCTTGAACCCGGCGTATGCCGCCTACGTGAAGAGCCAGCTGGAGCAGGCCTCGCAGCTGGTGACGGCGGCGGGGTCGCACATGGTGTTCCTGACTGCGCCGTGCACGAACGAGGGAGAGCAACCGGACGGGGCCTCGTGGCCCGAGGACAATCCGGCCCGACTGGCCGTCTTCAACAAGCTGGTCCGGGAGGTGGCAGCCGAGCACCCGACGACGGACGCCGCGGTCGATCTCTTCGGCGCCGCGTGTCCCGGCGGCAAGTTCGCCACCACGGTCGACGGCGTGACGATCCGCCGCGCCGACGGCGTCCACTTCACGAACGAGGGGGGCGAGTTCCTGGCACCCAAGATCATGCCGGCGATCGTGGCGGCCGGGCGGACGCAGATGGCGGGGAGCCTCGCTCGGGCCTCAGCCAGCGGGTGACGCCGGCTTCGGGTTGACGTTCTGGGGGGTGGTGTTCGCGCTGGGGGACTGCGGGTTGACGTTCGGGTTGCTGTCGGCCACGACGCACTGGGCGCGCAAGGAGGGGACGAGATGGCCTTCGTCGACGTCGGCCCCCTCGGAAATGGTCGTCATCAGCGCGTTCCACGAGCCGTCGTCGGAGTTCGCGGCGGCGGCCAGGGGGAGGGCGGCCCGCAGCTCCTGATCGGCTTCCCGCTGGAGCTGTGCGGCGGCAGCCGGAGCCATGCCGCCACGCGTGGCCCGCAGGTAGTCCGTGACGGATCGGTACACATGGACGCAGGCCTGCTGGGCCAGGTCCTGACCGCCCTGGTTGCTGCACGCGCTCAATCCGAGGGCCGTGCCCGCCACGATCGTCGCCACCGCCAGGACCCGAACTCCGTCGGGGCGGCCGGCGCGCCGCACGTCAGCCGAGCCAGCGTTCGGCGGACTCGAGCAGGAAGCGGCTGACGGCGAGGGCCCGGTCGAAGACATCGCAGAGGAGTTCCTCACCGCTGAGGACCCGCGCCAGCGACACCGGGTGACGGGCGACGATGCTGAGCCGTCGCTCCGAGCCCTCGGTGGCATCGGCGAAGGAGTCGATGGCCGAGACCTCCAGGGGGAGCTCGATCCCGCCGACCCCGGCCAGGTCGATGGCGAGGCGCAGGAGGTCGGGCCCGCTGGGCAGGGGCGGCAGGGCCCAGGTGAAGGTCAGCGGGAAGTGGAACTCGTCGGGTGGCTCCTCGTCCTCGGCGAGGAGGACGACGGCGTCCTCGAAGGAGAGGAGGACGCGGGGGTCGACGTCGAGGGCGAGGTGCAGGTCGAGCGGTCCGCCGCACCCCTCCTCGGGGTGCAGATCGACCTCCCAGACCTGGCGCAACGAGTAGGTCTCGACGAAGTGCCGCTCGTCGTGGACGTGAAACCCGTGGTCGACGGAGTGGTCCTTCAGGTCGGCGACGTACCCGGCGACGTCAATGGCAGCCACAACTGGGGAATCCTACCGGGCGTGGCCGGGCCGGCAGCCAGCCGGTCCCGCATGACCACGCCCGGTAGGGTTCCCCACCCGTGGACGACGTTCGCCTTCTTGCAGTGCTCGACGATGCCGTCCGCGCCGTGCGCGCCTCCCTCGACGCTCTCGAGGACTGGGGGCCGAGTGGGGGAAAGCCCGGGCAGTACCGACTCGACCTGGCGGCGGACGGGGCGGCCCTCCCGGTGCTCCACGGGGCGGGCCTCGCGGTGCTCTCGGAGGAATCGGGTCTGACCGGTGACGGCCTCTCGGGACTGTTCGCCGTGATCGACCCGGTCGACGGCTCCACGAATGCGCACCGGCGCATGCCGTTCTATTCCACGAGCATCTGTGTGCTGGACGCCGAGGGTCCCCGGGTCGGCGTCGTGGTGAACCAGGCCACCGGCGAGCGCTACGCCGCCGTCCGCGGCGACGGGGCGGAGAAGGACGGAAGGGCGATCGCGCCATCGGGGTGCGAGGAGCTCGGACGCGCCATCGTGGGGATCTCGGGGTTCCCGGGCCGTCATCCGGGGTGGGCGCAGTACCGGGCGCTCGGCGCAGCCTCGCTCGAGTGCTGTGCGGTCGCGGAGGGGGTGCTCGACGCCTACCTGGTGGTCGGGGCCAGCACCCTCCACAGCTGGGACTACCTGGCGGGACTGCTCGTCTGCCGCGAGGCAGGAGCGGCCGACGCCGAGCGCGAGGGCAGGGACCTGATCGTATGCGACGCGTCGAGCCGCCGGCCCGTGGTGGCGGCGACGCGCGCGCTGGCCGACCGGCTGGTCGGGGAGGAGGGGCTGTGATGGACGACGACGAGAAGGGCAGGGAAGCCGGACTCCTGGCGCGCAAGACCTGGCGCACCCTGGAGCCGCTGCACGGCATGGTGTACTTCGTGCCCGAGGCTGCGGAGGCGTACGGACGTCTCGGCATCACCGGGCAGGCGGGGTACTTCGCCTCGCGGGCGGCTCCGATGGGCGCGGTGTCGGCCGACGTGGTCGTCTCGACCTTCTTCAACTTCAACCCGGAACTCGTCCACGCGGCGATCCCCGGGTCCTGGGAGGTGGCCCCGCCCGCGACGATCGTGGCGGCGCGCTTCGACGCAGTGGATGCGGCGTTCCGGCGGCTCCTGGGCGAACAGGTGCTGGCGTCGGACGAGATGCGGCGCGCCGCCGAGCTGGCCCGGACAGCGGCCGAGGAGGCCGGCCGGCGGGTGGAGGGAAGGCCGCTGGCAGCGGCCCATGCTGACGTCCCGTGGCCCGACGCGCCGCACCTGGTGCTGTGGCACGCCCAGTCCATCCTGCGCGAGTACCGCGGCGACGGCCACATCGCACAGCTCGTCGTGTGGGGTCTGTCGGGCCCCGAGGCGCTCGTCACCCACGCGGCGGCCGGCGACGTGCCGGCTCACCTCCTGCGCGCGACGCGTGGTTGGCCCCGCGAAGCATGGGACGCCGCCGTGGAGACGCTGCGTGAGCGGGGATGGCTGGAGCAGGGCGACGAGCTCCGATTCACCGAGTTGGGCGCGACCCGGCGCCGGGCGCTCGAGGAGGGGACCGACCTGCTGGCCGCGCCGCCCTATGCGGTGTTGGGAGAAGAACGCTGCGCAGAGCTGCGTGCCCTGGCCCGACCTTGGAGCACGACGTTTGCGCAGCAGCTGCCCTGAGGCCTGGCCGCTCCCCTGGGAGCGCGGCGCCGACAGCGCAGCGCTCCCAGCGCAGCGCCGAGAGGTGGGCATAATGGCGCGGACGCTTGGGCGCTTAGCTCAGTTGGTTAGAGCAGCTGGCTTACAACCAGCAGGTCGGGGGTTCGAGTCCCTCAGCGCCCACTGACCGGTCGTGGGAGAGAGGGGCCCGGGGCGCGAAGCGGCCCAGAAGCGCCGCGCTGGGGGCGCCAGGGGGCGGGGCAGCCGGGGCGGCCGGCACCACCGGGAAACGCAGGGCGCACCGCGGCGCGGGGCGAGGGAAGCCCTGAGCTCCATCAGCAGTAACGCTGCACTTCCTGAGCTTCAAGAGAACCGAGCTCAGCCTGTCCAGCGGGGGTGGGATGGATCTTGTCGGGCTCGAGCCACGAAGGGTTTCTGTACTCGATGTTGCCCCAGTCCAATATGTGAACGTTGGCATGCTCACGAGCCAGGCCAGCGAGCGTGGTGTCGATCTGCGCTGCGATCAGTCCGGGGCGCGGCGAAACCGAGACATAGATCACACACTGCGATGACCGGACCTGCTGCCATTCGGCCAGAAAGGGCTCCCCCCAAAGGGGATTTTTGCCCAAGGCATCGTTGGTACCAAGCTCGATGATCCAGATGGTGGGATGTTGGCGGGCGAGTTGAGTGATCGCTGGCTCAGCCTGGGCCATCGTGATACCCGGCACCGCGTCAACGGTCGACAAGTAGCCCGCTTCGAAAAGAGAAACTGCGATCCATTGTCCACTCAGCGCGCTGATCGAGTCGCCCACAACGGCGACTGGGGGCGAGGACGTCGACTTGTCGAGAGCCAGCCACATGCCGGCGCCCAGGAGGACCACGGAGGCAAGGATGACGACAACAATCTGCCTACGCACCCGTTGCGGGGTCTGGGCTACACCCGTCACAGTACGCGTGACCCCTGTCCGGCGAGCTGTCTCGAGCATTCGATATCCCTCTGAACACCGGTCGGGACAGCCAACGAGCTCTTTCGTTCACCACGGTGATTCGGCTCATTCATGCGCCGCCGGACCCCCGGGGCAGTCATGGTCGAATCGCACATGATGATGATCGGAGCGGCCGGCAGGGCTCGCAGGGAGCACGGACAGGGAGCACAACGCTGATCCCTCTTTACAGTACCGACTGAACGGTTGGTACGCCGAGACTTTGAAAGTTACCCGTTCAGGCGGGAGCGGCGCCGATGCGCAAGGGGACGTCACCGAAGGGGTCGAGGTGGTACGCCAAGGAGACCCGGTGGTATCCGTCGGCGATGTCACCCCCATCACCCTTGGAGACGACAAGCACGGGACTTAGCCGTTTGCCAGAGACAGCGTTGAGCAGGTCACGGCGCACACCGGGGTCGTCCAAAGGCAAAGCCACAAGGTTGCAAGCACGTAAGATGTCGTTGGCCCGGCGACGGGTGACCTTCGCTTTGCGAAGGCGTCCGACGGCAACCGCCGCCTGCTTCTCATCGAGTTTCAACGATAGATACGCCGATGCACTGTCGAAGTCGTGGGCGGCCACGTCGTCGAGCCACCGCACGCCGAGCGATTCGCTGCCGGGGGAGCTCGTGCGTCCCTTCGCCTCTTTTGTTTTGTCCTTTGCCATCTGCCCTCTCCCTTCCTTGGTCGGGACTACCACTTGGATTCGGCCCACATGGCGCAGGTCCGGCTCCGCTGCGCTTCCCATCATCGCTTACCCAGGCAGGTCTGTCGCTGCGACGGCATACGTCGCACTGGCCAGCCCAAGGGCGAGTGACTTCTACCTCAAGGTTGGCTACGAAGATTTCACGACGTACTTCAGCAAGACGTTCCCAGCACGGGCATGGGACATGTGAGAGTAGAGGTGCTCGTGCGAGCAAGAGAAGGGAATGAGTCAGTTGTGACGGAACACTCCCCACCATGGCCGAAACAAGGACCTGAATGGGTGGACAGTAGCCCCTTCCCGCTCGGTTTCTTTGACCAGGCTGACCCGTCCCGCGATTCGGTGTTCTACTCGTCGCCTCGCCTGGTCACCCACATCGACGACCACGCCATCGCTGCGGTCGGTTACCTCTATGACGAACTTGGGATCTCGGGCGACGTGCTCGATCTGATGAGTTCGTGGGTCTCGCATTTCCGCACCCCGCCAGCGCGTCTCACCGTGCTCGGGATGAACTCCGACGAGCTCGACGCGAACCCCTCGGCAGCGGTCACTGTCGTCCACGACCTGAACGCCGAGCCCAGGTTGCCGTTCCCCGACGAGTCGTTCGACGCCGTGGTGTGCTGCGTTTCCGTCGACTACCTCATCAGACCCATCGAAGTGTTTTCTGACGTGGCTCGCGTGGTGCGCCAAGGCGGGCCGTTCGTCTGTGCGTTCTCTGATCGATGCTTCCCGACCAAGGCCATTCGCGGCTGGCTGTACGCGGACGACGAGCAGCACTGCGAGATCGTCGAACAGTACTTCCGTCTCGCCGGAGGCTGGGATGAGCCTCGCAGCCAACGACGTACCCCTGCCTCGCATCTGGGCGACCCGTTGCTCGCAGTATGGGCTCACCGAGAGAGCGTGCGTCACTAGACGAACCGCACAAGGTGTAGCGCCCTCAGCCGGCGGACTGGGACACCATCGATTCGACCAGCGACCGACTACACCTCCACGCTTATTTCAATCCGGGGTGGTCCACTCACGCCCGCCCTCGCCATGGCTTCTTTCAGGTCGGGATCGTCGGCAAACGCATGAGCTTCTTTCACAGAGGAAAACCAGTGGAGCCCCGTGACCTCGTTCGGATCGTCGGCATTCCGAAAGACGGTGGCGTCTGAGACGCCGTGCTTGTCACGTATCGATTGCGCCTTGTCGTACTCGATCCGCCAAGCGTCGAAATCCTCGACGGGATGCTGCACAACCATTAACACCCTTGCCATTTGATTCTCCTCAGTGTGTCGTCCGATCAGTCCACGGGTCTCCGCCTACAAGGGTAACCCTCAGGTCTGCACACGCCCACCTGACTCGGCTGTGCCGCAGTAGCAGACTGAGCGACGAGCCAGGCGACGCTTGGGGCACTTGGGGCCTCGTCAGCCACTCGCGTTTGGTGAGACCGACTCCTCACGTACCGCCTCGATTCGCACCTGTGGAAGCAGCCGCTGCAGGCGAGAAACGATCGAGCCGTGCACGATTTCTCCAAGCCGGGAGCGGTGCCTCCCGACGACGAGTCGGGAAGCGCCGTGGTCCCGCACCGCTCGGGCCAGCCCCTCGGGCACCGACCCCGCGGTCAACTCGACGTAAAAGCCTCCGGCTTCCGCGGCCAAGTCCCGGTGCTCGGCGTGGGCTTGCGATCGGCGGTCGGGCTTCCCGTCGTCGAGGCTGACGTGGACCACCAGCAGGTCGGCGTCGTCCTCGAGCGCCCGTTCGCTGGCGCGGCGAATGACGTGCTGGCCCCAGCCGGTGTCCGAGACCCCCGCTACCACGGTCGGGCGGGACGCAGCGACGAGCCCGAGTGCCTCGAGCATCTCCTGGGCCACCGCCTCCAGGTTTCCGTCCATCCAGGCCCGCCCGAGGGCGCTGAGCGCCTCGAGGTTGGACACCCGGAAGTAATCTGCCAGCGCGCCTCCTACCCTGTCGGCCGAGTACACCTTTCCGTCTGCGATGCGCCGACGGAGGGCATCGGCGGGTAGATCGACCAGCACGGTTTCCCCGGAGCGCACGAACTCGTCCGGAATCGACTCCACCGTCCCCGCTCCGGTGAGTTGCGCCACGTAGTCCCGGGCCGACACCAAGTTGGCCAGGTTGGCGGTCGTGACGACGTCAACCCCGGCCGCCAGGATGTCCGCCACCTCCTGCCAACGGCGCCTGGTCGTGCCGACAACCGTGTGGGCCAGCTCGTCGACCAAGATGACGCCGGCTCCGCTGGCTATTGCCGCCTCGACATCGAACTCGGCGAAGGTCCCGCTCCAGTAGGCCACCGGGCGAGGTGGCACTACCTCCAGGTCTCCCACCTGGGCCCGGGTCTCGGCCCGGCCATGGCGTTCGAGCCAGCCCACGACGACCTGCTGTCCTGCACCGGAACGTAGTCGCCCCGCACGCAACATCGCGTAGGTCTTTCCGACGCCGGGAGCTGTGCCCAGGTACGTCGTCAGGGCGCCGGATCCTCCCACCGGTCCAGCCTGCCACCCCGGCCGATCCCTCGCCGCGACCCGGCGATCTGAACTCCCTCAGCACGACTGCCGGACGACGCCCGGAGGACTCGTAGCCCCCCGGATCGTTGTCAGCGCGACATGTGGGCTGCCGCTCGCCGGACCTTCCTGACGAGGTGAGTCAAGATGGTCCGCCCTGGAAAAGACTCGAAAGGAGGACTGTTCAGATGCGACTCCTGGTTTCCAGTGCAAAGGGCGCTAACGGCGCAGGATACGGAACCATCCTCGCGTTCGATTTCGTCGGCAACGCCTTGGGAACTTTCTGTGACGACAGCCGCGTCGCCGACCCGCGAGGATTGTGCGTCGATCCAAGCGGCGACCTGCTCTATGTCAACAACGGTAACGATCGCATGCTCGCCCTTGACCAGAAGGGACAAGTGCTGAAAGACACCGGCCCGATCAACGCACTCGACCCCGGCGGAGGAGTCTTCGGACCAGATGGGCGCTACTACGTGGGCTCCCGTCGTCTCCGCAGCATCATGGCCATGCCGGCGGACCTTGACGGACCCGCCATTCCGTTCCTTCCTCTCGAGGTCGTCCCATTTCCGAGGGGGTTTGCGTTCGCCCCCGATGGTCGCTTCTTCTTGGCGTCGGGTATGAGCCCCTCGGGCATCGGCGAAAACACCATCAAGGTATTCGACGCAGATGGCGATCTCCTCGTGCCGCGCTTGGTCGAAGACTCGCAGCTGAGCCCCCTTGATCTCGCCATCGCGCCCAACGGCAACATCGTGGTGTCCAGCGAATGGCCCTTCGGCGGGCGCGACGCCATTTCGAGCGTTCGCGAGTACGACAGCACCAGCGGCCGACTCGTCAGGATCTTCAGGCCCGACGGGTCGATCCTCTTCCGCAACCCCAGAGGCCTGCGGTTCAGCCCAGACGGCGACCTCTACTGTGTCGCGCGAGATGACGTCGTGTCCTTCGATTTCGTGACGGGGGACTTCTCCGGAGCGATCGTCAACTGTTCTGACCTCTTCGGGCAGGCACTCGAATTCTTCGGCTGATCGTCAGCCGACACGGCAATCGGCACGGTGTCGGAGGCGAACCGCTTCGCCGGCGCGCTAGGGTACCGGGCCGTTGTAATCCATCGACAGGAGGTGAGACCCGTGAACGCAGTGACCGCAGAGGGTGCTCCCCTGCAATCCAGGATCGCGCGACTGAGGTAGTCGCCGCCGGGAGCGCCCATACGCAATTCGCGAAAGGCGACTCCCTTGAATACGACACCCTCTTCAACTCTGCATTTCATCTCGACGACTACCTTCGATGGCATCGGCGAGTGCATCTTCACGCTCGGCGAATTCAGCGGCGTGTTGCGGTCACCCCAGTCGGCGACCGACGGCGCGCCCCTGATCCTGATGGGCCACGGCGGCGGCCTGCACCAGCACGCTCCAGGGTTCGTCTCCCGCGCCCGCCGGGCAGTGGCAGACGACGGGCCGGAGAGGTCCGGCGAGGGGTTCACGGTTGCCGCGATCGACCCGCCAGGGCAGGGCGACCGGCTGAGGTCCGACCAGGATCAGCGGCAGGTCGACGCCATGAGGCGGGTGCCCGCCGCGGGCGAGCGAGCGTTGGTCCTCCATGGTGGCGGATCGGCAGGCAATGCGTGGGAGATCGGCCTCATAGCCGGCCTGTTTGAAGCCGGGTTGGATGTGACCGAGGCCGATCTGATCATCGGGACGTCGGCCGGATCGACGGCCGCGGCTCAGATAACGAGCGTGACCCAAACGACCGAACTGCTTGCCAACATCCTTACCGCCGAACCCCAGCCACGGACTGGTCCGGTCGGATTCGACCGTCGACGCGTTCCGAATGTGCCGGTGCAGAATCATATGGAGATAACGAGCGAAATCATCGGTGCCGCTGAGGACGCGGCCGACATGCGCCGCAGAATGGGTGCGGCGGCGCTCGAAATGGATGCGGCGTCAGGCAGCTCGGGGCAGATGCAGTGGCGCGCCACCGTCGCTGCTCGGCTGCCCAGGCAGGACTGGCCGCAACGACCGATGCTTATCGTGGCTGTCGATGCCCATACCGGTGAACCGGTCGTGTTCGACCGCCACAGCGGAGTCGACCTGGTGGACGCCGTTGCCGCCAGCTGTGCCAATGGCTTCGGTGTCCCTCCCTACGGTATTGGCGACAGCCGATACATCGACGGCGGCTACCGACGCAATGAGAATGCCGATCTGGCGGCCGGATACGGGCGCGTGTTGGTGCTGTCACCATTCGGTGGTAGGTCACGGCACCCGTTGGACTGGGGCATGCACCTTGCGGCGCAGGTCGACGAACTACGCGCACGCGGCAGCAGAGTCGAAACCATCTTCCCGGACAGCGGCTCCCGCGACGCATTCGGCGTCAACATGATGGATCCGTCGACGCGTCCGCCAGCCGCTCGAGCCGGTTACAACCAAGGCAGAGCTCTCGCCGAGCAACTCACCGAATTCTGGCGTTGACGCGTACGAAACCCGTCGACTCGGTAGGCGTGACGACACCTGCTCGTGTATCGGATGGCCGATGGGCGCGACCTGCATGACCGCTACCTTCGCCTGCTAGGCATGTTTGGGGGACCCGAAACCGAGCGCGACGTCTTTCGATACGTGTCTCGTTCAGGTTGCCGCCAACCACTGAAGTACTTCATGTCGTCGAGTCAACGCAATGAAGTGCCCTTCGGCTGGGAAAAGGGCGAGAGATGCGTCGGGAATCCGGTCGGCCAGCAGTCGTCCCCATGATTCTGGCACCAACGGGTCGGCAGTACCTTGGTAGACACGGACCGGCGTCGACAGATCTTCCGGATCGAATCCCCATGGAGCAACGAGTGCGCGGTATTCGTCGACGACACCATGGGAGTTCGCCGCCCCTTCACCCAGAATGGTGGGCAACCATCGACCTTGCTCCCTCACGCTGGCGATTTCGGCAACAGGTTGCCCGTGCACCGAGGCTCGCACGAGCATTTCCGGGAAGTGTCTCGCTAGCTGACGATTGCCAGCTGCAACGATGCGCACCGCCACCGGTGTCCGTCGAGCAAGTACGGCCAGCGCACGATCGAGGTGGTTCAACTGCTTGAAAGTAGTTGCGTTGTCGAGAGGCGGACATCCAGCGATCACCGCACATCTCGTAACCCTTCCAGCCATTCCGAATGCAGCTGCCAGGGCGTATTGCCCACCTTCAGACCAACCCATGACACCAATCACCCCCAGCTCGAGGTGGTCGAGGAGCGGCACGAGATCGGCTCGTACCCAGGGCAGCAACCCATGGCCTGCTAACCGGGCGGTGCGGTTGATGCCGGGGCGGTCGGGAGAGATGACACACAAACCCAAAGAACGGGCCACGCGGTCGGCAGGACTCACATCATGTCCGCTTAGCAATCCACCGTGGCAGTTGACCACCGGCAAACCGGCTGGATCTCCATAAATTGTGAAGCCGAGCGTGCGGCCATCGGGAAGATCCAAGACGTGGTCACCGGGTGTCGGATGCATGGCGGGCCCTCAAGGATCGCTCGGGACGCCATGAGCGTCTGGCAGAAGCTCGCAGCCTAGGCTCTCAATGCCCGAACGCCACAAGCCCCACAAGGCTGCCGGCGTCGTAGGGCGCCTGCCGATCAGTCCGGAATGTCCCACTTTGCACGAACCTGGCGAATCGAGAGGCCCTCTCGATCTGCGGAAATCTCACTCCTGGCGTGGCATTTTTGCTCATGGCAAATTCTCCCAGGCTGGCCTCATGACATGTCCAATGCCGTGTCCTTCCATCCCGCGTAATGGGACGACTCCTCACCCTTTGATGGCGTAGACAAAACAGCCACGCATCGTCAGGGTCATCGGCAATTCGAGCCTGTTGGCAGCTGCCGATGCTCCTGCTTCGCTCAGGCCCATGGTCCGCAGGAATGCGGTCGCATACGCGGAATCCGTGAGCGTATGCATCGGAGCGTCCCACCTCACCTCCTCGACTTGGTCGTGCGGGCCGTTGAAGACAGCGGCGACGATGGCGGGCGAGTCCTCGCCATCGAACGTCCCTGATTCGCCCCAGAAGGGCAACACAGCGGAGAGCTCAGGCGTGCTGTTCCGATTGGCCGAGCAGGCGACAAACAACCCTCCCGTCCGAAGTACTCGACGGGACTCACCGATCGGCACGAGCGGGTCCTCGTAGTGGTAGAGCGTGTAGAGCGCCGCGACGGCATCGAAGCTGGAGTCGGAGACGGGGAGTCGTTTGCCATCAGCCCGAACGGCCGGACGGGGACCGAGGGCCAGCATCGTCGGCGAGATGTCGAGCAGAACGCCTTTCATGCCGAGGTCGGGCAGGAGTCGGGTCAGGGCGCCATGTCCGCCGCCAACATCGAGGACCCTGTTGGCACCCGCCTGGGCGATCCGCTCTGCCACATGGGGATGCACATCGTCGTGGTCCCACTTGGCATTCGACAAGAACCGCTCTGGGTCAGTGTCGTAATCGGGAGGTACAGCAGTCACATTCCAATTGTGAGCGATCAGCACCCGTCGTGCTCGAAAAGGTCTTCGAGCCGGCGCCCCGGGGCACCCCTCGATGCGGCATATTCGAACCCTGCTGATTCAGTCGCCAAGGAGCGCCGCTTCGAGGCGTCTCCTCGCCTGTTTTACCGCAAGGGGAAGTGATTTCGCATAGTACGGGATATAGGGCGCAGTCTGTTGGACTACCCATCCTCGAGCGCGGGCCCACGTCGCGTCATCGAAGCCGAGGGTCCGACGAAAGACGCTACGAGCGCCCGATGGAAGCGCCCATGCCAGCATCGCCTCGCATGCGGGATCGCCCACCCCGGCGCCGCTCCAGTCAATGATCCCAGAGAGATGTTTCTTGTTCACCACAATGTTGCCGGGCAGGAGATCACCATGGACCCAGACGGGATCTCCGGACCACTCACCCACATCGAGTGCGTGCTGCCACACGGCTCGGGCTCGCTCCACGTCGACCGAGTCATCGAGCTGGCGAAGCGCCCATTGCACCTCAGGGTCGTACTTGGACATCGGATTCCCCCGGCGAATGGGCGGGGGTCCGCCATCGGTGGGACGCCGACCGAGGGCGATGATGAACTCGCCGACCTCCTGCGCCAGGACATCCCAGTCCTCGATGACGGCTCGATCCAGGCTCACTCCCTCCACCCACGGGTAGACCAACCAAGGAAAGGGATAGTCGAGACTTGGGCGGCCCTTGGCCAGGGGGACAGGCACCGGAACGGGGAGTCCCAGCGCTAATTCCGGCAACCAACGGCACTCCTTTTCTATCTGGGTCTCGGCCCACGGGATTCGCGGCAGCCGGATGCCCTTGTCCCCGCCCAAGCGATAGATGGCGTTGTCCGTTCCTGAGTCGGGAACTCTGCGCAAAGGCTCGTCGGCCCATTCCGGAAACTGTTCCTTGAGCAAGGCGCGAACCGTGGCATCGTCAACGGATACCTCGCCTTCGTGCATCCGAGGAATCGATCGGTGAGAATTCACCAATCCATTCTGACCGAAGGGTCGCCGACCCAGCCCGTATCTCGCCCCAAACCAGTCCGCAGCTGCCTCGCAAACGCTCCCTCTGAGCGCTTCTGGGGCTCGATCGCCCATATAATTTCGTCGTGAGTGGGCTGTCCGGCACCGAACCAGACAAAGTGCTCGAGGGTTTGCCCGGGTCCGAACACGAGGACATCGTTGCGATTCGGCGTGCGCAGAGCGGTCTTCGAGCCATCATCGCGGTCCATTCGACCCTTCTGGGTCCCTCACTCGGCGGAGCCCGTTTCTATCCTTATGAAGACGAGGCACTTGCTCTCCACGATGTCCTTCGCCTTTCGAGAGCCATGACGCAGAAGGCGGCTCTGGCAGGACTGTCACAAGGAGGCGGCAAAGCGGTCATCATCGGGGATCCACGCCTCGTAAAGACGCCCGCTCTGCTTCGTGATTTCGCCGCTGCGATCAACATCCTTCAGGGGCGCTACGTCACTGCAGAGGATATCGGGACAAACCAGGACGACATGGATCTCATTCGGGAGACGACTCCATTCGTGGCAGGCACGTCCACCTCGCGCGGCGGGTCCGGCGATCCCAGTTCCGCAACTGCTTTCGGTGTGGTGGTTGCGATGGAAGCCGCGGCGGTTCGCCGGTGGGATGACGGCCTCAAGGGTAGGACCGTGTGTGTTCTCGGCGCGGGGAAGGTGGGCGGAGAGATCATTCGGCTTCTCGTGCAGCGACAGGTCGTCGTAATCGCCTCAGACGTTGATCACTCCAGGGCCGAGCGTGCCCTACGCGGCGGTGCGTCGCGCCTGGTCGACCCGATCGATGCTCTGAAAGTATCCGCTGACATCCTCTGTCCATGTGCGTTGGGTGGACTGCTCAATGAAGAGACTGTGCCTGAGCTTGACTTCGCAATCATCGTTGGCGCGGCAAACAACCAGCTGGCTCGCACTCAAGTAGCGGACTCACTTGCGGCGGCGGGCATTCTCTATGTCCCTGACTTTCTGGCGAACGCAGGTGGCATCATCAATATCGCTGAAGAGTCCCATGGTTATGACCAAGCGCGTGCAGTGCGGGCTGTCGGTCAGATCCGGGCCACAACGAACACGGTGCTCGAGCGCGCCACGTTGTGCGGCATCACTCCGCTGGCAGCGGCCGAGGAGCTCGTGGCCAAGCGGCTTGCAAGAGCCAGGAAATAGCGTCAATCGGGCTGATTAGAGGCCAAAAGGCCCCTTGGCCGCGTTCGGGGACACCCGAATAGGGCGAGCGACGGAGGGTCATTCGAGTCCGAGGAATTTGATCGTCGCGTCAATCGCTCCGAAGTCCGACGGCGTCGCGAAGTGATCGACGCCGGCGAGCGTGACCAACGAGGCCGACGGGAGCGCCGCCATCAGGCGATCGCCATGTCCCACCCAGTCCCGGTCGCCCAGCACCACCAGGACCGGGCACTGCAGCCTCGACAACTCTTCCTCAGTAGCCTTCTTCTGCTGCCGACTGAGGAAGGCCGACAGCGCCCTCGGGTCGTTGTCCGCGGACCTGGCCAACCGGCGGAACAGCCGAGCCCGAACATCCTCTGGCTCTTCATTGCTCTCCAGTGCCGCCACGAGTCCAGATGAGTCGCCCGACTCGAACACATTGTCTCCGAGCCCGAGGAGGACGATCCGGTCGAAGCGCTCTGGCTCGGCGACAGCCAGGCGAAGGAGAAGTTCTGCGCCAGCCGAGAAACCGACGCCCGCGATGAGCCCCTCTGCCGGTAGAGCGCGGCGGACCACCTCATCCACGTCGGCGTAATCCGCCGGATCGGTCAGCGGCGGAGACGATCCATGACCCGGTAAGTCGATGACGGGGACAGTCACACCGAAGTCAGCCAGGATGTCGACCCAGCCGGTCTGCCGCCAGTTGTGATCGAAGGAGGATCCGAAGCCGTGCAACAGGATCAGTGTCCTGGGTGGACGGTCCATGATTCCATCAAGCTAATGGAAACGGAGGACCGGGCACACGTAGACCTGGTCCCAGATCCGGCGAACCGGGGCGGAAGAGAGTGCAGCCGCCGCTTCCTTCGTTGGCGTCAGCTGCTTTTAGGAATCCCCTTCATACGTTTGTTCCCGATTAGCGTCGTTGTACATCTCGGAGACGATCAGCCACGACCCATCGTCTTGGCGGTGGAGGACCCGAAGGGAGTGGTTGTCCCTCACCTCGATCTCGCCACCTCCCACGATCTTCTGCCCCTCGACCTGCAAGTGCGCAGACACCAGAACTATGTCGGGCGTGAGCACTCGGAAAGAGGTCTCGGGAGGAGCCTTGAGCGTCCCAGCGTTGAAGTTGTCGTCCGAAAAGAGACCACGGAGATATTCCACAATCTCATCCCCGCCCTTCTTCACGGTTCCAAAGGCATTCACCCAATCGGCGTCGGAGGCGTATATGCCGACGAGTTTCTCGGCATCACGCTCCCGGAAACCAGTCATGAGCGAAATGAGGGTTTCACCGATGGCGTCTTGGTCGGCTTGGGAAAGGGATGAAATGTCCGGGTCGTCACCCGCGGGCGTCATGTCACCCTCCTTGATCGCTTAGGCACCGATTAAGACAAGTAGGTGCCAGGCTACGCCCCAGGCCGGCTTGCGGGGGCAGGGTGGACTCGCAGCAGCGAGCCTCAGGCTGATGGTCGCGGGGACAACCGGAAGACCCGGATGGCTCGGTCGGTCCGGTTCTTGTACTCGGCGTACACGGGGACCACCTCGTTCATCTTCTCGAAGCCCGCCAGCGCCTCATCCCCCGTGAGCAGCTCGGCCGTCACCGGTACCGCCACGCCTCCGACCGTCGCGATCGCGTCGGGATGGACGATGAGGTTCTTGCTCCAGGCGGGGTGATGAGCCTGGCCGAAGTTGCTACCCGCGATGAGGATCTCGTCTCCGTCGCGGCCGAACAGAAGCGGAGTAGTGCGGGTCTGTCCCGACACAGCGCCCTTCGTTGTTAGCAGCATGGTCGGCGCGCCGAGCGGACCGAGGGCGGTGTAGCGGCCATGAGAGCGCCCGATGACGTACCGGTCGAGTGGGGTCAGGGTACGAATCACCCACGAACCGGCCTGGGTGCTCGCGAACCAGATCATCGGCCGACGTAGCTTCGAGTTCTCCGAGCCCCATCGCACGTCGGGAAAGGTCGGCATGAACGGACCCTAGCGCGGAGCAAGCGCGCGTTTGTCGAATCCGGCGAGTCGCTCAGCGGTCTGATAATCACGTGGTGCGAGACGACCCTCAACAGTCTTCGCCATTTCTATGGCCCGCCATCCGGCCTACTGGGACACCTGAGTCTTATGTGCGGACAGTCATCTGATCTTGGCCAGCCTTTCGACACCTTCTCCAAACGGAGGCGCCACGTACACGATCAGACGGTCAACGCCGAGTTCGACCCAGGGCTCAACGCGTTGGGGCACTGACGGGAGAGTGGCTGCGACAAGCAACCCTTCAGGATCGCGGCCAGATTGAGCGCGGGCCCGGCGGGCAACTGCGATGAGCTCGGCCAGCTTCGGTCCGGCGGGCACGCAGATGCCGTCTCCGACACGACCCGCCAGCTCGGCCATCCTCGGTCCGAATGCCGCGACCACGATCGGCGGCGCTGGCTCGGGTCGGAGGAAGCCCTCCGCCGGAAATGCAGAGCCCGACCAGACCTGAAGCAAGACAGCGATCGTGCGCTCGACTGCTCGACGCCGTTCCGGATCGGCGGACACATGATGACCCAATGCTTCCTGCTCGATCGCGTAGGAGGTGCCCGCTCGGGCGCCAGCGCCCAGTCCCAAAATGAGGCGGCCTCCGCTGACGTCTTGCAACGTTGCCGCCATGACCCCCAATGTTCCAGGATCCCGGTTGGCGACGTTGAGGACCAACGGTCCGACGGCGATCCGCGGCACTTCGGCAGCGAGGGCGGACAGGATCGTCCAACACTCCAGCACGTGTGTCGAGCCTTGTACGGATCCGGCCAGATGGTCGTTCAACCACACGCCGTCGAGACCCGCCCGCTCGGCGTTTAACGCATCGGCGCGTATATCTGGCCACCATGCACCGAAGGTCTCCAATAGGACGTCGATGTGCACCATCTCAACCTAGGGGCTGGTCCGCTTTGACCGACTCGATCACCCTGGAACAGACCATCGAGCCGGAGCGCGAAAAAGCCACGGGCGGGACCCAAGGCGACCTCAAAGCGAACAAATGGGCGCGGCGGCGATAAGGTCGCTGGGCACGGCCATCGTTACGGGTTCGACCGTCGACTTGGGCGGCGTCAGGCAACCTCTGGCATCGGCGGGATGTAGCCCGTCTCCGGGCGTACAGGGGCGCCTTTGCTTACCCGAAGTACTGGTGCGGCTGCATCTGTCTGGTCAGGCCTGCGCGGGTTTCTTGACGCGTCAAATGCCCAGTAGGGTCGAATTGTGATCGCCCGAGATCAGGCGCCGGCGGCCTTCACCGCATGGGACGAATTGATCGACGCGGTCGCCTCGACCACGCCGACCGACGTGACTGAGCAGGCCCGTACCATCGCTCGGGCCAGCCTCGATCCTGCTGTTCCTGCGGTTCGGAGATCTGACGCGATGGCCTTCGCCGAACAGATGGTCGTCGATGTGGCATCCATGACGACTGATGTTCGAGCAGCCGGGCTGGCCGAACTCGGTGCCGGTGCCCCAGCCTTCGTCCTTGCCGTATGGACGGAGGACATGATGATTCGCGCCGATGCCGCCTGGCGTGAGATGTTCGGCGAAGAATGGCGTCCGATCCCGACCTCTGCCGAGACCGATCCCTGGGTGGCCCACGCAAGGTTTCTCATCGAGGTGGCCAAACTGACAGCCCTCGATCCGGTTACCTCCGAACTGGTCCGGCTCCGCGGGGCGAGAGCCCACGACTGCCGGCTCTGCCAGTCCCGCAGGAGCGTCAGCGCCATCGATCTGGCAGGCGGGAGTGATCTGTTCGATGACAGGGATCCGATCGGCATCTCCGACGCCCAGACGCTGGCCCTCCAGGTCGTGGATGCCTTCGTGTGGCAGCCGATCCAGTGGCCTCCCGGGCTCGGCGAGCAGGTCGTTGACGCTCTGGGTCCTGCCGCCGCAACCGAGCTGACCCTCGATATCGTCCGCAACGCCGCGAATAAGATCGCCGTCGCCTTCGACGCGGACGATCCGCAGGTGGAGACGGGCGTCGAGTACTACGACATCGACGTGTCGACTGGAGAACTTCGCTACAACGTCAGCCCTGTCACGCCCAACGCCTGAGCCACTGGCGCTGAGTGGCACCCGGTCCCGGTGATGGGGCACCTCAACGCCCTGTCGAGATCGAGGAGTCGGGCTTGCAAGAATGAAGGCGTGGTCGACACCCGATCTGTTGTCGTGTGCGCACAATGCGAAGTCCACTGGTACGCGGACGATGAACCGGCGAAATGCAACGCCCATGGCCATGATCATCAGGGATTTGAATTGCACCTGCACCAAAACGTCGTCGTTTTGCCGGATGGAACCGAGATCACCGCAGTTTCGTTTGACTCCCGAGATCCCTATGCCCGCGATCAGGCCCCCCATTTCGGTCTGTATCTCGACCCGCAGTGGGATCCTCCGTGGTCTCACGACCACCTGGATTGGCCCGATTTCGGCGTACCCAGTGATTCCGCTCCACTGGTTACCGCCTTGAGATCGCTTCTCGAACGTGCTCGCGGTGGAGAGCAGGTTGAGTTGGGATGTCTGGGTGGCCATGGACGAACGGGAACGGCCTTCGCCTGCCTAGCAATCCTGTGTGGACTTCCCTCCAGCGATGCCGTCACCTGGGTCCGTGAGAACTACTGCGTGGACGCAGTGGAATGCGGGCAACAGGAAGGGTTCGTGATCAGCTTTGTCGGTTGACGTCACCCTTCGTCGGAGGTCATCGAGGTCGGACTACCCACCGATGAGCAATGTATGGGGATATTTAGAATCCTCCCGGTATCGGGATCTACTGGGCGGAAGCCCGAGTTCCCTCAGTCGATTCGCTGAACCGCTTGACGGCTTCCTCAGTCATGGGGGTAAAGAGATTGACAAGGTTGCCGTCGGGATCGCGGAACAGGATGGAGCGGTTGCCCCAGGGCATGGTTGTTGGTTTCTGCACCCACTCGCTGACGAGGGTCTTGAGCCTCTCGAATTCTTGATCAACATCTTCGACGAGGAACTCGATGATTACGGTGTGATTGCCCGCTGGCCGGGCCGAGTTGTTGAACAGCTGCGCCGTCTGCGTGTGCCCGAACGCGATCGTGCAAGAGGGCAGGTGGACCTCAGCGAAGACAGGTGCGAGCCAGACGGCCGGGACCCCCGTGACCTGCTCGTAGAAGCTGACCACCGGCTCAAGATCGTCACTGATCATGCGGATCGAGGCGAAATCCATGGCGTGCTCTCCTCTCGGTAGTGACATGTTAGCGTAGCGCTACGCTACCGTAGCGTAGCGAATTAGTCAATCCTCGAAAGACGAGGTTCTGCATGGCGAAAGCGAAGTCCGTGGAAGGCCAAGCGGCGCGCTCGGGCGACGAAGGCCTCGATCCCCGGATCGTCGTTTCCCGCGAGCGGGTGCTCACGACAACGCTCGATCTTCTGACCGAGGCCGGGCTGGATGAGCTCACCATCGACGACATATCCCGACGCTCAGGGGTCGCCAAGACCACCATCTATCGGCACTGGCCGAACCGTTCCGCCTTGGTCATTGACGCCTGCTCGCGGATGACCGACGGTGAGGCAGCGCCGCCTGACACCGGTTCACTCGAAGGCGACGTCAGAGCAATCTTGACGACAATTGCTGAGCTGCTCAGGACAGCGCGGTGGTCTTCAATCGTGCCCTCGATCGTCGATGTTGCCGAACACGATCCCGCGTTTGCCGACATCCACAGCAGGATCCAACGCGGACACGCCGCTCCGCTGAGATCGACGCTCGACCGCGCAGCCCTTAGGGGAGAGATCCCGTCAACAGCTGACCGTGACGCGATGACCGCGGCTCTGCTTGGGCCGCTCTTTTACCGCCGTTGGTTCTCACGAGAACCGATCGACGCCAAGTTCGTGGACATGATCATTCGAAGCACCCTCGCGGGCCCTCGCCAGGACACTCGTAGGCCCAAACGAGAGCAGAGCCGGCGATAGACGCCAGTCTTGACCATCTGGCTAGCCCCATGGAGCCGCAGGGTGGCACCCCGTCCCGGCGGTCGGGGACGCTCAGGTCGAGTTCCGGTTGGGGGGCAAAGGGACCACAAATTCCATCTGGTCCCAGTTCACGATCAACCGCTTCGCCCATGCCTGAAGCCCAGGAGCGAAATCCGAGTGCCCCCGCCTTTCATTGCCGCCTCCACCCGAGCCGCCACCGGTCCCCCGAAATTCAGTTCCCACGTCATCGGTGAGAGTGAGGGAGCGTCTCTGCATCTGAAGCTGCTGGATGAGCTTGTCCCGAAGGATCTTCTTGAAGTCATCGGAAAGCCCTTCGAGATCGGGCTCTTGGTCGGCCAACTCCGCTGCGAACAGGGCCTCTGGATCAGGCAGCGGGGCCAGTCTCCAAATTGACCGAGACCTTGTCGCTGTAGAGCTCCACTCCGAGGACCTGGATACGACCGCCATATGCCAAGGGACGGTCGGGCTCATCGACGGGCACGAGACCGAGGAATCTGGACGCCGGCGGGGGATCAGGTGGGCGTTGAGGAGTTTGCGAACGCTGCCCTCGGAAGTTGATGAGCCTCCCGGTGCCAGGCGGAAGGGGTTCAAGAGGCTTCTCTCCGAGTACCACCAGCATGCGGTTGGTCCAGTCGGTCATCTCCTCGTCCGAGATCGCGCCGACGCCTTTCAGGGCTGCCAGGGCAGCATTGAACGTGACCAACGTCCGTGCCTTCCACTCATAGGGATCATCCGAGGGAATAGGCGGACCAATTCGAGCGGCCGCAAGAAGTTCCGAAAGATGTGCCTGAGCAAAGGGATCCATTTGCCCTCCCGCCACTGGACGGTACTCCTTGCCCCTGTCCGTGACTGTGGCCGGACCAGCGATGTACTGGGACAGGGAAGACCGGTCGAGGGTGTCCACCCAAAGAGACGAAAGCGGCCATCCCCCGACCGGGGTTCCCTGAAACGGACGGCCACGTCTCGCGCGCCTCGGGCATCCCTTTAGCGCAGGGCCTCTCGAGCAGCGGCCTCAATCTTCTGCCGATAGTCCTCCCACTCGGCCGCTGAGCGTTCTGGCATGTTATTGCCTGGACCCGTGAGACCGGCTGTGCCGTCAATCAGTTCGCGCATGATGTCGGCCTGGCCTGCGTGGCGCTCAACCTCGGCAATCACGTGCACCAGCACCAGATGAAGGGTGACCTCGCTTCGGTCGGGAGGCCACCACGGAACGTGCCCAATGGCGACGAGTGGCAGCGTCTCGATCGTGAAGTCAGCGTGGGCGCTACTCCGGTGGAACAGTCCGACGATGTCCTTGACCGTCTCTTCCGGACGAGCCCACATGTCGTCGTCGATCTCAGTCCCAACCTCCTCCCATGAAAGTTGCTCGGGAAACGTTCGCCCGAATGTCACGCCGAAGTAGCCCGCCTGGACGCCCGCGACGTGCTTCACCAGCCCGAGAATGTTGGTCGCCGTTGGCGTCATCGGCCTGCGTGCGTCGTAGGCCGACAGGCCGTCAAGCTTCCTTAGGAATCCCTCTCGTCCTCGCTGCAGGTAGCGCAGTAGGTCCGCCTTCGGATCAGAGATGGCCATGCCACACATAATTGCAGGAGTACCAAGACCCTGCCTTGTATTGCTGGCGATTGACAACGCAATCTAGGACCGGAAGCCGTGACGTTCCATGCCCTGGTCCCGGTGAAGTGAGGCACCTCTCAGCTCTAGAACTTGAGCTGTGCCAATGAGCCTACGATCCTCACCGGTGAGAAACTTCAGAATCATCCAGAGCGATGGCGAGCGGTTCTCCGGCCGCTGCGATTTGGGTCAACAAGACCTCTTCTCTTCATGCCCTGAGTGAACGAGAGCACATCCGTGATCGCGCGCTGGGTTTGGTTCGTCATGATGATCGGCATCGGGATCGAGTTCGCACTCGGTGTGGTGTGCGTAGTGCTCGTACCCATTAGACGACCTGATCAGTGGCTGCCTGCGCAGAGCAAAGGTGTGTACGTCGCCCACGCAGTTCTCGGGGGGCTGCTGGCGATTGGGGCGCTGACCATCCTCATTGCGGTTCTCGATGGCTCGAGGTTCGAGCGCCTGGGCGCGCAGATCGGCCTCGTCGGGCTGATACTTGCCGCCGGAGGCGGGATGTTGTCCGTGTTCCACCCTTGGAGACTGGCAGGCATGGGGTTGATGTTCGCCGGTGCGGTCCTCGCCTTCTTCGGATATGTCATTCCCCTCGCTGATGTCCCGGCGCAGGAACAGCCGGGATGACTTCTCAGGCGGCTCTACTCCGGCAGCGAGCTGGGGCACCCCGTTTGAGGAAGAATTCGGTTGGTGGGACTCGCCTGGATAACCGGCAACTCTGGAACCGGAAAGTCACAGGTCTGCGCCGCCCTTGCGGGCAAGGGTTACAGAACTATCGATTCCGACTTAGGGATGGCCGTCTGGGTGAAAAGGAATACGGACCAGGTCATTCGTGCCGTTGATACTGGTCGGCTGACACAGGACTGGTTCAGGGACCACCGTTATATTCTCAAGCGGCGGCGCGTCGAAGAACTCGCAGGCGCGAGCGCCCGGATCGAACCAACTTGGAACCCGCAGCGCTGGAAGCACATCGCGGTCGGATCGACGAGACCCGAGACTGCCACACGCAGGAGGCAGCCGCGACGGAGTAATCGTCAGGACCGCTGGGTCGACGATCGGGCGTGGAACGTGTCGTGGATGAGCATGAACCGCATCGACCAGTACCCAGGTCGCGGCTCGGGAAGCTCGTGCCGGGACCGGAAGAACCCCGCCAACGTGACGGCGGCCGAGCCGAGCCAGATGATCACCCCGATGGCCAGGACCCACGGCGTGGATCCCGACGACATCACGATGAGACCCGCGATGGCAATGGCCAACCCGACGAACCCCACTCGGAGGGCCCGGACAGCCGTCCTCCAGTGTCCGTTGTATTGCAGGTCCAGCGGCTCGTTCACGCCCAGGGATTGTTCCACGATCGAAGCTTCTGACCCCGGCGGTTCGGGAACTCACCTTCGGACACCTGCTCAGTGTCGGCACCTTTTCATCCTCAGGACCGTGCGTTCTACACTCCAAAGTGGGCACCTCCCTTGTTGCGCCGGCACGACCTGTTTGAACGGTTTGGAGGCAGAGTGATACCCAAGAGAAGCAGAGCTGCGCCGAGAATCGCTCCAGTCCGTGGCCGCTTGTTTCTTCCCTTGGTGTTGGTCGCCGTCGCGGGACTGTCCTTTGGTCTCACGGGCTGCGGGTCATCGAGTCCTTCGAGGTCGTATCAGCAGGGCTGGGACCGGGCGGTTGACTCACCGGGGTACGACTGCAACACCGTCCCGCGGAACATCGCATCAGCCTCCGATTGGGTAAAGGGCTGTACGACTGGCCAGGGCTTTCTGAGTGCTCATGAGACAACGGGGCATGATCCGAGTCCGACCCCGACCACATACCCCGGCGATCCGTAAGCTTCGGCTTCCCGACTATCCCCAAGGTGCCTTCCTTAGGGGACAGGTTCCAAGAACCGATTTCCGAGCGGGGACCCCCGCCCGCGCCAGTCGCCTTCTCCACCAGATGTGATGTGAGAAAAGCAAAGGGTCCGGCGGCTACTCGGCACCCACCACCTTGAAGTCCTGGTTGACGAAGACGTGGTGTGGCCAGTTGACGCCGATGTTGTGGACCTCGTATTCGCCGTTGCTCAGCTTCACAACACGGTCGACAATTCCCCCGGGGTACGCCGCCAGCGCAGCTTCCGTCGCCCTCTTGGCCGTCGTTCCGCTGACGATCGTCCCCGACCCCTGGCTATAGCTGGCAGGAATCTGACCGACCTGCTTTGACGTTTCCTGCGCATCCTTCTGGAAGGGGACCACCGTTGCCGCAGTGGCGGGCTCAGATCCGTCGGTAGTCGTTTGCACGAGGACCTCCGTGGCTTTGATGTTCGTTGAACTGACGGTCCCCAGTACGAGGACGCGTTCGCCCTTGGTAACGGTGCTCTTCGAGGCCGAGCTCGTCCCCTTCTCGTACTTCGTCGAAGACACCTCGTCAACGGTGACCTCCTGACCCGCTGACGTCGCCAGGATGAAGCTGGATTTGGAAACGCTTCCCACCGTGCCGGTTGATCCTCCTGCCGCTGGTCCCGATCGTGCATTGGATCCCTCGCCGACGGATGCAGGATGTCCAGTGGAGCTGGTGGCGGCAACGGGTTGCGCAGCGAAGGCTGAGGGCGACGTGCCGAGGCCGACGAACAATCCCGTCACGGCAGCCATCAGTGCGCCGCCGGCGATCAAACCCCGCCACATGTGCGACAGGGATCGCCGGTTCCTTGGCCGGTGTGTCTGCCGTGGCATCGTTGCTGAGACGGGCCAACCGGAAGAAGACGCAGGTGGAAGAGGCGATGCGAAAGCTGTGCTCTCCATACCTTCGACAACCGGCGGCTCCGACGTTTTGCCCGATTCGATATCAGAGGAAACGTCTCCGGGGCGCTTTGTTGGTTCGTGATCATTCATGACGGCACTCCTCAAACTCTGATAGCCAGAGTGCCAACCGTTCATGTGACGCCGCTGTAGCCCGCCTGCGTGATTGCTTCGAACCGTCTCCAAGAGATCATCGAGGGAGCGCTGCTGCCGCCCGGAACTGAGGGTGGGCGCTCGCCGGTCAGCTGCCTGTCGTCACCATCGGTCCCCGATGTCTAGTGGCTTTCGGCATCTTTTTTGATCGCGGCAAGGGTCGCCGGGATTCCCTTCTGGGCAAGTTCGAAGCGGTCAGTGATCTGAGCCTCAGCGCCATCACCGAAACGCTCTTCGAACATCGCTCTGCCACCAGGCAGGAACTCCCACGACTCTGTCAGCTGCGTCCCGCCATCGACCGCGGCGAAGACATAGCCCCAACGCGTCCATGAGCCATTCACGATGAATGCGAACTCACGGCCTCGATCGGCGGCGACGACCTCTGATCGCGTTTCCCAGGTTCGTTCAGGTAGTTCGTTCCGCCCGGTGAACCAAGCACCCACCTCGGCGCCGGCTCCCTCGTCCCACCAGCAGTCCTTGCAGACAGGGCTCCACGCCCCCATGCGCGTGATATCGGAAACCAGGTCGTAGAGCTCTTCGGGAGAGCAAGCAACGACAATCGACTCCGAGTGCTTGAGCGTGGCCATGACCGTCCTCCCACTCACGAAGCTGGGCCCACTTTTCTAGCCTGCGGTGAGATCCCGTGCTCGGTCAGATCCGGTCCCTGAAGCCTGCGCCTACCTGCCGATGCAACGGCCTGACTGCTTGGAAGGGCCGTTAAGACGGTGGCCATTTCCGTGACACGTCACCAAAGGCACTGGGAGGCTGCGCGGCGAGAGAGTCGTACACGGCCCACTTTGCTTTCTTCTCCCCGTAATCGCCCTCTGATTCTGCCGCGTCCGCCCGGATCAGGTCGCTGCCCCCAGCAGCAGTCGGATCCGCTTCCACTCTCTCGGGCGTCTTGATCCATGGACCCGCGGGTGGGTCATCGTAGGAAGTGGCATCGCCGTCTCGCACCAACTTGGTTGCCCGCCGATCCGACAGCCAGCGGGCCTCGTGACAAGCGTACGGATCGGTAAACCACCCCTCAAGCATTTCGTGGTTCACAATGTCTCCCTCATGCGGGGCCCTTGATTCGTCGGTATACCGACACTGGTATGCAATCGTCATTTCCCCTCGCGGCACTCCGATGTCAGTTCCCGCCTTGTCGCTATCACCAAAGGCGTCGGCAAGGCCCGAGACTTCAGGGGTCGATGAACCCCTCGCCCGCCGCCGATCCTCAGCAACCTGCCGGTAGGGTCCGAGAACCAAGCACAAAGGAGTCGCCATGACGCAACGCTCTGTCGAGATCGAGGCCGCAGATGGAATGTGTCCGGCCGCGCTCAGTCTTCCCGTTGGAGAGGGCCCCTGGCCGGCAGTGATCATGTTCGCCGACGCTGGGGGGATGCGCGACACCATGCGCCAGATGGGCGAGCGGCTATCGGATCTCGGCTATATGGTCCTCGTGCCCGACTTCTACTACCGCAACGGACCCTACGACCCAATCGACATGCGCACCGCGTTCTCCACCAAGGAGACGGCGGAGAAGATCATGGGCATGATGCGGGGCTACACCGCTGACCTGGTCGTGCGCGACGCCGGCACCTTCGTCGCCTACCTTGACTCGTTGCCCGAGAAGATGCCGGGCGGCGTCGGCACCACCGGCTATTGCATGGGCGGCCGGCTCTCCCTCATCACCGCTGCCAACTTGGGCGAGCGCATCGCTGCGGCAGCCTCGTTCCACGGTGGGAACCTCGCCAACGCCGACGACCCTGACAGTCCCCATCACAAGGCGAGCGCCATCAAGGCTGCCGTGTACGTCGCGGGGGCCATTGAGGACCAGTCGTTCCCCGACGAGCAGAAGGATCTGCTGGAGAAGTCCCTGAGCGAGGCCGGGGTCATCCACACCATCGAGACCTACGAGGCCCACCACGGCTTCGCCGTCCCCGACAACCCGAGCTATGACGCAGAGGCCGCGGAGCGCCACTGGAAGGTCATGGAGCAGTTCTTCGGATCCGTTCTCGGGTAGCTGCTCGGCCCTCTCTGTGACCTGGACGAGGCTCCCCACGCAGGGGGAGCAGGGGTCCCATAGATTGGCCACCGGCATGACTTCCGGATAGGAGGACCTTGAGATGGGCACGATCACCACGACCGATGGTACGGAGATCTTCTACAAGGACTGGGGGTCAGGCCAACCGATCGTGTTCAGTCACGGCTGGCCGCTTTCTGCCGACGACTGGGACAATCAGATGCTGTTCTTTCTGCACCATGGCTACCGGGTGATTGCGCACGACCGCCGCGGGCACGGCCGCTCTTCGCAGACAAGCGATGGCCACGACATGGACCACTACGCCGACGACCTCGCTGCTCTCACCGAACATCTCGATCTCCACGACGCTGTCCACGTCGGGCATTCGACCGGTGGAGGCGAGGTGGTCCGCTACATCGCCCGTCACGGCGAGAGCAGGGTCGCCAAGGCGGTGCTCATCAGCTCGGTTCCGCCGCTGATGGTGAAGACCGACGCCAATCCAGGCGGCCTGCCCAAGAGCGTGTTCGACGATCTGCAGGCTCAGCTAGCGGCCAACCGCTCCGTGTTCTACCGGGCCCTGCCGTCGGGACCCTTCTACGGCTTCAACCGGCCGGGAGTCGAGCCCTCAGAAGCAATCATTGAAAACTGGTGGCGGCAGGGGATGATGGGGGGAGCAAAGGCGCACTACGACGGCGTCGTTGCCTTCTCGCAGACCGACTTCACGGAAGACCTCAAGAAGATAAGCGTCCCCGTGCTGGTCATGCACGGAGAAGACGACCAGATCGTCCCCTACGCCGACTCCGGCCCGCTGTCCGCGAAGCTCGTGCAGCACGGAACGCTGAAGTCTTACCCGGGATTTCCACACGGCATGCCGACCACCCAAGCCGACACCATCGACGCCGATTTGCTGGCTTTCCTCCAGTCCTGACGCTGCCGAACCCCTGGTCCGAAAGCGCCGAGGGACCGCAGCCCAGAGCAACGTGTCGCCCGGGTATCGGTGCTCGGGCAGCCGACTCAGTCCCCGTATCCAGAAAGATGGTTCGAGTGCCAACTCCACGCGGACCGGAGGACCTCATCGAGTTCCAGTTCGGGGATCCAACCGAGGAGATCCCTGGCCCGCTCGTTGTCTGCGAAGAGGGCGACCGGGTCGCCCGGACGTCGCGCCGCCAGTTCGTGAGGTACCGGCCGTCCAATGATCCTCTCGGCGGCGGACAGGACCTCGAGGACGGACGACCCGACGCCAGTCCCGAGGTTCACCACAGTGCTCGAGCCTCCCCGTTCGAGATACTCGAGCGCCTTTATATGGGCATGGGACAGGTCGACCACGTGCACATAGTCTCGGATGGCGGTCCCATCGGGTGTCGGGTAGTCAGTTCCGAAGACCTGCAGCGGACCGCTTTGGCCGAGTGCGGCTTTCATCAACAGCGGTACGAGATTGATCGTGACGGTCCAGTCCTCGCCGATCGAGCCGTCAGGCCAGGCGCCGGCAGCATTGAAGTAGCGCAGGCTGACCGAGCGCAGGCCGACACAGCGGTCGAACCACGAAAGAACCCTTTCCGTCATTGCCTTGCTCTCTCCGTAGGGGCTCTCCGGCCGCACGGGCGCACCCTCTCCCACTGGCGACTCGCCCGGTGTTCCATACACCGCACACGTCGAAGAAAAGACGAATCGATCCACGCCCGCTCCGTGCAGGGTCTCGATCAACTTCGCTGATTTCGCGACGTTGTTCCCGAAGTAGCGCTCCGGCATGAGCATCGATTCGCCCGGAGACTTGTAGCCCGCGAAATGGATGACCGAATCGACGCCGAACTGCTTGACAGTGCGACGAACGGCCTCTTCGTCGCCGACGTCGCCTTCGACCAACGGAACGTTGGCTACAGCGCCCCGGTGTCCGAACTCCATGGAGTCGAATGCCACGACGTCACGACCGCTCTCGCTGAGCAGTCGGACCATGTGCGATCCGATATATCCCGCGCCACCTGTGACGAGAATTGTCATGATCGATCCTTGCCGAAGTGGCGCTCGGGCGCCGGGCGGCAGCGCCGACCACCCGGCGACGTTGGGGGTTGGGCTCCCACCGATTCTTTAGAGCGCACGCAGGGCGGTGGCCAGCGGCTCGAGCACCCCGGGATCCAAAGGCGGCGGGAGGTAGACAATGCCCAACTCGGCGCCGACCTCTGCCAGTTCGGCGGCTTGCTCGGCGGCCGCCTTCGCGTCCCCGGCGAATCGGACGTGACTGGAGAGGAGAATCTCCGCAGGGTCGCGGCCGAAGTCCTCACAGTGCTGATGCAGGATGTCGCGCTTGCGGGCGAACTCCTCCGGCGTGCCACCCACGAAGTTCCAGTGCTGAGCAAACCGGGCTGCAGTGCGGAGCGTCCTTCTCTCGCCACTCCCGCCGACGCAGATCGGCGGGTGGGGCCGCTGGACCGGCTTGGGCTCGTTGCGGGCATCGCTGAGCTGGTAGTACTGGCCCTTGAAGGTCGTCGTCTCCTGCGAGAGGAGTCCGACGATCACCTCGCAAGCCTCTTCGAAGCGGTCGCTGCGCTGGGCCGGCGTGCCCAACTCGATCCCGTACGCCCCCGACTCCTCCTCGTTCCACCCGGCCCCGATCCCGAGCTCCAGACGCCCCCCGGACACGATGTCGAGGGTGGTCGCCATGTTGGCGAGGATCGCCGGGTGGCGATAGTGGATGCCGGTCACCAGAGTTCCCATGCGCAGGCGCGTCGTTGCTTGAGCCAGTGCCGTCAGGGTGATCCAGCCCTCCATGCAAGGGCCGGTGCTGTCGGAAAAGATCGGATAGAAGTGGTCGAAGGTCCACCCCGACTCGAACAGCTCGATGTCGTCGGCCACCTTCCACACGGCAAGCATGTCGGTCCAGGTCGTGTTCTGCGGCGAGGTCTTGAAAGCGAAGCGCATGTGCCCACGCTACGTCCGGCCCGCTCGCCCCGTACGGACCTCGCGGACGCCTACCCTTCGTCCAGCTCCTGCAGGGCGCGATGGAGCTGACGGAGTCGATCTCGGCCAATGGTGCCGGCCATGGCCGCCTCCATCCCGGCGACCGTCTCGTCGATGATCCGTGTCGCGCCGCGGCCGCGTGCAGTGAGCTGCAAGAGAGTCCGGCGCCGGTCGTCGGGGGCGGGGTGTCGGGCGACGTACCCCATGGTGACCAGGGTCTCGATCAGCTGGCTGATGGCCTGCTTCGAGATCCCCATGCGGGCCACGAGATCACGGCCACTGAGCCCCGGCTTCGACTGGGCCAGCGCGCTGACGACCCAGACCCCTCTCTGGGGGAGATCTCCGAAACCGCCGCGGTCGAGGGCTTCGGCTACTGGCGCCGCGTAACGGCGAACGGCCCGGCGCAGCAGCCAGCTGAGCGCCTGCGGGTCGTGCGCGGGAGGAAGACCAAGGTCCGTGTCCGGGCGGCGGGAAGGAGGGTTCACCTTGCCAGCTTAGGTCAAGTTTGTGGTCGGTCAAGTTTATTGACTTTTCTGGAGAACTCTGCCACGCTGTTGTCGTGACGACAGTGACCTGGGGGTGCGTCGTGCGCCGGGCACGGAGCCAATTCGGGCGATTGGTCCTGTTGGCAGCCGCCGGCGGGCTGCTTGCCGGCGCGGTGATCATGGCAAACGGTCAGCCGGCGTTGGCCGCGGTGCCAGCCGGCCCCGACGCGGCAGGGGTGACATGGGTCTGCCGACCGGGACAGGCCGGCGACCCCTGCCTCTTCCCCGAGGGCGCCACCTCCGTTGCCGCCAGCGGCGCGAAGACCGACGCGCCGGCCCCGGCCGCGTCTCAGCCCGCCTTCGACTGCTTCTACGTGTACCCGACGGTGACCGCATCGGCGCCCACCTCCAATACGGGAACCGCGGTCACCCCCGCCGTCGAGGGCGCGGCAGTGGCACAGGCGTCGCGCTTCTCACAGATCTGCAATGTCTGGGCACCCACGTACCGCCAGCGGACCAACGCGTCACTCGACAAAGGCCTGGGCAATGATCCGACCGCGGACCGGATCTCCTACGACAGCCTGCTGGCCGGGTGGCGGGACTACCTGGCTCACGACAACGACGGCCGGCCGGTCGTCTTCATCGGACACTCACAGGGGGCAGCCAACCTGATCGAGCTCCTGCGCTCCCAGGTCGACGACGATGCTGCGCTGCGCAACCGGATGGTCGCGGCAGTCATCTTGGGAGGCAACGTCCAGGTGGCGGTGGGCAAGACGCGGGGCGGGACGTTCGCCCACATCCCTGCGTGCACCGCGACGGGCCAGACCGGCTGCGTCATCGCCTACTCGTCGTTCTCGGCCACGCCCCCGGCCGACTCGCTCTTCGGGCGCCCCGGCCAGGGTGTCAGCCTGCAGTCGGACCAGCGGACACGGAAGGGCCAACAGGTGCTCTGTACGAACCCCGCGGCCCTCGGGTCGAAGGGTACGGCGCCGCTGACGCCGTACTTCGTGTCCACGTCGCGCCGCGCTCGGGGCGCACTGGGTCACCTACCCTGGCCTCTACACGGGAACGTGCGAGAGCAAGGGCGGGGCCACGTGGCTTCAGGTCGACTCCCAACCAGGGGACAGTCGTCCCAAGGTCGCGGCCACGCTCGGTCCGGAGTGGGGACTCCACGCTTACGACGTCAACCTCGCCCTCGGCAACCTGGTGGACGACGTCGGCGCGGCGGAAGCCGCCTACGCGGCGAAACATCCCGCATCCTGAGCGCTGGCGCTCGAATGCGGAACGCTCAGCGTTTGCCCGCCGACGCGTGCGCATCGCCGTCGACTGCGGAAACAGCGCGCGAACGCTCGATCAGGCGGGTGATCCGCTCAGACGTGGCCGGAGCCAGCAGGAAGAGCAGCCAGACGTACTTCGCCAGGCGGGAATCTGTCCACGCGAAGACCAGGGATACCGAGACGATGCCGATGACCAACACCACTCGCACCCTGGCTGCTCGCTCGTCGTGCGGCGACCTCGCCCCCTCGGTCAGAAGGTTGTGCCCGGCCGCGTAGAGGAAGATCCATTGCGTGCTCAGGCTGAGCGCGACCAGATTGATGGCGAACAGTGTGATGGCCACCGGGTTGCTCCCGTAGCGGCCGATCAGGTCCGAAGTGAAGGGCATCAGGGTCAGAGCGAGGAGAAAGCCGAAGTTACGCCATGCCAAACCTTCGCTGTGCCCGCGCATGCTGCGGAGGATGCGGTGGTGCACGAGCCAGAACTGGGCGATGACGAGGAAGGAGACCAGGTAGCTGGTCAGCTCCGCGCCGTCGATGCTGAGCGCGTCCCACAGCGTCCGCGCCGAGTCGGGGTGTGTCTCGAGCGCGTGGGTTACGGGCACTTGCAGCTGCAACACGAGCAGCGTCAGGGCAATGGCGACGACGCCGTCGGTCAGTGCCAGCAAGCGATCGATATCTGGGAACTCGTCGTTGTCCGCGTCGGTCGCCACCGGCAAAAGCTTGGCAGATCGTGTGCTGCAGAACGCGCAATGCACTTGCCGTGGGCAGGCACCATCCACGGAGGACGGATCGCTTCGTGCGACCATGGTTTGCTGGGATCTGTGATGGCCCAGCTGGACTCTGCTGGCGCGCGTGCCCGGCTCAGACGAAGTCGGACCCGCCGTCGGCGTTGACGCACGCCCCGGTCACGTAGCCGTTCCGACGGGACACGAGGTACGCAGTGAGGGACGCGACCTCGTCGGGGAGCCCGGCCCGTCCGAGGTCGGCGGGCTGGTGGAACGTCTGGTCGATCCACTGCATGACGTCGTACGGATTGGATGGGTCGAGTCCCTCGGCGGCAAAGACCTCCCTCAGGTTCTCGGTGAAGCTTGCCGTGACGATGGAACCGGGGCACACCGCATTGACGAGGATGCCGTCGGGAGCCAGGGATTTTGAGAGGTTCTTGGCCACGCTCGCGACCGCAGCCTTCGATGCGGTGTAGGCCACCAAAATCGGACTCTGGCGTTGGATCGAATGGGCAGCGAAGAAAGCGATGCGCGCCCATTCTGCGGCGCGCAGGAGCGGAACGGCCTCCCGCACGCTGCGCACAGCGGACATGGTGCCGAGGGCGAACGCGTCGTCCCAATCGGCGTCGTCGAGCTGCTCGAACCGACCTGCACCCGGCCCGATGGTGTGGACGAGCACGTTGAGCGACCCCCACCGGTCGCCGACCTCGTGGAAGCCGGCGGCGATGGACGCGGGATCGGTCATCTCGACGCTGATGCCCACTGCATCGGGGCTGCCCAGGGACCGGAGTGCGGCAACGGTGTCATCGAGGGCGCCGCGTCCGCGTGCCATGACCGCCACCCGGGCGCCGTCGGCGGCGAGGATCTCGGCCACGGCGCGGCCCATGCCCTTGCTCCCACCTGTCACCACAGCTGTCGCGTCAGCGAACCCCAGATCCATGACGATCCACCTCCCTCAGTCCCGATGTCCGGGCTCGGCCGTCACCGGCAGAACCTCTTGCTCACGGCGAGCCGCCGCGCCGCCAGAGTGGCCCTCCGCTCTTCGGGCGTGACCCGACGTGATCCGGCCGGGACCGATTGCGCGACGTCCGAGAACTTGATCACCCGCGTGGTGGGGATCGGCGCCGTCTCGGTGCGGACGCAGCGCAGAATGATCGGGCCCGCGCTGTGCCCGGCGGTGTCGAGCCAGTTGGCGACGCCGGGGTCGTCGTGGGCGACGACGGCGCGCATCACGCCGTCGTCGTCCACCACGGCCTGGTGCCCGTTGATGCTGCTCTGATGGCTTCCGTAGTCGATGGTCTCCCACCAGGGGTTCCCCAGCGAGAAGCTCCAGTAGAGACCCTCGGGGGGCGAGACCTCGATCAGGAGCGCCTCGTCGGGGTCGATCTGCCACGACCCGATGACGGGGCGGTTCTCCGCCGCCGCTCCCATGGCCGTCCCATCGAGAGGGGGGAGGAATGTGTTGGGCGTCTCCGGCCGCGAGAACTGGAGGAAGAAATCGAGGTTGGCGACCACGAAGTCCCCCAGGGCGATCAGCTGCCGGGCCACCACGGCACGTGGGTCCTCCACCGGGCCCGCCTCCTTCTCGCGCGCCGCGCCGATCCGCTCAATGGTGAGGGATGACGCCACTTCAGTGTCCCAGTCGTAGAAGAAGTGCCGCACCACCAGCGCCGTTGCGTTCTCGGCAATGGGCAGCCAGTTCCCCTCGTGGGAGACGGCGGAGAGGATGAGGTCGACCTCGCCACCGGGCCCCAGGTCCAGCTCGTCGAGAAGCAGGTTGGCGGAAGAGGCCATCCCGGCCATCGACTGCAGCCCCACATAGCGCGCCGAGCCGCGTTTCCCCCTGAGCCGGTACGTCTCGCCGCCACGGAGCCCTGCGCCCGTGTAGATGCAATCGGGACAGTCCATTCCCCACTTGTAGATCGCGTCGACGCCCGATGGCTTGACGGCAAGCACTGAGCCCGACCCCTCCCGCAGGGCGTTGTCGAGTCCGATGCCGAGGAGCACGAGCAGGTGCCGGAAGCCTGCCGCCATGTCGTCGGCGTTGCGGGGGATGTCGCCTGACAAGACAACGGCGGACGCCTGTCGCAGGCCATCGAGAAGGTGGGACCACGCGCGACCCGACAGCAGGTCGTCCACGGTGGCATCGCCGGCGCGAGCCGCCTCACCGACCGAATGCGGCATCCAGGACGGGTTCACGAACGCGGCGGTCACGGGCCTCCTTCGGCGCGCGCCTGATCCATTGCCAAGACCGTCATTGTCCGGACCCCCCATTCGCGAGTTGTCGCGCCATGCTTCCGCACGGCCGCGGGGCCGTCAAACCTTCGAAATCACCCGGATGCAGGTACGCAACGCGTAGCGTGGGGCCGGGAGGTGGCGCGGCGTGCCACAGCGGGCGGTCACGAGGGGAGCGGACGACACATGATCGAGAGTGCCATCCCCACGCTGGTGCTCATCGGGCTGGCGGGGGTCTTGGCCCCGATCATCGCTGAGGGGTCGCGGCGCTTCATCGCGGTGCCCGAGGTCGTGATCTTGATCGTGCTCGGGATCGTGCTCGGCCCCTATGTCCTCGACCTCGCACACTCGAACAACATCGTGACGGCACTGTCCGACTTCGGTTTGACCTATCTGATGTTCTTGGCGGGGACCGAACTCGACCTGTCGACCATGCGGCAGGGCCACCTCGGACGAGCAGCGGGCTCGTGGGGGGCCTCGCTCGTCCTCGCGCTGGGCGTGGGCGCATTCCTGCACGCCACGGGGCTCGTGCTCGACTCGGTGGTGGTCGCCCTCTGCCTGACGACGACGGCGCTCGGCACGCTCCTGCCCATCCTGCGCGACGGTGGAGTGCTCCGCACGGCCGTCGGGCCCTCGATCCTGTCGGTGGGGGCCGTCGGTGAGTTCGGGCCGATCGTGGCGGTGGCGGTTCTGCTCACGAACCGCGATCCGCGGGTGACCTTCCTCCTCCTCGCCCTCTTCGTCGGGGTCGCAGTGACCGCCGCGCTCCTGGCCACGCAGGTGCACCCACCTCAGGTCATCGCGCTCATGCGCCGGCACCTGTACTCGACCTCCCAGCTGCCGGTGCGGATCTCGGTCCTGCTCGTGATCCTGCTGGTCTACCTGGCCGAGAAGCTCAGCCTGGATGTGCTCCTGGGCGCCTTCGCGGCCGGGGTCGTCGTGCGCCTCTTCATCAAGGGCGAGGACAGCGAGCCGATCACGAGCAAGCTCGAGGCGATCGGCTTCGGCTTCCTCATCCCCATCTTCTTCATTGAGAGTGGCATCAACTTCGATCTTCACGCGCTGATCCACATGCCCAAGGTCCTGTTGCTGGTGCCGGTGTTCACTGCCATCTTCCTGTTCACGCGCGCGCTGCCCACGTGGGCGTTCTTCCGGAGCGCCCTGACGACCGCGGAGGTCCGGACCCTGGCCGTCCTGTCGGCAACGGGGCTGCCGCTCATCGTCGTCATCACCACGCTGGGCGTCAGCGAGCACCGGATGAAGCCGCAGAATGCCGCGGCGCTCGTTGCCGCCGGCATGCTCTCGGTCCTGGTCTATCCCCTGATCGGGTTGCGGTGGCTCGGCAAGGACGCCAGTGCGACGGAGGCACCAGGTCTCCCCGGACGTTCGGCAGGCCCGTGACCGCGTTGCGTGGACGCGTCCCGGTCCGGGGCGGCTCGCGGCGGGCCCACCTCCGGGAATGGCGGCGCGAATCGCTCTGGCTCTGGCCGGCTGTTGCCGCCATCGCCGCCTGGGTGGCGGGAGACATCGCCTCGAGGTACCTCCACACCTTCACGTTCCACGAGGGGCTCTTCCCGACCAACCTCGATGACGCCCGGACCCTGCTCGCCACCATTGCGGCGGCCCTCCTGACGTTCACCGGCGTCGTGTTCTCCATCACGCTCGTGGCGCTCCAGATGTCGAGTACCCAGTACTCGCCCCGCGTGCTGCGGACGTTCGTGCGCAAGCCGGTGACCAAATTGGCGCTGGCCACGTTCATTGCGACCTTCGTCTACTCGCTGACGTTGCTGGCTCGAGTGGGTACCACGACGGCGGCGCACACCGTGCCACAGGGCGCCGTCGGCCTGGCCTACCTGCTCGTCATGGCGTCCGTGCTCGTGTTCGTCGTGTTCGTGCACTCCACCGTGCGCTCGATGCGGGTGAGCCACGTGATTCAGGCGGTTTTCGACGAGACGCTCCCGGCCATCCATACCATGTTCGTTCCGGCGTCCGCCTATCACGAGGTGCCGGAACCGCCCTACGAGCCGACCGCCCGCACGGTCCATTTCAACCGTCCGGACGCGGTCATCGACGGCGTCGACACCCATCACCTTGCAGAGGTGGCGCGCCAGCACGGATGCGTGTTGCGGCTGTGCGTGCCGGTGGGAACGTACATGGTGCGCGGTGCCGCGCTGGTGGAGGTGCACGGCGGGACGGCGCCGGAAACCGGGCGCGTCCTCAGGGCGATGGACTGCACCGCGGTGCGCACCCTCTACCAGGACCCCTGCTACGGGGTCCGGCAGTTGGTCGACATCGCGATCCGCGCCGTGTCACCCGCGATCAACGATCCCACCACGGCCGTCCAGGTTCTCGACCGCCTGCACGGCATCCTGCGGGCCATTGCGGATCTTCCGGATCCGTCCGGGGTCTACCTCGACAGCTCGGGTTCCGTCCGCCTCGTGGTGCCCGTGCCCGATTGGGAGCGGGTGTTCGACCTCGCCGTCACCGAGATTGCCCTCTACGGCGCCGGCGATCCTCAGATCTCGCGGAAGCTGACGGCGATCTTCGACGACCTGTCGTCGTGCGTCCCGGCGGAGCGCATCGCGGTGATCGACGCACGCCGCACCTGGCTCCGCCGCGAGGTGGCGGGCCGTCACAGCCTCGATGTCGAACAGGTGCTCACGGCGGACCCGCTCGGGCTCGGGTAGAGCCGTGGCAGGCCCCATGTGAACTCGCCACGCGTTGTTTCGACCAGGTGAAACGCCTATAGTTCTGTCAGCGCGAAGGGATCGCGTGGGCGGATGGGAGGGCACCATGGAGAAGGGGTCGCGGGTTTCCGCGCACGGGGGCACAGGGTCACGGGGGTCGCGGCAGGGTCGGCACCGCCGCCTTCGTCGATGTGTGCTGACCGTTGTCTCGGCGGCGAGCATCGTCGGTTCGATGACCACCTTCGCGGTGGTCAGCGAGGCGGGCGCGGCACCGTCTTCTGCACCGACTCTCACGAACCTCCCCCGGCAGGCTGTCGCACCCCCCTTCGGCGTCCACAGCACGTGGGCCGCGTCGAACTGGTCGGGCTATGCAGAGACCGGGACCTTCACCGGAGTGAGCGCGACGTGGACGGTTCCCACCGTCGCCGCGTCCGCCTCGGCGACCTACTCGTCGGCCTGGATCGGTGTGGACGGCTTCAACAACAGCAATCTCATCCAGACGGGGACCGAGGAGGACTACTACAACGGAGCGCCCCATTACAACGCCTGGTGGGAGATCCTCCCTGCCTCCGAGACCGCCCTGCCCGGCTCGAACGTGGTGAGCGGCGGGGACCGGATGAAGGCGTCCATCTACGAGACGTCGGGCACGGTCACCACCGGAAACGGCCACCGGCGCTCCACCGAGCATGTGTGGACGGTGACGATCTCTGACACGACCCGAGGTTGGAACTTCACCACCCAGCAGGCCTACAACGGCGCCGGCACCTCCGCCGAATGGGTGGTCGAGGCACCCGAGGTCGGCGGCAGGATCGCCACCTTGAACCACTACACCATTGCGCCGCCTTCAGGCATCGGTGACTTCGACAACGCCGGAGTCCTCTCGACCGTCGTGACAGGTGGCACGCCGACCTACAACCCTGCGAATCTCAACTACACGAACGACTCGGGCGTGATGATCCAGAACAAGGTCCAGGTCTCCACGCCGGGAGACCCGGACACGCCGGCTTTCACCGCATTCAACGCCGCCTACGGGTCCATGCTCCCGCTGACACCGACCGGCTGAACAACCCCGGGAGGAGTCAGTCGTCGTAGCCGCCTGTGAAGAAGCTCGGGATCGGACGGGCGGGCGCCGTCCGGAAGAACGGACGCACATGGGTCTCCATCATCTCCTCGACCAGCGGCGCCGCCGCCGGATCGGGGAGCAGGTTGTGGTCTTCGGCGGGGTCCTCGGCCAGGTCGAAGAGCTGGCATGGGGACACCGCGTCCTCGTCGACCACCAGCTTGTAGCGCGGGGTCTCGAAGGCGGCGAACCCCCAGTTCTCGCTGACCGTCAGGGACCGCGACGCAGGGGAGGCCGGGTCCTGGACGTTTGCCAGGAGTGAACGGCCTTCGCTGTCCGGGACGTCCGGCGCATCCGCGATCGCCCGCAGCGTGGCCGGCACGTCGAGGTGCTCCACCAGGGCGTCCACGACGGCCGGTGCGCAACCGCCCGCGGGGCGGACGATCAGCGGAACGCGCACGGCCGGCTCGTAGAGGACGCACTTGGACATCAGCCCGTGGTTGCCGCCCATCTCACCGTGGTCGCTGGTGTAGATGATCCACGTGTTGTCGAGCATCCCCTTGCGCTCGAGGGCATCGACGATCCCGCCGACCGCCTGGTCGATGACGGAGATGTCGGCGGCGTACGAGCGCCGCATCCCCCGGATGGCGTCGTCGGTCATCGTCTCGGAATCAGAAACCCAGAGGAAACCGCCCAACAGCGCGCCGTAACGGCCCGTCCCCTCCATATCCGGGCGGCGGGTCGAAACGGGCATGGAGATGTCGACGTCCCGGTAGCGCTCCACGGCCTCTGCCGGTGCGTCCCAGGGGTCGTGCGGCCCGGGGAAGCCCACGAAGAGGAAGAAAGGCTCAGCGCGTTCGTAACCCTCGATCCACCGCACGGCCTGCTGGCCGTGCCAGGCGTCGACGTAGGAGCCCAGCGGCAGAGGCGTCGGCGTGGAGTCCCACATCGGCACGCACTTGGTCGCGTTCTGCCCGTCTTCGTTCTCGCCCTGGTAGCTGCGGTCGGCGATGTGCTTCTTGTAGGCGTCGAGCAGGCCCTGGCCGGCGAGGTAGTCGGTGTAGCGGGTCGGGATCTTGCCGACGAACTTGTCTCCCGTCTCGAAGACCTCGGCGAACCCCAGCGCCTCGAGTCGTCCGGCCATGTCGTCCATGTGCGGAACCGTGAGCTGCTCGTCGAGATAGAGATGCGCCTTGCCCAGCAGTGTGGTGTGGTACCCCGCTTCCCGCAGGGCCGAGGCGTACGTCGGGCTGTCCGGCGGTATCTCGGACGCGTTCGTGTAGACGCCGTGGTCGCGCACATAGCGCTCGGTCATGAAGGAAGCCCGCGCCGGCATGCACAGCGGGCCCTGGCACGACACTCGGGAAAAGCGGACGCCCTCGGCGGCCAACGCGTCGAGCGAGGGCGTGAGGGTGCTGGCGTCGCCGGCGCACCCCATCATGTCGGCCCGGTGTTGATCGGACATGACGAGCAAGATGTTGGGGGCGCTGGTGGTCATGCGGTTACTCTCACTGTCCGATCGAATGTTGGGTTGGGCGGAAGAGAAGCGATCATCGCATGAAATGGTGCCGCAGGGGTCGGAGGTCAGGGCGGACGGGCTCCCACTAACCTGTCGCCACCGGCCGGCGAGCGAACCCTGGAGCACACTGCATGCCCTTTGATCTGAAGAAGGTGTTGGACGAGCGCAAGGGTGAGAATTTCACCCTCCACTCGAAGTACATCAACCCCCAGCTCCCCCGGGTTCTCGGCCAGATCGAGTTCGATCGGTTCTACGTGAAGGGGGAGGGCTGCTACCTCTTCGACGACAAGGGAGACCGGTACCTGGACCTCCTCTCCGGCTTCGGCGTGTTCGCGCTCGGGCGGAGCCACCCGGCCATCATCCGAGCGCTCCACGACGCCCTCGATGCCGACCTGCCCAACCTCGTGCAGATGGACTGCTCCCTCCTGCCCGGCGTCCTGGCTGAGGAGCTGGTGGCCCGGTCGCACCCGGGGATCGAACGCGTGTTCTTCACCAACTCCGGAGCGGAGGCGGTGGAGAGCGCGATCAAGTTCGCCCGGGCGGCCACGAAGCGCACCCGCATCCTCTACTGCGACCATGCCTTCCACGGACTGACCACCGGAGCGCTCGCCCTCAACGGCGGGAAGGAATTCCGCAGCGGCTTCGGCCCCCTCCTCCCGGGTTGCGATCTCATCCCGTTCGGTGATGCGGCCGCGCTGGCCCGGGAGCTCCGGCGCGGCGACGTGGCAGCGTTCATTGCGGAGCCGATCCAGGGCAAGGGGGTCAACCTGGCGCCGGACGAGTTCTGGCAGGAGGCCCAGTCTCTCTGCCGACGGCACAAGGCGCTCATGGTCCTCGACGAGGTGCAGGCCGGTCTCGGCCGGTCGGGGACCTTCTTCTGCCACGAGCAGTTCGGCATCACCCCGGACATCATCACGGTGTCGAAGGCGCTGTCGGGCGGATTCGTGCCCGTCGGGGCCATGCTCTGCTCGGCCGCAGTGTGCGACGCCGTGTACAGCTCCATGGACAGGGCGGTCGTCCACTCCTCCACGTTCAGCACCAACCAGCTGGCCATGGTGGCGGGCCTGGCCACCCTCGCCGCGTTCGACGACGAGGACATCCTCGACCGGGTCCAGCGGACCGGGAAGGCGTTCACCAAGGCCCTCGAGCCGCTCGTCGAGCGCTACGAGTTCCTCCACGAGGTGCGGGGGAGGGGACTCATGATCGGGCTGGTCTTCGGCGAGCCTTCCACGCCGAGCCTGCGCCGGCGCTTCCGCATGATCGAGGCACTGCGGTCTGCCTTGTTCTCGCAGATGATCGTGGTGCCGCTGTTCCACCGGCACCACATCCTCACGCAGGTGGCGGCCGACAACATGAACGTGATCAAGCTTCTGCCGCCCCTGATCGCGGGGGACGACGAGGTCGAGCTCTTCGCCGACGCACTCGACGACGTGTTGGCCAGCGCAGAGCAGGGCTCCAGCCTGATCTTCGAATTCGGCAAGACGATGGCCAAGGGCACGCTGCACAGGGCGCGGCTGTGAAGCTCGAGGCCGGAGACCGGGTCCTCGTCACCGGAGCGAGCGGGTTCATCGGATCGGCGGTGACACGCCAGCTCGTGGCGCGGGAGCAGGAGGTCATCGCACTGGTGGAGCCGGGGGCCGACACCGCGAACCTCGAGGGGCTCGACGTCAAGCAGGTGGTCGGCGACCTCCGCAGCCGCGAGGATGTGCGAGAGTGCGGTCAGCGGTTGCCGGGCCGTCTTCCACGTGGCGGCGCTGTACCGCTTCTGGGCCAGGGATCCCGATGCCTTCTACGCGGTGAACGTCGACGGCACGAGGAACGTGCTCGGGGCCGCTGCGGCGGCGGGCGTCGAGCGGCTCGTGTACACGAGCACCGTGGGCACCCTCGGGCTCGAGCACGTCTCGGGTTCCACCTCGGCCGACGAGCGCTCCTTCCCCGATGTCCGGCATCTCTACGGCTCCTACAAACGGTCCAAGTACGTGGCCGAGCACGAGGTGCTGCGCGCCATCGCCGAGGGCCTGCCGGCCTCGCTGGTGCTGCCGACCTTCCCGCTCGGCCCGGGGATCGCGCTCCCACGCCGACGGGCAAGCTCGTCCTCGACTTCCTGAACGGTCGCATGCCGGCCTACGTCGACACCGTGTTGAACGTGGCCCACGTCGACGACGTGGCGGCGGGCCAGGTGCTGGCCCTCGAGAACGGCCGCACCGGGCGGAGCTACATCCTCGGAGGGGAGAACCTGACCCTGCAGCAGGTGCTCGCCGAGCTCGCCCTCATCACGGGACTCCCTGCCCCGTACGGCAAGGTGCCGAAATCGCTGGCACTGGCCGTGGCCGCCGTGTCCGAGCTGGTCGAGGGCAGGCTGCTGCACCGGCACCCCTCGGTCCCGCTGGAGGCGGCGCGGATGTCGACCTCCCAGATGTCCTTCGACATCAGCCGGGCCCGGGAGGAGCTGGGGTATGCGCCCCGCCCCGCCGTCGAGGCGCTCGAGGCCTCTGCCCGCTGGTTCGCCGCAACCGGCATGGTCGGTGAGGGCCGGCTGAGCCGGATTCGCTGGTCGTCCGCGCCCTGACCGGCCGCAGGCGCGGCGGCAGGGCCGGCATCGGGCACACTGGTCGCCGTGGCTCCCCAGTTCATCTACACCATGCGCGGTCTCGCGCGCTTCTATCCGCCCGACCGCGAGGTGCTCAGGGGCATCAACCTCTCCTTCTACCCGGGCGCGAAGATCGGGGTCATCGGCTCCAACGGGTCGGGCAAGTCGTCGCTGCTGCGGATCATGGCGGGCGAGGACGACGGGTTCTCGGGCGAGGCCCGGCTGACCCCCGGCTTCACGGTGGGGTACCTCGCCCAGGAGCCCCAACTCGACGAGTCCAAGGACGTCGCCGGCAACGTGGCCGAGGGGGTCGGTGAGGCCAAGCAATTGGTCGACCGCTACAACGAGGTCTGCGCCGCCTTCGGCGAGCCCGACGCCGACATCGACGCGCTGCTGGCCGAGCAGGCCGACCTCCAGGCCAAGATCGACGCCGCCGGCGCCTGGGAGCTCGACCGCACCTTCGAGATCGCCATGGACGCGCTCCGGCTCCCGCCGGGTGACGCCGACGTCCGCACGCTCTCGGGAGGCGAACGGCGGCGGGTCGCGCTGTGCCGGCTGCTCCTGTCCAAGCCCGACCTGCTCCTCCTCGACGAGCCGACCAACCATCTCGACGCCGAGTCCGTGGCCTGGCTGGAGCGGACGCTGCAGGTGTACCCGGGCACCGTCGTCGCGGTGACCCACGACCGCTACTTCCTCGACAACGTGGCCGGCTGGATCCTCGAGCTCGATCGCGGCGCGGGCATCCCCTGGGAGGGCAACTACTCCTCGTGGCTCGAGCAGAAGCAGGCGCGCCTCGCCGCCGAGGAGAAGGCCGACCGCTCCCGGCAGGCCTCGCTGGAACGCGAGCTCGAGTGGATCCGCATGTCGCCGCGGGCCCGGCAGAGCAAGGGCAAGGCGCGCATCACCGCCTACAACGAGCTCGTCACCGAGGCCGAGTCCGCCGAGCGGCGCGCCGACCGGGTCGAGCTGTCCATCCCGCCCGGTCCGCGTCTGGGCGACCAGGTCGTCGAGGCGGCGGGTGTCGTGAAGGCGTTCGGCGACCGGCTGCTGATGGACGGGCTGTCGTTCACCCTGCCGCCGGGCGGCATCGTCGGCGTCATCGGGCCCAACGGCGCCGGCAAGACGACGCTCTTCCGGATGATCGTCGGCGAGGAGCAGCCCGATGCGGGGACCGTGACGGTCGGCGCATCGGTCCAGCTGGCCTACGTGGACCAGTCGCGCGCGTCGCTGGCGCCCGACGCCACGGTCTACGAGGAGATCACCGGGGGCGTGGACCGCCTCGTCGTGGGCGGGCGCGAGCTGCACGGCCGCGCCTACGTGGCCGGGTTCGGCTTCAAGGGCAGCGACCAGCAGAAGAAGGTGGGCCAGCTCTCGGGAGGCGAGCGCAACCGGGTGCTGCTGGCCAAGGTGCTCAGCAGCGGCGGCAACGTGCTCCTGCTCGACGAGCCGACCAACGATCTCGACGTCGACACGCTGCGGGCGCTCGAGGACGCGCTGCTGGCCTTCCCGGGCTGCGCCGTGGTGATCAGCCACGACCGCTGGTTCCTCGACCGCATCGCGACCCACGTGCTCGCCTTCGAGGGGGAGTCCGAGGCGCGTTGGTGGGAGGGGAACTTCAGCGACTACGAGGCCGACCGGCACAAGCGCCTCGGCGTCGATGCCGACCAGCCCCACCGCCTGCGCTACAAGCCGCTCGTCCGCGACTGAGCCGGCGCCGGCCGGCTCCGGCCGGCCCAGAGACCGCTGACGTCCTCGTAGTCGGTCGTGCACGGGGGGCCGTCGGCCACCCACATCCGGGGCGGACCGCTGCCGGACGGCACCCGCACGATGCACGACGACCGCGTCCCGAAGGCCTCGAGGTGCACGCAGTTGGCCGCGTTCGGCCGTTCGTCGCCCTCGGGGTTGCGGTGGTCGGCCAGGACGCGGCGGAAGGCGTCCGCCACCGTCGTCGCCGCCGGCCGGTGCGCCGAGGGCGGCCCGCACCAGGTCGACCTTGGGCGAGGGCTCGCCGAGCGCCCGGTTCTCCAGCACGTGGATCCCGGGCGGCAGGGCGACGGCCGTGCCGCCGGCCGAGCCGGTGAAGTCGACGAAGAAGAGCGAGGTGCGGTCGCCGACGAGGAGCCACGAGCCGTTGTAGTCGGCCGGGCTGTAGCGCCGACAGGAGCGCGTCGACTGCGTCCGCTGCGGTCGTGTGGCGGGCCAGGAGCGAGCGGCAGCTCGCCCCGCGAACGCTTGGACGGGTCCTTGGCGTCGCCCAGCGGCTGGTTGGTCAGCCCGGCGCACACGCCGTGCTCGTTCACGGCCAGCCAGGTGCCGCCGGAGAGCTCGTCGCGCCCGCCGACGATGCGGGGCGGGCCCTCGTCGAGCACGGTGACCGCGGTCGACGGGCCGCTCCAGGACCTCGTCGCGGTTGGCGCCCGACGATCAGCGGCTCTCCGGGGACCACCCGAGACGCGACGACCAGGAGGCACATGGCGCGGTCACCCTACCGAGCGCTCACGTCGAGGCCGTGACCAGCCGCTCTCCGAGGCTGCATCCCCCGTAGACACCTCGACCCGCCAGGGGTACCGTTCGAGTCATGGCAAACGCGTTGCCTTCCTCACCGTGCGGCCTCGCTCGGCGTCGGCCTGCTTGCCGCGCTGCCCGCCGCTGCCGGCCTCGGCCAAGTCGATCTCGTCGCCCAACCTCAAGGCGCTGACGAACACCCTCAACCAAGGGCAAGCACCTGACCTACGACGCGCAGTACACGTCGGTCAACAACGGTCAGAAGGCGACGATCACCATCGCGCAGGCGCCGCCGAAGTCGCTCTTCTCGGTCCGGGCAGCGGGGCCGTGATCGACACCGGGAAGACGACCTACTACTGCGCGCGACTCCGGCAACTCCGGCAACTCGGGCAACTCGCGGCAACTCGGGCAACTCCGGCAACCGGGAACTCCGGCAACTCGGGCAACTCGGGCGCCAGCACGACGACGACGACGGCCAAGGCCACCGTGAACTGCGTGACGCAGAAGGGCTCCAATCGGCGCTCGGGGGGCTCGAGGACCTCTTCAGCCCCGCCGTGCTGATCGGCCTCCTCACCGAGGCGCAGAACAGGGTCCTCGGGCGGGCGCTCGGGATCAAGGTCATCTCTACCTCGTCGGCCACCTTCGCCGGGCAGCCCTCGACCTGTCTCAGCGTCACCGTCCACACAAGGCGGCAAGTACTGCGTGACCAAGCAGGGCCTGCTCGTCGTACTCGGGCTCCTCGAAGACCGACTACTTCGAGATGACGAAGTACTCGTCCAAGCCGCCCGCGAGCCTCTTCACCCTGCCCGCCGGCGCGACCACGCAGCACCGTGCCCGGGGGCGGCTCCATCCCGTAGACGACGCGTGAGCGACCGGTGGCAGGAGAGCGACGTCCCGCGCGGCGCGGACTACGACCGCCGCTTCGAGGACCTGGCCGCCGCCGGCATGGACGTGCACGGCGAGGCGGCGCTGGTCGACTCCTACGGCCCGGGTCGGTCCTCGATGCGGGCTGTGGCACCGGCCGGGTGGCCATCGAGCTCAGCCGGCGCGGCCATCCGGTCGTCGGGGTCGACGTCGACGAGGCCATGCTCGAGGCGGCCCGCGCCAAGGCGCCCGACCTGGCGTGGGTGCGCGGCGACCTGGCGGACCCCACGCCTCGACTTCGGGCGGACCTTCGACGTCGTGGTGATGGCCGGCAACGTCCTGATCTTCGTGCCGTCCGGCTCCGAGGGGCGGGTCATCGCCAACGCGGCGCGCTGGCTGGCGCCCGGCGGCCGCCTCGTGTCGGGCTACTCCCTGCAGCCGGAGGGCTTCGGCCCCGACCGGCACGACGCCCTGGCCGCCGGCGCGGGCCTCGTGCTCGAGGACCGCTGGTCGACCTGGGACCGGCGCCCCTTCGTGCCCGGGGACCGCTACGCCGTGGCCGTGCACCGGCGGGAGGGCTGAGCTTCCGCCTCGCCCACGCACGCAACGGAGGCAGCAACGCAGGGCCTCTATTGTGCACTGAATGTGCGGGACAAGCGCCTTTCGTTAGGCTTGTGACCCATGGGAACAGAGGACCTTGATCCGATCGATCATCACATCATCGAATTGCTGTCGCACAACGCGCGCCGGACGATGGCCGACATCGGCGAGCAGGTCTCGCTGTCGGCCTCCGCCGTGACCCGGCGCATCGAGCGCCTGGAGCGCACCGGGGTGATCGCCGGCTACACCGTCGTCGTCGACCACCGCAAGGCCGGGCGTCCGATCCAGGCCTTCACCGAGGTGCGCTTCGCCGGCACCGCCGACCTGCAGGAGATCAAGGAGACGGCCATGCAGCTCTCCGAGGTGCAGGCGGTGTTCACCACGGCCGGCGACCCCGACGCGCTCGTGTGGCTCCAGGTGCCCGACGTCGAGCGCCTCGGTCAGGTGATCGAGCAGCTGCGCCGCCGTGGCCGCGTCACCGGCACCAAGACGCTCATCGTGCTCGATACGTGGTCGCGCCACCGCGCCCTCGAGGCGAACGGCCTCCCGGTTCACACGTAGTGCCGAGACGGGCGGGACCGTTCACGGCGGCGCTGGCCCTCGTCGCGCTGTCGCTGCTCGCGGCCGCGTGCAGCCAGAGCCCGACGACGTCGAGCGCGCCCACGACGACCACCACGCACGCCGCCACGACGACCACGGTGGGCCCGGCCGGCACGTGGTCCAAGGCGATCCGCGATCGCGCCGGGCGCCGACCTCTCGGTGGTGTCGTGCCCGGTGGCCGTTCACGTGCGTCATCGGGTCGACCACCGGGCAGACCTACCGGCTGTTCTTCGACAAGGTCAGCGCGCTCGGGCCGGCGGTGCCGTCCCCCTCGCCCCAGGGCGTGGCCTACCTGTCGTGCGCCGGCGCCGGACTTCTGCGCGGCCGCGCCCAACCTGAACCAGGTCGCGTTCTTCAACGGGTCGGCGTGGCGGCCGCCGGCCACCATCTCGGCCGCCCAGGGCATCACGGCCATCGACTGCACCGGGCCCACCTTCTGCATCACCGTCGACGGCGAGGGCAACTCGTTCGCCTACGACGGCAGCGGCTGGTCGGGCAACCTGGGCGCCTGGGGCGCGGCCAACCAGATCTCGTGCGTGTCCCCGTCCTTCTGCGTCGCCGCGGAGGGCGGGCCCTCGGTGTTCAACGGCCACACCTGGACCCAGCCCGGCGACGTCGACAGCCAGGGCCAGCTCAACTCGGTCTCCTGCGCCTCGACCACCTTCTGCGTCATCGTCGACAGCAACGGCGCCGTCCTGACCTGGAACGGCGCCGGCTTCTCGCGCCCCGGCTTCCATCGCCACCGAGCCGCCCCTCACCGGCACCAACGCCTCGGGCCTGACCGGCGTCTCGTGCCCCACCACGACGTTCTGCCGGGCCGTCGACTCCATCGGGCGGGTCTTCGGCTGGAACGGCACCACCTGGAGTGCCGGCACCCTGATCGACAACGGCCACGCGCTGACGAGCATCTCGTGCCCGACGACCACCTACTGCGTCGCGGTGGACCGCTCGGGCAACGCGTTCGTCTCGACCGGCGGAGGCGGTAGGCGCTACCAGGGCGCCAGCACGGGCGGGTCGCCCCGGCCGATGATCCAGGCCAGCAACTCGGCGGGGTCGCGTCCGCTCCGCCAGACGCGGCAGCTCCCGCGGCAGCCAGGCGTCGACCAGCTCGGGCGGGAAGGGCACCGGGGCCAGGCCGAGGTCGCCGTGGTGCACCACCACCTCGCGCCAGCGCGACAGCACCGCGTCGCGCGAGCTCTCGACCACGCCGCGTGACGTCCGCGAGGGGGCGTCCCACGCCGCGGCGGGAAGGTCGGCCATGGCGCGCTCGACGCCGGCCGAGGTTCGGCGCACGTCGAGCGACCAGCGTCGGCCGCCGGGCGGCCGGCCCCGGCCTCGATGTCGTCCCTGCCGCTGCTCCAGCCCGCCCGGGTACTGGTCGCGCAGCTCGCCCCGCGCCGCGCCCTCCAGCCGCCACACCACGCTGTCGGCGTTGCGGGCGATGTGGGTGAGCACGTGGCCGACGCTCCAGCCGGGCAGGCGGCTCGGCCGGCGCGCCACGGCGTCGCTCGAGCGTCGGCCAGGCTCGCTCCGAGCGCAGCCTGCGCGGCCACGCACCCGGCGACCGAGGGCCGTCGGTGCCGGCCCGCTCCCGGGTGGTCACGCCGGCGGGATGGTGGACTGCCCGTCGAGCATGTCGGCCATGACGGCGCGGATGAACTCGTCCGCCTCCTCGGTCATGCCGCCCGCCACGCCGCCGTAGATGGCCCCGGAGCGGGGTGCCTCGTCGGCGTGCTCCTTGGCGTAGGCCGACGGCGTCGGCCAGGTCCGCGGCGAACTCGGGCACCACCTGGGGCTGGGTCTGGGGCCTCGTCACCGCCATGTGCAGCGCGTTGGGGTACTGCTGCCCGTTGAAGCGCCAGCCCCTCGTCCGCATGAAGTCGTTCACGTGGTAGATGTCGAACTCGTCGGAGGTGAAGGAGAAGAGGAAGGTGGGCCGGCCGACCAGCCGCAGCTCGGGGTGCGACGTCACCGCCTCCTGCATGGCGACCGACGTCTCGAAGATCTGCCGGGCGTAGCCCGAGGTAGCCGGCGTGCCCGAGCTGCACCATGGCGGCCCACGTCGCGGCGATCAGGCCGCCCGAGCGCGAGCCCTCCATGCCGGGCGAGGTGTACTTCCCGCCGCTCCAGTCGGTCAGGTAGAAGTACTGCGCGTTGCGCAGCGCCTTGGTGCGGAAGCTGAGGACCGACGAGCCCTTGAAGGCGTACCCGTACTTGTGGGTGTCGGCCGACATGGAGGTCACACCCGGGACCGAGTAGTCGAAGGCGGGGATGTCGTAGCCGAGCTCGCGGCCGAACGGCAGGATGAACCCGCCCAGGCAGCCGTCGACGTGCAGCCCGATGCCGCGCTCGAGCGCGAGGTCGGACAGGTCGCCGATCGGGTCGACGGTGCCGTAGCCGTAGTTGCAGGCGGATCCGATCAGGGCGACGGTCTGGTCGTCGACGTGGTCGCGCACCCAGTCCACGTCGACCTGGGTCGTCACGCGGGTCGATCGGGCGCCCGCCGCAGCTCGACGCCGAAGAGGTGGCACGCCTTGTCGAAGGCGGGGTGCGCCGTCTCGGGCTTGATCACGTTCGGCCGGGTCACGCCGCGCGTCTGCGCCGCGTGCTCGCGGTAGGCCAGGATCGCGTGCAGGATGCTGCCGGTCCCGCCGGTGGTCACCAGGCCGCAGGGGTCGTCACCGGCGGCCAGCGCGGCGTCGCCCGGAGTGCAGGTCGAGGGTCATGGCGATGATCTCGGCCTCGAACTTGGTGGCGCTCGGGCACATGTCGCGTTGCAGGACGTTCACGTGGGCGAACAGGCCGAAGGCCTCGTTCATGAAGTGGTAGTGGTCGTGGTCGCCGCAGTACATCGTGCCGGAGCACTTGCCGGTCTCCCAGAAGGCGTCCTCCTCGGTGGCCATGGTGCGGAGCTCGGCGAGCACCTCGTCCCGGCCCATGCCCTTGTCCGGGAGCGCACGGTTGATGGCGAAGCGGTCGGCGTAGGGGTAGTCGCTCATCGGTAGTGGCCTCCTCGGGCGCGGCACGGACAGGGCGTCGGCGGGGGGTGTGCCGCCCGTCGGACCCGAGACTATTCAATTGGGTCAATCTGGCGGACACGCCGGTTGGCGATGATGGCGCCATGCGACGACCTCCACTCTTCGCGTCGCTCCACGGCTACCAGCGCGCGTGGGCGGGCGCGGACCTGGTGGCAGGGCTCACGCTCCTGGTCATCGCCGTCCCCGAGCAGCTGGCGACCTCGCGGCTGGCCGGCATGCCGCCCATCACCGGCTTCTACGCCTTCGTGGCGGGCACGGTGCTCTTCGCGCTCCTGGGCTCCAACCCGCAGATGTCGGTGGGCGCGGACTCCACCATCGCCCCGCTGTTCGCCGCCGGGGTGTCCGCCCTCGCGCTGACGGGTTCTTCCCACTACGTCGACCTGGTGGCGATCCTGGCCGTCATGGTCGGGCTCATGGTGATGCTGGTGAGCATCCTGCGGCTCGGGTGGATCGCCGAGTTCCTCTCGACCCCCATCGTCACCGGTTTCCTGTCCGGCGTGGCCGTGATCATCATCGTCCACCAGCTGCCCGACTTCCTCGGGCTGCCCCCGACGGGCGGTTCGAACCTGCACCGCATCGTCGTACGTGTTCACCCACCTCGACGAGGTCAACGGGTGGACGCTGGCCATCGGCCTCGGCGTCCTGGCCGTCATGTTCGTGTGCGTACGGCTCGACCGGCGCATCCCCGGCGCGCTCATCGGCCTGGTGGGCTCCACCGCGCTCGTCGTCGCACTGGACCTGCAGGCGCACGGCGTCGCCGTCCTCGGCACCATCCCCACCGGGGCGCCGCACCTCGGTCTGACCGGGCTGTCGTGGTCCACGCTGGGGAGCCTGGCCCCGCTGGCCGCGGTGGTGGCCCTCGTCGTCGTCACCCAGACCGCGGCAACCACCCGCGCCTTCGCCGAGCAGGGCGGCTACGACGTCGACGCCGGGCGCGACTTCCTCGCCGTCGGCGCGGGCAGCGTCGTGGCCGGCCTGGTGGGCTCGTTCCCCGTCGACGCCAGCCCGCCCCGCACCGGTGCCGTCGCCACGGCGGGCGGCCGCACCCAGGCCGGCGCCCTCGGCGCGGCGCTGGTCGTGGTCCTCCTGATTCCCGTGGCCGATGTCCTGCGGAACGTCCCGCTGGCCACCCTGGCCGCCGTCCTGATCTTCGTGGCCATCCGGCTCTTCAACCCGCGTGATCTGCGCGCCATCGCCCGCTTCGACCCCTTCGAGTTCGGCCTGACTGCCATCACCCTGCTGACGGTGGTGCTGGTCGGCGTGGAGCAGGGCATCGGCGTCGCCGTGGGACTGGCCATCCTGGACCGCATCCGCCTCAGCGCCCAGCCCCAGCTCCACGTGCTCGGCCGCATGCCCGGGACGACCAGCTGGGCGCCGCTCTCAGCGGACCTTCCCGCGGCCGAGCTCCCGGGCGTCCTCGTGCTCCTGTTCGCCACGCCGCTCTGGTACGCCAACGCGGTGCACTTCCGCGAGGAGGTCGCCCACGCCCTCGCCCAAGACCCCGGCACGCGCGGTCCTCGTGCTCGACACCATCGGCATGTCCGACGTGGACTTCACCGGTGCCCGGGCGCTGGGCCAGGTGCTGACCGAATGCGAGCGCCGGCACATCGCGTTCGGCATGGCCCGGGCGGGCGACCACGTGCGCCTCATGCTGCATCGCAGCGGCCTGGCCCAGCGCATCGGCGAGAGCCACTTCTTCCCGACGGTGGACGGGGCGGTCACCGCGTTGACGGCCGGACCGCCACCCGTTCACTCCTGAGTGAACCTAGGACCCGGTGACGCCCGAGGAGGCGCCGACCTCCAGCTCGGCCCGCACCGGGCGGTGGTCCGAACCGGAATCGGGGAGCACCCGGCCGCGCAGCGGACGCAGCGCACCGCGCACCAAGATGTGGTCGATCTGGCTGTGCGGACGCCAAGCCGGGCCAGGTGCGGCCGATCACCGCTCTCCGCCAACCGGGCATGAACAATTGGACGAGCGGTCCCCACGCGTTCATGTCGCCGGCCAGCACGGCATCGGGCCGCGCCTCGGTGCGCAGCTGCCGGCGCAGCTCCGCCCAATTGCGGTGGGAGCCGTGGATGAGGTGCGACATGTGGGTGCCCGCGACCGAGATCGGCGCCCCGTCCACCGTGACGTCGGCGACCAGGGCCGCCCGCCGGACGCGGTCGGCCCGCAGGACGCTCATGGGGACGAGACGCGTCGCCTCAATCGGGAGCTCGGGCCGCACGAGCAGGGCGATCCCCAACGTCCCCCGTTCGGCCTGCTTCCAGCGGGTCGTCGCCTGCACCTTTGGCCGTTGCGGACGCACGGTGTCCATGTAGAGCGCCTTGTTCTGGTCCGCCCACATGGCCCGCGCCCTCCACCTGTCGGGCGCCCCGGCCTGGGGGCTGATGCGGCGCCCTTCGCCCAGGGTGTGCGCCACGATCTGATAGCCGAGCAGGCGGGCCGCCTCTGCCGACTGGCCGCCGGTGTCGTCCCCGGCCGGCGTCCAGGCTTCCTCGAGCGCAATGACATCGGCGTCCAGCGCGGTGATGGCCGCGAGATAGTCGTAGGGCCTGCCCCACCCGTCCATCCCGCAGTGCATGTTGTAGTTGGCGATGCTGAGCACGGTCCGCCCAGACGATACGCGAGCGGCACCGCCGTTGGTACCATCGTCACGGTGGCAGCGGGCGACGCGTACCTGGCCCGGCGGCTGCGGCCCTTCACCACCACGATCTTCGCCACCATGTCCGAGTTGGCGGTGGCCACGGGCTCGGTCAATCTCGGCCAGGGTTTCCCCGACACCGACGGCCCCGAAGAGCTGCGCGAGGTGGCGGTGGCCGCCATCCGGGAGGGACGGAACCAGTACCCGCCCGGGAACGGCATTCCCGAGCTGCGCCACGCGGTGGCGGCGCACCAGCGCGCCTGGTACGGCATGGAGCTCGACCCCGAAACCGAGGTGCTCGTGACCGTCGGGGCCACCGAGGCCATCGCCGCGACGCTGCTGGCGCTGTGCGAGCCGGGCGACGAGGTCGTCATGTTCGAGCCGACCTACGACTCCTACGCGGCCGGCGCCGCCATGGCGGGCGCGGTGCCCCGCCTCGTTCGCCTGCACCCACCCGACTGGCGCTTCGATCCGGACGAGCTGGCCGCAGCCATCGGGCCGCGCACGAGGCTCGTGCTCCTCAACTCACCGCACAACCCGACCGGCAAGGTGTTCTCGCCGGACGAGCTGGCGCAGGTCGCCGCCCTCTGCACCGCCCACGACCTCCTGGCGGTGACCGACGAGGTCTACGAGCACCTCGTCTTCGATGGATCGCACGTCCCGCTGGCCACGCTTCCCGGCATGCGCGACCGCACGCTGACCATCTCGTCGGGCGGCAAGACGTTCTCCTTCACCGGGTGGAAGGTGGGATGGGTGAGCGGCGCCGAGCCGCTGGTGGCCGCGGTGCGGGCGGCCAAGCAGTTCTTGACCTACACCAGCCCCGCCCCGTTCCAGCTGGCCGTCGCCCGCGGCCTCGGCTTCCCGCCCGACGCCATGGGCCGCCCCGCCACCGAGCTCGGAGCGAGAAGGGACCAGCTGTGTGACGGCCTCGCCGCCCTCGGCTTCGAGGTGTTCCGGCCCGCCGCCACCTACTTCGCCACGACCGACATCGCGCCGGTGGCGCCGGGCCTCAGCGCGCACGACTTCTGCCTGGCCCTCCCGGGGCGCTGCGGGGTGGTCGCCATCCCGAGCTCGGTCTTCTACGACCCCGCGGACCCCGAGGCCGGCCGGACGCTCGTCCGCTGGGCCTTCTGCAAGCGCGAGGGTGTGCTGGACGACGCGCTGGCCCGCTTAGCATCGTGGGGACCATGAGCATCCCGATCACCTGGGTCGACGCCTTCAGCGACGTCGCCTTCGGCGGCAACCCGGCGGCGGTCTGCCTCCTGCGCGAGCCCCTGGACGAGGGACGCATGCAGTCCATCGCCTTCGAGCTCGGCATCGCCGAGACGGCCTACCTCACGCCCACCGAGGACCCGACCACATTCGGCTTGCGCTGGTTCTCGCCGGCGGTCGAGATCGACCTGTGCGGCCACGCCACCCTGGCCTCGGCCCACGCCCTCCGCGTCGGGGGCACAGTCGACGGGACCGCGCCGTTGACCTTCCACACCCGCAGCGGCCCCCTGCGCGCCGCGTTCGCCGGCGACCGCATCGAGCTCGACTTCCCGGCCGACCCGATGACCCCGGGGCCGGTGCCCGCACCCCTGCAGGGGCAGTGGCCCGATGCCGTCGCGGCCAGCGGGCAGACCGGTTTCTTCACCTTCGTCGTGCTCTCGTCGGCGGAGGCGGTCCGTGCCTACGTCCCCGACCTGCCCGCCATCGCCTCCACCGGCGCCAAGGCGCTGCTGCTGACCGCTGCCGCGGCGCCGGGCTCCGGTGCGGACTACGTGTTGCGCGTGTTCGGGCCCAACGTGGGGATCGACGAGGATCCGGCGACAGGGTCGGCCCAGTGCTCGGCCGGGCCGTACTGGGCGGACGAGTTGGGGCGTCGACAGCCTCGTGGCCCATCAGCTCTCCCGGCGCGGTGCGCACCTTCTACGTGCGCCCCGACGGAGAGCGGGTCCGCATCGCGGGGCAGGCGACCACGGTGCTGACCGGCGAGCTGTGCTAGGGATTCCCGCCATGGGGAGTCCGGAGATGGGAACCTCCACGGAGGACCTGCGGATCCTGGTCGAGGGCCACGCGGCCGGCGTCGCCACGCGAGGTGGCCGCCCGGGAGCGTTTCCTCTCCGAGCTCGGCCGGCTCAGCGCGCCGTGCGACGAGCACGCCGGCCCGACGCACGTGACCGCGTCGGGCATCGTCGTCGGCCGACGCGGCACCGTGCTGCACCGGCACAAGCGGCTCGGCATCTGGATGCAGCCCGGCGGCCACATCGACGCCGGCGAGCGCCCCGACGAGGCGGCGCTGCGCGAGGCCACCGAGGAGCTGGGCCTCGCGGTCGAGCATCCCGCCGACGGGCCCGCTGCTGATCCACCTCGACGTCCACGCGGCGGCCCACGGGCACACGCATCTCGACCTGCGCTACCTGCTGCTCGGGGCGGACGCGGATCCCGCTGCCCCCGCCGGACGAGAGCCCCGATGCACGCTGGTGCAGTTGGGACGAGGCCCTGGCGATGGCGGACGCCGCGCTCGATCGACGCCCTGCCGCTGGCCCGCGCCGCCTACGAGGCCATGGCGTGACCGACGACCTCGAGCACCTGCTCGCCGTCCAGGACCTCGACACGTCCATCACGCAGCTCGAGCACCGGCGCGCACGCGCTGGTCGAGACGTCGGGCCTCGCCGCGGTGGAGGGGCAGTTGGCGGCGCTCGAGGCCGAGCGGGTCGACGCGGCGGCGCGGCGCGGCAGTGCTGGCCGCCACGCAGAAGGAGCTCGAGGAGCAGATCGCCGGCATCACCGAGCGCCGCAGCGTGATCGAAAGTCGCATGTACGCGGCCACGAGCTCTTCGGGGCGCGATCTGCAGGCCATGAACGACGAGGTGCGGCACCTCACCGACCGCCGGGCCGAGCTCGAGGAGCTGGAGCTGGTGGCCATGCTCGACCAGGACCCCATTGACGCCGAGCTGGCGGTGCTGCGCGAGCGAGCGGCGCCGTTGGAGGCCCAGGCCGAGGAGCTGCGCGCGCCAAGTGAGCCAGGACCAGGTGGAGATCGACGCCGCGCTGGCGCGAGGCGGTGGGAACCCGGGCGGCCGAGGCGGCACAGCTCCCGACCGCGCTCGCCGACCGCTACGAGACGCTGCGCGCCCGCCTCAAGGGCACGGGTGCGGCGCGCCTGGTCGGCAGCCACTGCGACGGCTGCCATCTCGAGCTCTCCTCGGTGGAGGTCGAGAAGATCCGCGCCCTGCCCCCCGGCGAGGTGGCCACCTGCGAGCAGTGCGGCCGCATCCTCGTCCCCGCCTGAGCGGGTGCGGCGCGCCGTGCTGATCCTGGTGCGTCACGGTGAGTCGGTGGCCAACGCGCGGGGTCTGCTGCTCGGCCGGACCGACGTCGAGCTGACCGAGGCCGGCCGCGCCCAGGCGGTGGCGGCGCGCGCCCTGGTGTACGGGCCGGTGGCCGAGGTGCGCACGAGCCCGCTCTGCCGGGCCCGGGACACGGCGGAGCTGCTGGCGCTGGGCCCGCCCATCGTCGGTCGACGAGCGATGGGTCGAGGTCGACTACGGCGAGTTCGAGTGCCAGCCCCTCGGCGGCATCCCGGCCGAGGTCTGGCAGCGCTGGCAGCTCGACCGCGACTTCCGCCCCGAGGGCGGCGAGACCCTGGCCGAGGTGGACCGCGCGTACCAGCCGGCGCCTGCGAGGAGCTCTTCGCCATCGACGGCGCCGGCGCGCGGCGGGCCGACGGCGACGTGGTCGTGGTCAGCCACGTGAGCCCGATCAAGGCGGCGGTGGCCTGGGCACTGGGGACCGTCGACCTCTACTGGCGTCTCCACCTGCGTACGGCCTCGGTGACCCGCATCGGGTGGAACCGCGACGCGCCGATCCTGCACGGCTTCAACGAGGTGGCGCTGGCGCCCCGCCAGCGGCGAGACGACACAATCAGCCGGTGCCTGACGCCCCGCCGCCCCACCCTCGCCGCACTCCGCCCGCCGCCGGGCTCCGGGGAGGATCCCGTCCACCGCCGCACCATCACCATGGAGGTGTTCGACCGCGGCGACTACTTCGCCGTCGTGGGAACGCTGCACGACGAGCGGCCCTGGGCCGGTGGCGACTACGGCCCGCGCGATCTCCACTTCATGGACCTCGGCGTGGTGGTCCGCCGCGCCGACATGACGATCGTCGACGCCGTGGCCGACATGCAGACATTCCCCCATGCCGAGTGCACCGACATCGAGGCGAAGTTCGGCGACCTCATCGGCCTGTCGGTCGCACGGGGCTATTCCAGCGCGGTGCAGGAGCGCTTCGGTCGCCAGCGCGGCTGCAGCCACCTCGAGTTCCTCGCCCGGGCCATCGGGCCCGTCGTGATCCAGGGCCTCACCTCGGCGGCCGCCTGGCGGGTCGAGAAGGGGGACGGCGAGCACCCGATGCGCGAAGGCGGCTTCAGCTTCCTCGCCAACACCTGCCACCTGTGGACCGAGGATGGACCAGGTGCGCAGAAGATCGCCCTCGGCTGGCGTCCGGGCCTGCTCGGGTACCCCGCGCCCCGCGTCGCCGAGATCCGCCGGCGCATGGCTGAAGTCGACGGACGCACTAGACGGCGCGCCCGGCCCGGTGCCGGCGGCCGCGGCCCCGCCGGCCGTCGTCGTCACTGTCGGAGAACAGGGCCCCCACCATGAGGGACATCACCCGCCTGGCGCTGCGGACCGGGCTCCCGAGGTCGTGCGCAGCCGCTCCCAAGCTTCCCAGGAGGTGCACGTGTCCAGCGCACCCAGGTACTCCGCTCGCGCGACGCCGGGCAGTCCGGCCAGCTCGGGGGCGAAGGTGGCCTTCAGGTCCTCGAACAACAGGCTGTCGGCGGCGTCGACCGCCTGACGCACGCCGGCGGACGAGGACTGCCCGGCGCGCCAGGGCGCGCCGGACCTCGCGCGATCTCCTCGAAGAAGGCGGCCCGGTGCGCCACCGTCCGCTCGATCCGGGTCGACAGGGCGAGCTTGGGGGACAGCTGCGGCATGTCGGCCCACTGGCGGCGGAGCTGGAGAGCGGCGACGAACTGGTACAGGTCGTCCATGTCGGCGAAATGGTGGAACACGAGACGCAGCGAGACACCGGCTCGCTTCGCCACCGCCTTGGCGGTCGGGTCGGGGTCGCCTGCGTGCAGCAGCTCCACCAAGGCCTCGCCGACATTGCGCCGGGTCCGCTGGCCCCGGGCCACCCGTCCGTCGCTGGCCGGCTTCTCGGGCGCGACGACAGCAGCAAGGTCGAGCGCGGCATGGTCCCCGCTTGCGTCATCGGGCAGGGCGATGCCGAGATCACCGGCCGCATCGCCCGCTCCGCCGGCCGCCGCCGAGGAGCCTGCAGTCACTGGGTCCACCTTCCTGTCTGGATGGGGAATCCAATGACCGGTCGATTCTTGCGCCCCGAGGCCAAGACGCACCGATCCACCGCGGCGGGGCCACTCCCAAGCGGGTCTTCCGCTACGGCAGCACAACGCGCCGGGGCCTCGAGAGTAGGTTCAGACCTGTTGCGGGCGCCCAAGCGTGGGGGGCGACCGCCCGCCGGCCCAGACCGGGGAGGCACGCGTGACACGAAGGAACATCGGCGTGCGGAGCGGGGCGGTCCTGGCGGCCGCCCTCCTGACGGGAACCGTGCTGGCGTCGTGCTCATCGTCGAGCTCGTCGTCGGCGGTCCTGCTCGTCGGCACGTATCACGGGAAGGCCGGCCAGTACAGCTCCATCCAGGCTGCGGTCAACGCCGCGCAGCCGGGTGATTGGATCCTCGTTGCTCCGGGCGACTACCACGAGACCGACGACGCGCACGTCACCTCGGCCCGGCAATTGGGAACGGGCGACCACGGGGGTGTCGTGGTGCACACGTCGGATCTGCACATCCGCGGGATGAACCGCGACACGGTCATCGTGGACGGAACCAAGGCCGGCGCCTCCGCGCCCTGCAGCGCCGCGCCCCAGGACCAGAACCTCGGCCCCGAGGTGGGTGGCAAGCACCAGGGGCGCAACGGCATCGTCGTCTGGAAGGCGAACGGCGTGAGCATCGAGAACCTCACTGCGTGCAACTTCCTGGGCGGTGCGGGCGACTCGGGGAACGAGATCTGGTGGAACGGCGGTGACGGGTCGGGGAAGATCGGCCTGTCTGGCTACGCCGGCGCCTACCTCACGGGGACCAGCACCTACTTCGGCACCGAGGACACGGCCGCGCAGTACGGCATCTTCTCGTCGAACGCCCGGGGACCGGCCAGCTGGAACCAGCTCTACGGCTCCAACATGAACGATTCGGGGATGTACGTCGGCGCCTGCCTCCAGGCGTGCGACGTCACCATCGACCATGCCTGGATGGAGAACAACGCCCTCGGCTACTCCGGCACCAACTCCGGCGGGGCGATCGTCATCGAGAACTCGCAGTTCGACAACAACGAGGACGGGATCGACACCAACACCCAGATCGCCGGCGACCCTCCGCCGCCGCAGAACGGCGCGTGCCCGAACGGTGGGACCAGTCCGGTGACCCACACCCATTCGTGCTGGGTGTTCATCCACAACGACGTCCACGACAACAACAACGGAGATGTCCCGGAGGCCGGTGACGCCGCGGCCGGTCCGATCGGGACGGGCATGACCCTCTCGGGTGGCCGGAACGACACCGTGATGGACAACACGTTCTCGAACAACGGGGCATGGGGCATCTTGTTCGTGCCCTATCCCGACAGCGGGACGCCGTCGCTCCACCAGAAGTGCGCCAACTATCGGCGGGTTCCAGATATCCGGGCTCGGCTGTGTCTTCGAGCCCGAAGGGGACGCGCTCGATGGGCAACACGTTCGTCAACGACGGCACGTTCGGGAACCCCTCCAACGCCGACTTCGGGCAGATCGTGCTGCATCGGGCTTGCCGTCGAATTGCTACGCCGACAACACCGCGCCCGGCGGCAGCGCGCCGCCGAACCTGGAGCAGCTCCAGCCCACCTGCGGCGTGACGACGACGACCACGAACAGCGACAACACCTTGGTGGCGCAGGTGGAGTGCGACTCCCGCCTGGCCGCCGTGTCCCGCCGGCTCGAACTACCCGGCGCAGACCGGGGTGCACCTGGCGCCGCTGCCCAAGGGGTTGCCGACCATGGCCGACCCCTGTCGCGGCGTGCCGTCGAACGCCTGGTGCCCGTCCGGGGGGTCGACCGGATCCTCGCTCGGGGCACCGGCCGGTGGGCGCAGTCCCGGCGGGACGGGCCGGGCCACCACCCCCGCCCCCGCGCTCGGTTACCGGCGCGGGTTGGGGTAGGCGTTCAGGGCGACGATGCCACGACGCGCCCCGCCTCGAGCGTCACGACGGCGTCGCAGCGGGCCGCCTCGGTGTCCCGGTGCGTGATCACCAGAATGCTCCGCTCCCCGGCGGCGGCGAACACACCGTCGAGGAGCTCGTCGGCGAGACCGGGGTCGAGACCGCTGGTGGGCTCGTCGAGCACCAGGACGGGACCAGGGGCCAGCAGGGCGCGGGCCACCGCGAGGCGCCGGCGTTCGCCGCCCGACAGCGCGACACCGTCCTCGCCGACGGGCGTGTCGAGGCCGTGGGGCAGCGCGGCGACCCAGGCATCGAGCCGGGCGGCGTGCAAGGCGTCGGCGATCTCCTGCTCGGTGGCGTCGGTCCGGCCGAGTGTGAGGTTCGACCGCACCGTGCCGGCGAACATCTGGGCGCGCTGGTCGGCCAGCGCGCAGGCTCCGCGCGCGTCCGCCTGCAGCAGGCGCGCCACGTCCGTGCCGCCGAGTGACAGCGTGCCGTCCTCGAGCGGCCAATAGCGCAACAGCGCGGTGACGAGGCTGGACTTGCCGGCGCCGCTCGAGCCGGTCACGGCGAGCCGGCCGCCCGCCGGCAGGTGCAGGGTGACCCCGTCGACGGCGCGTGGGAGGCCGGGCTCGTAGCGCAGGGCGGCATCGGCGAAGATCACGTCGGGCACGCCCGCCGGTGGGGGAGAGGGTGCGTCCGGGTCACGTACCGGGACCGGCACGTCCTCGAGGGCGAAGAGACGTTCCGCCGAGGCCCGCACCGACAGCGAGCGGGCCACCGCCAGCGGCACCCCCGGGACGGTCTCGAAGGTCGCCAGGGCGGCGAGCGGAAGCACGGCCACCATGACCTGGCCGAGGTGATGGGCGTGGACGGCGGCCACGCCGGTCGCCAGCACGGCCGTCACCGCCACGGCGAGGCAGACCTGCATCAGCAACGTCGCCCCGGTGGCGAGGCGGGCGTGCCTGCGCTCGAGCGCGTCCGACCGTGCGCCCAATTCGTTCGACGGTGTCCAGCATGCCCGCGTCGGCGCCGAAGGCCAGCAGCTCGGGGGCGCCGGCCAGCGCGTCCACCACCTGCGCGGAGAGGGCACCGGCGAGTGCGGCCACCTCGTCGTCACCGCTGCGGCGCCAGGTGAGCAGGGCGGGCACGACCAGCGCGACCAGGAGCGGGAGGCCGAGGGCCAGGGCGGCCCAGGGGAGGATGACGCCGACGGCGACCGTGCCGATCACCGCGGCCCCGACCGCGATGGCCACCGGGAGCAGGGTGCGGAGGTAGAGGTCCTGCAGCGCGTCCACGTCGTCGATGGCGCGGGAGAGCAGGTCGCCGCTCCGCCATCCGGCGAGCGCGGCGGGCACCCGGGGAGAGAGACAGTCGTAGAGCCACACCCGCCAGCGCGTCGAGCGCGCGCAACGCCGCGTCGTGGCCGACGAGGCGTTCGGCATAGCGCAGCGGCCCCCGGAGGAAGGCGAGGACCTCGACCGCGGCGAGGATGCCCACCAGCGCCGAGAGGCCGGGCCGCAGGGCGGCGCGCCCGACGACGTAGCCCGAACCCGCCAGCAGGCCGATGGTGGCCGCCGCCGCGGCCAGGCCGAGCAGCCCGGCCAGGGCCAGGCGCCCGTACGGTGTGCCCGGCTCGGACAGCACGCGGCCGGAGGGGGCCGCGGGCCCGGGTCACGGCGAGACCGCCAGCGGGAGGCCGGCGGCAGCCGGCAGCGTCATCACGGTGTCGAAGTGGGGGAGCAGCAGCGGCTCGTGCGCCGCCACCACGACCGTGCGCCCCGCGAGCCACGGCTCGATCGCCGGTGCCAGGCGCGCCACGGTCGGTGGGTCGAGAGCGGCCGTCGGTTCGTCGAGCAGCAGGACCGGAGCCGGGCGGAGCAGCGCGCGCGCCAGGGCGACGCGTTGTCGTTCGCCCGAGCTCAGCGTCAGGCCGTCGTGGCCGAGGGCCGTCCCGAGCCCGCCGGGCAGGTTGGCCACGAGCTCGGAGAGGCCGACCGCGTCCAGCACGCGCCGCAGGTCTTCGTCGGATGCGTCGGGAGCGCCCAGCCGGAGATTCTCCGCCAACGTCGCGTTGAAGAGGTGCGGCCGCTGCGGCAGCCATGAGAAGTGGCAGCGCCACGCAGCGACGCTCTGCTGGCTGCTCGGCCACGACCCGAAGGCCATGGTCCCGGCTTCCGGCTCGACGAAGCGCAGCAGCGCGGCGAGCACGGTCGACTTGCCCGACCCCGACGGTCCCGTCAGGGCCAGCCGCGCCCCGGGCGCCGCCCGCAGGGAGAATCCCGTGAGCGCAGCGCCCTCGCGGTGCTCGTAGCGCACCGCGAGACCCTCGATCGTGAGGATGGCCCCCTCGTCGTGTGGGCGCTCTGTGCCGGGCTCGTCCGTGGCCGACGGGGGAGCGGGTGAACCGAGCACCTCGAGCACCCGCGCCGCCGCGGCCTGCCCTTCGGTGCTGGCGTGGAACTCCGCTCCCGCGCGGCGCATGGGGATGAAGATCTCGGGCGCCACGAGGAGCACGGCCATCGCGGTCTGCAGGTCCAGCTCACCCCACAGCAGCCGGAGCCCGAGCACCATGGCGACGAAGCCGACCCCGAACCCGGCGATCATGTCCATGGAGAGCGCGGAGAGGAAGGCGACGCGCAGCGTGCGCATCGTCGCCGCACGCACGCTTTCGGTCGCCGCCTCGACCTCCCGGCGCCCCTGCATCTCGCGACCGAAGGCGCGCAGGGTGGGGAGTCCCTCGACGAGCTGGAGCACGCGACCGGCCAGGGAGCCGAGCCTGCGCCACTGTCGCTCCGAGCGCTTCGTCGCTTCGCGCCCGAACGCGATCATCGTCACCGGCACGGCCAGCACCAGGGCGATGACGACCACGAACGACAGCCAGTCCTGCGTCGCCACCCAGATCAAGAGGATCACCGGGATGACGGCGGCCGCGGCCGCCTGCGGCACATAGCGCGCGTAATACGTGTGCAGCGAGCGCAACCCCCTGGTGGCGGTGAGCGACAGCTCGCCGGGGCGCTCCCCCGCCAGCCAGCCCGGCCCGAGCGCCAGGGCATGGCGCAGGAGCTGGCCGCGGAGGGTGGCCACGACGCGGTCGGCCGCGCCGAGGGCCGACAGATCGCCGGCGCTGTGCAGCGCGGCGCGGGCGAGGACGGCCAGCCCGACCACGACGATGGCCGGCGTCACCGCGCTGAGCGCCGCGTGGTGCAGCAGCGAGCGCTCGACGACGTCGGCCAGCGCCACGGCCTGCACAATGACGGCCACTGCGCTCAGCACGGCCAGGGCGACGGCGGTCCCCGCGACCCGCCGCAGCCCGGGCACCCGGGCCGCGAGCTCCGGGTCGACCAGGCGGGGTCGGACCCGCCGCGGGAGAGCGTTCACAGGCTGAATGTCGTGTCCTTCACCGAGACCGCCCTCCCGATGAGCCCTTCTTTGATGGCGAGGCGGGCGGTGTGAGCATCTTCGCAGGTGGCAGCCGTGCGCACACCATCGGGGAGGTCCGCCACAATGGCCGTGCGCACCGGCTCGAGCCCGGCTTGGCCGCCGTAGGTCACGGTGAACGAGACCACGCGGCCCCCGGTCTTCTCGGCCGGCGGGACCTCGACCACGGGCACGACCTCGGTGGCGGCGATCGCCTCGGCCGCCAGGTCGGCCAGGAGCGGTTCGCCGCGCCCTTGCGGTGGCGTCGCCGACCACACCGCGAGGCCGGGCTTGGAGAGCATGCCCGACACCGTCGTCAGCAAGCCGAGCTCGGCCGGCTCCTCGCGCAGGCGCCGGCCGAGGACGAGCAGCGACTGCAGGACGAAATGGTTGAACGGTCCGCCCGCGAACGTCATGCCCCCGCTGAGGGTGGGGGTGTCCTGGGGGTCGAGGCCCAGCTCGCGCTGCTGTACGCGCACCGCGGCCGGGAAGCACGAGTACACCTCGGCCAGGCGGAGGTCGCGCAGCGGCCGTCCGAGGTGGCCGGCGGCGGCGCGGCCGAGCACACCCATGGCCGGCCACTCCTCCAGACGGCGCCGGGCCGTCAGGGTCACCGCCTCGGACGAGTGGAGCGCCACGTGGGGGAAGAGCCAGCGCTCGGTCGCCACGCCCGCCTCCCGGGCCCGTTCCGCCGAGCAGATCACCAGCGCCGTCGACTGGTCGACGGTCCACTGGCTGGCGTGCCACCGGTTGTACGGGTAGGCCAGCGGGCGGTTGTGCGGTCCCGGCGTGGCGATGCTCACGGCGTCGCGAGGCTGCGGGAACGCCGCGGCGGGGTTGTGGGCCGCCACCGCGTTGAAGCGCGCCCACAGCGCGGCGATGTCGTCGCGTTGACGGTCCGCCGGGAGGTGGAGGGCGGCGGCCAGCGCGTTCTCGATCAGCGCGTACTGCTGCACCGGTGGCAGCACCATGCCGGCCGCGAGCTCCACCGGCGCCACGAAGTCAGGCGGCCGGGTGCGCACCTCGTCGGGCGCTGCCGCCTCGGCATCGGCCTCGAGGCCGCCGGCACGCGCCCATGCCCGCGCCTCGGCCCCGGCGACGACGACCGTGCCGTACCTCCCCGCCGCCACCGCCGCCAGCGCGTGGTTGACCACCTCCTGCTGCGAGACGCCGATCTCGCAGAGGACCGTGTGCGCGCCGGGCGACCCGATGCGCCGGGCGACGGTGCGCGCCGGGTCGGTCAGCGACCACGTGCCCTGGGGCACGACGATGCAGTCGACGCGGCCGAGGAGGCCTGGAGCGCCGGCGTCGGCCGCTGCCGCGGCCGCCGCGTCGCTCATGAGATCCACGACGGGCGCCGCGTCGTCCGCGGCGCCGAGCCCGACCAGGACGGGAAGGCGCGGGTCGAGGGAATGCATCGGTCCGGGCACGACGCCCGATGCTACGGTCCGGCCATGGTGACCGGCGAAGCGGGCAGGTGGGAGGCCGAGCTCGGGGACTTCACAAAAGAGTCCTTCGAGGCCGACGGCAAACGGCGGGACGTCTTCCGGATCGGGACCGGTCCGGCGGTCGTCGTCATCAGCGAGATCCCGGGCATCACCCCGCTGGTGGCCCAGTTCGGCCGCCGGGTGGCCGCGGCCGGTTGCACGGCCGTCCTGCCCGTGGTGTTCGGCGATCCTGGTCGCCCCGCGTCGGTCGGCTATGTGCTCACGTCCATCGGACCGGCCTGCGTCTCCCGGGAGTTCGCCGCCTTCGCCCTCAAGAAGACGAGCCCGATCACCCTGTGGCTGCGCAAGCTCGCCGCCGCGGAGCACGAGCGCTGCGGCGGCCCGGGGGTGGGCGTGGTCGGGATGTGCTTCACCGGCGGCTTCGCGCTGGCGATGATGGTGGACGACGTCGTCCTGGCGCCGGTGCTGAGCCAGCCGTCACTGCCCTTCCCGCTCTCCAAGAAGTACAAGGCGGACATCGGCATCTCCGACAGCGACCTCGCCCGGGTGAAGCAGCGCACCGCGGCCGGCACCTGCCTGCTCGGCCTGCGCTTCACCAACGACCCCTTCTGCTTCGAAGAGCGCTTCGACAGCCTGCGCCGCGAGCTGGGTGACGCGTTCATCGCGGTGGAGATCGACTCGGCGCCGGGCAATCCGCACGGCCACCCGAAGAAGGCGCACTCCGTCCTGACCGAGCACCTGGTCGACCAGGAGGGCACGCCGACCCGGGCGGCGCTGGACCAGACGCTCAGCTTCTTCCGGGAGAAACTCGGGGTGGGCGAGGGACCCGGCCCCCGGCCCGACGGTGTGGCCCCTTAGAGCTCAAGCCGGCGCCCGCAGGATCTCCTCGCACACCCGCTCACCGGAGCGCACCGCACCGTCCATCGCGCCGTAGGACGTGGTCGCCGTCTCGGTGCCGGCCCAGTGCAGCCGCCCGACCGGCTCGCGCAGCCGGCGCCCGTACTGGGTGAGGACGCCGGTGGGGAAGTGGCCCATGGAGCAGCCGCGCGTCCATTGCTCGTCGGCCCAGTTCTGCTCCATGACCTCGATCGGCGAGGCGGCCGCGGGCCCGAGGCGCGTGGTCAGCATGCGCACGAACACCGAACGGCGCTCTCGCTCCCCGAGGGCGGCCAGGGCGCGGGCGCGGGGCCGGCCGAGTACCCGGCCACGACCCCCTGGGGATGGTTCGGTTGGCCGGTGTCGAGCGTGACCTCGATCTCGTCGTCGGTGGCCACGGTCGCGCCGGACACCCCGTCGCGGCGCCAGAACGGCGAGTCGTAGATGGCGACCAACTTGACCTCGGTGCCCGCCGGCACCTGGTGGATCAGCAGGGCGTGGTCCGCCGGGAGCACGGGGTCGAAGCGGATCCCTGCCGCCAGGGCGCGCGGCAGGGCGAGGACGACGCGCCGGGCCGACACGACATCGGCGCCGCCATCGCCCGTCACCTCGACCCGGTCGCCCGTCTGCCGCACGGCGGTCACCGGCGATCCCAGGACGACGGCCGCGCCGAGCTCGGCCGCCATGGCGTCGGGGATCTGCCCCACGCCGCCCTCGAACTGCGCGTCCTGGTAGCCGCCCGCGATGTTCATGAGGGACTCGATCCCCCCGGCCGAGCGGGCGAGGAACAGCCAGTTGAGCAGCGAGACCTCGGACAGCTCGCAGGCGAAGCAGGCCCGCACCGTCGCCTCGATCAGGTCGCGGGCCAACCGCGTCGGCACCCGCCCCGCGCTCAGCCAGGCCCGCACCGACAGCGCGTCCCATTCGGCCGCCTTGGGCGTGTCCCACGGCGCGTCGACGGGGACCTTCTTGGCCATGGCGTTCATCCGGGCGATGGCCTGGCCGGCGCTGAGCAGCGCCACCGGGCTGATCCGCGGGATGTCGCCGCGGTAGCGGCGCACCTTCCCGCCGGTGGCCAGCACGTTGTCGCCGTCGACGAACGTCTTGAAGGTGGCGACGCCCATCTCCTTGGCCAGGGCGTGCATGCGGTCGTGGTGGGGGCCGACGAAGCAGCCCCCCATGTCCACCGGCACCCCGTCGCGGCTGGTCTTCGTCCACACCCGACCGCCCACCCGGTCCCGCGCCTCGAGCACGACCACCGAGCGGCCGGCCTGGCTGAGGCGGCGGCCCGCCGTGAGGCCGGCCAGCCCCGCTCCGACGACGCAGACATCGGTTTCCCTCATGGCACCTCCCGGGTCAGATCGAGGGTAACATGCGTGCTGCCCGCATGTAAATGCCCCGGAGGAGGTGCGGCGGTGACCACGACCACGGCGAGGAACAAGCCACGGGAGACCCAGGCCGTCCGTTCGGCCCGCACCCGGCGGGCCCTGCTCGATGCGGCCCGGGCACTCTTCGCCGAGAAGGGCTTCGCCGCCACCGGGCGGGAGGAGATCGCCGAGCGGGCCGGCGTGACCCGGGGCGCGCTCTACCACCACTTCGCCTCGAAGACCGAGGTCGCCGCCGCCGTGGTCGAAGAGCTCGAAGGTGAGCTGGTGGAACTGGTCGTGGCCGCAGCGCGGCGGGGGTCGGGCGTGCGGGACCAACTCCACCGCGGCTGCCGGGCCTACATGGATGCCTGTGCCGATCCCGCCATGGCCCGGATCCTGGCCGACGCGCCGGCCGTGCTCGGCATCGAGGCGTGCCGCGCGCTTGATGCGGTGGCCTGCGCCCCCCTGCTGGCCGAGGTCTTCCGTCAGGCCGAGGACGAGGGGATCACCGTGCCCGGGGATGCGGAGGTGGCCGCCGCCCTGTTGCTCGGCTTCCTCAACGAGGCGGCCGGACTCGTTGCCGCCGCGCCGGCGGACCGGGCGTTGCGGCGCCGGGTCGGCGACACGGTGGACGAGTTCCTGAGCCGCCTCTTCGGCTGATCCCGTTGAGCGGCGGCGGCGCAGGTGGGAGGATTTGAGGGACCCCACCCGACCGCAGCTGAGGAGTGCCATGTCCGATTTCGTCATGACCATCGCCGGGGAAGCCGCTCCGACAGAGGACACCTTCGGGGTCCGCAACCCCGCCACCGGGGAGGTCTTCGCCCAGGCACCCGAGTGCACGCGCCAGCAACTCGATGCCGCCTTTGACGCCGCGGCCAAGGCCGCCCGGGACTGGAAGGTGGACGAGGCGGCTCGGCGGGCCATCCTGCTCCAGGCGGCCGATGTGCTGACGGCCTCCACCGCCGAGCTGGCGCCCGTACTGACCGCCGAGCAGGGCAAGCCACTGGCTGACGCCAGCATCGAGGTCTTCGCGTCGTCGATGTGGGCCCAGTACTTCGCCAACCTCGAAATGCCGACGCAGGTGATCCAGGACGACGCCTCGGCCTACGTGGAGCTGGCCCGGCGGCCGCTCGGCGTGGTGGCGGCCATCACGCCGTGGAACTTCCCGCTGACGCTCGCCTTCTGGAAGATCGCTCCGGCGCTCCTCGCCGGCAACACCCTGGTGCTCAAGCCCTCGCCGTACACGCCGCTGACCACGCTGAAGGTGGGCGAGCTCCTGCGCGACGTCTTCCCGCCCGGTGTGGTCAACATCGTGAGCGGCAGTGATGACCTCGGTGCCCTCATGACGGCGCACCCTGTGCCGCGCAAGATCAGCTTCACCGGCTCGGTCGAGACCGGCAAGAAGGTCGCGTTGTCTGCCGCGCCCGACCTCAAGCGCGTCACCCTGGAGCTCGGGGGCAACGACCCGGCCATCGTGCTCGACGACGCCGACCCGGCCGCGGTGGCGTCGGCCATCTTCGCCGGCGCCTTCAGCAACAACGGGCAGGTGTGCTCGGCCATCAAGCGGGTGTATGTCCCCGAGGCCCTCTACGACGACGTCGTCGACGGCCTGGCGGCAGAAGCCCGCGCCATCAAGGTGGGCGAGGGCACCGAAGAGGGCGTGAAGCTGGGCCCGATCAACAACGAGCCTCAGTACGAGCGGGTGAAGGAGCTCGTCGCCGACGCGCTGTCCCACGGCGCCACCGCCGTCACCGGCGGGAAGGCCATGGACCGACCCGGCTACTTCTTCGAGCCGACCATCCTCAGCGGTCTGTCGGACGGGACCCGGATCGTCGACGAGGAGCAGTTCGGTCCTGCACTGCCCGTCGTGCCCTACCGGAACCTGGGCGACGCCATTGACCGGGCCAACGCCACCCACTTCGGGCTCTCGGGCTCGGTGTGGAGCGCCGACGCGGACCGCGCCACCGAGGTGGCGGCGCAGCTGGAGTGCGGGACGGCCTGGGTGAACACGCACCTCGCGCTGGCGCCGCAGCAGCCCTTCGGCGGCTTCAAGTGGAGTGGGATCGGCGTGGAGAACGGTCCCTGGGGTTTGGCCGAGTTCTCCGAGTTCCAGGTGGTGTACCGCTCCAGGACGTGAACGCATTGAACGCCGACACGGCGTCGCCGCTCGCAGAAGGCAGAAGGCCGCGGGCAGAACTGCTCGACCGCCCAGAGATCAGCCGGTCGTGGTGGTACCCGCGACCGCGCCGCCGTGCAGTCCGGCGTCCGCCGTGCCCCTCAGGTCCTGCACGATCTGCTTGACGTCGGAACGACCCTTCTCGAGCGCACCGACCGCAGCCTGACCCGAGGACTTCGAAGGTCCCAGGAGCCCGTGGTCGGCGTTCCACTGGGCCGCCGTGTTGGCCAGCACGGTGGCGGCCAGGCCGTTGGTCGCGTTGGTCGCGGTCCCGATCTGGCTGTTGAGGTCGTCGATCAGGGGCTGCAGCTCCGCCTGGTTCCCCGGGTTCACGCGCGCCTGCGCTTTCGTGGCGCCGGCGCTGAGCGCCGGGACGACCGTGGTGGTGGCGCGGTCCGCGCCGGCGGCGATGCGCGAGGCGGGGAGCACCAACACGTAGACGCGGTAGTCGGTGAAGATCGTCCCGAAGTCCTCGGCCGCCTGCGCCACCGTGGCGTCTCCTTGAATCCTCTGGTTGAGCTGCTGCAGGGGCACGATGTCGGCGCCGAGGTACGACGCCAGGGTCGACTGGCCCGACCCGAGCCCCTTGGCTCCGTTCACCTTGGCGATGGCGGCGTTGAGGGCGTTGACGCGGTCGGTCACGTCGGCCGCCGCCTTGGCCTTGATGCCGGCCAGCGTGGCCGGCACGGCGTTGGTGCCGCTGTTGCCGGCGGACCCGGGCGTCGTGGCTGCGCCCGCGCCCGTTGCGGCAACGAACCCGAGCGTGGCGCCCGAGGCCAGGGCGACGGCGCCCAGCCGGATCAGATTGGTGCGTGCACGCGTCATGTGCGCTCCTCTCGTGCGGGCCTCCCGCGGTGGGGGTGCCCGTGAGCGCATGGTGTGCGCACCGGGTGAACGAGCTGTTCGGCAATCGTGATGGTTCTGTAATGGATCACCCATTCCGGCAATTCGGGCTGCGGGAGGTGGGAGGCTAGGAAGGTGAGCGCGGACAGCGGGACCGTGGTCGTCGTCGAGGACGACCCGCACATCGCCGACCTGGTCGACCTCTACCTGCGCCGGGAGGGCTACCGCGTGCTGCTGGCCGGGGACGGCGAGAAGGGGCTCGAGATCTTCCGACACGAGGATCCCTGGATCGTCATCCTCGACGTCGGCCTGCCCGGCGCACGCGACGGGTTCGATGTCTGCCGCGAGATCCGCGCCCGGAGCTCGGTGCCCGTTCTCTTCCTCACCGCCCGCGACGACGAGGTGGACCGCATTCTGGGGTTGGAGCTGGGCGCCGACGACTACCTGGTCAAGCCGTTCTCGCCCAGAGAGCTGGTGGCGCGGGTGCGGGCCATCCTGCGCCGGACGAGGGAGGGCCCCGCACCGCAGGACGTGATCGCCCTCGGTGGTCTGGAGGTGGACCTGCGGCGGCGGGAGGCGCGCTGCGCGGGCGCGGTCGTCGCCCTCACCACCCGCGAGTTCGACCTGCTGGCGTTCCTGGCCAACAACGTCGGCCTGGCCCTCTCGCGCCAGCAGCTGCTTGACGGGGTGTGGGGCACCGACTGGTACGGCGACGAGCGCACGGTCGACGTCCACGTGGCCCAGCTGCGCAAGAAGCTCGGATCCGACCTCCCGCTCGCCACCGTCTGGGGCGTCGGCTACCGGTTCGGCTGACCGATGCGCCGCCGCTTGATGCTGGCCATGGTGGGCCTGGTCGCGGTCGTCCTCGTGATCGCCGGCGCCGGCAGCCTGATCCTCACGCGCAACGCGGCGCGGAACCAGGCCGAGTCGCAGCTGGTCTCCGAGGTGAACTCGATCACCTCGTCGAAGATCGGGTCGGAGTCGCTCAAGGTCCTCAGCATCGTCCGCACCACCCTCAAGCTCGAGGACGCCGATGTCATTCAGATCGACCGCACCGGCAACGTCGTCACGCCGCTCCCTGAGGGGCTGACGCAAGAGGACATCGACGTAGCGGCGGTGCAGTCGGGGCAGACGACCTCTGGACGCAAGGGCAGCACCGTCTACGCGGTGGCGCCGGTGACGCTCTCCGCGCAAGAGCTCGCCCGTTTGCAGGCTCGCCGGCACTTCGCGTTCGAGGGCACGTTCGCCATCCTCTTGACTCGCGACGTCGGCGACCTCGGACCGAGTTGGGGGTACTTCATCGTCGCCGGGGGAGCCGCGCTGCTCGTGGCCGCGCTGGTGGCGTGGCAGATGAGCCGCCGTATGGCCCGCCCGCTGGTGGAGGCGATGGAGGTGACCGGCCGCATCGCGTCGGGTGAGCTGGCCAGCCGTGTCCCCGTCCGGCCCGGCGACTACCCCGAGTTCGCCTCGCTGGCCGGCTCGGTCAACGACATGGCGCAGAGCCTGGAGGACAGCCGCTCCCGCGAGCGCCACCTGCTTCTGGCCGTCTCGCACGACTTGCGCACGCCGCTCACCTCCATCCGTGGCTTTGCCGAGGCCATTCAGGACGGAGCCATCGAGGACAGCGCGCAGGCGGCCGCCGTGATCATCGCCGAGTCGAGGCGGCTGGAACGTCTCGTCGGCGATCTCCTCGATCTCACCAAGCTGGAGGCGCACCAGATGTCGATCGCACTGCGACCGACCGACATCGCCGAGGTGGTCACCACGACCGCGGTGGGATTCCGGCCCGCCGCGGCCAAGAGCGGGCTGGCCATCGTGCTGCAGGTGCCGGGCGGAGACGGGTCGCCCGCACCGACGCCTCTCGCTCCGGTGGTGGCCGATCCGGACCGGCTCGCCCAGCTGCTGGCCAACCTCTTGGAGAACGCCATGACGTTCGCCCGGACCACGGTGACGGTGAGCGTGGCGGAGAACGTTGCAACGGGATCCACCGTCATCACCGTCGAGGACGACGGGCCGGGCATCGCCCAGGGTGATCTGGAGCGGGTGTTCGAGCGTTTCTACCGGGCCGACCGGGGGCCGAACCGGCGAATGGGCTCGGGGCTCGGCCTGGCGATCGTGGCTGAGCTGGCTGCGGCCATGGGGGGCAGCGTGCGCGCCGAGTCGCCGCTCGGCTACGACGGCGGCTCCCGCTTCGTCGTGACGCTCCGTCAGGGGCGGTCTGCCGCGCTGCTCGTCAACCCGGTGGTCTGAACGCTCGGCAGCGCCGGTCCGTCACGGTGCCCGCACCAGGTGACCCGCCGGGCGCCGCAGTGTACGGTGCCAGCATGGACGTGCACGAGGCAATCGCGCAGGCGCCGCTGTTCGCGCATCTGTCGAAGAAGGACATCAAGCAACTCACCGGAGTGCTCCGGGAACGATCGTTCCCGGCCGGCACCGTCGTCATCGAGGAGGGCAAGCCCGGTGTCGGCTTCTTCGTCATCGCCAGCGGGTCAGCTGTCGTGACGGTCGGTGGCCGCAAAGTGGGTGTCATGGGACCTGGCGACCACTTCGGCGAGATCGCGTTGATCGACGAAGGCCTCCGGGCCGGAGCGGTCTGCGCCGAGAGCGACCTCGAGTGCTACGCGCTGGCCGCGTGGCAGTTCCGCCCCTTCGTTCATGACCACCCGGACGTGGCATGGGCGCTCCTGCAGTCGCTCGTGCGGCGGAACGTGCGTGACGCGGCTCCCGGCCAGGGCGCGTGAGCGTTCCTGCGCCCTCCACGCTGACCCGGCCGGGTCTGCGAGAGCTCACGAGGCCCGGAGGGCCGCGCTGACGCGCTTCGCCTCAGGGCCGGTATGGCAAGCTTCCGAGCCCGGGGATCTGAGGGAGGCGTGCCACACCGTGATGGAGGGAGGGAAAGACGCGTCGGCTCAGGTTCGTGACCGCGTGACGGGGGTGCTCGGCGACGCCGACCAGGCGCAGTGGGAAGGGGACGGTTGGTGCCTCGTGCGCGGGTTGCTGCCACCCGAGGCCATTGCCGCCGCCCAGGCGGTGCTGCCCGGGCTGGTGCCGACGGCCGAGGACTTCGCGGACGACGTCGATCCGCCGCGCAACGAGCCCTTCCGGATCGATTCGCACCGCGTCATGCCGCGCTTCCCGTTCGAGGACCGCGCGCTCAACGACCTCGTCGTGCACGAGCGGATCATCGACCTGGCCGAGCAGTTGCTCGGCATCACCGACCTCCGTCTCTATCAGGCGATGCTGAGCGCCAAGTACGCCGACGCGGCGCTGAGCGACGAGCAGCTCCTCCACGTCGACTTCGGCAATCACACCCTCGTCGTGCCGCGCCACGAGCCGGGCTATCAGCAGCTGGAGATGTTCGTCTACCTGAGCGACGTGACGCCGGAGACGGGTGCGACCCGGATGGTCTCACGTCGCCGCACCCCCCACATCGAGGTGGAGCGGACCTACCTCAGCCAGACGCGAGTACGCCGACCTCTACGCCGCAGAGGTCCCGGCCTCGGGCCCAGCCGGATCCGTCCTGGCCTATCGCCCCGACGTGTACCACCGGGGCGTGCGCATGACGGCGCCGCGCTCGGCTCGCTTCATGGTGCACGTCTCGTACAAGCCGGCGGGCACCGACTGGCTGGGGTCACACGGTCTGCCGAGCGCCGGCGAGGACATGTCGTGGTACCGGTTCGTGCAGCATGCCAACGAGCGACAGCTGACTGTGCTGGGGTTTCCCGCGCCTGGGCATCCGTATTGGACCCCCCAGACGTTGGCCGGGGTCGCCGCCCGCTACCCGATGCTCGATCTCTCGCCCTGGCGCGACGCCGCCGCGGGCAGCCCGGACGCCGAGGCGTGAGCGCGGCTGACCAGCCATGGTGGAAGACGGGCGTCCTGTACCAGATCTATCCGCGCTCGTTCGCCGACAGCAACGGCGACGGCGTGGGGGACATTCCCGGCATCATCGAGCATCTCGACCACATTCAATGGCTCGGCGTGGACGGCATCTGGCTCTCGCCCGTCACGGTCTCGCCCAACGCCGACTGGGGCTACGACGTCTCGGACTTCTGCGCCATCGCGCCCGAGTTCGGCACCATGCGCGACTTCGATCGTCTCGTCGCCGAGGCGGGGAGCGCGGCATCCGCGTCCTCATGGACATCGTGCCCAACCACACCAGCGACCAACACCCGTGGTTCGTCGACGCACGCTCGTCGCGGACCGCCGCTCACCGGGACTGGTACGTGTGGGCGGACGGCAAGGAGGGGGGACAGCCGCCGAACAACTGGGTCAGCAGCTTCGGCGGTCCGGGATGGACGCTCGACGAGGGGACGGGGCAGTACTACTTCCACAACCACCTGGTGGAGCAGCCGGATCTCAACTGGTGGAACGAAGAGGTGCGGGACACGTTCGACGGGATCTTCCGCTTCTGGTCGGACCGGGGCGTGGCCGGGTTCCGCATCGACGTCTGCAACGTCATCATCAAGGACGCCGAGCTCCGGGACAACCCGCCCGCCACCGAGGAGGACGACTTCGAGACGCAGATGTTCGGCCAGCGCAGCGTGTACAACGCCAACCGGCCCGAAGTGCACGAGGTGATCAGGCGCTGGCGACGCCAGGCCGATCGCTACGACGAACCCCGGCTCCTGATCGGCGAGACCCCGGTCCCGCTGGACAAGCTGGCGGAGTTCTACGGCAACGGGTCCGACGAGCTGGGGCTGGCCTTCAACTTCAACTTCATCAGTGCGCCCTTTTTGGCCCCGGCGATGCGGGCCGTCGTCGAGGAGACCGAGGCGGCCCTCCCCTCCGGGGCCTGGCCGGCCTGGACGGGCTCCAACCACGACATGTTCCGCTTCCCCACTCGCTGGGCCGAGGATGATCCGGCCAAGGTGCGCCTGGCGCTGCTCATGCTGCTCTGCCTGCGCGGCACCCCGGTCCTCTACCAGGGCGACGAGATCGGCATGGCGAACGTCGCGGTGGCACAGGAGGACCTGCGCGACCCGCTCGGGGTGCGCTTCTACCCCTACTACGAAGGGCGTGACGCCGGCCGCACGCCCATGCAGTGGAGCGACCACCCCGGCGGCGGATTTACCGAGGCGGACCGGCCGTGGCTGCCGCTGGGCGACCTGGCCGCCGCCAACGTGGCGGCGCAGCGCGACGATCCCGACTCCGTCCTCACGCTCTGTCGCGACCTCATCACGTTCCGCCGCCGCCATCCGGCCTTCAGCGCGGGGGACACCACGACGTTGGCGACGCCCGACGGGGTGTGGGCGTGGACGCGGGGAGAGCGCCACGTGGTGGTCCTCAACATGTCCCCGCAGGAGGTCAAGCTCCCCGACCGGCTCGGCACCATCCAGCTCTCCACTGACCGAGGCCGCGAGCAAGAGGTCGTCGAAGGCACCCTCCGGCTGGGGGCCTTCGAGGGATTGATCCTCGAGCATCCCCCTAGGGTCGAGCCGGCATCCGACGCAACGGAGGAAAACGACTGCATGGAACGTCTCATCGACAAGGTCGCCATCGTCACCGGCGGTGGAGGAGGCATCGGCGGGGCCACGGCGCGTGCCCTGGCCCGGGAGGGCGCCGCGGTCCTGGTGGTCGACATCGACCAGTCGGCCGCCGAGAGGGTGGCCGAGGGGATCGTCGAGGCCGGGGGCCACAGCCGATGGCGTTCCAGGCCGACCTGTCCGACGAAGATCAGGTGGTCGCCACCATCGGCGCCGCCACGTCGCGCTTCGGTCGCCTGGACGTGCTGCACAACAACGCCGCGCTCACCGACTCGGACTTCCTGACCCGTGACACCGCGGTGACCGACCTGGCGCTCGACGTCTGGGAGCGCACCATGGCGGTGAACCTGCGCAGCCAGATGCTCACCTGCAAGCACGCCGTGCCCGAGATGGTGCGCGGCGGCGGCGGTTCGATCATCAACATGTCGTCGGGCGCGTCGCTCAAGGGCGACCGGACCCGGACGGCCTACGGGGTCTCGAAGGCGGGGGTGAACGCCCTCACCATGTACGTGGCGACGAGCCACGGGAAGAAGGGCATCCGGGTCAACACCATCCTCCCCGGCCTCATCATCACCGACGCCGTGCGGGCCCACCTCGACGAGAAGATGCTGGCCGGTCTCGGCAAGGCGACGTTGACGCCCAACGTGGGCCAGCCCGAGGACATCGCCGACGTCGTCGTGTTCCTCGCCTCGGACGAGTCCCGCTACATCACGGGGCAGATGATCGCCGTCGACGGCGGCATGTCAGCCCACGTCGGGCTGCGGAGACGGCTGAGCGGAGGGGGTGAACGGCCCGCTAGGACGGGCCGAGGACGTAGTCGCCAGTGTCCGCGGTGGTGGTACCAGCCGCTGGCGGCGTGGGTGCCGCCGTCGACGTGGATGGTCTGCCCGGTGACGTAGCTGGAGAGCTCGCCGGCCAGGAAGACGGCGGCGCCGGCCATCTCGTCGACGTGGCCCGCCCGCCCCATCGGCACGGTCAGGCCGAACCGTCCTTCGGTGCCCTCCGGGGCGATGGCGGCGAGCCCCTCGGTCAGGTGATGTCGGGTGCCAGCGCGTTGACCCGGATGCCGTGTGGCGCCAGCTCCAGGGCGGCGGTCTTGGTGTAGTTGATGACGCCGGCCTTGGCGGCGGCATAGGCGGCGTAGCCGGGAGCGGCCCGGACACCCTCAATCGACGTCACGCTCATGATGCTGCCGCCGATGCCGTGTTCCACCATCACCCGGGCCACCCGCTGCGTGCAGAGGATGACGTGCTTGAGATTGGCCCGGTAGAGGGCGTCCCAGCCGTTCTCCGTCGTCTCGAGGAGGGGGGAGGAGAAGACGCCGCCGGCGTTGTTCACCAGGATGCTCACGGGGCCGAGCTCGGCCACGGTCCGCTCGAGGGCGAGGTCGACCTCGGCGGACTCACGGACGTCGGTGGGCAGGGCGAGGCCGCCGACCTCCTCGGCCGCGGCGGCGCACGTCTCGGGGTTGCGCTCCCAGATGGCCACCTTCGCGCCGAAGGCGGCGAAGCCGTTCGGCAATGCCGCGGCCGATGCCGGAGCCGGCCCCGGTCACCACGGCCACCCGGTCGGTCAAGAGTACTGCGGATGGGTCGAGGGGCACGGGGCGACGTTACAGTAGGCACGTCATCAAACGAGCGAGGTCTCCGCGGACAAGACCGGAGACGGACGGGGGTTTACGTGCCAAGGATCGAACCGATTCCGTTGGAGGAGCTGGCGCCCGAGCCACGCCGCATCATCGAGGAGGGGGTCGCCGACGGAACGTACGCCACGCCGATCCCGCTCCAGATCTTCGCCTACAGGACGTCGCAGATCATGATGGTGGACATGGCCCGACAGGGCTTCGGCAAGAATTCCCTGCTCGGCGGGCGCATCACGGAACTGCTGCGGATCCGCAGCGCCCAGCTGGGCGAGTGCCAGCCCTGCATGCAGTCGAGGAAGCACGACTCCATCTCGGACGAGGACGTCGCCTGCCTCATCGCCCCCGGTCACGGCGACCTGACCGACCAGGAGCGGCTGGCCGTGGAGTTCCTCGACCTCCTCTCGGCCGACCACCACGCCATCGACGACGAGACCTACCGCAAGCTCGGCGAGGACTTCACGTCCGCGCAGATCGTGGAGCTGGGTTTCGCCTGCGCCAACGCCATGGGCCTGCACCGCTTCCTCCACACGCTGGACCTGTACGGAACGGGCGAGCCGGTGATCCCCTACAGCCCCGACCAGGTCGACAGCGCCAAGCCCGACGCCCAGGTGCAGGCCTCGGCATGAGCCAGACGGTCCTGGTGACCGGCGCCACCGGGCTGGCCGGCGCCAACATCTGCAAGCTGCTCGACCGAGCGGGGCGACCACGTGCGCGCGCTCGCCCGGGAGACCGCGGACACCGCGCCGCTCACGGCGCTCGGTGTCGACGTGGTCACCGGCGACGTCACCGATGCCGAGGCGGTGGTGCGGGCGGCCCGGGGAGCGGACTCGGCCATCCACTGTGCCGCGCTGCTGGGCGGGGCCAGCCAGAACCTGGCCGACTTCGAGGCGGTGAACATCGGCGGCACCAAGAACGTCCTCGACGCTGCGGAGGCCGTCGACCTGGGCCGGGTGGTGGCGGTGAGCACCGGCACGTTCTTCGACACCGCCGGGGGGCTCGACCGGGAGGACGCCCCGGTCAGCAAGGAGCCGAGCTCGGATCCCTACACCATCACCAAGATGGCGGCCTTCCTCGACGCCATGTCCCGCGCCGAGAAGGGCAGGGACGTCGTCAGCGCGCACCCCGGCGCGATCTTCGGACCCTCGCCCGTGGCGAGCAACGCGCTCGGCATGACGAGCTTCAACCGGGTGCTGCTGTCCGCCGCCCGGGGCCGCATCGAGCGCTACCTCAAGTTCCCGGTGAGTTGGGTCTACGGCGAGGACATCGCCCGTGGCTGCATCCTGGCCCTCGACAAGGGCGTGTCCGGCGAGCGCTACATGCTCGACGGCCGTCCCGAGGACATCGTCAGCATCGCCAACGCCTGCAACCGCGTGTGCCGGCTGGCCGGCCTCGACCACGAGGTCGTCGACGTCGAGCCTTCCGACGACCCCGAGCTGGCCAAGGTGTTCGGTCCGACGCTGGTGGCCATCGCCGAGAAGGCGGCGCAGGCGCGCCCGGATCGGCGCAAGCTCGAGGACTCCAAGACCTACAAGCGGCTTGGGCTACAGCCCCATCAGCCTCGACGAGGGGTTGGCGACGACGATCGAATGGTTCGAGGAGATCGGCAAGCTCGCTCCCCGCTGAGAATCCCACAATGCCTTGGGCAACGCCGGTACCATCCTGGAGCCTGGGCAGAGGACCGCCCGGGCCAGAACGGGAGGAGCACACGTGGGAAGACGTCTGTCGTTGCGTCGGGAGCCGAACGCCGAGGGCAGGACCGCAGGGGCCCGGATTGTCCGAGGGCTCGCTGCGCTCACGCTCTGCACAGGCGGCGCGGTGATCACGGGCCTCGCCACGGGTGCCGCGCCGGCCGGAGCGTCGAACCCAGGACCGCTGCTCTATGAGATCGACTATGGCGGCAACGCGATCAACGTGTTCCCGGCGACGGCAACGGGGAACGCGGCGCCAGCTGCCACCATCACCGACAACGCCAACTCGCTGACCGGCCCCATCGGCGCGGCGTTCGACGCGGCCGGCGACCTCTGGGTGGGCAACCAAGTGGGTACGAGTATCTCTGAGTTCACCCCCAGCCAGTTGGCCACGACCGGAAGCCCGGCCCCGGCGGTGGTCATCTCCGGCCTCGAGGCGCCCAGCGCGGTCGTCTTCGACGCGTCGGGAAACCTCTGGGTGACGACCGAGACTGGCATCGACGAGTTCACGCCCGGTCAACTCACGTCTTCAGGCAGTCCAACCCCGACGGTCACGATCTCGGGCGTCGCCGACGGCTCGATTGGACTCACGTTCGATGCCGCCGGCAACCTCTGGGTGGGCAATTTCACCAACTCCGTCCTCGAGTACACACCGGCACAGCTCATGACATCCGGTAGCCCGGCTCCGGCGGTCACGCTGTCGGGTCTCAGTCAGCCCGTTCTCCCGATATTCGACGCCAAGGGCGATCTGTGGATCTCCGAACACGACACCACCAAGGTGGACGAGTTCACCCCTGACCAGCTGACCACTTCGGGCAGTCCCACGCCTGCGGTCACTCTGAACGGGTTTGACGAGCCCAGTGGGCTCGATTTCGACACCGCCGGCAACCTTTGGGTCGCCAACGGCGGCAACCTCGGGGTCAGTGGTCAAGCGCTCTTCGAGTTCAACCCGGGTCAGTTGACCGCCTCGGGCAGCCCGACCCCTGCTGCCTCGCTGACCAGCTCCGCCTTCAGTTTTCCCAGTGATGTCGTGATCGCGCAGCCACCCGTCGTGACGTCCATCAGCCCCGCCGCCGGCGGTGCTGGCACCTCCGTGACGATCAACGGCGCCGGGTTCCATCCGGGCGCCACGGCCGCCTTCGGGACCGCGCCCGCGACGTCGGTCACCTACGTCTCTCCCTACGAGCTCCAAGCCGTCGCACCGGCGGGCTTCGGCACGGTCGACGTGACCGTCTCGACGTTCGCCGGGACGAGCGCCACTACCCCGGCCGACCAGTTCTTGTACACGACCAGCGGGTACTGGGAGGTGGCCTCCGACGGCGGCATCTTCGCCTTCAACGTGCCGTTCTTGGGCTCCATGGGAGGCAACCCGTTGAATGCGCCCGTGGTGGGCATGGCCGCCACCCCGAGCGGTCACGGCTACTGGGAGGTGGCCTCCGACGGCGGCATCTTCGCCTATAACGCGCCCTTCTCCGGCTCCATGGGCGGCAAGACGTTGCAAGCCCCGATTGTGGGCATGGCCGTCGATTCCGCCACAGGCGGCTACTGGGAGGTGGGGTCCGACGGCGGCGTCTTCGCCTACAACGCGCCGTACTTCGGGTCCATGGGGGGCATGCCCTTGAATGCCGCCATCGTGGGGATGGCCGCTGCTCCCGGCGGCAACGGCTACTGGCTCGTCGGCAAGGACGGCGGCATCTTCGGCTTCGGTCCGGGCGCCGTGTTCTCGGGCTCCCAAGGCGGCAAGCCGCTGAACGCTCCAGTTGTCGGGATGGTGGCCGATACGGTCACTTCCGGCTACTGGGAGGTGGCCTCCGACGGCGGCATCTTCAACTTCGGTGCGCCATTCCTCGGGTCGATGGGCGGCCAGCCGCTCAATGCTCCCATGGTGGGCATGGGGGCTCTTCCGGGCAGCTCAGGCTACTGGGAGGTGGCGTCCGACGGCGGTATCTTCGCCTACAACGCCCTCTTTGTCGGCTCCATGGGGGGCAAGCACCTCAACGCGCCAATGGTGGGGATCGGCGTGCCCTGATGCCGGCTGTGGCAGCAAGTCATTACCAGGATTGAGGCTCACCGACTTCACAGCTACGACCTACGCCGACCCTGACCTCCACCTCTTCGAGTTGTTGACCGGTGCGGACCTCCTCAGGGCTCACGGCCTGCGGGTGAGAGATGGGCGACTGCTCGGCCGCTCGCCAAGACCGCGGCAACAGGGCGATCGACCCTAGGATCGATGGCCGACATAGGGCGATCGCCCGATGCGCCAGGAGTTGAGGTTTCTTACTCTGACTACACGGAGTCCGGCGTGCCCAGACACCGCAGGTTCTGGCGACGTCACATCTGAATGCCCGGGAGGCCGGCCGGCCCACGGCGACGACGACCCAAAGCGAAGGGCAGGTGCAGCATGAGCTGGGCGCACAGGGATCAGAGCAGCCTGCGGCACACGTTCCTCGGGGCGCCGGGTCTGGTAGTGACGGCGATCCTGGCGCTCATGGCGGCCACCTGCGTGCTCCTCGGTCCGGCCGGGGCCACGGTACCCGGCGGTGGCGGACTCATCCCGAGCACCCCACCGGATCTCATCAACGACTACGCGCTGGGATCTCAGCCCACGGACACCGGGATCAATGCGTTTGGGCAGTTCTATCCCCAACCGAGTCCAGGAACCTACGAAGGGCTCTTCACCGCCACCACCGGCGCGCAATTCACAGCGCTCCAGGACCTGCAGAAGGTGGCGATCTACAACACGCTCCAGGCCTTCAACCTGCCCGCTTCGGACACGGCAGCCGTCCAGACTTGGGCCCGCAATGACACGCTGGCCCAGATGTTCACCCTGCTGGATCAGGTGGCCAACTCCACCACTGGCGCCCCCCTGCCCAAGACAGTGAACGGGGTGAATGGGATCGGCCTGAGCAGCTCCGACGTGAGCGGGATCGAGAGCTGGCTGGCCCAGGTGATCTACCGCCAGGCCGAGCTCAGCAATGACTTTGCCGGGCTCGAATACGTGAAGTGGGCCGGGCTCGACCAAACGACCTACAAGGGCATCGTCTCGCAGCTCAACTACGACCTCAACAACAGCAACGGCGCCGCCCAGACGACGGACGAGAACAACTTGAGCAACTTCCTTTCCGCCACCAAGAATCCCCCAGTGGACTTCGCCGACCTGACCAACCCGAGCGATCCCACGACCGCCACCGAGGGGTACTGCGTCTACGTGCCTCCAGCTGCTCCATCCGGCGTGAGCAACTACCCGACCTATGACGGCAACATCTTCCCGGGTACCGACACCACCACGCCTTCCATTTGCTTCGGCAGTGGCGGGATCGGGTGCACCATCTCGTGCCTCCCCACCGAGCCGTCGTCCCAGGACTTCCAAGAGTGGGGGGCGGTCGACGCCGAAGCCACTCTCGAGGGCAACGTGGACTACGGCGCCAGCGCCAATCAGGTCGGACTCGCCCTCGGCCTCAGTGCCATCGTGGGCTCGGTCGCCGTCGGGACATCCCTGTCAGCGACCCTCATCTCCACCGGGGCCTTCGTCGGGACGAGTTTCGCCAGCGCCGCATCGAGCTTCGCCGCGGTGGCCAACGGCTTCGCTACGGCGTCCGCCTTCGGCGCCCAGGCATCGGCCGCCGCCGCGAGCACCGCCGCGGAGGCGGCGGCGGGCGCGACCGCTGCAGCCGGCGTCGGCGGCGATAGCGGCGGCCGTGATCCTCTTCGTCATCGGGACCGTTGAGGAGTCCCTCCAGCTCGCCGCGTTCGTGAACACGCCCGCCACGCTCGAATCGATCGCGCAAGGCGGGGACGAACGGCTACCAGTCGATCGGCGAATTCATGCAGGACTCCGACGGTACCTCGCAGCTCTTCAATTTGTTCATGCAGGCCACATTGCCGACACCGCTCGACAACGAGGCCTGTCCGCCCTACCCGAACGCGCTCAACGGGCCCAACCAGTGCCTCAACCCGCCGGCTCCGCCCGCGCCGACGCCCGGTACCGACCCCGTCTTCTCCGTGACCCCGCAGGGCGGCTCCCAGGTGTACCAGAGCTCCATCACGTGGGACGACACAGGGACTGGAGCGACGACAACGGCCAGGCTCGTGAACACCAACGCCGGCAATTCGTCACCGGCGGCTTCGGGCGAACCCGACGCCTGGTTCGTCGAACAGACCAAGGACCACGGCGGGAACCCCTTCCAGGTCAGCTACAACACCGGCAGGGCGGGCACCCAGTTCCAATCGCTCAGCATGCACTACACCGACTGGAGCGGGAACGACGAGACCGCCTACCTCCTCTGGGTGTCATCGGCGGGTGAATACGAATTCACGCCGGAGTCCTCCGACATCGCGAACTGCATCTCGAACCGGGGCAGCTGCATCATGTCGCCGACGGTCGACTACCAATCCAACGGGACCGACTATTCGGCCCAGGTGGTCCCCCCGCCGGGGACGCTGTCGGGCGACAGCCTGAGCGTCGCACCGACGACTTCGGCCAACCCGACCGAGGGGAGCCCGGTTACCTTCAACGCCAACGCACAAGAGAGCCTCGACGTGGGTCTCACCTATCAGTGGCAATACGATCAGAAGTACCTCCAGGTCCCGGAGGGCACCACGCCGCAGTGGGTCTCCTGCGCTCAGATCGTGGACATCGTTGGCACCGGCGATCCGTGCCTGAGCGCCCCGGTGGACGGAGACGGCGCCCAGATCACGTTCCCGACCAGCGGTGTGTACAGCGTCGTGCTGACGGTCACCGATTCCCTCGGCTTCTCGACCAGCGACACGTTCAACGTGACCGTCGGCGACGTCGCACCGACCGTGGCGCTGGCGGCGGTCGAGAGCGATCCTCTGCTGCAACAGTTCTGCTCGCATCGTGGATCTGCAGACCGGAGTGCCAGTGTGCAACGTCCCCGTCGCGCCTCTCGGGTCTCCGACGGTTATAGGCGGATCCTTCAGCCACGCGGGTCTGCAGGATGTCCAGACGCTCAGCATCCATTGGGGTGACGGAACGGCCGACACCTACTCCTACGGGCCGGGCACGTCCCCGCCGACGGGATTCGCGGGCTGGCCGTCGGCCGCCGCCGTCGGCTTCATCGAGACGCATGTCTACGCCCTCCCTGGCTCGTACACGGCGACCGTTACCGCCACCGACCAGTCGGATGCCTCGGCCACCCAGACGATTGCCGAGGACGTCTACGCGCCCACCACGACGACCATTGCCGCCGCACCCAACCCGTCCGTCAACGGCCAGCGGGTGACCCTGTCGGCCACTCTTGCCCCTACAGTCACGCTGCCCGGCTCGTTCACCGGGACGCCCTCGGGCACGGTGAGCTTCTACGACCTCTCGGGCGGAGGCAAGACGCTGCTCGGCACGGCCAGCCCGGGGGGCGGCGGGAACGCTGCCTATCTGGCGACGCTCAACGTCTCGAACCTCTCCGTCGGGAGCCATCCGCTCGAGGCCGCCTTCGCCGGTGACAGCGACTTCGGCGCAAGTGCCGGCAACGCCATCACCTACAACCAGGTCGTCAACCAGGCGCACACGAAGACGGGACTCGCTGCCTCGGCCAACCCCGTGGTGCACGGGCAGACGCTGACCCTCACCGCTCCGGTCTCGGTGTCCGCGCCGGGTACGGGCACGCCGACCGGGTCGGTCACCTTCAAGGACGGCACCACCACGCTGGGCACGTCCCCGCTCACGACGAATGCCGGCGTCACGTCGGCCACGCTCAGCACAAGTGCCCTCGGCGTAGGCCCGCACTCGCTGACGGCGACCTACGGCGGTGACCCGAACGACGTCGGCAGCGGGGGGTCGCTCACCGTCAATGTGGATACCAACCTGAGCGGTTTCCCGAAGCCGGGCGGCGCCTTCAACCTGAGCAAAGCGAACCTGGCCGGCGCCGACCTCTACGGCGTGAACCTCGCCGGAGCCAACGTCAAACAGGCCCAACTTGCAAACGCCATCTTGGTGAACGCCGATCTGGCCGACGCCAACCTGAACCAGGCCAATCTGAGCGGCGCCATGCTGGAGAACGCCAACCTGACCGGCGCCGACCTGAAGCAGGCCAACCTGCAGGGCGCCAACCTCGACGGGGCGATCATGACCGGGACTTTGCTCACGGGCGTCTCGTGGAAGAACGCCACCTGCCCCGACGGCACGACCGCCACCGCCCACGGAGGGAGCTGCATCGGTCACCTCTGCGAGCACAGGCCGTCGGAGTCCGGCCCGGTCAGGGACGGCCGACTCAACCAGATGTTCCTGCTTTCGGCGAGTGACGTCGGGCCTAGCGCAGTGAACGGCTGTCGACGAGTCCTTCCCTCACCGCCCAAGCCACGGCTTCGCTCCGACCACGGACCCCGAGCCGCGTGTAGATCGCGCTCGTGTGGTGCATGACCGTCTTCGTACTCACCCCGAGCCGGCGGGCGATCTCCTGGTTGGTCAGGCCAGAGGCCAGCAGGTTCACGACCTCGAACTGGCGTTCGGTGAGCACACCTCCGGTCCCGGCCCCCTCCTCGTGCGACGGCCGCACGGCCCGCTCAGCCCTGGAGGTGCGGCGCAAGTACTCCTGGGCCTCGCTGACGGTCGACGACCACGACTCGCGACCACCCGCCTGCCGCGCAGAGTCGAAATCCAGCTGACCGAGACTCCGGCGCATGACGTCGATCGTCTCCCGGTAGTCCCGCCTGTACATCTGCGGCATGGCGGTCCCGATAGCATCGCCGACTCTGCCGTGGATCCGTGCTGCGAGCTCCTGGTCACCGCCCGCGGAAGCGACGCATGCCGTCACCACGAGGCCATAGGCCGAGTAATAGGAGAACTCGTCTTCGCCGCAGAGGGAGAGCGCCTCAAACCCGTAGTGCGCGGCCACCTCGATGTCCCCGTGGAATGCGGCATCCATGGCGAGCTGCGTCACCAACAAGACTTCGATGGTCGTCTGATGGATGGATCGGGCCAACGCTCGCAGCTCCGTCGGTTGTGGCAGCGATCGCGCAATTTCGGGATGCTTCTGAGTCCACGGCAACAACAGTGCTGCCGTGAGCAGCAGTGTCCGGCCGTCCGCGACCCGTTTGGCGTCCGTCAAGGCCGAAAGACCCAACTCGACCACCCGTTCTTCGTCGCCGACCCCCTGGGCGGTCATTCCCGATTGCACCTCGAATCGGGCCCGCCACAGCTGCGAGCCGCAGGTCTCGGCCAGCATCGTGCCCTCCGAGTTCGCCGCCAACACCCGCGCCATGTCGCCGGTCATCGGAGTGAGCAATGTCTCGAAATACAACAGGCGAAGGCGGAGGCAGTCGTCTCCGAGCGTGGAGGTGAGCTCGCGAGCCCGCTGCAGTTGGCGAAGCCCTTGTTGCTGGCTCTCGATGTCCAGCCGGCGCATATGGAGCTGGCCCGACCAGAGCAACACATCGTCGTATGACGCGGTTGCGATCGCCCGCTGTTCGGCGAGCGCGATCACCTCGTCCATCAGCTTTCGATGCGTCTGGGTGAATGAGCTCGAATTCCACAGGGGTGCGAGGGCGGACAGAAGATCGGACGCCTTCTCCGCGAGGCCCTCCTCCAGGCACGTACGCACCGCCCGCACCAGAACGGTCTCTGTGTCGTCGATCCACCGCCACCAATGATCCGGGTTCGGCAGGTCCAACCCTACGGCGGCCGACCTTGCTCGGCCCGCCAGCCAACCGATCCACCTGTCCTGCGTCTCACGCAGTTCTCCTGAAGCTTTGAGCTTCTCGTACGCGAACTCTCGGATCGAGGGGAGCAGCTCGAAGCTCGGCGCACTCGCCCCGGGCACCGGCTCCACGAGGTGCAGGTCGACCAGCTCGGAGAGGGCGTCCAGCGCGGCCGCCGAGCGATCCGCGGCGAGGGCGGCGGCGTCATCAGCGTCGAACGCGCCGCCCACGATCGCCAACCCGAGCAAGAGCTGACGTTGCGGCTGACCGAGCAGCTGGTACGTCCAGTCGATGGCGGCCCGTAGATCGTGGTGCCGTTCGGGCCCATCGACCCGCTCCGCGTGCAGGACGTCCAGCATCCCATCGGAGATCCGTCGCGCCACCTCCGCGGCGGGAAGTGTGACCGCTCGCGCCGCAGCCAGCTCGATCGCGAGCGGCAGGCCCTCCAACTGGCGACACAGAGCCGCCACCGCGTCCGCATTGTCGCTCCTCCAACACGAAGCGATCGTCGACGGCCCGGACTCGGTCGCAGTACAGCGCGATCGCCGGCTGCTGCTGGAGCTTCGCCAGATCCCGATCGGTCGGCTCGGGCAGAGGCAGCGGCGCGACTCGCACCACTCGCTCGAAGCGCAACCGCAAGGGTGACTGGCTCGTCGCCAATATTTGCAACCCGTCGCAAACCTCCAAAAGGTCCGCCAGCGCGCCGGCCGCGTCAAGGACGTGCTCGAAATTGTCCAGCACCAAGAGGTACCCGTCGCCGCGCAGTCTGCGGGCGATGGACGCCGGGCCGGCCTCCGAGAGACCGCCGAGGCCCAACTGCGAGGCGATCTCGGCAAGCACCATGCCCGCAGTGGACAGCGATGCCAGCGAGACGAAGCACACGGGTCTCTGGCCACCGTCTTGCAGCGTCCGACCAACTTCTAACGCGAGGCGGGTCTTGCCCACTCCCGCTCGGCCGGTCAACGACACCAGCCGGACGGACTCGTCCGCCAGGAGCGCCAAAATCGACCGGAGCTCTCCGGAGCGTCCGAACAACGTCGTCGATGAGGGCAACCGCGGAAGTGCAGCGGCCGGGTAGGGCCTCAGGTCGATGACCTCCGCGGCATGAGGCCGGGCGGACGAGGCCGAGTGAGTCACCGTCTTGGCACTACGTGTTGGAACCCGGGAGGGATTGGCCGGCCCGGCCCACTTGCTGTTCGAGGCGTCGTGCGTTCCGCGGACCTCCACGAAACGGAACGGCTCCGGCGATCGATTTGGGCGTTTCTCGGCACCTTCACCTCGTGCGTGGCCTCCTCGCCCAACATCCATGTCGTGGGCTCCCGCATCGGGAAATGAGGAAACGCGCTGTCGCCAACAGCGGAAGCCGCGAACAAACAGAGGCTAGGACTGTGGGTGCACCCGATCAATGGCGGTCTTCGGTACAGGTTGGCGATGTGCAGAGCGCCCCGTGACAACGAACATTCGTGCCTGCGCACGCTCGAGGTGAACGTTGCGTGAACGGCCTGCGAACGAAGATGTCGAGAGTGGTCAGGTCCGCCTGGCACGGTTCGACCAGCACTGGAATACCGAAGACGGCCTGGCCTGGGACGTCTCGGTGGTCAGCGCCGGCCCAGACACGGGTTCGCATCGGTGTGGACGATCTACTCGGCCCGCATCACGACCCCCGGCGGCACCCGGGCCGCCATCCTGCCTGGCCATGCTGCGATGACATTGGCCAGAATCAACGACGCGAGGATCACGAAGCCGATGGCCAACGCCGGCACCACGGGGGGCGACACCGAGCCCATGCCCGAGGCAACGAGGTTCCAGGCCCACCGGCCACCGGCCACGCCGAGCGGGACGCCCACCAGTAAGGCGATGACGGAAAACCAGGTGGCTTGCCAGGCCACGACGGCGGCCACCTGACGGCGCACGAATCCAATGGTTCTCAGAATTGCGAGGTCTCGTCGGCGTTGGCGCACTGCGTTGACCAACGTGTTCCCCACGGCTGCGACCCCCAAGAGCACGACCAGGCCCGCCAGCAGGGTCGGCAGGCGGTCGACACTCTGCAGGTTGAGGACGTCCTCAGCCGGCAACGGCCGCAGAACCGTCGCCCCAAACTCACGCCGCAGGCTGGCGTATGCCGCCGCGGGCGAAACGCCAGGGGCGTAGCGGACGGCGAAGATGTTGAAGACGGTGGCAGGCGGGCCGTTCGCGTTCTGCGGCGTCGTGGCCTGATGTTGCCGAATCGCCGGCCCGTAGACCCAGGCGCCATCAGCCATGTTGTTGGTGAAGAGGTCGCCGACCGAGGGCGAGATCATGGTCCCGACGATGCGCAGGGTGATCGGCGGCCCACCGGTGTCGTCGATCTGCACTGTCTGGCCGATGTGGCGGTGCAGCGCCGTCAGCGTCTGCGTTCCCATCACGATCTGGTTGTCGGCCTGCGGCGCGTGGCCTTCGAGCAGCGGTGGGTACACCGAGCCCTTCAGAGCGTCGATGGCCAGCAGCATGTCCACCTGTTTTCCGTCCACGACCGCCGTCCCTTGGCTGGCGCCGGCGATAATGGCAATCGCCGAGTACGACCCCACCAGGTGATTGTGCGCGAGCAGCGTTCCCACTTGCGCCATGCGGTCGGTCTGGTCGTTGGGGTTGCCGACGAGGACGTTCCAGTTCCACCCTTGTTCGCGGGGGCTCGACAGAAGGTGGTCGAGACTCGCGCCGAAGGTCAGGGCGGCGACGATCGCGGTCACCGCGGCGACCGCGCCGATGATGGCACTGACCATCGGCAGCGCGCCTCGCCCGCGGCCAGGGTTGCAGCCCGAAGCGCAAACCGATGCTGGCGGTGAGCGGCAGGCGCGCCCGGGCGACGGAGGACGCCACGGGTGACCGGTTCGTCTCGAAGACGGCGCGTCCCGGCTGGCCGTGCGGCGACTCGCCCGCCAGGCGGGGAGGACGGCCAGCCCGGAGATGAGCAGGACGATGGCCAAGAACCCAGCGAGCAGCACGGTGACATCGATGGCGAACCCGGGATGGATCTCCGCCTGGCGGGCCAGGCCGACGGGCATCAGCGGCGATGCCAGGGCCGCGACGACGACGGCAAGGACGCCCCCCGCCACGCCGATCATCGTTGTCTGCAGCGTGACGACGGCCAGCACCTGGGTTCGCATGGCGCCCAGGCTGCGCAGCGTGCGGTAGTCGTCGCTCTGGGCCATGACCTGACGGGCGATCGCCTGACCGACGAGGAGGAGGGTCACCAAGGCGGCCAAGGCGCCGAAGAGCAGCAGGGCGACGACCTCGAGATGGATCCCTCGCTCGGCACTGGCCGCCGCCGTCCGGATGGCGTACACGTTGCCGGCCGAGGTGAAGATCTGGCCGTGCCCGAGGGCATTGGCGGCTGTCGAGAACGCTTTCCAGTCGGCGGCACCGTGACGGAGGCGGACGCCCATGAAGTTGATGTCGGCAATCCCCTGGACCGGGATGCCCAGCCCAGCGGCCAGGCGGGGCAGGAAGGCCGGCGTCGTGAAGAGGTTCTGCTCGCCCTCGTAGGACACGTCTTCGTTGGCCAGCACGGGGTTGACGGCGTTGACGTCCTGCGGCGACCGCACGATTGCGGCGACCCGAACCGTGAACGTGGGGCCGTCGGGTGCCTGGTTGCCCTGCTCCACCCCGCTCGTGAGCCCGCCGTTCTGGAACTGTGCGGCCGAGTAGGCGTAGAGGCGCAAGCCGGCTGCCGACGTGGAGGTGGCGCTTCTCCGCCGCCAACTCGTTGACCGCGACATCGAAGGGGTCGTGGGGATCGGGGAGGCGCCCGGCGATCACCAATGGGCGGTCGACGCTGTGTAACAGGTCGGCGTTGGACGCGCCGATCGTATTGAGGCCTCCGTTGAGGTGACCGCGCGGATCAGGCGTCAGGAAGAGGTACGGCGCCCTGAAGTAGGCGACGACCTGCGGCAGATCCACGATGCGCTGTTCCAGTGGGGCCAGGGCAAGCGAGTTGGCCGCCAGGCCGGTGACCACCGGTGGCGCGGATGCGCTCCCGTAGAGAAGGCCGCCGTCGTCGGGCTGGCTGTAGGCGACGAATTGGGGCATCGCCGCGTCGGTCCGCCGGGCGCCGGCGAAGGCGGCGAGCGCGACGCCGCCGCCCAGGCCGACCACCACGGCCAAGACCACGAACGCCCGCCATTTGACGCGCAGTTCGGCTCGAGCTCGCAGCCAGATGAAGCCCATGGCTCGTTCTACGCTGTCGCAGCCAGGTCTGTCACATCTCCATTAGACCCAGCGGCGGGTGCCCTGCCAATGGTGGTGTCACGCGTGGTCCACGGGTGCTGGCCGTACCGGCGCATGAAGATCGCCACCCCCCTCGCCTGGGCCGGCGTGACGGTGAGTCGGCCTGTAGGCGGGATTCTGTCCAGCTCCGAACGGAGCCTGGGTGGCCATCCATCTGAGCGGCCTACCTGGGGAGCGTCCCTTCTCAGGGACCGGACGAGCAGCCCGTCTCCCACGCTTGGCCTTGCTCCGGGTGGGGTTTACCGAGCCGGCGGGGTCACCCCCGCCGCTGGTGCGCTCTTACCGCACCCTTTCACCCTTACCTGTGCGGGCCGTGCGGCCCGCCATCGGCGGTTTCCTTTCTGTGGCACTGTCCTGCGGGTCACCCCGACTGGCCGTTAGCCAGCACCCTGCCCTGTGGAGTCCCGACCTTCCTCGACACGTTCCCGTGCCGCGGCCACCCGGCCGACTCACCGTCACCTGCGATTGTGCCACCTCAGGGCCTGTGGAGGTGACCGGACAGCGCATCGGTAGGGTGTCCTCGATGCCCGCCGGCGCCAGTCAGCTCTTCGACCCCGATGAGGCCACCGCCCCGGAGGACCGCCGCGGCGTCCATTCGATCGGTGGTGTCTACGAGCAGGTCGAGGGCGCGCTCAACCAGGCCTTTCCCCGCAACCGCCACCTCTGGGTCCGCGGCGAGATCCAGCACGTGTCGGACCACCGCTCGGGCCATCTCTACATGAGCCTGGTCGACCCCGAGGACGACGGATCCCGGCGCGACCGGGGCCGCGGCGGGGTGCCGACGCTCAACGTGAAGTGCTGGCGCAGCTCGTGGGCGCCCTTGCGCCACGGATTGGCCAAGGAGGGCATCGAGCTCGCCGAGGGCATGGTCGTGGTCCTGCGCGGCGCGCTCGATCTGTACCGGGCCAAGGGCGAGATCAGCCTCATCCTCGCCGAGGTGGACGTCACTGCGTTGCTCGGGCGACTCGCCGCACAGCGGGCCCAGCTCCTGCGAACGCTCGAGGCCGAGGGACTGCTGCGACGCAACGCGGCGCGGCCCGTGCCGGAGGTGCCGCTCCACGTCGGCCTGGTGGCCAGCCCTGGCACCGAGGGCTGTCAGGACTTCCTCGGCCAGCTCACGGGGTCGGGCTTCGGGTTCCGCATCTCGCACGTGCCGGTCAGCGTGCAGGGCCCCGGTGCGCCGGCCTCCATCGCCCGGGCGCTCACGGCGCTCAGCCGGAGCGACTGTGACGTCATCGCCGTGGTCCGCGGCGGGGGTGCGCGGGCCGACCTGGCCGCCTTCGAGTCGGAGGTCGTCGCCCGCGCCGTGGCGGGCTCGGCCAAGCCGGTCTTCACCGGGATCGGGCACACCGGGGACGAGACCGTGGCCGACATCGTGGCGGCGCGGGTGTGCATCACGCCGACCGAATGCGGCCAGCAGATCGTGTCCGCGACCCGGCGCTGGTGGGCGGCCCACGTGGCGGAGCCCGCCGGACTCCTTTCCCGACGGGTCCCGGCTTACCTGCACGACGCCCAGTCCCGCGACACCCAGGCCCGTGGCCGCCTCACGGCGGCGGCCCGGCAACAGCTCCGGGTGCACCGGGAGCGCCTGTCCACCAAGGGCTCGTCCATCGGGCGGGTGGCACCGGACCGGCTCGAGGCCCGCGCGGCACGGCTCCGCGCCCACGCCACCCGGCTCGGGCCGCTGAGCCGGGGCCACCTCGCGCGCCAGGACGAGCGCGTCGAGTCGTGGCGCAGGCTGCTGGCCGCCTACGACGTGGACCGCCAACTCGAGCGGGGCTACAGCCTGACGCTCACGCTCGATGGCCACCTGATCCGCAGCGCCGACGGGCTGGCCGAGCAGGAGGAGATCGTGACCCGCTTCGCCGACGGTACGGTGCGGAGCCGTGTCGAGGCGATCGAGGCAGGAGGCGAGACATGACCGTCCCGGATGAGCCGGTGCCGGTGGAGCAGCTCAGCTTCACCGATGCGAGTCGAGAGCTCGATGCCATCGTGAACTTCTTCGAACAGCGCGAGGTCGACGTCGACGTGCTGGTCGGACGGCTGGAGCGGGCGACCGAGCTGATCGACGAGCTCGATCGGCGCCTGCGCCGGACCCAGGCCCAGGTCGAGGAGCTGGTGCCCAGGCTCGACGCGCTGGCGGCCGAGGCAGGAGGAGGCGACGATGCCTGACAACGCTGCGACGGGTCCGCAGGGAGATCGGCTGTACTTCCGGCAGCTGCTCTCGGGGCGCGACTTCGCGCACGGCGACATGATGGCCCGCCAGATGGTCAACTTCGTCTACCTGATCGGGGACCGCGAGACCGGTGAGGCGATGGCGGTCGACCCCGCCTACAACGTCCAGGACCTCCTCGACATCCTCGAGGCCGACGGCATGCGCCTGACCGGTGTCCTCGGGACGCACTTCCACCCGGATCACCTGGGCGGGCAGATGGGTGGGTGGTCGCTCGAGGGGATCAGCACGTTGCTCGAGAAGGTCCAGGTGCCGATCCACGTCCAGGCGGACGAGGTGCCGTGGGTCGAGCGCACCACCGGAGTCGGCGGGGCAGACCTCGTCGCCCACCACAGCGGCGAGGTGCTCCAGGTCGGCCAGGTGGGGGTGGAGCTGATCCACACACCCGGCCACACGCCGGGGAGCCAATGCTTCCTCGTCGACGGCCGGCTGGTGGCGGGCGACACCCTCTTCCTCGAGGGCTGCGGCCGCACGGACTTGCCGGGCGCCGATCCGCTGGCCATGTACGAGTCCATCCACACCCGGCTCGCCCGCGTCCCCGACGACGCGATCTTGTTCCCCGGACACCTCTACTCGCAGGACCCCTCGCAGAGCATGGGCGACACGAGGCGTTGGAACTACGTGTTCCGCCCCCGCTCCCCGCAGGAGTGGATGGCCATGTTCGGGGCATGACGCTCGGCGCGGACAGCACCGTCGTCGTCGTCGGGGCGTCGCTGGCCGGCTGGCGAGCCGTCGAGACGCTTCGGGCCGAGGGCTTCCACGGTTCCATCTCGCTGGTCGGCGAGGAGCGCCACCTTCCCTACGACCGGCCACCCCTGTCCAAGCAGGTGCTGGCCGGGACGTGGCCACCCGAGAAGGCCGTGTTGGCGGACAAGCGACGTTCGAGCGAGCTCCGGATCCAGGAGGTGCTCGGCCGCCGGGCCGTCCGTCTCGATGCGGAGGCCAGGAAGGTCGAGCTCGACGACGGCATGGTGCTCGAGGGTGAGGCCATCGTCCTCACGACGGGCGCGCAGCCCCGCCGGCTTCCGGGCACCGAAGACCTCGGTCAGCGCGACGGGGTGTTCACCCTGCGCACTCTCGACGACTCCACCGCCCTGCGTGCCGCCGTCACGGCGGTGGACGCGGCCCGGGTCGTCGTCATCGGTGCCGGCTTCATCGGGGCCGAGGTGGCCTCCACGTGTGCAGGCCTCGGGTGCCGGGTCACCGTCCTCGAAGCGCTCGACATCCCGCTGCGCACCGTCCTCGGTCCCCTGATCGGGTCCCACTTCGGCGCACTGCACGGCTCGCACGGCGTGGAGCTGCGGACCGGTGTGGGCGTGCGCAGCGTTCGCCGGGTCGGCGTCGACGATCCGATCGCGACCAATGGATCGTGCCGGCTGGTCGTGGAGCTGGATGGTGGTGAGGTGTTTCCGGCGGACGTGGTCGTGGTCGGCATCGGCGTGGCGCCGACGACGGACTGGCTCGCCGACTCCGGGCTGACCATCGACAACGGTGTCGTCTGTGACGATCGCCTCTTCGCGGCGGACGGGATCGTGGCAGCCGGGGATCTGGCGCGCTGGAACTGGCGGCACGACGGCGGAGAGGAGCAGGTCAGGATCGAGCACTGGCAGGTCGCCGCAGAGGCCGGCGTTGCCGCGGGGCGCAGTGTGGTGGCGGGACGGGCCGATGCGCCGTCGTTCACACCGGTTCCGTACTTCTGGTCCGATCAGTACGGCATTCGTCTGCAGGTGTTGGGAAATCCCGGAGGGGACGACGACGTCCACATCACCGATGGATCCCTCGGCGAAGGGAAGTTCGTCGCGCTCTTCGGTCGGGCGGGGCGGCTGCGCGCGGTCGTGGCCATCGGCAAGCCGCGACAGCTGATGGGTTTCCGGCCCCTGATGGAGTCGGGCAGCAGCTGGGACGACGCGCTGGCGCACGCGGCGACGTAGCGCTCCCCGAGCAGACGTGGGGGCGGCTCCGCTGGTGAAAGACCGCAAGGATCGGGTGTGGTTCCCGCTCAGAAAGAGATGCCCGACAGCTCCGGAATGGTGCCTTCGGACTTGAGGCGCGCCGCCAGCCAGCGGTCGCGAGAGGCCGACCGGACCACGTCATCAACCTGCGGGCTCGACGGTGTTCCGGGGTGAGAAGGTGCCGGCCAGCTCTTCCGTCGACGCGTAGGTGCCAACGGCGAGACCGGCGAGAAGGCCGGCTCCGAGCGTGGTGGCTTCCCGAACGGGCGAGATCTGCACCGGGCGTCCGATCGCGTCAGCCAGGGCCTGCACGAACACGTCGTTGTCCGCCATGCCGCCATCGACGCGGAGGGCTTCGATGGGGAAACCGCTGTCGCCTTCGGTGGCCTCGACCAGGTCGGCGCCCCGGTGCGCCACGCCCTCGAGCACCGCGCGCACGATCTCGGGACGTCCTGAGCCACGGGTGAGCCCGACGAGTGTGCCGCGGGCTCCGAAGTCCCAGACCGGGGTCCCCAATCCGAGCAGCGCCGGCACGAACCAGACATCGCCCGAGGTCGCACACTGTGCCGCCACGGCCGCGGACTCCTGTGCCGTCGCAATGATCGCGAGATCGTCTCGCAGCCATTCGATCGCGGTGCCGGCCGACAGCATCACTGCCTCGGTGCCCCAGGTCGGCCTGCCCGCCAACGCGGAACGCGACGATGGGAAAGGTGCCGGCGGCGCCACGCCCCATGACGGTGGGCGCGTCGTCTCGTCCGGTGCACTGGTCGAGCATCCCCCCGGTGCCGAAGGTCGCCTTGGCCAGGCCCGGGAGGGTGCAGCCCTGCCCGACGAGCGAGGCTTGCTGGTCTCCGGCGATCCCGCAGATGGGGGGAGCCCCGGCAGCGCGGTGGCGGCACCGACGGGTCCCGACGAGTCGACCACCGCCGGCATCATGGGCCGGGGGATCCGCAGCTTCTGGAGCAGCGCCTCGTCCCACTCGATGGAGCGGTCGACGAGCGCCGTCACGGCCGCGTTGGTGGCGTCGGTGACATGGAGCGCGTCCGCTCCTGCCGCCGCTCCTCCCGAGAGCGTCCAGGCCACCCAGCTGTCGACGGTCCCGAAACAGAGCTCCCCCTGCTCGGCCCGCGCACGGTCGGGGTCGACCTCGTCCAGAATGGCCATGACCTTGGTCGCCGAGGCATTGGGCGCCAGTCGGATCCCTTCGGACTGCAGCACCAGGCACGTGCCGACGGTGCGCAGATCCTGCCAGCCGATGCCGGGTGCGACCGGCTTCCCGGTGGCACGTTCCCAGACGATGCTCGAGGCCCGCTGGTTCGCGATGCCGACCCCGGCCACCGGGCCGCCCACCTCCAGCGCCGCCCGGGCCACCTCGAGGATGGCGTCGGACATGCGTGCCGCGTCGAACTCGACCAGTCCCGGGGCGGGGGTGTCGGGCAGGAAGGGGACCCGGTGCTCGTGCTCGACGGTGGCGTCGGGCCTGCACGATGGCGGCGCGCACGCCCGAAGTGCCGACGTCGACGACCAGGATCGCTGCCTCCGGCGCCGCTCATGCCCAGGGCGCCGGTCCGAACGGCGACGCCAGGCCGAACTTGCCCGGGTTGAGGATGCCGTTGGGGTCGAACGTCGTCTTGAGGCCTTGGAGGACCTCGAACCCCGAACCCAGCGCACGAGGCAGGAAACGGGAGCGGTTGAGGCCGATGCCGTGGTGATGGCTGATGGCGGCGCCGTGCGCCAGGGTGGCGTCGGTCACGGTGTCCCACGCCTGCCGGTAGTAATGCTCCCGCCATTCGTCGTCGCCGTCGGGACCGCGCCCGCCGAAGGTGAAGTAGAGGCATGCACCGTCGGGGTAGGCGTGGGACTGGTGGGCCGACGCGGCCAGGGTGCCGTCGATCTTCTGGAGCGCGCCGACCACGTCGTCGAACAGGCCGGGGAGCGCCGACCAGGGACCGGAGACCTCTGCGGTGTCGACGACGATGCCGGCGCGCCACAGCGGCGCCAGGGCCGAGACGTCGTTGCGGTTGCCCAACCACCGCTCGACCAGAGCATGGTCCAGCGGCTGCGCTCCAACCTCGGTCGAGCATTCCGCGTCGACCACCTTGAACGTGCCCGGGAGGATGTCGAGGTCGGCCTCGTCGAGGACGATGAGGACGTTGGTGTCGCCGAGGTCGAAGTTCCGCTCCGACTCGGTCTGGTCGTAGAGCCGGAGGACGGCGGGGGTGGCGCCCCGCCGCAGGATCCTGCGGCACGCGTCCAGTCCATCGGCGAAGCTGGTGAAGCCGAAGGCGCGCCGCTCCTGCCCCACCGGCAGTGGGTGCACGCGGAGTCTGGCTTCGGTGATGACGCCGAGCGTCCCCTCGCTCCCCACGAAGAGCTGGGTCAGGTTCGGCCCCGTGGCGGCACGGGGGGCCTTGCCCTCGGTGTGCACGATGCGGCCGTCGGCCAGGACCACCTCGAGCCCGACGACCATGTCCTCGATCTTCCCGTACCGGGTCGAGTACTGACCGGCCCCGCGGCAGGCCAGCCAGCCGCCGACGGTGGAGAGGTCCATGGATTGCGGCCAGTGGCCGAGCGAGTAACCCGGACCGACCGCGCCGAGTGCGGTCTCGAGGTCCGGGCCGAACGTGCCGGCTCGGACGTCTGCGGTCAGCGACACCTCGTCGGCATCACGCAAACCCTCGAGGCCGGTCATGTCGAGGGCAACGCCTCCGTGCACGGGGATGGATCCACCGCAGACCCCGCTGCGACCGGCCGCGGCCGTCACCGGGACGAGCGCCTCGTTGCAGGCGGCGAGCACGGCGGCCACCTCTTCGGTCGAGCCCGGCCGCACGACCACGGCGGGCCGCTGCGGAACGCCTCCCTCGGCCGCCCATCCGATGGCGAGGGGCCACCAGTCACGTCCAGCCTCGGCGCGCGCACCGTCGTCGGTGAGGACCGTTGCCCCGCTTGCCGCGAGTCGATCCAGGAGCGCCGGTGGCACCTCGACGGTGGGTGCCCCGAGGCGATCGGTGACATCGGACCCGGCGCCGTCGATGGGTGTGACCGGGGTGGGTTCGGTCACGCCAGGTCGAGCCCGGCCGTGAGGAGCTCCTTTTGACAGGACTCCGTGAAACGAGCGGCCTGCTCGGCAGCCTCCCGCTGATCCCACCCCATGTCGGGGGCGATCAGCATGGCAATGGCGTCTGCCGCGTCCATGGTGGCCTGGGCGCGCTGGATCGTCGCCCGGGTGCGCCGCGACAGCACGTCGTCGAGGGTTCCGGCCATCTCCTCACGGGCGGCGTAGAGGACTTCCACACCGGTGTAGGGCAGTCCCGCCACCACCGGTTCGAGCAGCTCCGGGCGGCCGTCCGCCAGTGCGAGGACATCGGCCGTCGCGGTGCCGTATCGGCCGAGGAGACGAGCGTACGGTTGGGCCAGTGTCACCGGGTCACGGGTCCTGGTGGTGGCGTCCATGAGCGGAAGGGACTTGGTGACGCAGCGCCGGCGGCGCGGGGACTCGCCGAGACGGCTCACCACGACGTCGACGGTGTCCTGGGCCATCTTGCGGTAGGTCGTCAGCTTGCCGCCGGTGACCGTCACGAGGCCGTCCCTCGACGTGCTGACCGTGTGGCGGCGGGAGAGGTCGGCCGTGCGCTCGGAGACATGCCCACCTTTTGCCGGCGGTGCCAGGAGCGGACGCAGGCCGGCCCAGACGCCTGTGACATCAGCTCGAGTGAGGTGGGAGGTCGTGATGGCGTTCGCCGCGTCCAGGAGGTAGTCGACGTCCTCGGGTGTACAGGCAGGGTTGTCGAGCGGGCCGGAGTAATCGGTGTCGGTGGTGCCCAGGTAGACAAGATCGGTCTCGGGCCACGAGACGACGAAGATGGATCGCTTGTCCTTGGGGACCGGGATCACCGCGGCGATGTCGCACGGAAGCCGGTCCGCCGGCACGGTCACGTGCACGCCCTTGGCCGGGCGGATGGCGTGGGGATCGGTGCCCTCGTCGAGGGTCCGGACGGCGTCGGCCCACACGCCCGTGGCGTTCACCACGGTCCGGGCCCGGATCGGGAAGTCAGAGGCCTCGTCGTCGGGTGCGGGACGCACGACGGCGCCGTCGACCGTCCCATCGGTGCCGGTGGTGAGACGGACGACCGGGGTGTAGTTGGCCATCACCGCCCCGAACTCGAAGGCCGCGGTGCGGGCGATCGAGAGCGTCAGTCGGGCGTCGTCGGCCCGCGCGTCGAAGTAGAGGAATCCGGCCACCAGGTGCGCCGTACTGAGGGTCGGGAGATGGGCCAGCGCCTCCTCCTTGGTCACCTCCCGGTGGCGATGTCCGATGCGCCAGCCGCCGGTGAGGTCGTACAACCACAGCGCCGAGGCGTACGACCGTGCCACGGTCTTGGAAACGACACCGTCGCGGCCGAAGAGCGGGATCAGAAAGGGAAGCGGGCTGACCAGGTGCGGTGCATTGTCGAGCAGCCGCTGTCGTTCGGCCAGATTCTCGTAGACGAGGCGGAACTCGCGCTGCTGGAGATAGCGGATGCCACCGTGGATCATCTTGGACGACTTCGAGGACGTCCCCGACGCGAAGTCGCCCTTCTCGACGAGGGCGGTTTTCAGGCCGCGGCTGGCGGCATCGAGTGCCACGCCGGCTCCGGTGACCCCACCCCCGACGACCAGGACGTCGAACTCCTCGTCGGCGAGACGTCGCAACGCGTCGGCGCGGCGAAAGGGGTGCACCGATCAAGACTGCCACATCCCTCGCGCGCCGATCCGGTGTCCCGCGCCGACGTCGCCGCTCGATCGTGTGCGCCACGAGCGCCTGGCAGGGAAGCGTCGACGGGAGCGCCGATCCATCATCGTCGGACGTAAGGTTCCCCCGTGCAGTTGGCGTCAGGTGACCCCTGGGCCTCCTACGGGCGGACGGTCGTCGAGATCCGGCGGCCCGAGGAGGCCACGTTCACGGTTCGGCCGGCTCCGGGGGCTGATGCGGCCGGCTGGCCCTGGCCGACCGCACAGCCGGTGCACGTCCTCACGGCGTGGGATCCCGGCCCCGAGCGCCCGGGCCTGGCGATCAACCGCGCCCGTCAGGCGGCGCTCGAAAGCGATCTGCGGCCGATCGCTTCGATCCTGATGGCCGCTGTCGGGTTCGACCCGGTGACGGGACGCCGCGAGGAGGGTGTGGCAGTCCTCGGCGTTGCAGAATCAGTGGTCCTGGCCCTGGGCGCTCGCTACGGCCAGGACGCGGTCTTCGCCTGGACGCCCGCGGAGTGGAGCATCGTGGGCTGTCAGGGCGACCGTCGTGTCAGGTCCGGCTGGGCGGTGGAACGGGGCATTGCGTCTACTACGTCTCACGTAGTAAAGTGAGCCGCATGGCACGTTCAAGCACGAAGAAGGGGACCCTCGGCCGGAGCAACGAGCCTCCGGTGCTCATTCTGACCAGCCTGGCCGCCGGGCCCAAACACGGGTATGCCCTGACCAAGGACATCGAGGAGTTTGCCGCTGTCACGCTCGGGCCGGGCACGCTTTATGGAGCCCTGACCCGGTTGGAAGAGCGTGGGCTCATCGAGCCCGAGCCCCTCGGCGGCGGTGAGCGTCGGCGCCCGTACCGGATCACGGGCGCCGGCCGGGTCGCACTCGAGGGGACGGTGCGTGAGATGCGCGCGCTCGCCGACGAGGGGGCCCTGCGGCTCGGGATCAGGCCCAGCGCGCCGGCCCTGGGGACGATCGCGTGCAGCGCGCACACCTTCGAACGGGTGCTCCGGTGGTACCCGCCCGGCTGGCGGTCGCGCTACGGCGACGAGATGGCCGCGCTGCTCGAGGATACGTACGTCTCGGCGTCCGACGTCCGGCTCGGGGAGAGGGTGGCCCTGGCGCGGTCGGGCCTGGCCGAGCGTGCCCGCGAGGCCGACCTCGTCGGCTCGACGGGGGGCGGAGCGGCCCGCCTGCGGGCCGGGGCGATCCTGGTCTTGGTCGGCTGGTCACTGTTCCTCGTCGCCGGCGGCGCCTTCGCCCGGTTGTCCGACAGCTGGCGCGCCGGCACGCCGACGCCCGACCGCTGGGTGGCCAGCTCGGGCTTCGACGCAGTGGCGCTCGCCGGTGCGATCGGATGTGGGGTTGTGGCGGTGGCAGCCATGATCGCCCTCCCGGGCTTCGCCCGGTTCCTGCGCGCCGGACGGTGGCGCGAAGTCCGGGGACCGGTGGTCCGTGCTCTTGTCACGACCGCGGTGGCGGGGGCGCTGTTCGGTGCCGCGGCCGCCTGGTCGCATCAGCTGACCGCGTCCCAGCGGAATGGTGGGTTGGACGCCTACAGCGGGTTGTTCGTCCTGTTGGGCCTCTCGGCTGTCGTCGCGATCGCCTGTGCGACGGCCGCCGCCGTCTCGGTCGCCCGGCGCATCGAGGTGTCCGCCCGCGGGCTCCGCGCGCTCGGCGGCCTGGCGCTGGGGCTGGCGTCGCTGATGGCGCTCATCCTCACCGGGACCCTGGCGTGGTGGATCTCGGAGGCCCAGCATGCCCGCGGTGTCCTCTGGAATGGGATCGGCAACGGCATCCCGTTCTCGTCTTCTTCGGTGCCGCCGACCCTGCTCGCGTCCGTCCTCTTGATGGTCCTCGGTCTGGCCCTGGCCGTCTGGGGCAGCGTGCGGGTCGCCGCACCATTGCGCAGAAGTCCCTGGTAGGCCCAGCCCTCGACCCCGCCAGGGGATTTTGGCTTCAGGCCCGCATGCGACGCGCCGATGCCATGGATGGGAGCAGCGCGCGGTGGGCACGCGGCCTCCGTTGGGGGGAATCATGGCAAGCATCGACAAGGGCCGGGAGGATGCCTTCTCCGAGGTCGGCCTGGAGCCTGGTTCTGATCCAGATGCCCTCTGGCGCAGCCTCATCGCGGACGAGGAGCAGCCCCGGTACTGGTCCGAGAGCGTGTGGGGCCACGGCGCGGACGAGGTCGGCGCCCTGCTCTTTGCGGACATGGGCGCGGAGGCCGATCTGTCCAACGAGATACGCCTGTCCGAGCTCTGGGATCTTTGTGAGCTGGGCTCCCTTTCCATGGACGAGTTCTTCGAGCTCTCGGCCCTGATCGGCGAGGTGCAGGGCATTCTGGGCTCGCTCTGCGTCGACTGCGACATGCTGTGCCGACCGAACGTCAGTGCGAACTGGGCGTTGGCGGCGACGACCCTGTGCCGGTCGCACCTCCGCTTCCGGCTGGGCCACGTTCGGATCGACGGGGGCACGAGCCGCCGATAGAGAAACCCCCCGGTTCAGCGCGAACCGGGCAGAATGAGAGCGTGACGTTGGCCGCCCGTGTCTTCGCCGCCTCCCATCTGACGGGCACGTTCGTCCTGCGCTCTGGCCGCACGGCCGACCACTACTTCGACAAGTACCGCTTCGAGTCCGATCCGAGTTTGTTGGCCGAGATCGTCGCGGCCCTGGCGCCACTCGTGCCAGAGGGGACGGAGGGTCTCGCCGGGTTGGAGCTCGGGGGTGTCCCCCTGGCCACCATGTTGTCCTCGGTGACCGGCCTCCCGGCCTACTTCGTGCGCAAGCAGCCGAAGAAGTACGGCACCGAGCAAATATGCGAAGGCGGCGATGTGGCGGGACGTCGCTTGCTCATCATCGAGGACGTGGTCACCACGGGCGGACAGATGGTGCTGTCAACGCAGGACCTGCGCTCGGAGGGGGCCGTGATCGAACATGCGGTGTGCGTGATCGACCGGGAGGGTGGAGGCTCCGACGTGGTCGCGGCCGAAGGGATCACCCTCCACGCCCTCTTCACCATGCGCGACCTCGAGGCGTCCGGCCCGGGGGTTGCGTCGAAGTAACGGTGCCGGCGCCGGCCTGCGAGAGATTCTGACAACGATTGTCAAAATAGGCCGGGCTCCCGCTAGGGTGCCATTGCCATGCAGTCACCGGACGCCCTGACCGATCTCTTCCGTGCGCACGGGCGCAAGATCACGGCCCAGCGCCAGTGCATCTTCCGCGCCCTGGAGGGCGATGTCACCCATCCCTCGGCGGAGCGGGTGCACGAGAGGGTGCGCCACGAGATGCCCAACGTCTCCCTCAAGACCGTCTATCAGACGCTCCATGACCTGGCCGACCTGGGTGCGATCACCGTGCTCGACGTGGGGACGGGCTCGGCCCGTTTCGACCCGAACGTCGAGATGACGCATCATCACCTGGTCTGCCGCTCCTGTGGCAAGGTGCGCGACCTTGCGGCGGACTTCCCGGGGCTCCGGGTGCCGCGGCGGGCCACCCAGGGCTTTGACGTGGACAGCGCCGAGGTCGTCTTCCGGGGCCTGTGCGACGGGTGCAGGGGATCTCAGCACCAGCCGTAGTCAAACAACCACAACCGACCACAACAGAAAAAACGAAAGGGCACCAACCCACCATGCCAGCACTGAAGGGCTCCCAGACCGAGGCCAACCTCAAGGAAGCGTTCGCCGGAGAGAGCCAGGCCAATCGCCGTTACCTCTATTTTGCCCAGAAGGCCGACGTCGAGGGCTACCCCGACGTGGCGGCGCTCTTCCGCTCCGTGGCCGAGGGTGAGACCGGGCACGCGTTCGGGCACTTCGACTTCCTCAAGGAGGTGGGCGACCCGGTCACCGGAGTCCCTGTCGGCGCCACCGAGGACAACCTCAAGTCGGCGATCGAGGGTGAGACCTACGAGTACACCGAGATGTATCCCGGGTTCGCCAAGACGGCGCGTGACGAAGGCTTCGCGGAGATCGCCGAATGGCTCGAGACGCTGGCCAAGGCCGAGAAGTCGCACGCCGGTCGCTTTACGCAAGGGCTCGAGTCGGTCTCCTAGGGGAGGCGGCTCCATGACCGCCACATACGACCCCACGGACCCCAAGTACTTCGACCCCGCCGCGCTGCGGGAGGAGGTGGACCGTGTCTTCGACCTGTGTCACGGCTGCCGGCTCTGCTTCAACCTGTGTCCGTCGTTCCCGACGCTGTTCGGGTTCATCGACGCCAACGACGGGGACGTGTCGGGCCTGACCGATGGCCAGCGCGGCCAGGTCGTCGACGAGTGCTACCAGTGCAAGCTCTGCTACGTGAAGTGCCCGTATGTCCCGCCGCACGAGTGGGAGCTCGACTTCCCGCGCCTGATGAGCCGGGTGCACGCGGTCCGTCAGAAGCAACTCGTGGGGCGCAGGGAGCGGCTGACCGACCAGGTCCTGGGTCGGACCGACGCCCTGGGTCTGGTCTCGGTGGCGGCGGCGCCCGTGGTCAATTGGGCGACGGGCACGCCGGGATCGCTGCCGCGCCGGATCATGGAGAAGGCAACCGGCATCGCCTCGCAGCGCCTGCTGCCGCCGTACGCGAAGCAGCGCTTCACGACATGGTTCAAGAAGCGGGACGCCCGGCCGCCGCGCCGATGGATGGCGGAGCCGTCTCGGTGTTCCCCACCTGTTTCGTGGAGTACATGGAGCCCGATGTCGGCCGCGCCATCGTGGAGGTCTACGAGCACAACGGCGTGTCCTGCAGCCTGCCGGAGGGGACCAAGTGCTGCGGCGCGCCCTGGCTGCACTCGGGCCGGGTGGACGAGTTCACCAAGTCGGCCCGCCGCAATGTCGCCGCGCTGGTGGCCGAGATGCGGGCGGGCCGGGACGTCATCGTGGCGCAACCGACGTGCGCGTACGTGGTGAAGCGGGACTACCCGATCTACGCCAAGGGACCGGACGCGGACCTCGTGGCCGCGCACACGTTCGACCCGGCCGAGTACCTGATGCGGCGCCACCGCGACGCCGACGATGCATTCACATTGCGCGACGAGTTCCCCGGGCGCGCCCACGGCTCGGTGCCCGACGCGGTGACCTATCACGTCGCCTGCCACCTGCAGGCGCAGAACGCAGGGCTGCGCAGCCGCGACCTCCTCAAGATGGCCAATGTGACGTGCTCCATCGTCCAGCGCTGTTCGGGCATCGACGGGACGTGGGGCTATCGGAGCGAGAACTATGAGCTGGCCCGCAAGGTGGCCGCACCGCTGGGACGTGAGATCGTGGCGGCCGGCAACGAGACGGTGTGCGGTGACTGCCATCTCGCCAACGGGTCGATACGACAGGAGACCGGGACGCAGCCGGTGCATCCCATGCAGCTGATGGCGCGGGCCTACGGAGTCGAGGGAGGTTCCGGGTGACGGGGCCGTCCTCCGGGCTGACGCTGGCCGACGTGCTCGACCTGCGGGCCTACGAGCGGGTGCGGGAGGACTACCGGGCCCGCATCATCGCCCGCAAGCGGGACCGGCGCGTGGCCCTCGGGCCCGTGATGACCCTGGTCTTCGAGTGCTTCGACACGGTCCGCTTCCAGGTCCAGGAGATGGCCCGGGCCGAGAAGATCATCACTGACGAGGCGATCCAGGCCGAGCTCGACATCTACAACCGGCTGCTCCCGGCGAGGGGGAGCTCTCGGCGGCCCTCTTCATCGAGTTGACCTCGGACGACGGGTTGCGGGAGTGGCTGCCGAAGCTGATGGGGATCGAGCACCAGCTCGGGATCACGATCGACGGGGAGGTGGTCGCCAGCGTCCCCGAGGCCGAGCACGCCGCCGCCCTCACCCGTGAGACGGTGACGCCGGCGGTCCACTACCTGCGCTTCGGCTTCACGGAAGCCCAGGTGGCGACCTTCTCGACCGCCGGTGAGGTTGCCCTCGTGGCGACCCACCCGGCCTACGAGGCCAGGACGACCTTGCCGCCCGCCGTCCGCCGGGAGCTGTCCCGGGACCTGCTCGGCACAACAAAGGCCCTCTCAATCGGCTGACCAGGGAAAATTCCGTGCGCAAGTCTTTACAGACGCACAGGACGTGCGCCATACTCTTTGTTCGCCGAATTTGGGGTTGCCGGGATTTATCGTTGTAGAAAAAGGCACTCCGAACAGGGCGAATCAAGTATCCGCCGTTTCATCCGTTATGAGGAAGTGTTTCCCATGATCGCCACCACGTGGCGCAAGCAAGCCGCCTGCCGGGGCCTCGACGTCGAGGCGTTCTACCCGGTCACCGAGGACGAGGCCGACGCGGCCGAGGCCAAGGCTGTGTGCGCCGTCTGCCCGGTCCGTCAGGCGTGCCTGGAGCACGCCCTGGCCCACCGCGAGCGCGAGGGCATCTGGGGCGGCACGACCGAGCGAGAGCGCCGGCGGATCGTGCGGCAGCGCCGCAAGTCGGCTTGAGCTCCCGGCCTACTTCTTCTTGACGGTCTTCGGGGCCGTCGTCGGCGTGGCCTGGGTCGGCTGGCCGATGGTGCAGGGGAACGGGTTCCAGGGCTCGAGCTGCTTGTTCGTGTAGACGTCGGACGGGATCGTCGTCGTGGTGGTCGTCGTCGTGCTCGCGGCGACGCCCGACGACCCGGTCACGGTCAACGGTGAGCCGGCGACCAGAAGCGTGACCGTCTGTCCGCTCAGGCTCGGGTCGGACACCAGGGTGACGGGCCCGCTGAGCACGGACGCGAGTGTGTGCGCGGCCTCCGATCCGGATCGACCGTAGAGGATCTCCGAAGGGCCTCCGCCGGTCAGTGGCGTCGAAGCATTGCCGATCCCGGTGACGTCGAAGCCCTGGCTGGTGAGCGCCGCCGCCGTGGTGTGCGCAACGCCGCTCAGGGTCGACGCGTTCAAGACGTCGACGCCCACCAGGCTGTGGGCCTCGGTTGGCGTCGTGGTCGTGGTCGTGGTGGTGGCGGGAGCGGGCGGAGGCGATCCGATCCGGTTGAACGCGTTGATCAGGTTCTGGGCGTACGGCTGCGCCTCTTGGAGCACGTCGGCACCGCCCGAGGTGACATAGGCCGTCGTCGGCAGCGTCTCGGTCACCAGGTGTTTCTTCGGGCAGGCCCCGGAAGACGTCGGCGATGTGCAGCAGGTCACCCTGACTGAGGGTGTCGTCGATGGTCAGGTTGCCCACCGCCGCACCGATGAAGGAGTTGATGGTGAGTGGGCTCGTGATCGACGCGTTCACCTTGGCCAGTACCGCCCGGAAGAACGCATCCTGCCGCTGGATCCGGCTGAAGTCCGACAACCCGTCGTACTCCCAGTAGCCATTCGCGTTCTTGTAGTAGAGGTGCCGGCTGCGCACGAGCTGCAACGCCGTGGTCCCGTTCACCACCTGGCAGCCCGTGGTGGTCACGTCGAGGCCCGTGTACTGGTCCTTGACTTCCGTCGGGAAGTCCATGGTGACACCGCCCAACGCGTTCACCATCCCCGAGAATCCAGGGAAGTCCACCGCCACATAGTGGTTGATCGGGATGCCGAGGTCCTGCTCGATGGTGTGGATCAGCAGATCGGGGCCACCGTCGTAGGCCGCGTTGATGCGGTTCATGCCCGAGATCCCGCTGTCGTTGCCGGGGATGTCGACCCAGAGGTCCCGCGGGATGGAGAGCAACGTCACGGTCTTGGCGGTGGGGTCGAAGCGGGCCACCATCGTCACGTCGCTGCGTTGTCCGCCCGCGTTGGCCTCGTCACCGAAGGCCTTGACCTGGGTGGAATTCGAGACAAAGGCGCGCGAGTCCGAACCGACCAGGAGAAGGTTGAATGGTTGGCCAGGCGGCGCCGCTGCCACCAGGTGTTTGGCGTGGATCTTCTTGATCTGATTGAAGCGGTAGTTGGCGTAGACGTAGAGACCCCCCACTCCGATGCCGGCGATCACGACGATGATGGACAGCGCGTACAGTGCCCGTCGCTGCCAACGGTGCCGGTGTTTGCGCTCCTTCTTCCGGGAGCTGCGGAGCTCGGCCTGGAGGTCGGCCCGAGACTTGGTGTGCTCGTCGTCGCCATCGGTCGGCCCGAGAGTCTCGGGTTCGTCGGGGGTCAAGAATCAGAAAATACCTGGCGGGGAGGTCCGGTAGCCTTCGCCGGTGCATTTTGAACTTCCCGACGAGCTTCTCGAGCTCCGCGATTCGGTACGGCGTCTCGCCCAGGACAAGGTCAAGCCACGGGCCCGGCCCATCGACAAAGAGGGTGCCTACCCGGCTGACGTCTTCGAGGCGTTCCGGGACGCCGGCCTCCTCGGGTTGTGCATCCCGGTCGAGTACGGGGGCTCGGGGGCGGGGATCTTGGGCCTCGCCCTGGCCATCGAGGAAGTGGCCAAGTACTCCAACACGGCGGCGTTGATGCTGCTGCTGACGCGCCTGCCCACAGGACCGGTGATGATCGCCGGCACGGAGGAGCAGAAGGAGCGCTACCTGCCCGGTATCTGCGACGGGACGCTGCGGGCCGCCTTCGGCCTCTCCGAGCCCCAGGCGGGCAGCGACGTCATGGGGATGCGGACCCGAGGGGTGCCCGACGGCGCCGGCTGGGTGCTGAACGGCACCAAGTGCTGGATGTCAGGTGTGCGGGAGGCGGATTGGTACACCGTCTTCGCCAAGACGAGCGAGCCGACCAGCCGGGCGCACGACTCGATCACCGCCTTCATCGTGGAGCGGGCCTGGGACGGCGTGGAGGTGGGCCGCACCGACCACAAGATGGGGGTGCGCGGCGTCGACACGGGTGAGCTGCTCCTCACGGACGTGCACGTCCCCGCCGAGAACGTGATCGGAGAGGTCGGGGGCTTCCGCCTGGCCATGCTGGGACTCAACGCCATGCGCCCGATCGTCGCGGCAAGGGGCATCGGCCTGGCCGAAGGCGCACTCATGTACGCCACCGAGTACGTGCAACAGCGGGCGGCCTTCGGCAAGACCATCGCGGACTTCCAGGGGATCCAGTGGGAGATCGCCAAGTGCGCCGTCGACATCGAGGCCGCCCGGTTGCTCACGTACCGCGCCGCAGTCCTGGCCGACCAGGGCAAGTTCACGAAGGAATACGTCCCGTACCTGTCCATGGCCAAGTACCACGCCACCGAGCTGGCGGTGCGGGCCTCCTCGCTGGCGGTCCAGCTGCTCGGCGCCGCCGGCTACATGGAGGACCACCCGACCGAGCAGTGGTATCGCGACGCCAAGCAGCTCACCATCGTCGAAGGCACGTCGCAGGTGCAGCTCGGGCTCATCGCCCGGGGGGTGCTCGACCGGGACCTGTGGTGGGACTGACCTGGCCCGAGGTCCTGGCCCGGCTGGCCCGGCGCGAACCGCTCAGCGCGGAAGAGGCCGAGGAGACGCTGGAGATCGTGCTGTCGGGCGATGCGACGCCGGCCCAGGTGGGGGCCTTCCTGGCCCTGCTCCACGCCAAGGGCGAGACGGCCGAGGAGGTGACCGGTCTGGCCCGGGCGATGGTCGACGCGGCCGTGCCCTGCCCGCTGCGGGACAAGGACGCCGAGCGGGCGGTCGACCTCGTCGGAACCGGGGGCGATCGGTTGGCCAGCATCAACGTCACGACGCTGGCGGCGTTCATCACGGCGGGGTGCGGCGTGCCGGTGTGCAAGCACGGGAACCGCGCTGCATCGTCGTCGGTGGGAACCGCAGACGTGCTCGAGGCGCTGGGCGTGGCCATCGGGCTCGGTCCTGAAGGCGTGGCCCGTTGTGTGGCGGAGGCCGGCATGGGGTTCTGTTTCGCCCAGCGCTTCCACCCGGCCATGCGCTTCGTGGGGCCTGTCCGCAAGGAGCTGGGCGTGCCGACGGTGTTCAACTTCCTCGGGCCGCTGATCAACCCAGCCCGCACCCGGCGCCAGCTGGTCGGCGTCAGCAATCCGGGCATGGCGCCGATCATGGCGGGGGTCTTCGGGGCGACCGGGAGCATCCATTCGTTGATCGTGCACGCCGACGACGGGCTCGACGAGTTGAGCGTGACGTCGCCCTCGAGCGTGCTCGAGGTGCGGGGCGACGGGCGGGGTGATTTCGAGGTGACCGAGTGGCGGGTCGACCCCGAAGCCTTGGGGTTCCCCCCTGCGACGTTGGCTGACCTGCGGGGCGGGAACGCCGCGTTCAACGCCGGCGTGATTCGCTCCGTCCTCGAAGGCGAGGGGGGCGCCCACCGCGATATCGGGGTCCTCAACGCGGCGGCGGCGCTCATCGTGGCGGGGCGGGTCGGCGACCTGGAGAGCGGGCTGGTGCTGGCGGTCGAGGCGCTCGACAGTGGACGGGCCGTCGGTGTCCTCGATGCGCTGATTGCTACGTCCCAAGACGCGTGGCAGCGGCAGCCGGGCTGACCCTCCAGGCGCGCCGGGGGGCGTGGGACCCGGGATCGAGCGCGGGCGAGTCGGGTCGGCAGAGCGCGATGACACAGCCGCCGAAGCCGCCGCCGACCATGCGGGCTCCGAGGACGCCGGGTTGGCCGAGCAGGTGCTCCACCAACCCGTCCACTGCCGGCACCGAGACCCGGTAGTCGGCCGCCAGGCTGCGCTGCCCTTCGGTCATGACGGTGCCCAACCCGCTCAGGTTGCCGCGGGCCAACATCCGCTCGGCTTCGCCAACCCTGGCGCACTCGGTCACGACGTGACGCGCTCGCCGGCGCAGCACGGGATCGGTCAGTGCGCTCAGGTCGCCGAGCTCGCAGTCGCCGAGGGGCCGGCCCAAGATGTGGGCGGCCCGCTCGCACTCGGCGCGTCGGGTGGCGTACGGGGTGCTGGTGAGGAGGCGTGGCGTCTCACTGTGGACGATCACGAAGGCCGCCTCGTCGGGGATCGCCACGAGACGGGTTTCGAGCGTGCCGAAGTCGATGCGCAACGCGTGCCCGGCAGCGCTCCCCGCGATGGCGAGCGGATCGAGCAGGCCGACGTGCGCACCCGCGCTGCGCTCGGCCTCCTGGCAGGCGCGGGCCAGGGCGAGCGGATCGGGGTCGTGGCCGAGGGCCAGCAACATCGCCACCGAGAAGGCGGCGCTCGAGGACAGGCCCGCCCCGACCGGGAGCGTGCTCGTCACCCGGACGGCGCCACCCGTCGGGGGAGGCTGGGCGCGCAGGAGTCCGGCCGCCAGGGCCGCCTCGGGCGGAACCGGGGCGGCGTCGCCCAGGGCGATCTCGATCGGCCGGCCGGGGAACTGGTCCGAGTCGATCCCGACGAGGAAGCTGCCCGGCTTCGGCGTGAAGTCGACCTTCGTGGCCAGGTCGATGGCCATGGGCAGCGAGAGCCCGCCGTTGTAGTCGGTGTGGTCGCCAATGATGGTCACTCGTCCGGGGGCGCGGGCGGCGGGCACGCCACCAGCTTGGCGCAGGTCGGATCGGCTTGACCGTCGTGGGCGGCACGGGTCACGATCCTGCGATGGCAGACCGCAGTGGACCGTTGAGCGGGATCAAGATCATCGAGCTGGCGGGCATCGGGCCGGCGCCCTACACGTGCATGATGCTGGCTGACGCCGGGGCGCAGGTCCTGCGCCTGGAGCGGGCGGCGCCGGGCGCGGTCGAGGCGGGGGAGGCGTTCAGGACTTCGGGCAGCGGGCCGTACTGGGACTTGCTGAACCGGTCCCGGCCCTCGGTGGGCATCGATCTCAAGAACCCGGACGCGGTCGAGCTGGTGCTCGGGCTCGTCGAGCAGTCGGACGGGCTGATCGAGGGGTTCCGGCCCGGTGTGGCCGAGCGGCTCGGAGTCGGCCCCGACGCCTGCCTCGGCCGCAACCGCCGACTCGTCTACGGACGGATGACGGGCTGGGGCCAGGACGGACCGATGGCGCCCATGGCCGGGCACGACATCGACTACATCGCCGTCGGCGGCGCGCTGTGGTCATTGGGCCGGGCGGACTCGGCGCCGGTGCCGCCGCTGAACCTCGTGGGCGACTTCGGTGGCGGCGGCATGCTGCTGGCCTTCGGCATGGTGGCCGCGCTGCTCGAGGCGGCCCGTTCCGGCGAGGGCCAGGTGGTGGACGCCGCCATGGTGGACGGCGCCGCCTCACTCATGACGATGATCCATGCCTTCCACATGCACGGCATCTGGAACGACGAGCGGGGGTCGAACATGCTGGACACCGGTGCCCCCTTCTACGAGGTCTACGAGACATCGGACGGGAAGTGGATGGCCGTCGGTGGCATCGAGGCGCAGTTCTACGCCGCCCTGCTCGACGGCCTCGGCCTGGCCGGTGACGCGTCACTGCCATCCCAGATGTCGCGGGAGGAATGGCCGGCGATGAAGGAGCGCTTCACGGCGATCTTCAAGTCGAAGACACGGGACGAATGGACGCGCATCTTCGACGGGACCGACGCCTGCGTGGCGCCCGTGCTGTCGCCCTGGGAGGCGCACGACCACCCGCACAACATCGCTCGCTCGACCTACATCGAGGTCGACGGTGCCGTGCAGCCGGCACCGGCGCCCCGCTTCTCCCGGACGCCGTCCGTCGTCTCGAAGCCGCCGTCCCCGCCGGGGGCCGACACCGTGTCGGGCCTCGTCGAGTGGGGCGTGGACGAGACCGTCGTCGCCAAGCTGCGCGAGTCGGGGGCGCTCAGCTAGACACCGGAGAGAGAGGGGAGGGCCCCTTGCGGAGCCCTCCCCTCTCTCTGCCCGGACGTGCGCGGGTCAGATCCCGAGACTCATTCCCGCGACATCGGTGACCCCGCTGCCTCCGAGGCTGCCGTCGAAGTCGGCCGAGCCGTAGTTGAACACGCCGCCGTCCGACGCGGTGAACCAGTACCCACTGCCGTCGGGAGTCGGCGTCATGCCGACGATCGGCTCGTTGAGCTTGAGGCTGCCGGTGGAGCCGTAGAACTGGGCGTCGCCGTAGGCGAAGATCCCGCCATCGGAAGCCACGAACCAGTAGCCCTGCCCGTTGGGTGTCGAGGCCATGCCGACCACTGGCTTGTTCAGGTGCAGGCTCCCGGTCGAGCCGTAGAACTGGGCGTCGCCGTAGGCGAAGATCCCACCGTCGGACGCCACCAGCCAGTAGCCGTGGCCCGAAGGCGTCGCGGCCATGCCGACGATCGGCTTGTTCAGCGTCATGCTCCCGGTCGAGCCGTAGAACTGGGCGTCGCCGTAGGCGAAGATCCCGCCGTCGGACGCCACGAACCAGTAGCCCTTGCCGTCGGGCGTCGCCGCCATGCCGACCACTGGCTTGTTCAGCTGCAGGCTCCCGGTCGAACCGTAGAACTGCGCATCGCCACTGGCGTACACACCACCGTCGGAGCCGACCATCCAGTAGCCGCCGCCGTCAGGCGTCGGCGCCATGCCCACGACCGGCGCGTTGAGGTTGAAGTACTGGGCGCCATCGAGGTAGGCGAGGTAGTTGTCGTTGCCGAACCCGGTCAGCTCGCCCGCCTGGCCGAACATGTAGTACCCGTCGCCGGGGTCGGTCGGGACGATGTTGAAGGCGATGGTGCCCGAGATGTCCGTGGTTGCGGTGGTGCAGTCGATCTGGAGCGCAACCGAGTTGAGCGGCGTGGAGCCCGACGTGAAGTCGTACTGGTCCAGCTCAATGGCCGAGCTGACCGCCTCCCCGGCGCCGCTCCCAACGGTGCCGCAGGACTGGCCTGCTACCGACAGGTTCGACGGGCCACCGATGGAGTCATAGAAGGCGCCGGCGGTCCAGGGCTGTGCTTGTGGCGACAGGTCGAGAGCCCCGCCGTTGGGACCCGGTCCGCTGCCGTAGCTCAGGCACAGGTCGCTGTGGTTGCTCGAGTTGCACGGGGAAGTGAAGTTGGGCGTGACCGAGCTCCACTCGTACACCGTCCCGACGCCGGACGCGAGATCGGTCACCACGAAGTTGGCCTGGGTGAGAGGCGCCACCGTCGACGCCGGATCCGCGTGGCCGGTCGAGGACGCTGCGCCAGACGACGACGATCCGACGTTCGCGTGGGGCCCGAATGACCCTGCGGCGCCCGCGGTTGCCGCCGTGCTCAGGGTGAGCGCGGCAGCAAGCGCAAAAAGCGTCCCCAGCAGCATCGTCCCCCGACCCGCTCGGCCTCCGGCCGGGCGGCTCTTCCAATAACCGATATTCATGTCCCTCTCCTTTGGTGCTCCCCGTCGACCGGACAGGTCCCCCCTGATCGGTCGATGGGCATGACTGCGGACTTCGCAGCCCCGATCCCCCGACAGCGAGCTCGCCCACTGCTGCGCTTCGCCAGATGCCGGTGTGCCGAGACCATAGGAAGTCCCGGTAAAGCCGCAGTAAGGCCCGGTTTCGCGCCGCGCTCTACGCCGCGGTTGGCTCGGTCCAAAGGTGGATCGGCGCCCGCCAACATCCGACGCGCATGTTCAAGACCTCGGCGATGCCGGCAATGACGTTGCTGCCATCGGTGTCAGTCGCGTCGGTGTCCGCCGCGCCGCCTTGTGACGCAGTCTCAGCCTTCGTTGCGTCACGCAACTGGTTGCGATCGAATGTCTTCATGTTTCCTCCTTCGGTTCAATCCCTGCCGAAGGTCTACAGATCGCCGGTAACCGCGACGTAACGTCAGCCTTCCCTCATTGTCGCGGGCGGTGGATGACGGCTCGTCGGTGGTATCGCCTTGCGGGCCGCTTGCCGGCGATCAATTGCCGTCCGCATTGAGGACGCTCCACTCAGCGGCCAGGCCCGGCTCTGATCGTCAGCTACCGCGCGGACGCGTTTGTCGGGAATCGTCGAGTGGGGGGTGTGCGACCTCGGTTTGGACTTGACGGGAGCTACCGCCTCCGGCGCGACTCAATCCACCTCTTGTTACGCCTCTGCTCCGACTCCTCGAACGCGTAGTTGCGGTTCGTCAGGCTCAGGTTGACATCGTACGGGTGTTCGTTCCCCCAGAGCGGAACGTCGCCCTGAATGTGGATCGGGCACCCGTGGAATTCGAGGAGGGTGGTATCGATGATTCCTTCGCTGAAGGTGTCAGAGACATTCAAGTTCTCCTGCGTCAGGGGCGGCCGGTGACCCCGATGAGCCTTCGCCATCTCGATCCATTCCGCGATCGGCTTGGAGACTTCGACGAGCAGGAGGCACTCGTCCCCCGGTCCCAGCGTGATGGACCGTTCCGGCGGGGCCTCGGGAGGTCTCGCCGTGGCTGACGCCGGGATCGAGTCCCGCGGCCCCGCAACCATGGTGCCGGGCGGGAGGAAAACCAGCCCCCTCGAGCGACCTTCGTTCGCGGCGTGTACCCAGCACGCGAGTGAAGCCACTGTGTCCCGAGACTCGTCGACGGGAGCTCCGTCGACCAGATCTTCGTTCCAGGCCAAGGTAGCGAAGGCGGGCGATCTGATCACGAAGGTGATGAGGGGCGCTCGCTGGTCGATGCGAGCCTTGATTGCCTCACGGCTGTCGGCCTGGGCGGCCGCCACCGCATCCCGCGTCAGTCGGGCTTGGCGAAGAGCGACGATCACCACCACGAGGGTCGCGACGGCAAGCCCCAGCGTCGACCACGCCGTTACGTTGTCGGTCAGGCTCCCCAGCACCACGGAGAGGGCTTAGCAGGTAACCGCAAGTATCGCCTCGACTTTCCCCATTGCGGATCCGATGTCGATCCCCGCCACGGTCGGCGTCCCCAACTCGGGATCGCGGCTGGGACTCCCATACCGCGAGATCGGCAGAGTCGAGACGAATCAGTCGGGTCCGCCTTACCGAGCCCTTACCGGGGGGCCATACCGTCTGCTCACAATGAAGCCGCAAAGCCGCGTATTCGCACTCACCTTCTCTGGCGAAGGTTCAGCTAACGTGCCTGTCACCTCATGGGGGGATGGTGGGTCGTCGGGTCGTGAGCGTTCGATGACTGCAGGAGCATGGGGAGGCACGAAGTGACGATGACAGCTCCGCTGAGCCGGGCGACCCTTCGCCCCAAGGCCCAGCTGGAGTTGGCGCGCCGGGCCACACCAGTGCGGCTGAGGTTTGCCGCGGTAGCCATTGCGGTGCTTGCGTTGGTCACCGGGCTTGGGGCCGCACTCGCCACGACGCAAAGGCAATCCGCAACATCGGCGGCCTGGCAGCACGCCGAGCCGCTCATGGTGACGGCCCAGGCAGTCGACACCTCCTTGTCAGATGCGGACACGACCGCCGCGGCTTCGTTCCTGCAGGGACGGGTCGAGCTGGCGGCCCTCCAGAACCGATACCAGGGCGATCTCACTCGCGCAGGGGCCGACGTTGCCCAGGCCGCGCGGGAGGCCGGCTCTGATCCTGCCGTTGCATCGAGCTTGGAGACCCTCTCGACGGATCTGCCCGTCTATGCCGGCATCGTCCAAGAGGCCAACTTCAACGAGCGCCAGGCGTTCTACCCGCTCGCTGCTGCCTATCTCGCCGAGGCGAACAACCTCATGCGGTCCTCGATCCTGCCCGCCGCCGCCCAGGTGTACGGGACCGAGGTCGACCGACTTGGAGGCGATCAGTCGACGGCGGTGTCACCGTGGCTGGTTGCGCTCGCCGCCGTGGCTCTGGTCGCGCTCTTGGTGTCTCTCGTGGTGGCGCAGCGGCGGCTCAGTCGCCATTTCCACCGCACCTGGAACGTCGCATTGGCTTCGGCGACCGCCATCGTCCTCGTGGTCGGCGTCTGGTTCACCGTGGCGCTCGTCACGCAAGACTCCGGGGTGAAAGCGGCGCAGGCGAACGGCTCCCAGCCGGTCTCGGCGTTCACCGAGGCTCGCATCTTGGCCCTCCGGGTACAGGCGGACGACGAGCTGACGCTGCTCACGAGGGATTCGGACCCGTCGTACCAAGTTGACTACGCCAGCACTGCCGCGGCGCTCGGCCACCTGCTGAGCTCGGCGGGCCCGGTCACCGGCTCGGGCAGCTCGTTCGAGGCCGGCCAGCTCGCACGGGCCAAGGCGGCGTTCGGGTCCTACACAATGCTTCATCGTCAGATCCGCGCCTTCGACAACCTGGGCGACCTGGCGGGGGCCGTGACCCTCGCTTCGGGGAGCGGCACACATCAGCTTCCTGCGGTCTCGTCTCAGCTGAACGGGATCTTGTCTGGAGGGATCGACGGATCACAGGCCACCTTCGTGTCGGGGACGTCGGGGGCGGCCTCCGATCTGAACGCGCTGACGTGGGGCGTCGTGATAGCGACGATCCTCGTCGCGGTCCTCGTCCTCATTGGCTTCCAGCCCCGGATCGCGGAGTATCGGTGATGGGCGCGAACGGGCCGGCGTGGGCTCGAGCACCGCGTCAGCGCCGACTGGCGGCTCTGGTCGTCGTGGTGGCGGCCGTCATGCTTGCGTCGTGCGGCTCGCCTTCCCCCGGCACGGCCGCGTCGGCCCCGGCGCCGGTTGTCATACCCAAGGGGGCACAGATCGTGCACCCGTCGCCGCCCTCGTCCGCCGGAGACACCTGCAATGCCACCGCCAGTCTCTCGCCGCCGACGACCATGCCCGCTCCCGGCCAGATGCCCAATGGCTCGTACATGAGGCAGATTCAGGACAGGGGTTACCTCAAGGTGGGCGTCGCCCAGGACACCTACCTGTGGGGATACCGCGACCCCGTCACGGGTGATCTGTCCGGCTTCGACATCGACATGTTGCGCCAGGTAGCCATCGCCATCTTCGGATCGTCCGACCCAAGATATTTCCGTACGGTCATTGTCCCCAACGCGGAGCGCGCCCAGGCCGTCCGGAAGGGAGATGTGGACCTGTTGGCCGAGACGATGACGATCAATTGCGCGCGGGAAACCGGAAACGAGGCCGTCGACTTCTCGTCCGTCTACTACCTCGCTGGTCAGAAGATCCTGGTGCCAACCAACTCCACGATCACCGGGCCCCAGGACCTGGGCGGGAAACGCGTGTGCGCCCCCGCTGGCTCGACGTCACTGCAAAACCTCGTCACCAAAGCGATGCCGCGCAACATTCATCTGTGGGCGGTGAACGACACAACGGATTGCCTTGTGATGCTCCAACAGGGCCAGGTCGACGCCATTAGCACGGATGACGCCATCCTCTTGGGACTCCAGGCCCAAGACCCGAACACCAAGATCGTGGGGACGGCCTTCAGCGCCGAGCCCTACGGCATGGCGATCAGCCAGTCCCATCCGGACTTCACGTCCTTCGTGAACGGCGTGTTGGCCCAGGTTTCGGCCGACGGGACCTGGACCCAGATCTACGACCGCTACCTCCAGCCTCACATCGGTGGAGCGGCCCCCACGCCTCCAGTGGCGAGCTACCGGTGAGCACCGTGACGCCACTGACGACAGCGGAGATCGATCGGCGCATCGAGGCATTCCGGACCGTTCTGGACCGCACCACGGGTCGCCTCGTTGAGCTCGACGCCGATGTGACGCGCCGTCTTCTCGAGACCTCGCACGAACTCCGGGGCGCCACGGCGGCGGCATGGGCCGATGCGTCGTTGCGCCATGCCGCTCTGTGGCAGAGCGAGCTCGCGCTGGAGAGTCTGCTCACGCAGGTGATGGACGAGCGAGGCGACAAGAGGTCCGCGTCGCCCGCAGCGCTGGCACGGCTCGATGGGCTCCTCGTGGGGGCCTCCGTGGAGCTGCCGCGCTCTCCGGAGAGCGGGCCCCCACTTCTGACCGATGAGGCGACGCCCACCGTGGCCTGCTCTGTCGCACAGGTGTTCGAACAGATGACGACCGACTTCGCAGTGGTGACGGAGTTCGTGGGCTCTGTCGCACGGACCTGGGGGGAGCTGACCAATCGCCTGGACGAACTGGCGGCGTTGGTGCTCGAGCTGGAGAAGGAGATGCAGGCGTCCGGCATGCGGCGGCCGAACGACCTCGGTGTGTTGGGGCGGACGCTCGCCGAAGCAAAGACCACGGCGCAGGAAGATCCAATTTCCCTCGGCTCCGAGGAGGTCGCACTGCTCGAATCGCGAGCTCAACGCCTCCGGGAAATGGTGCATGGGGCGACCCGGGTACATCAGGCGGAGCTGGAGGAGCTGGTGGCCGCCGATCGGAGCATCGGTGCCGGGCTGGAGGCGCTGGCCACCTGCCGCATGCAGCTCGACCGGTGGTCGGAGAAGATCGTCGTCCCCGACGCGACCCTGGCCGAGCTTGACCGACTTTCTCACGAACTCGATCGGCTCCGCCTCGAGTGCGAGCAGGCACCGAGTCCGGGCATCGGAACTCCGGCCGCCGAGCTCCGCCGCCGGGCTGACGCTCTTCTCGATGAGGTGACGCGGCTGACCAAGATCGAGGGCGTGCGGATGGACCGGCGAGACGAGCTGCGCGGTCTCCTCGGGGCATACCAAGCCAAGGCAGGCGCGGTCGGGCTCGCCGAGAGCCTCGAGATCGACGGCCTCTACGCGGCGGCGCGAGACGCGCTGTACCGCGCGCCCTGCAACCTGGAGGAAGGCGAGCGGTGCGTGACGGACTTGCAGAGAGCCATTCGCCGCCTACAGAAGGTGAGCCATGATGGTCGCGTGTGAACGTCCCGATTGCGGCGGTGAGATCGAGTCGGGCTACTGCAATCTGTGCGGACATAGCCCCGCCTCGTCCCGGGGAGGTGGAGTGTCCGGCGAATTGTCCGAGACCTCGGGCCCGGAAGGCGGGCTCAGGTCGGATCCCGAGCGGGCAGATCACTCGGCGTGTGAGCGACCGGCGTGCGGAGGGACGATGGTCGACGGCTTTTGCGACCAGTGTGGCCATGCTCGTCCTGGTGAGTCCCAACGGGTATCCGGGATCCCTCCTTTGGCAGGCTTGACGTCGGCTCCCGGCATGAGCGCCTCGGCCGTGAGCGCTTCGTCGGAGACGAGAGGAACGAACACGATCCGGCGGATCTCCTCATCGACGTTGACCACGGGTCGTTCGGTCGGCGCGACCAGCTCGGGCGGGAGCCGAGGAAATCTAGGAGCGGGACTGGTCGACATGCCGTCGGTGCCGTATCGCGACCCGCAGTCGGTCCTGCTCGTCGACCCGGAGGTCCCGGAAAAGAAACGGTTCTGTGCCCATTGCGACAATCCGGTCGGCCGGAGTCGCGGAGCGCGTCCCGCCCGCACCGAAGGATTCTGCCCCCACGATGGCAAGGCCTACTCCTTCACGCCGAAACTCTGGCCCAGTGACCTCGTGGCGGGCCAATACTTGGTGGCAGGCTGTATCGCGCACGGGGGATTGGGCTGGATCTACCTGGCGCAAGACAAGAATGTCTCAGATCGATGGGTCGTTCTGAAGGGGCTCCTCGATTCGGGTGATGAATCCGCGATGGCGGCTGCCATCGCCGAGCGACGATTCCTGGCTGAGGTAGAGCACCCCAACATCGTCAAGATCTACAACTTCGTCGAGCACGACGGGTTCGGTTACATCGTCATGGAGTACGTGGGCGGGGAGTCGTTGCGCGAGATTCGGAGCCGGTACCGGGAGGAGGAAGGCGGTCCCCTCCCGGTGGCGCAGGCCATCGCCTACATCCTCGAGATCCTCCCGGCTATCGGGTTCTTGCACCGCCGCGGTTTGCTGTTCTGTGACTTCAAGCCGGACAACGCCATTCAGACCGAGGAACAGCTCAAGCTCATCGACTTGGGGGGGGTGCGCCGGACGGACGACGCCGACAGCGACCTGTACGGCACGATCGGCTACCAGGCGCCTGAAGTCCCCGAATCCGGGGCGACCATCGCATCGGACCTCTACACGGTTGCGCGGACACTTCTCGTCCTCACCGCAGATTTCGCGGGGTTCCAAGACGAGAAGCGCTACGCCGTGCGGTTGCCACCAGCTCTGGAAGTGCCGGTCTTCCAGCGTTACGAGTCCTTCCATCGCTTCCTGCAGAAGGCAACCGATGCGGACCCGAGTATGCGGTTTCAGTCGGCTGCGGAGATGGCGGAGCAGTTGGTCGGGGTGCTCCGCCAGGTCATTGCCGCCGATGGCGGCAGTCCCAGGACGGCTCCCAGCACCCTCTTCAGTTCGGAGTTGGGTGCATCACCCGACACGAGCCCGTGGCAGTTCCTTCCGGTGCCGGCGGTGGACCCGTCCGACTCCGCCTCTGGCGTGCTTGCCACGTTGGCGCTCGTGGGCCCCGACCAACGGCAGTCTCTCCTCGAGACCGTTCCCCGGTCGCCGGAACTGAGTCTGTACATCGCGCGGTCGGCTGTCGATGGCGGTGAGTTCGACGTCGCGAGGCGTGAGCTCGACTCAGAAGAAGCGCGCCAAAGCGGTTGGCGGGCGGCGTGGTGGCGCGGCGTGCTGCACTTGGCCGAGGGCAAGCCCTCCGACGGCCTTTCGTACCTTGCGGCCGTCGCCACGGAGCTACCTGGCGAATTGGCCCCGAAGCTGGCCATGGCCGTCTGCTTCGAGCAATCCGCCGACGAGGACGATCCCTCCGCTCCGGCAGGGGAACGGAGCTCCGAGTCGGTCTCGCAGCAGCTCCGGTACGCAGCGCGCTACTACGGGCTGGTGGCCACGACCGACCCTGGCTACGCCAGCGCCAGCTTTGGACTGGCCCGCGTCGCCATGCGCCTGGGGGACCGAGAAGAAGCCGTGTCGGCCTTGCAGGGGATCCCGAAGTCTTCGAGTGCGTACGTCACGGCCCAGATCACGCTCTGCAGCGTGCAGTGTGCGCCGCTACAGGGTGAGCCGCCCCAGCTCACGGACCTCATCGCCGCGTCAAACGTCCTCGACGGGCTCGCCCTGGACAACTCGGTGCGGCTGCCCCTCGTGAAGGACGTACACCAGCAGGCGCTCGCGATGCTGCTGGACGGACGCCTGGCGTCCGATGACAGCGTCCTTCTCATGGGTGCGGCGCTCGACGAATTGGACCAGCGCGCCGCGCTCGAGCGCGCCTTCCGATCCTTGGCCAGGCTCGCCCCCAGCGACGAGGAGCGATTCGACCTGGTCGATCGGGCGAACGCCTACCGACCCCGGACGATGACGTGATGACGGGAGGGTCGTGAGCCCAGACACGGATACCGACACTGAGGTCCGCCCGTGCCCGCAGTGCCAGTCGCCGGTGTTCGACGACGAGCTCTATTGCGAGGGGTGTGGACGACGCGTGGCCGACGAGCCGCAGGTCGATCACACTGCGGTTCCCCGCGGGCCCGGTTATCGCGCCGAACATGATTTGGGTGTGATCGCAGGCGTTACGGACCGCGGCACGCGCCGTCATCGAAACGAAGACGCCCTGGCCATCGCGGCGGTCGACGGCCGGATCGTGGCCGCGGTCTGCGACGGCGTCGCCTCCACCGCGAATCCCGACCAGGCGGCCCGAGCGGCGGCGGACACCGCCTTCGCCGTTGTCGAGCCGCTGCTGTACGCATCGAATTGGCCTCAGTACGCAGAACTTGAGGAACTCCTCGGCGAGGCGTTCGATGGGGCCCAGCGAGCCGTGCTCGAGGTCCCCAACGACGAGCCCGGCGGCAACGACCAGTCGCCCTCGACGACCATGGTCGTCGCCGTGGCCGCACAGGGTCACGTCACGGTGGCCAACATCGGGGACAGCCGTGCCTATTGGTTGAGCACCAACCCGGCCCACGCCAGAGTGCTCACGGTGGACGACTCGTGGGCTCAGGAGCGTATCGCCGAAGGCGCCGCGCCCGAGGTCGCCTATGCCGACCCGGACGCACACATCATCACCCGATGGATCGGGGGGAGGCCGAATCGGTGACGCCCACCGTGGTGACGCTGGACGTCACCGAGCCGGGCCTGCTGCTTGTCTGCAGCGACGGCCTGTGGAACTACTTCGAGGACCCGCAGAGCTTGCTCGAACTGATCCCGGACTGGGCCTTGTCGGCGCCGATTGAGATCGCCCGTCGTCTCACTGACGCCGCTCTCCTCGCTGGGGGCCATGACAACATCACGGTCGTTGTGGTACCGCTCGACCCTGCGACGGCCGGAAACCGGAACGGAACCGACGGAGGAGTAGGGACGAAGGAGTAGGAAAGCCATGGCCGACTTCCAGATCGAATGCTTCCAGAACGAGTTCCTCCCTGAGGGTGGACAGGTGGTGCACGCCGTCCTCACCGTGTGCGCGTCCGGGACCGGCTCGAGCGGGACTTCTGATCCTGCACCTGCGGAAGACAGGGCCGAGTTGCTCATCGTCGACACGTCGGGTTCGATGAACGGGAAGAAGCTCCGATCCGCCAAGGCGGCGACTGCCGCGGCCGTCGATTGCATTCCCGACGGCGTTGGATTCGGGATCATGACCGGCAATCACCGGGCTGAGATGGCCTTTCCGACGTCGGGGTCCGTGGCCGTGTCCTCCGCAGAGTCGCGGGCCGAGGCAAAGCAGGCGGTGAAGAACTTCGAGGCCGGAGGAGGCACGGCCATCGGATCGTGGATCGAACTCGCCGAAGAAGTCTTTGGGGAGGCTGGGGGAATCCGCCACGCGATCCTTCTCACAGATGGCCGGAACGAGAGCGAGGAGCCCGAGGCGCTCGATGAAGCCCTCCGTCGGGCCGATGGCGCGTTCCAGTGCGACTGCCGCGGCGTGGGGGACGATTGGGAGGTGGCGGAGCTACGCAAGGTCGCCACGGCGCTGCGCGGAACCTACGACATCGTCGCCGACCCCGAAGGCCTTTCGGCAGATTTCGCCGGACTCATGATGCAGTCGCTGAGCAAGCAGGTCGCGGAGCTCACCCTGCGCGTGTGGACCCCGCAGGGCGCCGAGATCGTCGCCCTCAAGCAGATGGAGCCGCCGCTCGACCTCGTTGGGAGCCGCGCCGCCGACGGACCACTCGTGGGCGACTACACCACCGGTGCCTGGGGAGATGAGAGCCGAGAGTTCTACCTCAGCGTGCGGGTGCCGGTCGGCGCCGTCGACGACAAGATGCTGGTGGCCCGGGTGACGATGCTCGTCGGCGGCGAGCCCGTCGGCCAGAGCCTGGTCACGGCGGTGTGGACCGACGACGTCGCGAAGTCGACCCGCATGAACAAGCGTGTTGCGGACGCGATCGGCGAGGGGGAGCTGGCCGACGCGATCCAAGAGGGCGTCGACGCGTACCGAGCCGATGACATCGAGACCGCCACCAATAGGTTCGAGAAGGCGGTACACATCGCCAGCGAGTCGGGCAACGACGATGCCATCGACCGGATTTCGAAGATCGTCGAGATCGACAAGGTGACGGGCCGCGTCCGCCCCAAGGCCAAGGTAGCGAAGGCCGACCTCATGACGGCCGAGACGCGGTCCACCCGGACGTCGCGGACCGTGCACCGCTTCAAGGGGAGCGACCTCGGCCGCTGCGACACCTGCCGGAGGCCGGCGACAGACGCGGTTCACCGCGTCGCCGGGACGAACTCGCCCAACGGGACACTATGAGCGCCCGGTGTCCGAGGGGGCACCTCTCCGAGACGCTCGATTACTGCAGCGTCTGCGGTGTCGCCGTCGTGTACACGCCGCTTGACGTCGGGGCGCGGGTGGATCGGTGCCCGAACTGCGGGTCACCGCCGGGCTCCGGACCCTCGTGCGCCCAGTGCGGCTACGTCCTGAATGCCCCGGTCACCGAGGCGCCCTGGGTGGAGGAGAACTGGGAGACGGTCGTGCGCCCCGACCGCGAGTACTACGAGATGTTGGAGCCCGATGGGATGGAGTTCCCCGAGGAGACCTATTCGCGCCGTATCGCGCTCATCGGCGACCTGATGAGCATCGGGCGGCGGAGCAGGACCCAGGCCATTCAGCCCGAGATCGACCTCTCGGGCTCCCTGGAGGACACGGGCGTGTCACACCGTCACGCCGTGCTGATGCGCCAACCGGAGGGCAGCTGGGCGCTGGTGGACCAGGACTCGACGAACGGGACCTATCTCAACGCCGACCAGGAACCGGTCTCGCCGAATCACCCGATCCCGCTGCACGACGGCGACCGGATCCACCTCGGCGCTTGGACCACCCTGACCGTCGAACGCGTCGACCCTGCCCTGGTGCCCAATGCCGACGTGGACAGCCGCCCGTCGAAGGACACCCGCAACCTCGCGCGCGGGCGGCGCCGCATGGAGGTCGATCTCCTCGGTCCTCTGCGGCTGAGGGTCTCGGGCGAGGACGTCCCGATCGGCGCTGCGAAGGAACGCGCTGTTCTGGCGCTGCTCGCCCTGAAGGTGGGAGCCCCCGTCTCTGCGGTCGATCTCGAGTGGGCCCTGTGGGGTGAGGAAGTACCCAAGACCGCAAGCGTCGCGCTCCGGGGTTACGTTCACGACCTGCGCCAACTTCTGCCCGACGACGCGATCGAGACCACGACCCCACTGGGCTACAGACTGAACGCGAACAAGGACTGGATCGACGTCGGCCGCTTCGAGCGCAGATGTGGGCGCGGTCGCGCCCTCCTGTCGTCGGGCCACCCCGGGGCAGCGGTGGCCGAGCTCACGCGGGCGCTCGAGCTCTGGCGCGGCGAGCCGTTGCTCGACCTCGCCAACGGACCCATGGGGGCGACCGAAGGGGTACGGCTCAACGAGCGCAGGGCTGACGCTGAAGAGGATCGTTTCGAAGGCCGCCTCTTACTCGGGGACCACCAGAGCCTCGTGGCGGATCTGTGGCCCGCGGTGGAGGCTGAGCCGCTGCGCCAGCGCAGGTGGGCGCAGCTGATGCTTGCCTTGTACCGATCCGCCCGCAAGGTAGACGCATTGCGCGCGTTCCAACGTCTCCGCAACGAGCTCGGGGAAAATTACGGCTTGGAGCCCTCGGCGGAGCTGGTGGCGCTGGAGCACGGCATCGTCATGGACCGGTCCGATCTTCTGTGGGTGCCGCCCATGGACGCCGCCGCCGTCCCGAAGGCCGCGTCGGTGACATGACCGGGTCCTCGATCCACTGCATCGGTTCTCGGCGGCGATCAGATCTCGACGACGGGGCAGGTCATGGTGCGGGCGAAGCGCCGGCAAAGGTGATGTCCGCCTAGACAGCGGGAGAGATCAGGGGCAGGGCCCATAGGGGTCGATGGGTGCATCGGAAGCCCCCGTGACCACCAGTGAATTGGAGGCCTCGTTCATGTAGGCCTCAGGGCAGGGATCGGCGATAGCGATCACCGCGGAGCCGGGGCAGGCGCTCTGCTCCCTCATACATGTCATGGCCTCTCGACCCTCGGCGTACCCGGGGCACTCCAGGGAAAAGCCCTTGGCCGCGTAGGCCTGCAGGTACGCCAGCGCGGCCGGACAGCCCCACGCCGTCGCTTGGCCGACGGGCGGCACGGCTCCCGGATCCGCCGGCGGCGGCGCGGGCGCGGGCCGCACTGCAACCGTGGGCGGGGTCACCGTCGGCGCGGGAGCCGGCGGCGGGGGCGGGGCAGTTGTCGTGGTCGTGGTCGTGGTCGAGGTCGTGGTGGGGGTCGGGGCAGGTGCGGGTGGAGCCGGCGTCGTCGGCGTCACCGGCCGCACGATGGTGGCGGCAATGGCGGCGGCCGCCTCGCTCAGCACGGCTCGCGGGGGACGCGGAGCCGACGTACCGGCGCCGGACGGGATCAGCTGCGCGACCACGATGGCCGCCAGGGCGACGAGGACGATGGGCACGAGCGCGGCGGTGCGCCGACGTACAGCGGGGGACAAGGCGGCTCCTTGTAGGGGTCCCCTCTGTTGGGCGGCTCGATGGGGGTCGAGGCAAACTGATACCCACCGCACCTCCGGTGAACGACGCCGAAAACCGAATCTCCCCCGAAACCCGCAGAACGCCGCGCCAACGGGGGCTTCAAGCGGTGGTCGTTGCCGTGGTGGAGAGGTCTGCGGCGTTTCTCAGCGCAGCAATGGTGGTGAGGGGATGGCGGGCGGGTTCAGAGCGAGGGCAGAACCCGTGTTGCGGCGGCCCGGCGCGCCGGAGAATCAGATCCTGACGACGGGGCAGGTGATGGTGCGGGTGATGCCCTCAATCTGTTGGATGTCCCGCACGACCATGCGGCCCAGGTCGTTCATGGAAGGCGACTCGGCGCGGGCGATGACGTCATACGGTCCCGTGACACCGTCGGCGACGAGCACGCCCTCGATACCGCTGACCTGCTGGGCGACCTGGGCCGCCTTTCCCACGTCGGTCTGGATCAGGACGTACGCATGGACGGTCACGGCACACCGTACATTGGCCTGGTGCCGATGTCCCCCAAGGTCGAGCAGTTCAAGGACATGGCCAAGCAGGCCCGGAAGGACCTGTTCGACCAGACGAATCCGATCGGCCGCCTCTCGCTGGTGCAGTGCGCCATGCTCGGCGGCGACACGCTGGTCACGATCTCGCTGGCGGGCTCGCTCTTCTTCTCCATCTCGCCCGACGCGGCCGATCACAAGGTGCTGCTGTACCTCCTCTTCACGCTGCTCCCGTTCGCCATCGTGTCACCGCTGCTCGGGCCGCTCATCGACCGCAGCCGCGGGGCGCGCCGGGCCATGGTCGTGTCCTCGGCCATCGGGCGGGCCGTGCTGTGCCCGCTCATGGCCATGCACATCCACAGCCTGCTCCTGTTCCCCCTGGCCTTCCTCGTCCTCGTGTGCTCGAAGCTCTACCTCGTCACGAAGGGCGCGCTGGTCCCGGAGATGGCCGCGCTGACGGGACCCGACGGGGAGGGCGAGCAGGCCGGCTACGCCACGCTCAACGCACGACTGACGCTGCTCGGCACACTGGCCGGTTTCGTCGTGTCGGTGCCCGCCGTGATCCTCTACAAGATCGGCAGCTCGCCCGCGGTGCTCGTACTGGCCACGATCGTCTTCGTCGCCGCAGCGGTGGCCGGCGCCCGCCTCCCGGTGCTCTCGGGCGGCAAGGGCGAGCGCCTGTGGGCCGACGAGGCCACCAAGGTGCGTGAGTACGGCCAGGCCGGCGAGGCGCAGGATCGCGAGCGCGATCTCCTGAGCCTGCAGCCGATGGGGCATCCGGAGGTCATGCTGGGGCTGACGGCCATGTGCATCGTCCGCGGGCTGCAGGGTTTCATGATCTTCATGCTCGCCTTCGGGCTGCGGCGTATGCACGGCGTCGGCCTGTACTGGTACGGCCTCATCCTGGCGGGCAGCGGCGTCGGGGCCATCGTCGGGCTGGTCCTGGTCGGGCGGTTGCGCAAGCGCCTCAGCGAGCAGCAGCTGCTGCTCTGCTCCCTCTGGCTCATTGCCGCGTCCGCGGCCGGCGTGGCCGTATGGGGGACGTTGCTCGCCCAGGTCGTGCTGGCGTTCATGGTGGGGCTGTGCGGCGCCGTGGCCCAGCCCTCCTTCGACGCCATGACCCAGCGGCTCATCCCCTTGTCCGCCCAGGGGAGGGCGTTCGCACGCTTCGGCATGCGCCAGCAGCTGGTCTGGGTGGTGGGCTCGCTGATCCCCCTGATCGTCGTGTTCACGCTGCCGCAGGGCGACGCCACCATCGCCGTGCTGGCCGCACTCGGCGGTCTCACCTATGTGACGGGCCGTCGCGCCGCGCACGCGCCGCGGATCGTGCAGCGGGACTACCGCAATATGGGGGAAGCTGGAGGCTGAGCTCCCGCTCCGGTGATCAGCCCAGGCGCTTCCCGAGCGTGTCGGCCTGGTCGGCCAACTCCTTCGGGAGCCGATCGCCGAACTTGGCGTAGTACTCCTTGATCAGAGGCACCTCCGCCCGCCAGCCTTCGACGTCGACGCGCAGCAGCTCTTCCATGTGCGCACGGGTGACGTCGAGGCCCGTGGTGTCGATCGCTTCGACCGTGGGGACCGAGCCGATCGGCGTCTCGACGGCCGGAGCCTTGTCCGTCACGCGGTTGAAGATCCACTCGAGCACACGCGAGTTCTCGCCGTAGCCCGGCCAGAGGAACTTGCCGTCCGCGTCCTTGCGGAACCAGTTGACGTAGAAGATCTTCGGCAGGACGTTGCGATCAGGTGCTTCCGCGCCGATGCGCAGCCAGTCCGCGAAGTAGTCGGCCATGTTGTAGCCGCAGAAGGGCAGCATGGCGAAGGGGTCGCGGCGCAGATTGCCGACAGCGCCGGCCTGGGCGGCCGTGGTCTCAGACGCCATGATCGAGCCCAGGAACACGCCGTGCTCCCAGTCGTGGGATTGGAAGACGAGCGGGACGACGCCGGCGCGCCGGCCGCCGAAGAGGATGGCGCTGATCGGCACGCCAGTGGGGTCCTCCCACTCCGGGGCGATGGCCGGGTCCTGGGCTGCCGGCGTCGTGAAGCGGGCGTTGGGGTGCGCCGCCGTGGTGCCCGACTCGGGTGTCCAGTCGTTGCCTTTCCAGTCGGTCAGGTGCGCGGGCGGCGTCTCCGTCATGCCCTCCCACCAGATGTCGCCGTCGTCGGTCGAGCGCGGTGTTGGTGAAGATGCAGTTGCCGTCGAGGGTGAGGATGGCGTTGGGATTGGTGTGCGTGTTGGTGCCGGGCGCCACCCCGAAGAAGCCGGCTTCGGGGTTGATGGCGTAGAGGCGGCCGTCAGCCCCGAACTTCATCCAGCAGATGTCGTCGCCGACCGTCTCGACCTTCCAGCCTTCGATGGTCGGGATGAGCATGGCCAGGTTCGTCTTGCCGCACGCCGAGGGGAAGGCGCCGGCGATGTACCGCGTCTCACCTTCGGTGGAGGTGAGCTTCAAGATGAGCATGTGCTCGGCCATCCAGCCGGCGTCGCGGGCCATGACCGAGGCGATGCGCAAGGCGAAGCACTTCTTCCCGAGCAGCGCGTTGCCGCCGTAACCCGAGCCGAACGAAACGATCTCGCGCGTCTCGGGGAAGTGCACGATGTACTTGTTCTCCGCGTTGCAGGGCCACGGGACGTCCTGCTCGCCGTCCTCGAGCGGGGCACCGACCGAGTGGAGGCAGGGAACGAATTCGCCGTCACCGAGCACTTCGAGGGCGCCCGTACCCATGCGGGTCATGATGCGCATGGAGACCGCGACGTAGGCCGAATCGGTCAGCTGCACGCCGATGTGGGCGATGTCCGAGCCGAGGGGGCCCATGGAGAAGGGGACGACGTACATGGTGCGGCCCTTCATGGACCCCTTGAAGAGCCCGTTCAGGGTCTGGCGCATCTCGTCGGGATCGCACCAGTTGTTGGTCGGCCCGGCGTCGATCTCCTTCTCCGAGCAGATAAAGGTCCGGTCCTCCACCCGCGCCACGTCGCCGGGGTCCGAGTGGGACCAGTAGCTGTTCGGTCGCTTGGCATCCGCGAGCCGGGTGAACGTGCCGGCGTCGACGAGTCCCTGGCACAGCCGGTCATATTCGTCGGCGGTGCCGTCGCACCACTCGACCCGGTCTGGCGTCGTCAGTGCCGCCACTTCGTCCACCCAGGCCAGGAGTCTTGCGTTCTTTGTTGGCGCCATATCGGGGGGATCAGCTCCTTTGTTCGGCCCTTTTCGGTGGGGTCCAATGCTAGGCATGTGACGTGGGATCCCCCAAACCTGGGCACATGACACCTCTCGTCCAGGAAGACGAGGTCCTACAGCTTATTCGAGGGATGCTGGGAAACGGAATCGAGGCGTTCGGATTGCGCGACGACGCCGCCGTCCTGGACTTCCCGGGTGGGGGACCGCTGGTCGTCTCGGTCGACAGCGTGGTGGATGGCGTCCACGTCGATTTGTCCTTCTGCAGCCCCGGCGACGTGGGTTGGAAGGCGCTGATGGGGGCGCTGAGCGACCTGGCCGCGGTGGGCGCGGCGCCGCTGGGGGCCCTGGTGGCGCTGTGCGTCCCGGGCGGCTCGGGCGAGGGTGAGCTGGCGCTGGCGGTCATGGCCGGGGTGGCCGAGGCGTCGGCGGCCAGCGGGTGCCCGGTGGTCGGGGGCGACGTGTCGGAGGCGGGAGAGCTGGCCCTCGCGGTCACGGTGCTCGGGACGACGGAGGCCGGTGGCCTCCCGCCGGTGGCGCGAGCCGGGGCGCGACCCGGCGACGTGGTGCTGGTCACCGGGCCCTGCGGCGCGTCGGCGGCGGGGTTGCGGGAGCTCCGTACCGGAGGCGCGCTGGCCGGCGACGGCGGGTCGGCCGCGGCCTATCGACGACCGCTGGCTCGGCTACGGGAGGGCGCGCTGGCCCGGGCGGCCGGCGCCCACGCCATGATCGACGTGTCCGACGGCCTGGCGCTGGACCTGCACCGCCTGGCCGACGCCTCGGGGGTCGGGTTCCGCCTGGACACCGTCCCGGTGGCCGCCGGCGCGACCGAGGACGAGGCTTTGGGCGGCGGGGAGGACTACGAGCTACTGGTCGCCGTCGACCCGGGTGACGCCGAGGCGTTCGCGGACCGTTGCGTGTCCGAGGGCCTCCGCCGTCCGATCGAAATGGGTGTCATCGTCGAGAAGGCGTCGGTGCGGACGCTGCACGGGCGGCCGCTCGAGCGGATGGGCTGGCAGCACCGGGTCGGGTAACCCGGTCGCGGCCCCGATCACTCAGCCGGACTTCGTCCGGGAGGGAACCCCGGACTAGCTGGTGGGGCTGGTGGTCTCTGGCGTCCGGCGCAGCGGCTTGGTGACCTTGCCGGCCCGGATGCACGAGGTGCACACGTGTATCCGCTTGGGGGCACCGTCGACCAGCGCCCGCACCCGCTGGATGTTGGGGTTCCACCGCCGCTTGGTGCGTCGGTGGGAGTGGCTCACGTTCATGCCGAACGAGGGCTTCTTGCCACAGATATCGCACACAGCTGCCATGGGGAGAACCTTCCTGGGGGAGGCCGCGGTCGACGGACCACGCAGGCCTTCACGAACAGCCAAAAGGTTAGCATCCCCTGCCATGACCTCCCCGTCGACGCTGGGCGCCGACGACCTGCGCGCCGTGATGGCCGGGTACCGGGACGCCCTGCGACTGCACCAGGTCGACATCAACCGCCTGAACGTCTACCCGGTGCCCGACGGGGACACGGGCACCAACATGGCGCTGACCCTCGAAGCCGTGGTCAGCGAGCTCGAGGGCGTCGACGGCGGGGCCGGCCTGGACGAGGTGTGCAAGGCGATCGGCCATGGGTCGTTGATGGGGGCCCGGGGCAACTCGGGCGTCATCCTCTCGCAGCTCCTGCGGGGCATGAGCGAGCGGATGGCCGCGGCCGGCGAGGCGGGGGTGGGCCCCGAGATCCTGGTGGACGCCATCGGCCACGCCTCGGAGCTGGCCCGGCGGGCCGTGGTGCGGCCGGTCGAGGGCACCATCCTGACGGTGGCCGCAGCGGCGGCGACCGGGGCGGCGACCGGGTCCGGCCTGGTGGGTGTCATCGAGAGCGCCCGCGGCGAAGCGGCCGACGCGCTCGCGCGGACACCAGACATGCTTCCAGTGCTGGCACAGGCCGGCGTGGTCGATGCCGGCGGGGCGGGCTACCTGCTCCTGCTCGATGCGTTCCTCCTCGTGCTCGACGGCCGGCCCCTGCCGGAGCCGTCGGGGTCGCCCGCTCCGGACCTGAGCGGGCTCAACGGCAGCGTGACGCCGGGCCACGACGCCATGGCCGGAGGGGAGCACCAGGTCGGCGACCTCCGCTACGAGGTCATGTACTTCCTGTCGGCGCCGGACGACTCCGTCGAGGCGTTCAAGGAGGTGTGGGCCGGCATCGGCGACTCCATCGTCGTGGTCGGGGGCGACGGGCTGTGGAACTGCCACATCCACACGAACGACGTGGGCGCGGCCATCGAGGCCGGGGTGGACGCGGGCAGACCCCACCGGATCAGGGTGACCGACCTCGACGAGCAGGTGGAAGAGGAGCGCTGGGTGCGCGAGAGCGTGGGCGCGCCGGGGGCCGGGCCCAGCAGCGAGGGCACGGGCCCGCCACCGACGACGAGTGTGGTCGCCGTCGTCTCGGGCGACGGCATCGGGCGCATCTTCCGCTCGCTCGGCGTCCACCACCTCGTCGTGGGCGGCCAGACCATGAATCCGGCCACGGCCGATCTGGTCAAGGCGGTCGAGTCCGTCGGCTCCGCCGAGGTCGTGATCCTGCCCAACAACAAGAACATCAGGCCGGTGGCCGACCGGGTGGACGCGCTGTGCGGCAAGACCGTCCGCGTCGTGGCGACCGGCTCCATCGTCGAGGGCTTCGCCGCCCTGCTGGCCTACGACCCGGCGGCCGGGGCCGAGGCCAACGTCGCGTCGATGTCCGAGTCGGCGGCACGCGTCGTGCCGGCCGAGGTGACCCGGGCCGTACGCGACGCGGTGACCGACGCCGGTGAGGTGCACGAGGGCGACTTCATCGGGGTCTCGCGCGACGGTGTCGTTGCCGTCTCCGACAACATCGTCGTCTGCACCCGCCTGTTGCTCAGCCGCCTGCTCGAACCGACGCACGAGCTGGTGACGCTCATTGAGGGCGAGGGGGCGCGCGTCGCCGACACGAGGCGGATCGAGGAGTGGCTCTCCGAGGAGCACCCTGACGTCGCGCTCGAGGTGCACCAGGGCGGCCAGCCCCTCTACCCGTATCTGTTGGGGATTGAGTAGCGGCCGCACACTCAGCGACGCTGAGCATGCGGCGGTGTCGCGTGCTGCGACGGCGTGTCGGAGCGCGACGGCCGGGCAGCCTGGCCGAGCTCGGGATCGAGTCGGTGCTCGACCTCCTCACCACCTATCCGCGGCGCTACATCGACCGCACCCGCCAGGCCGACGTCTCCGAGCTGGTGGTCGGCGACGAGGCGGCGGTGCTGGCCTCGGTGCAGTCGGCACATGCCCGCCGCGCCCGGACGGGGCGCGCCATCGTCGACGTCGTGGTGCGCGACGACACCGGCCGCCTCAAGATCGTCTTCTTCAACCAGCCCTGGCGGGCCAAGCAGCTCGAGGCCGGCACCGAGGCGATCTTCTTCGGGAAGGTGACCGAGTACCGAGGCACCCGCCAGATGGCGAACCCCGTCGTCGACGTCGTGGCCGGCGTGACGCCCGGGCGACGCACGCTGCGTATCCTCCCCGTGTACCCGGCATCGGCCAAGGCCGGGCTGACGTCGTGGGAGATCAGCCAGTTCGTCGAGGAGGCGCTCGAACGCTCGGGTGAGTTCGCCGACCCGTTGCCCGACGAGTGGCGCGCCTCGCTCGAGCTCTGGGACCGCACCGATGCCTTCGGGGCCATCCACGCCCCCGAGTCCTTCGAGGCCAAGGACGCCGCCCGGCGCCGGCTCGTCTTCGACGAGCTCTTCCGGCTGCAGCTCGCGCTGGTGCTGCGGCGCCGCGCCTTCGAGGTGAACGCCCGGGCCCTGCACCACGACGTGTCGCCCCGCGAGGTCACTGGTGGCGTGTGCCGACACGCTGATGGCGCGCTTCCTCTCCGTCCTGCCCTACGAACTGACCAAGGCCCAGCGCCGCGCCCTCGCCGTGATCGTGGCCGACATGGCGGGGCCGTTCCCGATGCACCGCCTGCTCCAGGGCGACGTCGGGCTCGGGCAAGACCGTGGTCGCGCTGGCCACCCTCCTGGCGGCCGTGCAGAGCGGGCATCAGGGCGCGCTGATGGTGCCGACCGAGGTGCTGGCCGAGCAGCACTTCGCCGCGGTGCGTGCGCTGCTGGGCGACCTGGAAGGCCCGGGGGGGATGGCGGGTGGCGAGGTCCGGGTGGAGCTGCTGACCAGCCGGGTGAAGGGCAAGGCACGCACCGCCGTGCTCGAGGGCCTGGCTGCGGGCGAGATCGGCGTCGTCGTCGGCACCCACGCGCTGCTCACCGAGGAGGTCGCGTTCGGATCGCTCGGGTGCGTGGTCATCGACGAGCAGCACCGCTTCGGCGTGGAGCAGCGGGCCACGCTGCGGGCCAAGGGGACCGACGGCGACCCCGACCTCCTTGTCATGACGGCCACGCCGATCCCGCGCACGGCGGCCATGGTGATCTTCGGGGACCTCGATCTGACCACGCTCGACGAGATGCCGCCGGGCCGCATCCCCGTCACGACCGAGTGGCTGCCCGGGGACGGGGCCAGCCGCGGCGAGGAGCGCGCCTGGTCGAGGTGCGCGACGAGGTGACGGCGGGTCACCGGGCCTTCGTCGTCTGCCCACTCGTCAGCGACTCCGTCCGCGTCGAGGCGAAGTCGGCCACCGAGGAGTACGAGCGGCTCTCCGCCGAGGAGCTGTCGGGGCTCCGGGTCGGGCTGTTGCACGGCCAGATGGCGCCGGCGGCCCGCGAGGAGGCGATGGAGCGCTTCCGGGCCGGCGAGCTCGAGGTCCTCGTCGCCACCACCGTGATTGAGGTCGGCGTCGACGTGCCCGAGGCCACCGTCATGGTGATCGAGAGCGCCGACCGCTTCGGCATCGCGCAGCTGCACCAACTGCGGGGCCGGGTCGGCCGGGGTGGCACCGCCAGTTGGTGCTACCTCCTCGGCGGCGAGGAGGGCAACGAGCGATTGACGGCGGTGGCCGGGTCGACCGACGGATTCGAGCTGGCCGAGGCCGACCTGCGGGTGCGCGGCGAGGGGACGCTGCTCGGCGCCCGTCAGAAAGGGCAGAGCGACCTGCGCCTGGCCTCGCTCACCGACGAGGGCGACCTGGCGCTGCTCGACGAGGCCCGGCGGGTGGCCGACACCCTGGTGAAGGAGGACCCGCAGCTCGATGCGCACCCCGGCCTGGCCGACGAGGTCAAGCTGTTGTTGAGCGAGGACGAGGGCGAGTACCTCTTCAAGAGTTGACGTCTCGACGACGAGCCGTGCCGGTCACCCACCACCGCCGTAGGGTGGAGGCGATGCGGGTCATCGGAGGCCGGAGCCGCGGGCGCCGGCTGTCCGCCAAGCTCCCGAGGTCGGTGCGGCCCACGTCGGACCGGGTCCGCGAGGCGATCTTCGACATCCTCGGTTCGCAGGGCGGGGTCGAGGACCTGGCGGTGGTCGACCTTTTCTGCGGGAGCGGCGCGCTGGGGGTCGAGGCGCTGTCGCGGGGGGCGGCGTCGGCCACCTTCGTCGACCTCGATCCGGACGCGCTGGCCGCCGTGCGCCTGAACCTCGACGCCGTCGGCCTGGGCGACGAGCCGGCGACGCTGGTGCGGGCCGCGCTGCCGGGCTGGCTGGAGTCCGCGGCCGCCGGCACCTTCGACCTCGCCCTCTGCGATCCCCCGTACGACTTCGAAGGGTGGGCGGCGCTCCTGGGCGTGCTTCAGGCCGACGCTGTCGTCATCGAATCGGCGGAACCGATCACGCTCCCCGGTGGCTGGGTGGTCGCGAGAGAGCGCCGGTACGGCGGTACGCTCGTCACCGTGGCTCATCGCAGCGGTGACGGCTCGTGAAAGTCGGGCTTTTCCCGGGCTCCTTCGACCCCTTCCACAACGGGCATCTCGAGATCGTGGAGCGGGCCAGCCACCTCTTCGACGAGATCGTGGTGGCCGCCCTGCGCAACCCCCAGAAGAGCGGGCCGCTCTTCGACCTCGAGGAGCGCCAGGCCATGCTCGAGGACACGCTGGCCCACCTGCCCTCGGTGCGCATCGTGTCGATCTCGACGCTCGTGGTGAACGTCGCCCGGGAGGTGGGTGCCTCGGCGATCGTGCGCGGGCTGCGCGCCGTGTCGGACTTCGAGGCCGAGATGCAGATGGCCCAGATGAACAAGCACCTCTCCGGCGTCGAGACGATCTTCATCCCCACCAGCCCGGAGTGGTCCTTCGTCGCGTCCAAGCTCGTGCGCGAGGTGTGGCGATTCGGCGGTGACGTGTCCGCCTTCGTTCCCAAGCCGGTAGCCGAGGCGTTGCAGGCCAAGTACAGCGAACGTGGCCTGGACGCGAAGAGGGGCGAGGACGGGTGAGCGACCAGTTCCTGGACGTCGACGAGGAGCCCCCTATGGATGAGGTGGGGATCGAGTCCATCCTCCACCAACTCCTCGACCTCATGGCCGGCGCCAAATCGATGCCGCTGTCGTCCTCGGTCATGGTCTCGCGTGAGGAGGTGACCTCGCTCGTGCAGTCCGCCATCGAGTGCCTGCCCGACGAGCTCCGCCAGGCGCGCTGGCTGCTGCGCGAGCGCGAGGAGTTCATGGCCGAGCGCAATCGCGACGCCGATGCCCTCATGGACGAGGTGCGGGCCCAGGCGGAGCACATGGTGCAGCGCACCGAGATCGTGCGCCAGGCCAACTCCGTGGCGCAGCGGATCCTCGACGACGCCAACGAGGAGGCCCGGGCGCTCCGGCACCAGGCCGAGGACTTCGTCGACACCAAGCTCGCCGGCATGGAGATCGTGCTGGACCGACTCACCCGCACGGTTCAAGCCGGCCGGGCCAAGTTGGCGGCGCCGTCGCTGGAGACGGTGGCGGTCGACGAAGCAGCAGGGACGGAGGAGGACGGCTTCTTCGACCAGGATCAGTCGTAGATGGCTGCGGACCCTTTCGTCGTCCACGTGGCGCGGCTGCGCCGCTCGCCCGGGCAGGCCGTGCACGAGGTACGGCGGGGCGAGGTGGTCCAGGCCGGCCCGATCGACGAGGCCGGGATCGACCCGGGGCGCAGCGTGGTGCCGGCCGGCGCCGAGATCGAGGTCGACGTGACCTTGACCCCCTTTGAGGGGGGGATCGACGTCGCGGGGACGGTCAGCGCGCCGTGGTCCGGGATCTGCCGGCGCTGTGCCGAGCCCGTTTCGGGGGAGCTGCGCATCCCCGTGCACGAACGCTACGCCGACGCCCCCCTGGCCGGAGCGTCCGACGAGGAGCTCTATCCCATCGTCGACGAGACCGTCGACCTCGGGCCGCTGGCCCGGGACGCCGTGGTGCTCGAGCTACCCATGGCTCCGCTGTGCCGGGAGGACTGCGCCGGCCTGTGCGTCCAGTGCGGGGCCAACCGCAACGAGGGCGACTGCGGCTGCGTTGCCCCACGCGATCCCCGGTGGGCTAATCTCGACGTGCTCCGGTAGCCGGTCTCTCCCGGTCCGGCACCGTCCGAGAGCGCACGTGCGCCCGAATCGATCGTTGGAGTCCCGCCATGGCCGTCCCCAAGAAGAAGAAGTCCAAGGCCAAGGGCCGCAGCCACCAGGCCGCGGCATGGCGTCTGGGCCGGCCCCCCCGCAGCGTGTGCCCGCACTGCCAGGCGTCCAAGACGCCGCATGTGGTCTGCCCCAGCTGCGGCTGGTACAAGGGGCGCCAAGCGGTCGAGGTCGACTGAGTTGAGCCGCCGGGGCGAGCGTCCCAGCCCCGAGACCCTGGCCACGCTCCCTGTCGCTGTGGACGCCATGGGCGGCGACCTGGCCCCCGGGGAAATCGTCGAGGGGGCCCGCCGGGCCTCCGAGCAGCACGGGGTCGGCGTCCTGCTCGTCGGTCCGCCCGACCAGGTGGGCGACACCCACGGGCTCGAGTTGTTCCCCTGCACCGAGGTCATCGGCATGGACGAGGACCCGGCCGGCGGGGTACGCCGCAAAAAGGACTCCTCGCTGGTGCGGGCGGCCGAGCTCGTGCGCGACGGCAAGGCCTCGGCCATGGTCTCGGCGGGCAACACGGGGGCGACCATGGCGGCGGCGCTGCTGCGCATGGGCCGGCTTCCCGGGGTGGTGCGGCCCTGCATCGCCACGCCGCTGCCGCGGCTCGGCCGCACTCCGGCCGTGCTCGTCGACGCCGGGGCCAACGCCGAGTGCACCCCCGCCATGCTGGTGCAGTTCGCCCAGATGGGCGCCGCCTACGTCGCCGCCCGCTTCGGCACCGAGGCACCAACGGTCGGGCTCCTGTCGATCGGCGAGGAGCGCACCAAGGGAACGCCGCTGGTGAAGGAGACCCACGAGCTGCTGGTCAAAGCGGCCAACCGGGGCACCGGCATTGGGGGTACAGGCGGCTTCGAGTTCATCGGCAACCTCGAGGGGCGGGATCTCCTCCCCTCACCGGCCGACGTGATCGTCACCGACGGCTTCACCGGGAACGTCGCGCTCAAGACCCTGGAGGGCTCGCTGCGCTTCCTCTTCGACACCATGCTCGGCGTGTTCGGGACGAACGAGGCGACCACGGAGGCGTCCGGTGTCCTGCTCCCGTACCTGTTGCCCGTGGCGGCGGAGTTCGAGCCTGAGAACACGGGGGGTGCCATGCTGCTCGGCACGGACGGGGTCTGCGTCATCAGCCACGGCTCCTCCACTGCAACCGCCATGATGAACGCCGTGCTGGTGGGCCACGAGTGTGCGACGAGAGGGCTGGCGGACCATGTGGCGGCCGCGGTGCGATCCGTCGAAATGGCCTAAAAGACCAGTTCAAGAGCTATAAACGGGCGGTTATGGCCTCGTAACACGTACACTGGTCGCCGTGCCAGCCGAAACCCACACCAATCAGGGCCCGCTCGACCGCAACGGGGTCTTCGAGTTGATCAGGGACCAGCTGGCCGACATCCTCGAGACGGACCCGTCGTCGATCACCGAGGGCGCTTCCTTCGTGGAGGACCTCGACGCCGACTCCCTGGCCCTGATTGAGCTGGTTGAAGCCCTGGAAGAGGAGCTGGGGGAGCGGACGGTGGGTTTCCGCATCAACGACGAGGATCTCGAGGACCTCCGCACGGTCCGTGATGCAGTTGACTACGTCTACGCCAAGCTCGAGGCGGGTTGACCCCGGCGCTGAGGGGGCGGCCGCACTGGCCGAGCGACTTGGCCATTCCTTCGCCGACTTGAGCCTCCTTCAGCACGCTCTCGCCCACCGGAGCTGGTGCGGCGAGCAGGAGGGCGGCGCGCCCTCCAACGAACGTCTCGAGTTCCTCGGCGACGCCGTGCTGGGCCTGGTCGTGGCGGGCTACACCTACGAGCGCTTCCCCGACTTCCCCGAGGGCAAGCTGGCCAAGGTCCGCTCCGCCGTGGTGAACGCCCGCGTGCTGGCCCAGGTGGCCGCCCGGCTCGGGGTGGGTGAGGTCCTCCTGTTGGGCCGGGGGGAAGAAGGGTCAGGTGGCCGGGCCAAGGCCTCCATCCTGGCCGACGCCTTCGAAGCCATTCTCGGGTCGGTGTACCTCGACGCCGGGTGGGAAGCCGCCCGAGCGCTGGTGCTGCGCGAGCTCGGCGAGGCGATCGAGCGGGCGGGCGAGGAGCCCGACGACTTCGACCACAAGAGCCGGCTGCAGGAGAAGGCGGTACGCGAGGGCGACGGGACCCCCCGCTACGTCGTGGTGGGCTCGGGGCCTGACCACGACCGGATCTACATGGCCGAAGTCTTCCTCGGCGGGACCCCCTGCGGGGCCGGCGAGGGGCGCTCCAAGAAGGACGCCGAACAGGAGGCCGCACGGGCGGCCTGGGAAGGCCTCACCAGTGCCTGAGTTGCCCGAAGTAGAGACCCTGCGCCAGGACCTGGCCCGCGAGGTGGTGGGACGCAAGATCAAGGCCGTCTCGGTGGCCAACGGCCGCTCGGTGCGCCGCCACGCCTCGGCCAAGCACTTCCGCGCCCTCCTCGAGGGGCACACCATCAAGTCCGTGGGCCGCCTGGGCAAGTACCTGCTCCTGACCCTGGACAGCGGGGACACGCTCGTGGTGCATCTCGGGATGAGCGGCCAGCTGCTCCGCGTCAAGTCGGCGAAGGACCCCAAGCCGAAGCACACCCACGTCGTCATCACCTTCACGCAGGGCGGTGAGCTGCGCTACGTGGACCCGCGCACCTTCGGCGAGCTCTTCGTCTCGACGCCGCCGCTCAAGGCCGACGGGACGCCTCTGAGCCCCGTCTCGGGGACGGCAGGCGGCGACGGGGCCGCCATCCGCAAGGCGGTCCCCGAGCTGGCCCACCTGGGCTTCGATCCCATTGAGGACCTCATGAGCTGGGACCGCTTCGGCGCCCTACTCCACCAGCACCACGGCGGCGTCAAGGCGCTCCTGATGGACCAGAGCTTCACGGCGGGCATCGGGAACCTGTACTCCGACGAGATGCTCTACCAGGCCGGTCTCCGCTACGACCGCGCCGCCGACTCGCTGACCGCGACCGAGGTCCGCCGGCTCTACCGGGCCATCGTCGAGACGCTGGCTGATGCGATCAAGCACCGGGGTTCCTCGCTGGCGGACGAGCAGTATCGCGACCTGTTCGGCGAGCTCGGCGACTTCCAGGGTTCGCACCAGGTCTACGACCGCGAGGGACAGGCCTGCCGGCGTTGCCGCAACACCATCGTGCGCGTCAAGGCCGGCGGCCGCTCCACCTTCTTCTGCGAGCATTGCCAGGTTTGAACCACCCGCAACCGGTAGGCCTCCGGTAGGGTCGCCCCGATGTTCCTGAAGTCGCTCAGCATGAAGGGTTTCAAGTCCTTCGCCGACCCGACCGTGCTGGAATTCGAGCCGGGGATCACGGTGGTCGTCGGGCCTAACGGGAGCGGCAAGTCCAACGTGGTCGACGCCGTGACCTGGGTGCTGGGCGCCCAAGGCCCGCGCTCGCTGCGCTCCGCCAAGATGGAGGACGTCATCTTCGCGGGGACCTCGTCGCGGCCCCAGCTCGGCCGGGCCGAGGTGTCGCTCACCATCGACAACTCCTCGGGCAAGCTGCCGATCGACCTGTCCGAGGTCACCATCACCCGGACGCTCTTCCGCTCCGGGGACAGCGAGTACGCCATCAACGGCGCCCCCTGCCGGCTGCTCGACATCACCGAGCTGCTCAGCGACTCGGGCGTGGGCCGTCAGCAGCACATGATCATCGGCCAGGGCCAGCTCGACACCGTGCTCAACGCCCGGCCCGAGGACCGCCGGGCCATCATCGAAGAGGCGGCCGGTGTGCTCAAGCACCGGCGCCGCCGGGAGCGGGCCGAGCGGCGGCTGGCCGCCACGGCGGAGAACCTCGAGCGCCTGGGCGACCTGGTGCGCGAGGTGCGGCGCCAGATCCGGCCCCTGGAGCGCCAGGCCGCGGCGGCGCGTTCGCACGACAGCGTGGCCTCCGAGCTGCTGGCGGTGCGGCGGTATCTCGCCGGCGCCGAGCAGGCCGACCTGACCGCCCGCCGCCGATCGGCGGCCCAGAACCTGACGGTGTGCCGGGACGAGGAGCGCGAGCTGCACGAGTCCCTCGAGCAGCTCGACGCGGAGGCGACGTCGACCACGGCGGAGCTGTCGTCGCGCCGCGAGGAGGACCTCGCCAACGCGCTGGGCCGGGTGCAGGGGCTGGTGGAGCGGGCCCGCGGCCTCTCAGGGGTCCTGCGCGAGCGGGGCCGCGGGGTCGTGGCCGCCCTCGACGCCGCGGCCGACGTCGACGTGGTGTCGACACTCGAGGCCGAAGCGGCCCGCCTGGCCAGCGAGCTGGTGGCAGCCGAGGCCGAGGAGGAGGCGAGCGGCGCCCCGGAGCGCGCCGAACTCGAGAGCGGCGCTGGCCACGCTCGACCGGGAGGCGGCGATGCTGCGGGGGCGCTGGGACAGCGTCCTGGGCGGCGATGCACCGGACCAGGCCATCGCCCGCGTCCGGGCCCGTACCGAGTCGGTCGCCCGCGCCGCGGCGCGCGAGCAGCAGGACCTGGACGCGCTGGGCACGCGGGTCGGCGCCCTCGAGGAGCGGGTGGCGGGCGCGGCCGTGCGGGCCGATCTGCAGGCCAAGCAGGCCGACGGGCTCGAGCAGGCGACCGCCGGGCTCGATGCCGAGCTGGCGGGGCGCGGGGCGGAGCTCGAGGAGGCCGCGCACGCCGCGGAGTCGGCCCAGGTGTCGGCGGACGACGCCGAAGAGGCGCGCCATCGCACGGCGGCCCGGGCCGAGGCGCTCGAGCGGGCGCTGGCGGATCTGCAGGGCGCCGGCGGGCGCGAGCTGCTGCGCGACGTCGACGGCGTGGTGGGCTCGCTCGTCGACCTGGTCGAGATCGACGAGGGCTGGGACGCCGCCTTCGAGGCCGCCATCGGGGCCGGTGTCGCCGCCGTGGTGGTCGACGGCCGGCGCTCGGCGCAGGCCGCGCTGTCCACTTTGCGCGACGGAGGGGTCACCGGGGCGGTGCTGGCGCCGCGTCAGTCGTCGCCCCCCGGCGTGGGCGAGCTGCCGCCGGGCAGCAGCGCCGAAACTGTGCGCCGCCATGTCCGGGCCCGCCGCGGCGGGTCGGTCGCCGAGTCGGTGCTCGACACGCTGATCGGGCGTGCCGTCCGCGTCGACGGCTGGGAGGAGGCCATCGACCTCTCGCTGGCCCGCGACGACCTCGTGGTGGTCACCCCCGAGGGCGACCGCTTCGCCGCCACCGGCTGGCGCGTCCGTTCGACCACCAGCGTGGTGACCGCGGCGTCGGTCGAAGAGGCGAGCCGCCGGGCGGAAGAAGCGGCCGCCGCGGCAGAGCTGGCCCGGGCCCATCTCAGCGAGGCCCGCATTGTGCTCGGTCGCTGCCGTGACGCCCGGACGGCGGCCGAGCGTGCCGCCGACCGCCACGCCTCCGCCTGCGAGACGGGGCGGGCCGACCGGGAGCGCTCCGCCGAGGAGCAGCGCCGCCTCGGCGGCGAGCTCGACGAGGCGCGCGCCGCGGTGGCGGCGGCGCACCAGCGCCTGGCCGAGGTCACAGCCGAGCAGGCGCACCTGGCGGGGTCACTACCCGAGTTGCAGGAGGCGCTGGAGGCCTGGGAGGCCTTGGAGGAGCGGCGGGTCGGGCTCCGGGGCCGGCGCCAGGAGGTGGAGGTGCGCGTGGCCGGCGTCGCCGAACGCCGGCGTGTCCTGGCAGAGCGCCAGGCCGAGGTGGAGCGCCGCTTGCAGGGCCACGCCGAGGAACGGGCCACCGCGGCATCGCGCCGTCGCCGGTTGGAGGCCGAGGGCGCCGCGCTGGCCCGCCTGGAGGTGCTGGTCCAACAGGAGCACGAGCGCCTCGACGGCGTCTTCGAGTCCCTGCGCCACGACTACCAAGATCAGGTCGATGCCGTGCGGGCAGGCGGCGAGAAGCTCGAACGGCTGCGCCAGGACCGCCACACGACCGAGCAGCGGCTCGACGCGGTGCGCAACCGCACGCGCACGCTCGACCTCGAGTCCAACGAGGTGGACCTGCGCATGGAGGCGTTGCACGAGCACATCGCGCGGGACCTCGGCGCCACGCCCGGCGAGCTGGCCGGCCTGCCCGAGCCCGCGGCGCCCGAGGGCACGACGCTGACGCAGCACGCCGAGGAGCTGGAGCGCAAGCTCATCGCGCTCGGACCGGTCAACCCGCTGGCGCTCGAGGAGCTCTCGACCCTGGAGGAGCGGCACAAGGAACTGGAGGCGCAGGTCGACGACGTCCGGGGCGCCCGGCGGGAGCTGCACGAGGTGGTGCGCACGCTCGACCACGAGATCATGACGTCGTTCGCCGCCGCGGCGGCCGACGTGAACGAGCACTTCTCCGCTCTCATCGCCATGTTGTTCCCCGGTGGGACCGGTCGCCTGATGCTGGTGGATCCCGACGACCTCCTCAACACCGGCGTCGAGATCGAGGTGCGCCCGGCCGGCCGCAACGTCCGCCGGGTGTCGCTCCTCTCGGGTGGCGAGCGCTCGATGGCGGCGCTGGCGTTCCTCTTCGCCGTCTTCCGCAGCCGGCCGTCGCCCTTCTACATGATGGACGAGGTGGAGGCTGCGCTCGACGACGTGAACCTCAGCCGCTTCCTGGCGCTGGTGCACGAGTTCCGCGACGAGGCGCAGCTGCTCATCGTGAGCCACCAGAAGCGCACGATGGAGACCGGTGACGCGCTCTACGGGGTGACGATGGCTCCGGGCGGCTCGTCGCAGGTGGTCAGCCAGAAGGTCGAGAAGGAGAAAGAGCCCGCGTGACCGGCACACTGGCGTACGTCTTCGTCGGGGTGGCCCTGCTGTGCATCGTCGCCGGGGTCGCGGCCGTGAGCCGCACCCGACGGCGCGAGCGTGACGATGGCGAGTATGGCGAGGACGACGGCGGGGCGACCTACGCGGAGGAGGCGGCCGCGGTTGCGGCAGCCGAGGCCGCGGCGGCAGCTGCGGCACAGGCAGAGGACGACGAAGTCGACGGGGTGTCGCCGGCGTGATCGGCACCCTGATCATCATCGTGATCGTGGTGGCCGTCCTGGCGGTGGCCCTCGGGGGAATCGCCGCCACCCGCGCCCGCCGGCGTTCCGGCGGGGGCACCGTCGCTCCCCCGGGGCCGCCGCCGACACCGCCGCCCCAGGCCCCGCCGGCCCCCAGCGCTCCGACAGACACTGCGCCCACGACGACTGCTCTCACGACCACTGCGTCGGCGCCGGCAGCACCCCCGAGCTACCGCAGCCGGCTGGGCGGTGTGCGCGGGCTGTTCAGCGGGGCCGTCTCCGCGCTGCGCTCAGGCCGGATCGACGCCGCGACGTGGGAGTCGCTGGAGGAGGCCCTCATCCGGGCCGACGTGGGCGTCGCCACCACGACCGCCCTGCTCGACGGGCTGCGCGCCAAGGTGCAATCCAAGGAGATCAGCAGCGGCGACGACCTGCTCCATGCTCTCGGCGGGTCGATCCGCGAGCTCCTCGACAACGCCGGGTCCCGCGAGCTGCGGTTCGACAGCAGGGCTGGGGAGCCCGACGTCTGGCTCTTCGTCGGGGTCAACGGGGTCGGCAAGACGACGACCATCGGCAAGCTGGCCCGGCGACAGTCGGCGGCGGGCCGTTCGGTCCTGCTGGCGGCGGGCGACACATTCCGGGCCGCCGCCGCCGACCAGCTCGCCCTGTGGGCCGAGCGCACCGGGACCGAAGTCGTCCGAGGCGCGGAGGGCGGTGATCCCAGCGCCGTCGTGTTCGACGCGGTGCAGCGCGCCGCGGCACGGGGCAACGACCTCGTGCTGGCCGACACGGCGGGGCGCCTGCACACCAAGGTGAACCTCGTCGAGGAGCTCAAGAAGATCCGGCGCGTGGCCGACCGCGACCCGGGCCATGTCACCGAGGTCCTTCTCGTCCTCGATGCCACGACCGGCCAGAACGGTCTGGCCCAGGCCCGTCAGTTCGCCGACGCGGTGGGCGTGACAGGGATCGTGCTCACCAAGCTCGACGGCACGGCCAAAGGCGGCATCGTCATCGCCGTCCAGCGCGAGCTCTTCGTGCCCGTCAAGCTCGTGGGACTCGGCGAGGGGGCCGACGATCTGGTCGACTTCGACCCCGACGAGTTCGTCGACGCACTGCTCGCCAGCGACTGAAGGGAGCGGGCCCCGGTGGATTCGATGACGGCGCAGCAGAAGAGGGTCCTCCTCATCGTGCTGGTGATCCACGTGACGTTGTTGAAGCTCACCTGGTTGGACCTGCGCCGCCGCCCGGATGCGGCGGTGCGTGGGAAGAAGCGGGTGTGGCGGTTCGCGTCCACGGTGAACACGACCGGCTCGGTGGCGTACTGGCTTTTCGGCCGCCGACGGGTGCCGGCGGTGGCGCCGGACTGATCGGCGGCCTGCCGCCTCAGTTCGCTTTGATCAACTCACTTTGAGCAGATCGATGACGAAGACGAGCGTGTCGTTGGCGGCGATGCCGGGCCCGGGGGACTGCGCCCCGTAGCCGAGGGCCGGCGGGATGATCAGCTCGCGCCGTCCGCCGACCTTCATGCCCACCACGCCCTTGTCCCAGCCGGGGATCACCTGTCCGGCTCCCAGCTGGAACGAGAAGGGCTGGCTCGTCCACGACGACTGGATGACCTTGCCCGACGAGTAGGTCGCCAGCACGTACTGGACCGTCACCGTGTCACCGGACGCCGCCGCTGCGCCGGTGCCGTCGATGAGGTCGGCACTCTCCAGCGCGGTGGGCGGGGTGCCGGTGGGCACGGTCACCGTCGGCGCTTTTCCCGCGGTGCCGGCCGGGGACTGGTCGCTGGCCGGAATGGGTGCGATGGCCACGGGATCCCCACCTCCTGGTGCAGTTGTCGACGTGGCCGATGAGCCCGCAGCGGTGCGGGACTGGGACGTGGACGTGGTGGTCGCCGATCCCGAGGTGTTCGACGGTGAGGAACTGCAGGCGGCCAGGCCCAGCGCGCCGGCCGTTCCGATCACGAGCGCGAGCGCCCAGGTCCGAGGTGTGGGGGAAGACATGGGGCGAGACGGTAGTCGTTGGTCGCGGCCTCGCCAGGGCGCCAGCTACCCCGGATGCAGTACCCAATCGGATGGCCGAGCACGGCCACGGTCTAGGAAGTTCGAGTGCCGCACTTCGCGAGTGCCGCGTGATCAAGTGCCGCAAGCTCCCCGGCCCCGACGGGTGTCGGGTGAATCAGAATCCATTGGGGCTTGAGATAGGTCGTCTCACTCTTGACATGGCGGCTCAAGAATGTGCTCCAATTGGCCACCTGGTATTTCTCGGGATCCTGCGCAGCGAGAGCCATGATCTCGGCGTTGATCCTCGTCGCTATCGGTTTGCCGACAAGAGAGTCCGCTGCGGGGTTGATCGTTGTCAGGACAACACATGGCGTGTCTTGTGTGATGCGAATCATCTCGTCCCAGCTCGATGCCCAGTCCGGGTGGACGCCACCATGCAGGGCGTCGTTCGTTCCCAGATTCTCGATGACAGCGCCGGGATGTGATCGCACCGCTGATGCAAGCGCGGGCAAGCCCTGAAAGATACGAACGCCGCGTGTCGCCAGGACCTCGACGTGGTAGCTCGGATCAAGAAGTTGCCGTATGGCAGGAGCAGCGAGCACCGTGATCGAGTCCCCGTCGACCACCACCGTTGGCTTCTTCGAACCGAAGCTCGAGCTACCGCCAGCCAAGCCGGCGCTCGAGCTACAGCAGGCCAAGAGGACCATCACGAGAGGGAGCAACAGCCTCGTGAAGCGCATGCCTCGCACGAGGGCTCAGGCAGTGCAGTCGAGGACTTCGGTCGCCCAGGGAATCGCCCACTTCCCCCGACGCCGCATCGCTGGACTGGAGGATCGCTTCTGAGAGTGAGAATCGAAGTCGACCCTTAGATCCATTCATGACACTGTAGTTCATTATTGGGGAAACGTCGGTTCTGGGGTCTACGTTTCCAGGCGTGGCGCGATCGAGCACTCGAGACATAGCCCGGGCGGCCGTCAAGGCTGAGTTGGCTCAAGCGGCCTTTGACCTGGTCAGCGCGAATGGCTACGACACCGTGACGATCAACGATCTCGCCTCCGCGACCGGGGTCTCTCGCAGTACGTTCCTCCGCTACTTCGGCACAAAGGAGGACGCCGTCCTCTATGCCATCGACGAGCAGGTCAAGCAACTCGCGGACGCCTTACGTGATCGCCCCGCCGAAGAGGGCGACTGGACGGCGCTGCGGCGGGCACTCGATACGGTGATCGAGCCTCACCAGCGTGATTCGGTCGGCGCGCTTGCAATGACGCGCCTCGTACAGGAGGTACCGGCCCTGTACGCCAAGATGCTCGAGAAGCAGCATTCCTGGAGACCGGCTCTCTCTGAAGCCCTCGCCGATCGTCACCACGCTGCGAGGCCGGTGCCTGTGCCTCTCCTGGTGAAGGCAACTTCGGCTCTCGTGTGCTTGAACGTTGCGCTGGACCAGTGGACAACCTCGGAAGGACAACTGGACCTCGTGGAGCTCCTCGACGAGGCTTTTGGCGCGCTCGGACCGGTCTGAGCGAGGTTCCCGGGCTCGGTGCGGCCCCCAGGCGTGTTTGTTGCAACGCTGGGCCCCCGGGTTGGACCGCAGCCAGCCTGCAGCTGCTGCTGGGGACGGCGACGCCACTAACGTGAGTGACCATGTTCGACGCCCTCTCTGACCGCCTGGAGCGGATCTCGACCCGCCTGCGGGGCAAGGGGCGGATCAGCGACGCCGATCTCGACGAGGCGCTCAAGGAGATCCGGACCGCGCTGCTCGAAGCCGACGTCGAGCTGTCGGTGGCCCGTCGCTTCTGCGACGGCATCCGGCTGCGGGTCAGCACCGAGGCGCTCGCCAAGAGCCTGACCCCGGGCCAGCAGGTCATCCGGGCCGTGCACGAGGAGCTGGTGAGCGTCCTCGGTGGCGAGACGCTCAAGCTCAGCTACGCCTCGCGGCCGCCCACCGTCGTGCTCCTGGCCGGCCTGCAGGGATCCGGCAAGACCACCAACTCGGCCAAGCTCGCCCTGTGGTGGAAGCAGCAGGGCCGGAACCCGCTGCTGGTCGGCGCCGACCTGCAGCGGCCCGCCGCCGTGGAGCAGCTGCGGGTCCTCGGCGAGCAGGCGGGGGTCACCGTCTTCAGCGAGGCCACCGACCCGGTGTCCTGCGCGAGGGCCGGCCTCGAGGAAGCACGCCGCCTCGGCCGTGACATCTGCATCATCGACACCGCCGGCCGTCTGACCATTGACGCGGACCTCATGCAGCAGATCAGCGACATCTCGGCGGCCACGCAGCCGCACTACACGTTCCTGGTCATCGACGCCATGATCGGGCAGGACGCCGTGGCGACGGCAAAGGCCTTCCACGACACGCTCGAGCTGAGCGGCGTGATCCTGACCAAGCTCGACGGCGATGCCCGCGGCGGCGCCGCCCTGTCGGTCAAGGGTGTGGTCGGGAAGCCGATCGCGTTCGCCAGCACGGGTGAGCGCCTCGCCGACTTCGACCTGTTCCATCCGGACCGCATGGCCGACCGCATCCTCGGGATGGGGGACGTGCTCAGCCTGATCGAGCAGGCCGAGCGCACCATGGACACCGACGAGGTGGCGAAGAGCGCCAACCGCCTCATGCAGGGCCAGTTCACCCTCGACGACTTCCTCTCGCAGCTGCGCCAGGTCAAGAAGATGGGCTCGCTCGGCGGCCTCATGCGCCTGATGCCCGGCATGTCCAAGGACATGCGCCAGGCGGCCAGCGAGATCGACGACGGCGAAGTGTCCAAGGTGGAAGCGATCGTCTGCTCCATGACGCCGGCGGAACGCAACGACACTGCCCTCTTGGACGGCTCACGACGCAGCCGGGTGGCCCGGGGTTCGGGCACCTCCATTCAGGACGTGAACACGCTTCTCAAGCAGTTCAAGGAGATGCAGAAGATGATGAAGGGGATGGCCTCGGGCAACATGCCCAACCTCCCCGGCATGCCGAACATGGCGGGCATGAGCGGCCGGGCCGCCCGCAAGCTGGCCCAGCAGGGGGCCGCCGGCCTGCCCGCCGCCCCGGCCGGAGCGGACTTCGACATGCTCTCTCAGCTCATGGACGAGGGCGGTGAGCTGCCCTCGGGTTTCCCGGGCTTGCCGGCGGCCGCCCCGGCCCGGCCCGTGGTCAGCGGCAACAAGGGCACCAAAAAGAAGAAGAAGGGTGGGCGGGTTACCCCTCCGAAAGGTCGGTAGCCCCGCCATCTGCCAGAATGGACGGCCAAGACGTCCAGATCAGTGGAGGATTCAGTCCGTGGCAGTAAAGCTCCGCCTTGTGCGGATGGGTAAGAAGAAGCAGCCGACCTACCGGGTCGTCGCCGCCGACAGCCGGTCGCCGCGTGACGGCCGCTTTCTCGAGATCGTGGGCACCTACGCGCCCCGGGGCTCGTCGACGGCCGAGCCCGATGCCGTCATCAACATCGACAACGCCAAGGCGGTGAGGTGGCTGGTCAACGGTGCTCAGCCGACCGAGCGGGTGGAGCGCATCCTCAAGACCTCCGGGGCCTGGGACGAGTTCGCCGCTGCGAGGGCAAAGTGACCGACCTCTACGAAGCAGGCGACATCAACCAGTCCGAAGCCGGCGATGACGACATCGACGACATCGACGACGTCGACAACGAAGTGGGCGAAGGCAACGAAGGCAACGAGCTCGGCGACCAGGACGGCGGCACAGCGTTGGCCGTGCTGACCTATCTGGCCCGTTCGCTCTCCAACGACCCGGACTCGGTGGTCATCGACACCGAGGAGCGTCGCGGTGGCGTGCGCCTGAATCTCCACGTGGCCCCCGACGACATGGGGCGGGTGATCGGCCGTCGCGGCCGCACCGCCCAGGCCATCCGGACGCTGGTCAACGTGGCGGGCGCCAAGGACGGCGTCCAGGCCAGCGTGGATATCGTCGACGACTGATCTCCTCAAAGTCGGCCGGGTCACCAAGGCTCACGGCCTGCGTGGTGAGGTGGTCGTCCAGCTCTGGACCGACCAGACCCAGCGGGTGGAGCCCGGGTCCGAGCTGGCCTCCGCGCGGGGCACCCTCACGGTGGTGTGGTCGAAGCCGTTCGGCCCCGACCGCTACATCGTGCAGTTCGAGGATGTGGCGGACCGCACCGCCGCCGAGAACCTGCGCGGGGTCGAACTCGAAGCCGAACCCATCGACGTCCCCGACACCTTGTGGGTGCACGAGCTCGTCGGAGCGACGGTGCGTGACACCGCCGGTAACGAGCTCGGCCGCATCGAGTCGGTGGAGGCCAACCCGGCCAGTGACCTGATGGTGCTCGAGTCCGGCGGGCTCATCCCGATCCGCTTCCTCACCGAGCACGATGCGACGGCGCACACCGTCGAGGTCGACATCCCCGAAGGGCTGCTCGACCTGTGAATCCTGGTTCATGAGGATCGACGTCTTCACCCTCTTCCCCGACGCCGTCGCCGCCTACTGCGGGACGTCGATTCTCGGGCGTGCGGCCGACGCGGGCGCGCTCGACGTGCGCGTGCACGACCTGCGCGATGGCGCGGACGACGCCCGGCGCTCGGTCGACGACAGCCCCTTCGGCGGGGGAGCCGGCATGGTCCTGACCCCCGAGCCGGTCTTCCGTTGCATCGAGTCGGTGCCCGACCTCCCGCGGCCGCTCCTGCTGCTGGCGCCCGGTGGGCGGCGTTTCGACCAGTCGGTGGCAGCCGAGCTGGCGGGTCACCCGTCGGGCGGCTTCTCGTTGCTGTGCGGCCGCTACGAAGGCGTCGACCAGCGCGTGGCCGACCACCTGGTGGACGGGGAGCTGTCCGTGGGCGACTTCGTGCTGGCCGGAGGCGAGCTGGCGGCTCTGGTGGTGGTCGAGGCGGTCGCTCGGCTGCTGCCCGACGTGCTCGGCAACGAGGAGTCCGCCCGGGACGAGAGCTTCAGCACCGGGCTGCTCGAGTACCCCCAGTACACCCGGCCGGCGGAGTTCCGGGGGTGGTCGGTGCCCGAGGTGCTGCGCTCGGGCGACCACGGGGCGGTGGCCGCCTGGCGCCACGTGCAAGCGCTGCTCCGGACCGCAGAGCGCCGCCCGGATCTGATTGCGCGCCTGGTCAGGGCGTCGGCCCTCAGTCCCGGCGACGTGCGGGCCCTCTCTGAGCACGGCTACGATGTTCCGTCCGGCACTGAGCCGGTGTGACCGAAGGACGCCTCTCATGCATCCCACCGAAACGATCGATCGCGACAGCCTGCGCGACGACATCCCCGACTTCCGCCCCGGCGACACCGTCAAGGTGCACGTCCGGGTCGTGGAGGGTAGCCGGGAGCGGGTGCAGGTGTTCCAGGGTGCCGTGATGCGGCGTCAAGGCGGCGGCGTGCAGGAGACCTTCACCGTGCGCAAGGTGAGCTTCGGCGTGGGCGTCGAGCGGACCTTCCCGGTGCACTCGCCGACCATCGCCAAGATCGAGGTGACCACGTTGGGGGACGTGCGCCGGGCCAAGCTCTACTACCTGCGTGACCGGCACGGGAAGGCAGCCAAGATCAAGGAGCGTCGGGTCCCGCGCGGCAAGGCGGCGGTGGCGGAGACCGTGGTCGAGGACGATGTCGACAACGAGGACGATGTCGACAACGAGGACGTCGATGAGATCGAAGATGTCGACGTGGTCGACGTCGACGAGGTCGAAATGGGCGATGCCGAGGTCGATGAGGCGACCGAGGAGGCCGCGGACGAGTAGGGCGGTCGCGGCGTGAGCGAGGAAGACCTCGAGCGCTACGAATCCGAGATCGAGCTCGGACTCGTCCAGGAGTACAGGGCCGTCCTCCCTGTCTTCGCCTACGTGATCGAGACCGAGCGCCGTTTCTACCTGGCCAACGACGTCTCGCTGAACGTCCGGTCGGACACGACGCCGGCGTGCATCGAGTTGGAGCTGCGCGACGCCTGGGTCTGGGACATGTACCGCCCGGCCCGCTTCGTCCCGGAGGTGCGGGTCGTCACCTTCCGCGACGTGAACATCGAACGGTTGCCCGAACAAGAGCTCTGAAGCGACCGTTCCACCTTCAGTGGGAAACGGTGACCGGCGCAACGCCGCCCTGGGTGGCTTCGGTGAGGCGCTGGCCGCCGCGCACTACCGGGGGTCCGGGTATGCCGTGCTCGAGCGGAACTGGCGCTGCCCAGCGGGCGAGATCGACCTGATCTGTGCCCGCGGCACCACCCTGGTCGTCTGCGAGGTCAAGACGCGGACAGGGACGGCCCGTGGCCACCCAGTCGAGGCCGTCACCCGGGCGAAGCAGCTCCGGCTGCGCCGCCTCGCCGCGGTGTACCTGCAGCGTCAGGAGAGGCGCTGGGCCGAGATCCGCTTCGACGTGGTGAGCGTGCTCAAGGGGACGCTCGACGTCGTCGAAGATGCGTTCTGAGGCGGTGCGGCCTAGGGTCCGTGCCCATGGAGACACTGATTGTCGAACGCAAGGACGGGGTCGTGACCGTCACGATGAACCGCCCCGAGCGCAAGAACGCTGCCAACGGCAAGATGCTGACCGAGCTGCGCGCCACGTTCGAGGAGGTAGAGGACAACCCGGACGATCGGGTCATGGTGCTCACAGGGGCGGGGGGCGCCTTCTGCTCGGGGGCCGACCTCTCCGATCCGAGTGGACCGGCCACGGACCCCACGCGCTCGGGCCTGTCTCGCATGCGGCGGCTCGGGGACGTGGCGCTCGCCCTGCACCACGTGTCCAAGCCCACCATCGCGAAGGTGGACGGGTTCGCCGTGGGCGCCGGGCTCTCGCTGGCGCTCGGCTGTGATCTGGTCGTCTGCAGCGACCGGGCCAAGCTGTCCATGATCTTCGCCAAGCGTGGGCTGGCGCTCGACAACGGCGCGTCCTGGCTGCTGCCGCGACTCGTGGGCATGGCCCGCGCCAAGGAGATCGCGCTCTTCGGGGGCATGTGGACCGGTGAAGAGGCGGCGGCCATGGGCCTGGTGAACCGGGTCCTCCCGGTCGACGAGCTCGACGGCTTCGTGGCGGGGTGGGCGACCACCCTCGCCGGAGGCCCACCCCTGGCGCTGTCGATGACGAAGACGCTGCTCCACGCCTCCTCCATGGCCTCCATGGAGCAGGCGGTGGAGGACGAGGCACGCTGCCAGGCCCTGAACTTCTCGACCAAGGACACGCAGGAGGCGATGGCTGCCTTCGCCGAGAAGCGGGAGCCCGTCTTCATCGGCCGCTAATAGACTGGTTTTCGTGCTGAATGGCGTTCAAGGGATGGTCGGCGACACCGCCTTGGTGACCAAGGCCATTGAGGGAGCACATCACCCCGGAAGGATCCGGGCCAGGGGCGAGGAGTGGTTGGCAATCCCACTCGACCCCGAAGCCAGTATCCCTATCGGGACCGACGTCGTGGTCGCAGACGTCGAGCGAGGTCTGCTCGTCGTCTACGCCATCGACAGCTAGAAGAGAGGTGCCGCATGCTCGCATCGGCCGGAGAAGTCATCGGAATCGTTGTTATCGCCGCCCTGGCGGCTCTCGGAGTGGTGACGCTGTTTGCGTCCCGGTTCATCAAGATCGTGCAGCAGGGGAGTGTCGGCGTCGTCAAGCGATTGGGGGAATTCAAGTCGGTTGACCAGCCGGGCATGCGGCTCCTGGTGCCGTTCGTCGACCGGATGGAGAAGGTCGACGTGCGCGAGTTCCCCATGACGGGTGACCAGCAGGCCGTGATCACCAAGGACAACGTGTCCCTGCAGGTGAGCGCGACGATCTTCTGCCAGGTGATCGACGTCAAGTCGGCGCTGTTCGAGATCAACGACTACCAACTCGCCGTCGACCAGCTGTCGCGCACGGCGCTGCGGGCGGTGTTCGGAGAGCTCTCGCTGGACCAGGCCCTCAGCGAGCGCGAGACCATCAACAGCCGCATGCAGGACCACATGGCCGATGCCACTGCCAAGTGGGGCGTGCGGCTCAACCGCATCGAGATCCTCGACATCACCCCGCCCTTGAACGTGGTGCAGGCGATGTCCGAGCAGAAGGAGGCCGAGCAGCACAAGCGGGCTGCCATTTTGAAGTCCGAAGGTGAGCAGCAGGCCGCCATCAACTCCGCCGGCGGCCGCAAGCAGGCAGCCGTCCTCGAGGCCGAGGGAGCGAAGCAGTCGGCCATCCTGCGGGCCGAGGCGCAGATGAAGGTGCTCGAGCTGCAGGCCGAGGGCGAGAAGAAGGCGCTGGAGTTGCGGGGCGAGGGCGAGGCGTCACGCCTCACCTCCATCGACACCGCCACGATCAACCCCCGGACGCTGGCCGTGTTGCAGCTCAAGGCCCTCCAGGACATCGCGGCATCCGACAACGCCAAGGTCGTCGTGCCCTACGAGGCCACCAGCCTCATGGGCGCCGCCGAAGTGCTGCTCTCAACCCTTCGTAACGACGACCTCGCTGCCGCCGCCCCCAACGGCGCCGCGCCGCCCGTCGCCACGCCGGCCCGGCCACCCAACAGGGAGCTGCCGCCGGAGAGTTAGGTCGGAGCGATCCGCCCCTCAGGCCCAGCCGAGCTCGTGCAGCCGGGCCTCACCGATGCCGAAGTGGTGGCCGACCTCGTGGAGCAGGGTGACGCGCACCCGGCTGGCGAGTTCTTCCGCCGTGCGGGCGGACTGGCAGATGGTGGCGAGGAAGAGGGTGATCCGATCGGGACTCGCCCCCGCATAGGTGCCCCGCTTCGTCAGCGGGACGCCTTCGTACAGACCGTAGAGCCGGCCCGGTGGGCTCTCGTCGTCGATGATGATCGCGACGTTCTCCATCCCGGCGCGCAGCTCGTCCGGGATCGCCTCGAGGGCATCGGCCACCAACGCCTCGAAGGCGGCGACGTCGATCGGCTCCATCTCGACACCTTGCCAGGAATCCGGCACCACGAGCTGTGCGCACCCGTCGCTCTTCGAGACCCCCTTAGCCTTCGAGGAGGTCAAGAAGCCATTGGGGTCCGACCACGGCGGCCCCCAGCGCCTCCGCCCTCCGCCGCAGTTCGCGATCCGCTGTGACGAGCGTGACTTCTCCTTCGGAGGCGCTGGCGGCGACATCAATGAGCAGGTCGTCACCACTCGCAGCAGCGTGCAGGACCGTGACACCGTCGGCGACGCCACCCTCGACGCCGTCGCGAGCCTGGCCTTCCAGGACCACGACGACGGGTGGGTCGACCCGCCCCGAGTCGACGGCCGTTCTGACCTTGTCCACGAACGCTCGGGCTGCTCCTGCCCGGTCGCGCCACCAACCGGTGGGACGAGACCCGACCACATTCGCTGCGTCGATGAGGAGCATCGCTTCCAGGACCGCTAAGACGCCGGCGAGCGCAGAGTGTGGATGGCGGGCAAACCATCGAAATGATGCCCGGCAAAGTCAAGATTGCGCATAGGTCACCCTAATTCGGGCAGAAACCGCGAGGAGAATTTCTTCGGAGCTGTCGATTTGTGGGAGGCCCGTTCGTGTAGAGCGTGACGATCCAGGAGGTTTGCACCATGTCGAAATCAGTCCTCTACATGTCGATGTCAGTTGACGGGTACATCGCCGGCCCCAACGCCGAACCAGGCAACCCGGGCGGGGACGGCTTCATGCGGCTGCACGAGTGGCTCGGATTTGCATCAGACCCCGGACCGAAGGAGCGGTCGATCGACCCGTCAGGAGTAGAGCAACAATTTCTCGACGAAATAGAGACGACCGGTGCGGTCCTCTCCGGCCGCAATACAGTCGAGGAGGTCGATCACTGGGGCGGTGATCACCACGACGGGGTCCCAATCTTCGTGGCGAGTCACCGGCCGCCGGGACCAGCGGTCGCCCAGTATCCATTGGTGACCTATGTGACAGATGGAATCGTCAGCGCGATGGCACAGGCAAAGGCCGCGGCTGGTGACCGGAACGTGCTTGTCCACGGCGCGTCGACGGCACAGACGGCGCTCGCATCGGGCGTGCTCGACGAGGTGCAAATCCACCAAATCCCAGTTCTGTTCGGTGGCGGGCGCCGACTCTTCGACTTGCTACCGGCCAGGATCGAGCTGGAGATCGTTCGAGTGATCGACACCCGGGAAGCCACGCACATCCGTTATCGCGTTGTCTCCTAGGTAGCGTGGTCTGCAGTTGTGCCTCGTGCTGATCTCCTCTTGAAGGGGTGGCAGGCCCCTTCTTGAAGGGGGCAGAAGGCCCCCTTCGCCCGATGACTTCATCACCCTGACTGGAAACGGCGGAGTGGGACAGATCGTTTCACCGAGTCGGTGTAGGCTCCGGAAACCTCAATTCGGGTGAAGCGCCGTCGCTTACGGCGGCAAGAGTGGCAGCGCTGTGGCAACCAGACCGGATGGCGGGACCGCCGAGCCTTGGCACCTGCTTCGCCTGCACCCGACGTCCCACCGCGACGGGCGAGAAGGTTCGCTGCTTCTGTTGCCTCCGCCACGCAAAGCTCTTCGACACGCCCTTCCCGTCGTGCTCGAGGGCGTCATCGGTCCACTCGTCGTGTTCTACCTGCTCCTTGTCCTCACCGGTTTCAGAGGCGCATTGATCGCGGCGCTCACCTGGTCTTATCTGGCGTTGGGTCGGCGCCTGCTGAAGGGTGAGCGGGTATCCATGTTGTTGCTGTTCGGAACCGTCCTCATCACCTTGAGGACGGTGATCGCTTTCGTCACGGGGAGCGCGTTCATTTACTTTGCCCAGCCGACGGCCGGTACCGTCTTGATCTCTGTTGCCCTTCTCGTCTCCGCCGTCGTCGGCCGGCCGTTCACACAACGCTTTGCCCACGACTTTTGCCCCATGGACCCGGCGATGATGAGGCGGCCCCTCGTTCGTCGATTCTTCATCCGGATCTCCGTCCTCTGGGCGACAGTCCTGATGCTCAACGCGGGGATCGTGTTTTGGTTGCTCATCTCGTCCTCACTGCGTTCATTCGTTCTGGAGCGCTCGGCGGTGACCTATGGGCTCACCGCGATCGCCATCTTCTTTTCCATCACCGGGTTCATGACGATGATGCGTCGCGACGGCATCACTGTTCAATGGGCGAACAACCGGACGCCTCGGTTCGACTCCGAACTCTGAGCCCCGAACACGGCGGCAAAGCCGGGTTTTTCTTCGAAGACCGGCGGGCCACGTCCCGCCCTCGGCGGTCGTGAACGCGCCTGATAGCACTCGCTGTCGCCAACTCCTCTGACCGAGGCATCGGCGGCTGGTCCCAGAACGAACGCACCCTCAATATTCTCCACGGCGCATCCACGAGTCGACCCGCTCTGGACAGCTCGACGCTCGCCGACGGTTTCTTGGGTACTGTTCGCAAGGAGACCGTGTGTCGTCAGGGGGACGCACTCGGCCGGCTGGATCCTGAAGCCAGGAGTGCTCGATGTTCCTGCGGTTTCGCACAGTCTTATCGGTGTTTCGGGCTGCTTTCGAAAACCCCGTGCTGCGCAGAGTCGGTTTCGCCTACGCGCTGTTTGGTGCAGCTGAGTTTGGTGTCTGGATAACGCTGTTGGTCTTCGCCTACGGTCATGGCGGACCGACCGCGAGCATGTTGATGGTCCTGGTTCAACTCATCCCGTGCATCGTCCTTGGCCCGTTTTTGGGCGCTCTTGCCGATCGCCGGAGTCCGAGCCGTGTGTTGTGTGTCGGCTACGGACTGCAGACGCTTTCGATGGGAGCGGTGGCCGTCGCCATCAGTTTCGGTGCGCCGGTCTTGGTGTTTGTCCTGGCACCGCTTACGTCGCTGAGCCTCACGGTGACACGACCGCCACAAGCCGCCCTCCTGCCCGCCATCGTTCGGACGCCTGAAGAGCTGACCGCGGCCAACGTGATGACCGGCTGGACAGACGCAGCCGCCGCTCTGGTCGGCCCTGCTGTGGTCGGAATCCTCCTCGCGTGGCGAGGGCCAGGGCTCGCGGTGGCGGCCATGGCCGGCATGACGGTCATCTCCACATTCCTGGTGGTGCGCGTACAGGGTCCCGCTGCTGCCATCTCTTCCGATGTCGTGCCGAGGGACGGCAAGAACGGTGGAGAGCGCGACGATTCTGGTGGCGATCTGATGACAGGGATCAGGCGAGGCTTCGCTTCGATCAGAACGGGCGCAGGCTCAAACTTGCTGATGACCGTGCGCAACCCGCAGATCAGGGTTCTCCTTGTGTTGCATACGTTCTATTTCGTGCTCATCGGCGCCCTCGACCTGCTCTGCGTCATTCTCGCCGTGGACTACCTGCACATGGGTCCGGGTGGCCCGGGATTCCTGAACGCCGCACTGGGCGGAGGAGCAGTGCTCGCCGGGTTCTTTACAGCCTTTCTGGTGGGTCGGCGCCATCTGGCGAACACGCTCACCGTCACCCTCTCGATTGCGGTGGTGGCACTCGCGTTGATCGGTGCGATCCCCAGGGTGGCTCCCGCCATCCTTCTCATCGGAACCGTGGGTCTGGCCGGTGCTGTTTTCGACGTCACCGGTCGGACTCTCCTGCAACGGTCGGCTCCCTCCGACGCTCTCGCCGGGTCTTTCTCGATCCTCGAAGCCCTCATGGACGCAGGTCTCGCCCTGGGCGCTGTTCTGGTCCGCGTCGCGATCGCAATCGGAGGTCTGAAGGCAGCACTTTTCGCCCCTGCCGTCGTAGCCCTCTTGCTCATTGCCGGGCTCTGGCGCCGGATCCAGAAGGTCGACGCCTCTGCGACCGTGCCGCAGGTCGAGATCCAATTGTTGCGCTCGATCTCCATCTTTGCCGCTCTTCCTGCTCCGTCACTTGAGGGAATAGCGCGGGACCTCGATGCGCTCACGGTGTCGCAAGGAACCGTCGTGATCAAAGAGGGCGACCGAGGCGACAGCTACTACGCCATTGCCGAAGGCGAGCTTGCGGTTTCGCGGAATGGCCAGTTTCTACAAATGCTGTCGCGCGGCGATGGGTTCGGTGAAATAGCACTGATCCGTCTTGTTCCTCGACAGGCAACGGTGACTGCTGCCACTGACGCCTCGCTCTATACGCTCGACCGAGAGCCCTTCGTTCAGGCGGTAACCGGCCATTCGACCGCGATATCGGCAGTGGGGAGGGTCATTTCTGGGCATCTCGGAGACCACGTTGCGGAATGATTGGATGTCGCTCACACCGGCGTCTCGCGATGCGCCCAGGGCCGGCTTCCGCGGCTATCCCCGTTGTCGAACGGAGACAACCACGAAGTCGGTGTTTCCAGAAATCGTGTCAGGCATCAGGCCGCAACCGATGCAACCGTTCTCTTACGTGCTCGCTCGCATCGGTGGGGCAAGGCAACAGAAGGAGAAGTCGAATACGCGCATTGGACTCAGCGAACACCGCATTTCGTTTTGTCCCCCTACCCTCAGCGATGTCTCCTGGGACAACGCACGGATGACGCGTGACGTCAGCGAGGTCCGATCTCTCAGGGACGAGCCGGAAGTTCACTCAACGTGTGGCAGTGCACCTACTCGGATGCCTTGTTCGACTCAGTCGAGCCTGCCTTATCGGGCGCGTGTGCTTGGAGCGACGGAGGGGGCTTTTTCGAGAATTTCGAGTTGGCTCCCGCTGACACCATCTCTGTCTGCGGGTGAGGCCTTTTAGGGCGTCGATCGATGTGGCTCGTACAGAGCTAAAGGCGGAGCCGCTAGGCACCGACAGCAGGGTCCCCGCCCTGTACCGGACACCGGCCAGGCTCAGTCAGGGTTTCCAAGTGTGGGAACGGTCCGAACAGATCCTCCTCGGCCATCGCGAAGGCCACGCTGCTGACCAGCGACGCCAGCAGAACCGGCTTGGCCCGTCTGGCTCCAACGATCTTGCCAAAACGCCAGGAGCGTGCCTGGGTCTGCACCGTGCTCATGAGAAACTCTGACGCCGAAAAGACTCCCATAAGACTGTCGTGGCTCCACGCTTCCGATCGCTCGTGGATTCGGATCGCGTTGTCCCTCTCGTCGGCTGGCGAGCCCGAATATGACGGACGTGCCAACTCAGTTCCGAGCAGCCCCCGCCCGATCGCATAACCCGAGAACCCTGCGGTCCCGACCTCGGTGAGCGCGTCTCGTTCGTCGTTCCGCTTGACTCGCATGCCCTCGACCACGCCGAGCGCACTTCCGAAGACGCAATTGCGGAGCGCCTTGTCTGTTGCGGTCGTGTCCTTGCTCCAATTGCGCGTTGTCTTCTCTATGGCGCGGCGTCGTTCTTCCGTGTAGCCCGATACGCCCAGCGCGATCCGGTCTAAGAGCTCCTCGCCGGCACGCATTCGGTCCGCCTTGCCGCCATGGGCGCGTTCCGACTCCATCAAGCTGATGTCCTCTTGCATGCAATTCCCCCAGGCAGGCGCGTAGGCGTTGGCCGAGAGCCCCTGACGGAAATCTTGGACCGCTGGCCACGAAATGTCTCTAGGTCTTTTGGTCCACTGTTTCGACGTCGGTACAGTGCAGCACAAGGACCGGAACCCGAAGCGCCCCACCCTACGGGCGGCTTGGGCAACCTTGGGTCACCATGCCGAGGACTGGTCTTGCCGGGCTCGAGTGACGTGGCTCGGACCTTGGATCTCCATTCGTCGCCCCGGCGGCGCCGGGTCAATCGGCGCGCCGGTACGGATGTGCCTCCCCACTGATCAGAGGGAGCTTGCCGATCGTTTTCCGGAGAGCGGCGATCTCGGCGTCAGAGTCGAACTTGATTCCAACTTGGACCGCATCCTCGAGAGTCAGTCCTGTGTGGGTGACTTCACCGTCGAGTTGAACGGGAACGAATATGGAGATCCGGCGACCCATCAGCTTGGACGGCTTCGGATGCTCCAGTGTCAGCCCCGCGCCGAGCATCGAGATGTCGACGACCCAACATTTACGCGACTCGGCCGAGTCCCCTGCGATGTTGCAGATCCCGGGCCAGCCGGCAGCCTGACGCGGGACTTCACGGCGATATGACATGACTTATCCCCTTCACTGGGAGAGTGACCATCGCCTTCACTGGGTTTCGCCCTGCGGGTCACAAGTTGACGGGGCTCACCCCTTGCCAAACTTCGACCAAAGCCCCAGTGATCTTGATGCCTCGCCCTCGGATTTCGAGTTGTAGTTGTCGAAATTGTGCGAAAGGAATGGCTATTGCGGCCGTGGGCGACGCGTCGTGGACTCGTCTCGGGCAGTCTGCGGTCGACCGGCCGTCCGCTAAATCCGACTCAGTTGTCACATTCCAGTCGTGGCCGGTGTCTCATGGTGAAAGCAAGTCACCACAGGAGGCATCATGGCCCGCAGTACACGGATTCCCAAGGCAGAACTGACTGGACTTTACGGCGCGCTGGTCAAGCGGATGTCCCGAAAGATGTTTGGAGAGGTGCCCGAGCCGGTCGGGGTGACCTGGCACAACCGGAAGGTACTGAACTTCAGCTTCGGCGTCGGTCGCAAGGCCCAGAAGTGGAACCAGTGTGACGAGAACCTGAAGTCGTTCGCCCACATGGCAACGGCCAATCTGGTCGGCTGCAGCTTCTGCTTGGACCTCGGATACTTCTTCGCCCACAACGAGGGACTCGACATCAACAAGGCCCGTGAGGTGCCCCGCTGGCGTGTGTCGGATGTCTTCACGCCGCTCGAGCGAGATGTCATGGAGTACGCCGAAGCGATGACGCAGACGCCGCCCACGGTGACCGACAAATTGTCGGCTCGGCTGCTCAAGGCACTCGGAGCGGCCGCCCTCGTGGAACTCACCGCGTTCATTGCGCTGGCCAACTTCATGGCCCGTTCCAACGTCGCCATGGGCATTGAGTCCCAGGAGTTCTCCGCCGCCTGTGACCTCAAGCCGCTCGCCCTAGCCTCGTCGGCGTGATGGAGGACCCGTTCCTGACACACCGGGGGCTGCTCTTCACCGTCGCCTACGAGATGCTCGGCTCCGCGACCGACGCCGAAGACGTCGTTCAGGAGACCTGGCTGCGCTGGGCCGGCGTGGATCAGACCGAGGTGCGTGACTCCCGGGCCTATATGGTTCGGATCGTCACGCGTCAGGCACTGAACCGGCTCCGATCGGTGTCCCGCCGCCGGGAGGACTACGTCGGGGAATGGCTGCCCGAGCCGTTGTTGACGGGTCCGGACGTGGCCGACGATGCCGTGCTCGCCGAAAACGTCTCCATTGCTCTCCTTACGGTGCTCGAGACCCTTGGGACCGGTCGAGCGGGCCGTGTTCGTACTGCACGAGGTGTTCGAGACGCCATACGACGAGATCGCGGAGGTCGTGGGAAAGACGCCGGTTGCTGTCCGGCAGATCGCGCACCGTGCCCGCGAGCACGTGGCGGAGCGACGGCCGCGGATGCTGGTGGACCGGGCCCAACAAGAGGCAGTTCTCGAGAGTTTCATGGCCGCCATTACCTCCGGGGATCTGCATGGCCTCGTCGAGATGCTTGCCCCGGATGTGGTGTTGATCGCCGATGGCGGCGGTCTCGTTCGGGCTGCACGGAAGCCACTCGTCGGGGCCGAGACGGTGGTGGCCTTCTTGGCTCGCGTTGCGGATCTCTCAGATCTGGTCGCGACCACCGCCCGGTTCAACGGCATGCCCGGTGCTCGCTTCGAAGTGGGTGGCGACGTGACTGCAGTGAGTCTCGTCATCGTTCATGGCCGGATCAGTCGGATCTATGCCATGCGCAACCCGAACAAGCTGGGGCATCTGGACGAGGTCGCAGAGCTGCGGCGGTGAAGGTCCGGCGGTTGCTCACTCACTGACCCGGTCGCGTTCGGAGGCGTCGTTGAAGATTCCTTTGACGTTGTCGTCCCGTCCCTGCCCGGATTCGGGTTCGAACCGATCGGCAACCATGGCCGGCCCGAAGCTGACACTGCCGGTCGCGGTGACGGTGTTCCCACGAGACATTCCACGCTTGCCGCGAAGCTGGATCGAAGACACCTACAGCAACTTGATTCACTACGGCGAGGCCAACAAGGGCGGACACTTCGCAGCCCTCGAGCAACCCGAGATCCTGATCAGCGAAATTCGCACCGGCCTGAGGAGTCTCCGCCACTAAGCCCTAGACGGGAATCGGAGGTTGAGGCTCACCGGTGCCGGTGGGTTATTCACACGCCCGGAAGTGCCGTTGAACCACCGTCCGTAACGCCCTCCGAACCGGCGATCGGGGGCAGGTCGTCTATTCGTCAGCCGGGATCGGTCATCGGCGTGTGAAAGTCAGATGGGTGACGCCGCTCGGTGACGAGACTGCCTCGCTGTTGAAGCGCTCCTCGACGTCTTCGAGGCCGTCCCACAGTCGAACACCGCGGCCGAGAAGGATCGGCACCAGCACGACGTGGAGGGAGTCGATGAGGTCGGCGGCGAGGAAGTCGCGGACGACCGTCGGGCCACCGCCGATCCGTACGTCGAGTTCGCCAGCGGCCTTCCGGGCGCGGTCGAGAGCCTCCTGCGGCGAGGCGTCGAGGAAATGGAACACGGTACCGCCCTCCATCTCGACGGACGGGCGCGGATGGTGCGTGAGCACGAACACCGGCGTGTGGAACGGCGGGGTTGGCCCCCACCAGCCACGCCACTCGTCCTCGGTGCCCAGATCGGTCCACGGGCCGGTCTGCGGGCCGAACTTGCCCCGGCCCATGATCTCGGCACCGAACCCGACATTCAGGCGTTCTGCGAACGCGTTGTCGACACCGGTTGTACCACCTGATTGATTCATGATGACCGAGCGCCCGAACTGGGTGGGGAACACCCACTCGTGCAGACGATGGCCGGCGTGGCCGAACGGGGCGTCGAACGTCAAGCCCTCGCCTGTCCCGAAACCGTCCAGGGAGATCGAGAAGTTGTGGACACGGACCTGGGACATGGCGGCCTCCGAAGCGCTCGTCGTTTTGCGATATCAACTCGTTGACGCTAATGCCGAGCGGAGCCCCGCCGCCTGCCCCTGAGTGCCATACATAGACACCCATTCCCACCGGTAGGGGGCAGGTTGGTTCTAGAGGCTAGAGGGCTACAGCTTCCAATCGTTTGCATCCATTAGCTCGGTGACCGCCAGGTTTGCCTCCTCCGCCGTGTCGGCCTCACAGGACCAGTCCTATTGGGTCGGAGCATGCACCCGAAGCGGATAACGCCGTCCGAATCCGGATGGCCCGAGGCTCTGTCAGCTCGCGAGGGTGCCACCGTGGTGCCTGATTGAGGCTCTGAGCAACGCAGACACCCCGTAGTCAGTCATTCCATCTCGAAACGCGACCGTTCCTTGGCGTGCTCGCATCGGTCGCTTCCGCCACGCTGAGCGGTGCCGTCGGGCGCCCCGTCTCGGTTGAGGTTCACGTCTCCAATGGTCTGCCCGGATTCACAATTGTCGGACTGCCCGACGCCGCGGTACGAGAAGCCCGCGACCGGGTGCGTGCGGCCGTCCTGTCGAGCGGCCTCCCGTGGCCGCTGCGCAGGGTCACGGTCAACCTCGCGCCCTCGGGCATCCGCAAGGGCGGCGCCGGGCTCGACCTCCCGATCGCGGTCGGGCTCCTCGTGGCCGCCGGTGAGTTGAGGCCCGACTGCACCGAGGGCGTGGCCTTTTGTGGCGAGCTGGGGCTCAACGGTTCGTTGCGACACGTCACCGGCATGATCGCCCTGGCCGATGCCGCCGGCCCGCTCGGTCTGGTGGTGCCCCTGTGCGACGTCCGGGAGGCGGCCCTCGTGCGCGGCCAGGAGGTGCGGGGCGCGGCCACGTTGGCGGATCTGGTGGCCGTCCTGCGCGGCGAGGCTCGCTGGCCCAGCGCTCCGCCGCCCACCGCAACGAGCAGCCTCCCCCTCCCACCCGATCTGTCCGACGTGCGGGGCCAGGCCCTCGGCCGCCGCGCCATCGAGGTCGCCGCGGCGGGACGCCACCACCTCCTCATGATCGGGCCGCCCGGGTCGGGCAAGACCATGCTCGCCGAGCGCCTCGTTGGGTTGTTACCGCCGCTGACGCCGGCTGAAGCCCTCACGGTGACGCGCATCCACTCGGCGGCCGGCTGCGCCCTCCCCGACGGCGTCTTGGTGGAGCGTCCGCCCTTCCGCGCCCCGCATCATCAGGCCTCCATCGTCTCCCTGGTGGGCGGGGGCAGCTGGTCGCTCAGGCCTGGCGAGGTGAGCCTGGCCACGCAGGGCATCCTGTTCCTCGACGAGCTCGGCGAATTCCCCGTGGCCGCCCTCGAGGCGTTGCGCCAGCCGCTCGAGGAGGGCGTGATCCGCGTGAGCCGGGCCGGCGGGACGGTCACCTTCCCGGCGGCCTTCCTGCTCGTTGCCGCCATGAACCCCTGCCCCTGCGGCGAGGGTGTTTACCCCGGCGCCTGCAGCTGCAGCGACGTTGCCCGCGCCCGCTACCGGCGGCGTATCTCGGCCCCGCTGCTCGATCGCTTCGACCTCGTGGTGCCCCTCAGTCGCCCGGATCCGGACGAGCTCCTGGCGGATGTGCCGGGGGAGCCTTCCGCCGCGGCCGCCCGCCGCGTCGCCGCCGCCCGTGCCGCGGACGCCGGACGCGCCAGTGCACCCGAACTCGCTCCGGATGCGACCGCCCTCTTCGCATCGAAGCTCCGCGCGGGCGAGCTGAGCGCCCGTGGCCTCCACAAGGTGACGCGGGTGGCCCGCACCGTGGCCACGCTCGCCCGCGCCGACGTGGTGTCGTTTGCCCACGCGTCAGAAGCGTTGTCGTTGCGGGCGGGACGAACGGTCGTCGTGCCATGACGGGAGCCCGGAAGGCGAGCCTCCCCGAGGAGGCGTATGCCGTCGCGCTGGCGTCGCTGCCGTCCATCGGCCCATCGCGCCTGCGCACCTTGCTGGCGGAGGACCCGCCCTCGGTGGCGTGGGCGCAGGTGGGGAAGGAGGGTGGCGGCGCCTCTGTGGCTGCCGTGGCGCGCATGTGGGAGCGCCATGCCGAGCTCGGCATCCGGGTGATCTTGGCGGGGCAGGCGCCGTACCCGCCGCGGTTGGCCGGGGACCCTCAGGCGCCTGCGGTCTTGTTCTGTCTGGGCGACCCCGCCGCGCTGGACATGGCTCCGACCGTCGCCCTGGTGGGGACACGGGCGCCCACCCGCTACGGGATCGGCGTGGCGGCGCAGTTCGGCGCCGATCTCTCAGCCGCGGGGGTCAGCGTCGTGTCGGGTCTCGCGTTGGGGATCGACGGAGCCGCGCACGAAGGGGCGTGCGGCGCCGGTGCACCGCCGATCGGCGTCGTGGCCGGCGGGCTCGACAACCCCTACCCGCTCCGGCACGCCCGGCTTTGGGAGCGCGTGGCGTCGACGGGGGTGATCGTGTCGGAGTCTCCGGCCGGAGTGCCGACCGAGAAGTGGCGGTTCCCGGTGCGCAACCGCCTCCTCGCTTCTCTGAGCGACGTTGTGGTCGTGGTGGAGAGCCGGCATCACGGGGGTTCGCGCCACACGGTCGAGGCTGCAGTGGACCGAGGCCTTCCCGTCGGCGCGGTGCCGGGCTCCATCCGCAGTGCCACCTCCGAGGGGACCAATGCGCTCCTGGCCGACGGCGCGTTCCCGGTGTGCTCGACCGGCGACATCCTCGTGGCGCTGTCGCTCACCGGCGCCGCCGTGGCCGCGCCGCGCCATGCGCCCGACCGGCCGTCCCCACGGCCCCGACCGGACCCAGGCCCGGACCGTCGGGTCTTCGACGCCCTGTCCGCAGACCCGGCGCCCCTCGATGAGCTGGCCCGGCAGACCGGACTCGACCTGGCGGAGCTGTGCGGCGGTCTCGAGCGGCTCGCCCAGGCCGGCCTGGCCCGGGACGTCGGGGGATGGTGGGAGCGGGTCTGAGTCCCGACACCCTGGCGCGGCAGCGCCGCCGAAAGCAGAGAGACAGAATGCAGCGGTGATCGGGCAGTTCCTACACGCGGTCGAGTCGGGCACCATGGAGGGGCCGGAGGTCCTTCGTGACGAGCTCGGCCGCTGGCACGCCGAGGCGGCCCGTGACTGAGGGAACCAGCGGGCTCGTCGAGCTGCTCGCCCGGGCGGAGAGCCGCCGACCCTGGATGCCCGACGACACGAAGTCCGGTGCTCGCTTCGAGCGTGTCGTCATTGAGGGTGCGTCGTTCATTCTCAAGTACCAGGACCCCCGAGATGACTGGCTGCTCCGTGCCTCGGGAGACCCCGGCCTTGCGTACGTCCGGTTGTGGGAGAGCGGCTTGCTCGGCCGGATGCCCCCGGAGATCGATCACGCCGTCGTGGCAGCCGCCTACGACGGCGAGGTCGGGAGAGTCCTGCTACGCGATGTCGGGGCGTCGCTCCTCGAGCCGGACAGGCCCTTCACGACCGCGCAGCACGCGCGCTACATGGAGCACATGGCCGCCCTGCACACGGCCTTCTGGGGCTGGCACGACGATGTCGGCCTCACTCCAATGGACCGGCGCTACCTCTTGCTCTCCCCACAGGTTGCGGCCGCCGAGGCGGCCCGGGGCAACAGCGCGGCCGTGCCCCGGGCCATGGCCGACGGCTGGCGCTCCCTCCCTGCGGTCTCGCCCGGCATGGCGAACGTCGTGTTGCCGCTGCTCGACGACGTCTCTCCTTTGGTCGCGGCATTGGACCGGGTCCCGCACACCCTGGTCCACGGCGACTGGAAGGCGGCCAACCTGGGGAGCCATCCTGACGGCCGGACGGTGCTCCTCGACTTCGGGGAGCTCCCGGGCGAAGCCTCGCCGCTGGCGGACGTGGCGTGGTACCTGGCCCTGAACGCCGCGCTCCTGCCCGAGTCGAAGGACGACGCCCTCGGGACCTACCGGGGCGCGCTGGAAGCCGGTGGTGTGACCACGTCGGGGTGGTGGGACGACGCCGTCGCGTTGGAGCTCCTCGGCTGCATGCTGCAATTCGGGTGGGAGAAGGCGCTGGGGGGAGTCGGCGACGAGCTTTCGTGGTGGGAGGAATGGGTGAGGCGGGGGTCCCGCTGCCTCGACACCCTCACGCACTAGAGCGCTCGGCGTCGTCGACCGCCGCTGCCGCAGCCCGCCGGAGGGAGGGCTCCCTCGTCGTCGCGGCGTGCCCGCCTGGAGGCGGTGACGCGTCCTGAGCCCCTCGACCGCCCTAACCTGCCTCGCCGTGGACGCTCGGATCCTCCAGGCGGGTGACCTGGCCGGGTTGCGCGCGGAGGCCACTCAGGCCGAGGCGCAGGGCGCCGCCGCCGTGTTCCTGCGTGAGGGCCCCTTGGGGGACCCCATCGTCCTGGCGGCCGGCCTCGGCCCGGTGGTCCCCAGGCTCCTCCTGGGGGCCCGGGTCAGCCTGGCCCCCGCCGGGCGCCACCCCGCCATGCTCGCCCGCGATGCCACCAGTCTCGACCTCGTCTGCGGGGGACGCAGCGTGCTCTGCTTCGCGCCGCCGTTCACCGACGACCTCCCCGAGGCGATCGCCCTGTGCCGGGCCCTGTGGCGGGCGGGGGAGGTGGTCAGCGAGGGTCCCTCCTTTCCCGTGCATGCCGCGGCCAACCGCCCCCGGCCGCTGACGGCGGGGAGCCCGCTCGTCGCCCTCGATCTGACCGCGGCCGGCGAGCTCCCGCCCTTCCTCGCCGGTGCCGCCGACCTCCTGCTCCGGCAGAGCGCCGGCCCGACCACCGTGTGCCGCATGGAGCGGGCGTGACCGACGCCACCCTGGTCCACGAGCGACCCGGCACGGCAACCGCCCCCACTGCCGTCACAGGCCGGCACCTGCCCGCCCTCAACGGCCTGCGCGGCGTCGCGGTGATCGGCGTCGTGGCGTACCACCTCCAGATCGGCTGGGCGAAGGGAGGGTATCTCGGCGTCGACCTCTTCTTCGTCCTCTCCGGCTTCCTGATCACCACGCTCCTCCTGGAGGAGTGGACCCGGACCGGGCGCGTCAACCTGCCGGCCTTCTGGGGGCGCCGCGCCCGGCGGCTGCTGCCGGCGCTGTTCCTCGTCGTGGCCGCGCTCGCGCTCTACCTCATCTGCAACGCCCTCTTCGGCGGTCCCGGCGCCAACGGCCTGATCGACCTCTCCGGGCTGCGAGGGGACGCCATCGCGACGCTGCTCTACGTGAACAACTGGCACCTGATCTTCGCCCACCAGTCCTACTTCGCCCAGTTCTCGGCTCCCTCACCGCTCCAGCACACATGGTCTCTGGCGATCGAGGAGCAGTTCTACCTGATCTGGCCCCTGCTGCTCTTGGTGCTCCTGCGCTACGGGCGGCGCGGCTGGCGCCGGGTCGGCGTCACCGTCACCGTCGCCCTCGGCGTCGGTTCCTCGGTGTTGATGGCCGCGCTGTTCCACCCCGGCGTGGACCCGTCGAGGGTCTACTACGGCACCGACACGCGCCTGTTCGACCTGATGGCCGGCGCCACCATCGCCTTCCTCGCCGCCTCGCGCCGGCAGCCGAACGAGCAGGCGCGGCGGACGCTCCACTGGGTGGGTCCCGCCGCCGCGGTCGTCCTCGGGGTGTTCTGGGTGACGGCCGGCACGCCGGGCGGCCTGCCGACCAACTTCATGTTCGAAGGGGGGTTCCTGCTCTGTGCGGGACTCGCCGCGCTGGTCGTCGCCGACGCGCGTCTGGTCGAACCCGGGATGTTCGCCCGCGGCCTGGCCTGGAAGCCACTGCACTTCGTCGGCACCATCTCCTACGGCATCTACCTGTGGCACTGGCCCGTGATCGTCTACCTCACCGCGGCGCGCACCGGCCTCTCGACCTGGCCGCTGAACCTCCTCCGGATCGCCGTGACGCTCGCCGTCTCGACCGCGAGCTACTACCTCGTCGAGCGACCGATCCGGCTGGCCCGACTGCGCGGCGGGGCCCGGATCTGGGGCGCGCCCGTGGCCGGCGTCGTCACGGCCGTCGTGATCGTGGTGGCCACCATCCCCGCCGTCGCCGATCCCAACAACGTCGTCGGCACGTCGCACCTGGCGTCGTCGGGCTCGGGCCAGGGGGTGCCGGGAGCGGGGGGATACGCGGGTCAGCTGCCGATCCGGCTGGCGGCGGCTCCGTCCGCGGCCGATCCGCTCCGCGTCATGCTCCTGGGCGACTCGGTCATGCACGATGCCTCCTACGGCATCACCGCCTCGCTCCAGGCGACGGGCGTCGCCACCGTCGCCACCCGCACCATCGACGGGTTCGGGCTGACAGCGTCGCTCAACTGGCCGACCTCCATCCCCGATCTCATCCACCAGACCAGGGCTCAGCTCATCGTGGCCTCGTGGAGCTGGGACCAGTTCGGGCCGACCACGCCCAACGCGCTGCACGAGCCGGTTCAGTACACGAGGCTGCTCCGCCGCGCCGTCTCCACCATGCTCGCGCCGGGCAACGGTGTCGAAGGCGTGATCTTCACCGAGTTCCCCCAAGGGGGGGACATCACCGCCGCGAATCCTGCCGATCAGGCCACCTACAACCAGCAACGCCGGGCCGGGGTCGACGACTGGAACGCCATCGCGGAGAAGATGACGACGTACTTCCCGGGACGGGTCATGTACTTCCCTCTGGCCGGCTCGGTGCTCCTCGACGGGAAATTCTCGGCCTGGCTCCCCCCGAAGGGTCCCCGCACGCGCCCAGCAGCGCCTGGCTACGCGTGCGCAAGCTCGACAAGGTCCACCTCTGTCCGGAGGGCAGCGCCCGCTACGCCGACGCGCTCCTGGCCGACATGACGGCGGTGTTCCGGCTGGCGCCCGCGGCAGGCAACTGGTCCCAGGGGGCGTGGACGACGGACCCGAACTTCAACGATCCACCCGGGGCCTGCCCGGACGACCACCCCCCAGGCTAGCGACGCGCCTCGGGGCCTAACTGCACGCCGTGCCGGTGAGGGTGCGCTGTGCCGTCGCCGCCGACTTGGCGCTGGCCCAGTTGGTGCCGACGTTGGCCACCACCTCGAAGAAATAGTGACCGGTGCTCAGCACGCCGGTCGTCCACGAGGTGGTCGTCACGCCGCTCATCACCTGGGTGTACGTGCCTCCGGCTGTGGTCGTCGATTCCCAGACGGCGTAGGTCGTGGCGTGGGTGACGGCGGTCCAGCTGACCTTGACCGTCCTGGCGCTGGCCGGGCTGGTGCAGGTGGCGACAGGGCTCGCCGGCGCCGCCGGTAGCGCCTGGGCATGGGCCTCCCCGGAGTTGACCGTGTCCAGTTTCACGACCCAGTTGCCGGTCGCCCAGGCAGTCCCCGAGGAGGCGAAGACGCTCAGGGCACTGGCGATGACGACGACGAGGAGGGCGCCACGCCTCATACGTGGGCTCTCCTCGCCGCTGCCGCTGGGCTCTCTACGGGGCGGCAGAGAGAATCAGCTGATCCAGGCGTCGGTCGCCGGGGTCGTCGTGGATGTGGCGGCGCCACCGGTGGCCGTGATGCCCGTCAGGGACGGCATCGAGAAGAAGGTGTTGGCGCAGGCCGCCGGCGAGGCCGTGCCCATGCTGGCGTCGTTGGTGAACGTCACGACGAGCGGGTTGTTGGCCGCGCCGCTGGCCCCCACCGTCAAATTGCTCTGCAGCGTGTGCGTCGTGCCGCTCGTCCCGGTGGCGAAGTTCCACGTGACGGCGCTCGTCGAGGTGCTACAGCCGGTCTGCGCCGTCGTCAGGGCGTTCGTCGTGAACCCGCCCGCGTTCACCGTGTTGGCGGGCAGCTGCACCGCCGAGATCGTCACCGGGAAGGGGTTCGGGTTGGCGATGGTGACCACCACGTCGCCGGTGCCGCCCGGGAACAGGAGGTTGCCCGCGGCGGGCGACGCCACCGCCGTGATGGACAGGTTCGAAATGGTGGCGGACTGCCCCTCTCCGGACGAGCCGGCGTTGAGGCCCACGACCCAGTTGGTCGCCGCGTAGGCGCCGACGGCCACCAGCAGGCTGCCGCCAATGGCAGAAACGACCTTCATGCGCACGGACAGGCGGCTGATCTTGCGGCTCACCTTGGCTGTGCCCTCTCCCACGTTGCCCCTCACGTTTACCCCGATCTCTCTCCGCCTCCATGGACGGTTCCGTTTTCGTGATCCACATGGGGGTTCGGAGGGGCGCACCGGCGTCTTGAGGAACGTTGAGGCATTTGGACGCGTGGCGGAATCCGTCCAGCGCCGGCGTCGTGGTGGGGAAAAAGGGGCTCAGTCCAGGGCGGATATGGCCGATACAACGAGGGATGCCACCTCCCGTCCTGCGCGACCGTCTCGCCAGCTACGTCCCCTTCGTCGTGGTTGCCGTGGTGGGGCAGCTCAGCGTGGCCTGGCCGCCCGGGCCGACCAATTCCGGGGCCTACCTGGTGAGCAGCCTGCTGCTGGTCCTGATCGTCTTGCTGATCCTCGTCCGCCGCGGGATGCCGCCCCGGACGTTCGTCGTCGGGTGCGCCCTGTACGCGACTTCGGTGACCTTCCTCATGTTGGCGTCCGGCGGCATGGGGAGCGGGCTCGGCGTCCTGCTCTTGATGCCGGTCGTGGGCGTCGCCCTCTACGGCCGGCGCTGGGAGGCCGCCGTGTCCGTCGGCATCATCCTGGTCGCCATCCTGGTCGTGACGCTCGTCTCGGCGCCGCATCTCCTGGGTACGACACCGCGTCGGCTGTTCCTCACCGGCGCCATCGCCGCCATGCTGTCGGTCGCCATCCACGTCCTGCGCGGCCGGCTCGTCGAGTCCAACGCGCGCACGGAGCGGCTGCTCCGGCACGAGGAGGCCCTCAACGCCGCGGCGCGCCAGCTGGTCCAGTTGTCGGAGCCGCCGCAGATCACGGCGCTCGGCGCGCAACTCGCCATGGGGATCGCGTCGCCTCCCGGGTCGGAGATCGTCCGGGCGTCGTACTTCCGGGTCGAAGACGGCATGGTGGTCATCGACGCCCAGTTCGACAAGCTCGGAGGGAACATCGAGGCGCGTTGGCCGCTGGACCAGCATCCCGGCCTGCGGGAGGCGGTGGCGACGCTGCGGCCCGTCTCGGCCCCCATCGACCGGGGCGCCGCCATGCCCGCCGTTCGAGCGGTGCTCGACGCCTCGGGGGTGACCCACGGCGCCTGGGTCCCGGTCTGCCCCGACGGGAAGCTGCACGGCGTGCTCGGGATCGCCAGCCGGCGGCTCGTCCGTCCCGAACGAGTGCATTGAGCGGTGCGTCGCCCTGGGTCACATCCTCGAGCTCGCCCTCTCCAACTGGGCCGCCCACCGCAAGCTCGAGCTGCAGGCCACGGCCGAGGAGCGGCGGCGGATCGCCCGCGAGCTGCACGACGGGCTGGCGCACGAGCTGGCCTTCATCGCCAGCAAGACCCGGGGCGCCGTCGCGGGCACGGCGACGCCACGCGAGGCCCGCGAGCTGGCCGGTGCGGCCGATCGGGCCCTCGACGAGGCGCGCCGGGCCATCACGGTGCTCTCGGTCACCCGTCCCCAGTCGCTCGACGACGCCATCTCCCAGACCGTGGAGGATCTCGGGTCCCGCCTCGGTCTGGCCTGGGACCTCGAGCTGGCCGACGACGTCGAGGTGCCCGGCGAGGTCACCGAGAACCTGCTCCGCATCGTGCGCGAAGCCATCACCAACGCTGCCAGTCACGGCGCGTCGGAGCACGTCCGCGTCAGCCTCGAGCGGGCGCAGCAGCTCCGGCTCGTGATCGAGGACGACGGTTGCGGGTTCGACCCGGGCCATGAGCGCGCCGGGGGATTCGGGCTGCAGAGCATGCACGAGCGAGCGGCCTCGGTCGGCGCCGAGCTCAGTGTCGAGTCGGCCCCCGAGCACGGGACACGGGTGGCGGTGGCCTTCCGATGAGCGCGCCCATCACCGTCCTGCTGGCCGACGATCACGCACGGACCCGTGCCCTGGTGCGCGGCGCGTTGGAGCGCACCGGCGACTTCCACGTCTGCGTGGAGGCCGCCGACGCTACCGCCGCCGTCGAGGGGGCGAAGCGTGAGCGTCCCGATGTCTGCCTGCTCGACATCAACATGCCGGGCAACGGCATCGCCGCGGCCACCCAGATCAGCGGCGCCCTTCCGGACACCTCGGTGGTCATGCTGACCGTGTCGCGCCAGGACGAGGACCTCTTCGATGCCCTGCGGGCCGGCGCGTCGGGCTACCTGCTCAAGGGATTGGACGAGGCCACCATCGGTGATGCCCTGCACCGCGTCCTGGCGGGCGAGGCGACGCTGCCGGGGACACTGGTGGCCCGCCTGGTCGACGAATTCCGCGACCGTGAGCACCGGAGGGTCGCCGTGCCCGACGGGCAGGCGGCGCGGCTCACCGGTCGCGAGTGGGACGTGCTGGAGCTCATGCGCAAGGGTGCCGGGACCGCGGAGATGTCCGAGCGCCTCTTCGTCTCACCGACCACCGTCCGCAGCCACGTCTCCGCCATTCTGCGCAAGCTCGGGGTGCCGACCCGGGAGGCCGCCATCAGGTTGCTCGACGGCCGGTCCGCATCGGGCGGGCGACACCGCACCGCCCCCGCCGGGCCGCGCTGATCAGGCCGCCCGCCGCTTCGGGATAGCCCCGCGGCACCGGTCCTAAGCTGGCGCCGTGACGAACACCCGGACGGAAAGCGACAGCATGGGGGAGATCGAGGTCCCCGCCGACCGCTACTGGGGCGCCCAGACCCAGCGGTCGCTGCACCATTTCGACATCGGGACCGAGACCATGCCCAAGCCGCTCATCAGGGCGTTCGGGGTCCTGAAGGCCGCGTCGGCCTCGGTGAACCGCGACCTCGGCAAGCTCGACGACACGCGGGCGGGCCTCATCGAGCAGGCGGCGGGCGAGGTGGCCAAGGGCGCCCTCGACGACCAGTTCCCGTTGCGCATCTGGCAGACCGGCAGCGGCACCCAGACCAACATGAACGCCAACGAGGTCATCTCCAACCGCGCCATCGAGCTGAGCGGCGGGGTCATGGGCTCCAAGAAGCCCATCCACCCCAACGACCACGTCAACATGTCGCAGTCCTCGAACGACACGTTCCCGACCGCCATGCACATCGCGACGGCCGAGGAGATCGTGCTCCGGCTGCTCCCCTCGGTGACCGCGTTGCGCGATGCGCTCGAGGTGCGCGCCGTCGAGTTCAAGGACATCACCAAGATCGGGCGCACCCACCTGATGGACGCCGTGCCCCTCACGCTCGGTCAGGAGTTCTCCGGCTATGTGGCGCAGCTCACGGCCGACATCGAGCGGGTCGAGCAGACGCTCCCGGGTCTCTACGAGCTGGCCGCGGGCGGCACCGCCGTGGGGACCGGCCTGAACACGCACCCCGAGTTCGGCGAGCGGGTGGCGCGGGCGATCGCCGATGCCACGGGGCTGCCCTTCGTCACCGCGCCCAACAAGTTCGCCGCGCTGGCCGCGCACGACGCCCTCGTCTTCACCCACGGGGCGCTGCGCACCCTGGCCGTCTCGCTGATGAAGATCGCCGACGACGTGCGCTGGCTCGGCTCGGGCCCGCGGTGCGGGCTGGGCGAGCTGGCCCTGCCCGAGAACGAGCCGGGCTCGTCCATCATGCCGGGCAAGGTCAACCCGACCCAGAGCGAGGCGATGATCATGGTCGGGATCCAGGTGATCGGGAACGACATGGCCGTGGCGACCGCAGGCAGCAGGGGCAACCTCGAGCTCAACGTCTGCAAGCCGGTCATCGCCTACAACGTGCTGCAGTCGATAGCGTTGATGACCGACGCCTGCCGGGGCTTCCGCGAGTTCTGCGTGGAAGGGCTGCAGCCGGACCTGGTGCAGATCGAGCGGCACCTCTCCAATTCGCTCATGCTGGTCACCGCGCTGGCCCCGACCATCGGCTACGACCGCTCGGCCGAGGTGGCCAAGAAGGCGCACAACGACGGGTCGACCCTCAAGGAGGCGGCCCTCGGCTTGGGCTACCTCACCGGCGAGGAATTCGACGCCGCCGTGCGCCCCGAGGAGATGACGCACCCGTGAGCGAGCCGGTGCTCACCCAGGCCGACATCGACGCCGCTCTCGAGGAGCAGCACCTGCATTGGACCCGTGAGGGTGACGTCCTGGTGACCACGGTCAAGCTGCACGACTTCGCGGCGGCCCTCACCTTCGTCAACGCGGTCGGCGCCGCCGCCGAGGCGGCCAACCACCACCCCGACATCGACATCCGCTGGAACACCGTGCGCCTCGCCCTCACCACGCACGACTCGGGCGGCATCACGCTCCTCGACCTGGCCCTGGCCGGCGTGGTCGACCGTTTGCGCCCGGACGTCCGGGCCGACGACGAGGGCTAGACGGCCGGCTCGAGCAGGGCGCGCCCGCAGGTCCTCGACGAGGCCCCGTCCGGCGCCGAGCCCATCGACGTAGGCGCTGACCGAGCCGTACTGGTCCCGCACGTGGTCGAGCAGCAGCTCCATCTGGGCCGGGTCGGCCGAGAAGACCTCGTCGATGTTCTCGAATTGTCTCCCGGCCCTCGGGGTACTTCACGAGGAGCTTGGCCCGTAGGCGCTGCATGGCCGCGCCGCTGAGCGCGTAGTCGGCCACGACCGTCGGCTCGTCGACGCCGAGCAGTGAGAGCACGATGGCGGAGAGGACCCCTGTGCGGTCCTTGCCGGCGGTGCAGTGGAAGACAGCCGGGAGCGCGTCGGGGGTCGCCAGCACTTCCAGGGAGGCGAGGATCTGGCCGCCGGCGTCGCGCACCATCTCGAGGTACTGCGAGCCCAGCAGGCCGGGCCGGCGGTCGAACTCCTGCGCGTCGGGCAGCTCGTCGATGAAGGGGAAGTGATGGAAGGCCACGGGGTGGGCGTCGACGTCGAACCGCCCGCGCTCCAGCTCCGTCCCGGACCGCAGGTCGATGACCGTCCGGATGCCGAGGGTGTCCAGCACCGACAGGTCGGCCTCGGTGAGCTCGCCCAGGCCGTCGGCCCGGAAGAGCGTGCGCCACCGCGTCCGCGTCCCCGCGGAGGCGGCGTACCCACCGAGATCGCGGAAGTTCACCGCGCCCTCCAGTGCGATCATCCGCTCCACGGTCTCCGCCACGTCAATGCACCTCCTGGTGACAAACCGTCAGGCCACCGGCATGTCCCACAGGGGGAACCACCGGGTCAGGTCGGGCTCCACCGGGAGGTCGGCTCCGACCATGGTCCGAATGCGCAGCTCGAGCTCGGTGTCCCTGCGTTCCTTCCCGGCGTCAACCGGAGCGAAGGGGTAGAAGGTGCCGCGCTTGAAGAGGTAGATCAGACGGAAGGCCCGGGCGTCGTCGGGCGCGTCGGGGCCGGGGACGAAGCCGAACGCCGAGCACAGCAGCTGGGGCCCCCAGCCGTTGTCCTGCAGCGTGGAGTTGGCCATGTGGATCTTGGTCACCAGCTCCTCGAGGTCGGTGTCGTCGAGGAGCAGCCAGCCGTAGTCGAAGGAGTCCTTGGCGTGACCGAAGCCCTCGCCCACCAGCTCGGAGATCTCCTTCTCGGCGTCCGCTGCCCCCTGGCCCGGCGGTGGCTTCCAGCAGACGCCGGCGTGGCCCGACGTCACCAGGCCGCCGGCGCTCTGCAGCGTCAACGCCGCGGTGGGGAGGGCGAAGAGGGCGTCCAGGTTGGCCCGGACCGGCTTGGTGCGGCCGAGGATGGTGTCGAAGAGGCCCACGACCGGCGCTGCGGACGGCTCAGCTGGCCTGGCCGAGCTGGCGCTCGAGCGAGTCCAGCTGGGCCAGGCGACGCTCGAGCGTCGGGTGCGTCCGGAACAGGTTGCCGAAGCTGAAGCCCCCGCCCTGGCCCTGCGCTTCCCCGCTGGCCACGGCCGGGGTGAAGAAGAAGGCGTTGAACGGCTCGGCGGCGCGCAGGTCCTTGGTCGGGATGCGGCCCATCTCGCCGGTGATCTTGACCAGTGCCGAGGCCAGCAGGGAGGGCCGGCCGATGAGCAGCGCGCCCGATCGGTCCGCCGCCAGCTCCCGGTAGCGCGAGAGCGCCATCGTCAGCAGGAAGCTGACGAAGTACACGACGACCGACACCAGCAGGACGATCATCTCGATGCCGGCCTGGTTCTGGTTGTTGTTGCCACCACCCCGCCCGCCCCCGAAGATCTCCGAGTAGAACAGCACACGGGTCAGGAGCCCGGCGATCATTCCGAGCCCGCTGGCGATCGTCATGACGGCGACGTCGCGGTGCGCCACGTGGGAGATCTCGTGCGAGAGCACCGCTTCGATCTCGGGCTCATCGAGGCGGCGCAGGAGCCCCGAGGTCACGCAGACGACGGACGACTTGGGGCTGCGGCCGGTGGCGAAGGCGTTGGGGATGTCGGTGGTGGCGATGGCCACCTTGGGCTTGGGCATGTCGGCCAGGGCGCACAGCCGGTCGACCACACCGTGCAGCTCCGGCGCCTGCTCGGGCGTCACCTCCTTGGCGTGCATGGCGTACATGGCGATCTTGGCGCTGAACCAGTACTGGCAGAACAGCAGGACGAACGCGATGACCAGCACGATCGCGAAGGACAGGCCCACGGCGATCAGGACGCCCACGACGAGCCCGTACAAGAGGACGAGGAGGAACCCGGTGAGGAACATCCGGTAGGTCAGGCCCCGGTCCGGCTTGATATTGCGGGAGATTGCCATCAGGCGCTCTCACCTCCTGTTCCCCCCTGTTGCTCTGCGGCGGGCAGCGCGGCCGTGGTGTCGGCGCCACCCCCCGTGCCAAGTTCGGCCTTCAACGCCGCCAGCTCGTTGTCCACCTGCGACGTCGACGACACCTTGTCGAGCTCCTTCTGGATGTCGTCGACCGGATGCGTCAGGTCGTCGAGCGCGCCCGATGCGAGCAGCTCGTCGATGGCGCCCGCCCGCGCCTGCATGCCGGCGATCTTGTCCTGGGCCCGCTGCATGGTGGCGCCCGCGCTCCGCGTGGAGTCCGAGATCCCGGACACCGCCTCGCCCACCTTGGTCTGGGCCTCGGCCGCGGTGTAGGAGGCCTTCATCGTCTCCTTCTGCGTGCGGAAGCGCTCGACCCGGACCTGCAGCTCCTGCGAGGTCTGCACGAGCTTCTGCTCCTGATCGGTGATCTGGTCGTGCTGGGTCTTGAGCTCGGTCAGCTGCTCGCCCAGCGCGGCCCGGCGCGCCAGCGCCTCACGCGCCAGGTCCTCGTTGCCCTGCCCCAGCGCGGCCTTGGCCTGACCCTGCAGCTTGTCGGCCTGCTTCTGCAACCCCTGGGCCTGCAGCTCGATCCGCTTGCGGGCCGTGGCCACGTCGGCCACGCCCCGGCGCACCTTCTGCAGCTGCTCGAGCTGCTTCTCGTAGGAGAGGTCCAGCGTGTCGCGTGGGTCCTCCATCTTGTCGAGCGCCTTGTTGGCCTTGGACCGGAAGATGTCCGCGACCCGACTGAAAAAGCCTGCCATGGGTACCGAGCATAAGGCCCAGCGGGGCAGGGGGGGCACCGGGCGGCCCTGCGCAGGCCCGCCGCTAAGGTCGGCACGTGCCTGATCGCCTGTGCCTGCTCAGCGTCCACGCGCATCCCGACGACGAGGCCTCCAAGGGTGCGCCGACGGTGGCCCGCTACCACGCCGAGGGTGTCCACACCGTCCTGGTCTGCTGCACCGGGGGCGAGGAGGGCGACATCCTGAACCCGGCCATGGACACGCCCGAGGTGCGGGCCGACATCGGGCGGATCCGGATGGCCGAGCTGAAGGCCTCCACCGAGATCATCGGCTACGACGACACCGTGCTGCTCGGCTACCGCGACTCGGGCATGCCCGACTCGGAGGCCAACAAGGACCCCGCCTCCTTCGCCCAGGCCCCCCTCGACGAGGCGGTCGAGCGGCTGGTCGCGGTCATCCGCCGCGAGCGGCCCCAGGTCATCATCACCTACGGCGACAACCAGACGGAGTACCCGCATCCGGACCACCTCCGCGTGCACGAGATCTCCCTTCCGGCGTTCGACTCCGCCGGTGATCCGGACCGATTCCCGGAGGCGGGACCACCCTTCACCCCGGCCAAGCTCTACTACTCGGTCTGGTCGGGCGAGCGGTTCCGCCAGATCCACGAGAAGTTCAAGGAGCTCGGTCTCGAGTCGCCCTTCGACGACAAGTGGCTGGCTCGCATGACCAGGACCGAGCCGTTCACCACGACCATCGACGTCACCGGCTTCACGCATGTGCGCGGCGAGGCGCTCAAGGCGCACGCGACCCAGGTCGACCCCACGTCGCCCTTCTGGTTCGGCCTGCCCCCCGAGGTGATGCGGGACATCCATCCCGTCGACGAGTTCCGGCTGGCCAAGAGCCGCGTCGGCCCGACCGAGGTGACCGAGGACGATCTCTTCGCGGGGGTCCGGACGGGGGACTGAGGCGGATCAGGCCGTGGGGCCGAGGAAGCCCCAGCTGATGATGCCGGCGCTCTGCAGCAGCACCACGGTGACGGCGGCGGCCAGCACGCCCAACAGGACCACGGTGACCACGGCCTTCCAGGTGGCGCGCCGCGGCCGCCGGGCCGCTCGCGGCTGGTCCGGCGTCGTCGGTGCCGGCGTGTCCTCCTCAGCCAGCGGACCCGTGGTGCCGGCCGTCGCCTGCCGCATGACGGCCTCGAGATCGTCCAGCGACCACCCCTTGACCACGAGCGGGGTCACCGAGCCGCCGCCGCGCAGCGTCAGGACGACACAGCCCGGTCTTTCCTCAATTTCCCACTGCGAGACGCGGTCCCAGGCCATGCGCTGGTCCGCCCGTCCCGGCCGTCGGATCACCACGCCCTCGGGCGAGACCGCCATGTCGAAGACGTCGGCCTTGCCTCTGCGCTGCCTCGAGAGGACCGAGACACCCCGGATGGTCGTCGTGGTCGTGGTGGTCACCGGCCCCGGCTCAGCCTCCGGATCTCGCCAGGTCGCGCAACGGCCGGTACCCGATGAGAATGGCCCCGGCCTCGTCGAGCGAACGGCGGACCCAGTTCTCGTCGCAGATGATGCGGTGGTCGTCGACCCTGGCCTCCCAGTCGTCGGTCGCCAGCGAGCGGAGCTCGGCGCTGTCCACGGCCGGGTGCAGGAACAGTTCGGTCACTCCGGGCCGCAAGGTGGCGAGGTCCTTCTCGAAGACCTGCCTCGAGCCCACCCCGGGCACCAGGCGGAAGTGGTCGGTGAAGACGGCGCCGGCCTCGGCTGCCACCGCGCGGGCCGGGAACCCCACGTAGCGCTCCATGGCCACGCTGACCATGCGCAGGGGGAGCCCGAACTCCAGTGCCAGCTCGAGGTAGACGTCGAAGAACTCGGGTCGCAGTTGCAGCGTGCCCATGTGCGAGTCGAGGTGGCTGACGTCGAAGCCCCACAGGATCGCCCGCTCGATCTGGGCGCGGCACTCGCGGCGCACCTCGTCGAGGTCTGCGTGGTCCCAGACGTCTTCGACCGTCCGGGGGAAACCACCGTCTCCGCCGAGGAGCGACGGCGCGTAGGTGATGGGGCCCCACCGGTACAGCTCGTATTCGGCGTTGACCGTGAGGTGCACGCCGATGTCCTCGCCGCGGTAGCGGCTGCTCGCCTCGCGGGCCCACGGGCAGGGCACCATGAGGGTGGCGCTGGTGACGGTTCCCGTGGCCAGGCACTCGAAGACGCCGACGTTGGCCGAATGGCACGATCCGAGGTCGTCGGCGTTGATCACGACGAGTTTGGCTTCGGCGCCGTAGCCGAGCCGTTGGGCCAGGTTCGGCTCAGCCATCCCCGGCTCCTCCTGACGCGGCTTCGCCCGAGACGGTGCCGCCGGACACCTCTGCGTCCTGGGCCCGCGCCTCGGACGCGATGTCCTCCTGGAACGCCGCCATTCGGGCCGTCAGCTCCGGGTCCCCCTGGGCCAGGATGCGCACGGCCAGGAGGCCGGCGTTGCGGGCGCCGTTGACCGCCATGGTCGCCACCGGGACGCCCTTGGGCATCTGGACAATGGAGAGCAGGCTGTCGAGGCCGTCGAGCTGCGAGAGGGCCACCGGCACCCCGATGACGGGGAGGGTGGTGACGGAGGCGAGCATGCCGGGCAGGTGAGCGGCGCCCCCGGCCCCAGCGACGAGGACCCGCAGGCCGCGCCCGGCGGCCTCCTGCCCGAACGCCAGCATGTCGCGCGGGGTGCGGTGGGCCGAGACGACGCGCACCTCGTGCGCCACCCCGAAACGCTCCAACATGTCGACCGCGCCCTGCATGATCGGCAGGTCCGACGAGCTGCCCATGACGACGGCGACCAGGGGCGCCCGACCGCTCACCGGAGCACCTCAGGGGGCAGCTCGATGCCGGCGGGCACCGGCGTCCCGAGGGCGACCGCAGCCGCCCAGGCGCGGGAGCGCACCACATCCGCCTCGTCCCCGCATACCGTCACGTGCCCCAGTTTGCGTCCCGGGCGGGCGCGCTTGCCATACAGGTGCACGTGCGCTCCCTCCACGGCGAGGCCGGCGGTGAGCAGACGGCCGGGATCGGCGCCTCCAGGTCCCCCGAAGATGTTGACGCTCGCCACCTGCGGGTGCTGGGGCGCGGTCGACCCGAGCGGCAGGTCGAGCACGGCCCGCAGGTGGTTCTCGAACTGGGAGGTCACCGCTCCCTCAATCGTCCAGTGCCCGGAGTTGTGGGGTCGGGTCGCCACCTCGTTGACCAACAGCCTGCCTCCGGTCCAGAAGAGCTCCACCGCCATGACGCCGACGGAGCCCGCGATCTCGGCCACCTTCTGGCCGAGGGCGGAGGCGGCATCCAGGACGTCGGCGTCGAGGCGCCCCGGCACCAGCACCTCCCGGCAGACCCCGTCCACCTGGGCGGTCTCGACCGCGGGCCAGGCCGCCGAGCCACCCGACGGGCGGCGCGCCACCATGACGGCCAGCTCAGCCTCGAGGGGCAGCAGCTCCTCCACGACGACCCGGCCTCGCACCTGGGCGAGCACCGACTCCACCGTGGCGCGGTCGCCGGCGGGCCACACGCCCTTGCCGTCGTAGCCACCGCGGGCCGCCTTGAGCATGACCGGCCACCCGTGTGCCGCCGCGAAGGCCTCGACCTCGTCGGGGGCGGTCGGCCCCTCGTCCACCACTGCGTAGGCCGGCACCGGCACCCCGGCGCCGTCCAGGACGGTCCGCATGTGCGCCTTGTCGACCGCGAGCTCCAGCGTGTCGGCTCCGGGACGGACCACCGCGCCGCCCGCGGCCACCTCGGCCACAATCTCGAGGTCCACCTGCTCGTGGTCGAACGTCACCACGTCGCAGCGTGCCGCGAACGCCGCGAGCTCCTCGGCGACGAACGGCGAGCCCAGCACGACCTCGGTGGCCACGGCGCAGGCCGCATCGTCGGGGTGCTGCGCCAGCACGGCCATGGTGAGGCCCAGGGCACTGGCCGCCTCACCCGCCATTCGGGCCAGCTGACCTGCCCCGACGAACCCGACGGGGTGGGTGCTCAGGTCGCTCGCCCCCGTGCAGGGATTCGCCTAGACAGTGGTGCGGACACAACGGGCACACTACGCGAGGAGCACCAGGGACATGGCCAAAGCGCTGCGCATCGGGGGCATGATCGACGTCGACCGGCCGTTCGCCGGCGTGGTCGACGAACTGCGGCGCTACGCCGACGCGGGGTTCGAGCACGCCTTCGCGGCGCAGATTTTCGGACCCGACGCGCTCACGCTGCTGGCCGCGGCGGGGGCGCAGGTGCCCGGGATCGGCCTGGGGACCGGCGTGGTGCCGGTACACGCGCGCCACCCGATGATGTTGGCTGCGCAGGCGCTCACGGTCCAGGAGGTAACCGACAACCGTCTCATCCTCGGCATCGGTCTCTCGCACCAGGTGATGGTCGAGGGCATCTGGGGGATGAGCTTCGACAAGCCGGCGCGCTACATGAAGGAGTACCTGGCGTCGCTCATGCCCCTCCTGCGCGGCGAGGTGGTCAGCAGCGCGGGCGAGCGCGTCACGACGACGACGCCGCTGCCCCTGGGCGTTCCGGGTGCGACCGCCCCGCCCGTCCTGGTCGCCGCCCTCGGCACCGTCATGCTCAAGCTGGCGGGAACCGTGGCCGACGGCACCGTGACCTGGATGACGGGCACCGCCACCATCGACAGCCACATCGTGCCGACCATCCGCGCCGCGGCCGAGGCCGCAGGAAGGCCCGAGCCACGGGTCGGGGTCTCCCTGCCGGTCACGATCACGAGCGACATCGAGGCAGCCAAGGAGCGGATCAACCAGGCCACGGCCATCTACCCGACCCTGCCCTCCTACAAGGCCATGTTGGACAAGGAGGGCGCCGAGAGAGCGGGGGACATCGCCTTCGTCGGGGACGAGGAATCGGTCGCCGCCTCGCTGGCCCGGCTGGCCGAGGCGGGGGCCACCGACTTCGTGGGGTCGATCATGGGCGACGCCGCCGAGCGCGCCCGCAGCTTCGCCTTGCTCAGCGAGCTGGCTCGAGCCTGATCAGTTCAGAGTGCCAGCCTCGTGTACTTGAACTCGTTGAGGTCGGGCATGGTGTCGAACAGGTCGAGCACGCCGTCGACCGTGCGGCGCCCGAGACCCGCGTCGCCCACCGGGCGGCTCATCAGGCGCACGAACACGGCGCGGTCGTCGACGATGAACGTCGGCACCCCGAACACCGCGAGCTCGTTCACGGCGCGCTCGTGCTCCCGCCGTATCTCCTGGACCGGTGCGCCGGAATCGACCTCGGCGATGATCTTGTCGCCGGGCAGGCCCACGCCGTCGAGCACTCCGCCCACGACCTCGGCGACGCGCAGGTCCAATCCCTCGTCATGGCGGGCCGTGAACAGCGCGATGTGCGCGTCGAGGAAGCGGTCCGGGTAGCTGTCGCGCACGACGACGCCGGCAGCCAACGCCAGGAGGTCACCGGTCTTGGCGGGGTCGTCCCAGACCGGCTGCCCACCCTCGGCCACGTGCGCCTGGCTCAGCGAGAACGGCAGGAACGTCACGTCCCAATCGGCCCCGTCAGCCAGCGCGACGGCGAGATGCTCATGGGCGTTGCGGGCAAAGGGGCAGCGGTAGTCCCAGGTCACGGAGAAAGGCTTCATAAATCGTTCAACACGACCTCGGCGGAGCGCATTCCCCTGCGGCCCCGGCCCCGGCCCCGGTGCCTGCGCCCGCGCCGCCCCACGCTGCCGGGGGTGACGACGTCGACGATCGGGCGCAGGCCCAGTCCGAGGACCGAGCCGATGACCGCACCACCGATCACGTCGGTCGGGTGATGGGCCCGCAGGTGGACCCGACTGGCCGCCACTGCGGCTGCGAAACCGACGTTGGCCGCCGTCCCGGCGTCGGAGTCGCCGAGCACGAACGCGGTGCAGAAGGCCGCCAGCGTGTGGCCGCTCGGGAAGCTGCTGCTCGAGGGCGTCCGCACCGCCGCATCCAGGTGGTCGTCGGGCCGTTGGCGCTCCACGGCCTCCTTTACCATCCGGCTCACGATCAGCGACGAGAAGCCCGCCGCACCGAGAGCCACGATGGCGCGCCGCCGCTCCGGTCCGCGCCGGCGTGCCTTCAGTCCCGCCAGCAGCACCCACACCAACCCGTAGTCGGCCAGGTTCGAGACGACGGCGGCGATCCGGTCGACCTCCGGGCGTCCCCGGAGAGGCTCGAAGGCGGCGTCGACCGCCTCGTCGATGGTGCTCACTGCGGCCCGCTCACGCGGCGAAGGCGGGGCAGGAGGCCTTGAAGTTGCAGTGGTCGCACAGAGGACTGACGTGGGGCCGGAAGTCCTCGGAGTCGCAGGCGCGCTCGATGGCCGACCACACAGCGACCGCCCGTCGCCGCTGGCCTCGGATGGTCTGCTCGGAGGCGACGGAGGAGATGGCGACGGGTTGGCGCAGGTAGAGCAGACGCACCTCGGCGGGAGCACGGCCGAGCAGGCTCTCGCAGAGCAGGGCGTAGGTCTGCACGCCACCCATGCTGCCGCGCTCATAGCGCTCCGAGGGTGCCCGACCCGTCTTGTAGTCCACGACGATCAGGCTGCCGTCGGCCGTGACGTCGAGACGGTCGATGATGCCGCGCAACCGCATGCCCTCGACCACGGTCTCGACACCGAGCTCGACGCCGACCGTCCGCGTCCGGTTGGGATCCTCCAGCCGGAAGTAGTTGTCGACGAGCGTGCGCGCGTCGGCGAGGAAGGCGTCCGCTGCACCCCGGTCGAGCTCGAGCTGGGCGAATTCGTCGTCGTCCTGCAGCTCGGTCCAGCAGCGCTCGAGCTCTGCGGTGGCCGCGGCCGGGGTCCGTGCCCCCGCTGCGTTGTGCCAGAAGAGCCCCTCGAGCGCGGCGTGGACCAGGGTGCCCTTGACCGCAGGAGGGGAGGGAGGCTCTGGCCGGCGCTCGATCTGCGAGAAGCGGAAGGCGAGCGGGCAGTTGGTGAAGGCGACGACCTTCGAGGGGCTCAGGGTGCGTGGGAGGGTGAGCGCCATCACCTCAGGATACGACGGGCGTGTCACGCGCCGGCTCATCCTCCCGAGCAGGTAGAAAGGGTGGGATGCCCTCTGGTGCCGAGTTCCGCATCCGTGGCTGAGCTTCGCCGGGCCACCCGCTGGGCCGGGTTGCGGCCAGGCGATCCCGTCCAGGTCGACGGCACGCGGCTGCGCGGGGCGTCGTGGGAGTTCGTGGCGCACGTCACCAACGAGGAGACCGGCGACGTCTGGGTCGAGGTGGTGGGCGGGCGAGCGGGGGACCGGGCCGTGCGGTCGTTCCGACCTGACCAGCTCTACGCCGCATCGGCCCGGCCGGGGCGCGATCCGTCGCTGGCCGAAGCACCCGGGCTTCCTCTCGGCTGACACGTAGACCCATGGGCCACCCCGGCATCCCGACGCTGACCACCCCGCGGCTGGTGCTGCGCCCGTTCGTCCCCGGCGACCTCGACGAGCTCGCCGTCATCCACGCCGAAGAGTCGTTCTGGTGGTACCCGCTTCGTTCCGGCATGGACAAGGAGGAGACGGGCGAGTTCCTGCGCCGTGTGCGGTCGCGTTACGAGAGCGACGGCTTCGGCATCGAGGCGCTGATCGAGCGGGCCAGCGGCGCCATGATCGGGTGGGCGGGCCTCGCCGTGCCCCACTTCCTGCCCCAGATCCTCCCGGCCGTCGAGGTGGGATGGCGCCTGTCGGGGCCTTATCGGGGGCAGGGCCTGGCGACCGAGGCGGGTGCGGCCGCAGTGGAGTTCGGGTTCACCGCAGGCGGCTTGGACTGCATCGTGAGCATCTACGAGCCGGAGAACATCGCCGTCGGGTCGGGTGATGGACCACCTCGGCTTCACCCACCGCCTCACCACCGTGGGCCCTCGCGGCGAGGAGGTCGCGGTCTTGGAGCTGACGCGGAAGCGCTGGGAGGACCGCCACACGGATGGGTGACATCGCGGCACAGACCGCAGTCGAAGCGGTCGGGGACGGCCGCTACACGGCGACGGTGCACGGCGATTGGGAGATCTGGGGGCCCTGCGGCGGCTACGTCGCGGCCCTCGCATTGCGGGCCGCCGGCGCCGAGAGCTCCCTGGCGCGGCCGGCCAGCTTCTTCTGCCAGTACCTCTCGGTGGCCGCATTCGCGCCGGTCGACCTCACCGTCACCCCGTTGCGGGTCGGGCGTACCTTGCTGGCCCAGCGCGTCGCGATGAGCCAGGAGGGCAGACTCGTGCTCGAGGCCATGGTCTGGTCCGTCGGTGCGATCGAGGGGCTCGAGCACGAGGACGTCGAACCCCCGCCGGTGCCTGACCCCGGCGAGCTGCCCAGCCCGGCCGATCTGTGGCCCGACGAGCATCCCCGGTTCCCCTTCTGGGGCAACTTCGACCAGCGCCTGGTCGACTGGTCGGACCGCTGGCCGCCGCCCGGCCCGCTGCCACCGACCTGGCGGACCTGGGTGCGCTGCCGCCCGACGGCGACCTTCGCTGATCCCTGGGTGGACGCAGCGCGTTCGCTCATCGTGCTCGACGTCGGGAGCTGGCCGGCCGGGTCCCGCCCGCACGCCCACCTCGATCCGCCCTACGTGGCGCCGAGCCTCGATCTCTACGCGTCCTTCCAGTATCCCGGGAGCGCGTCGGAGTGGCTGCTGCTCGACGCGCACTCGCCCGTGGCCCATGGTGGCCTCCTGTCGTGGACAGGCCGGGTGTGGTCACGGCAGCGTCGCCTGATCGCCAGTGGCGGCGGCCAGGCGGTGTTCCGGCACACCTGAGGACGGGCCGGGCGTCCTCGGTTCGGTCAGTCGAATCAGTCGACCGAGTACCCGTCCATGCGCGACAGAATGCGCAGCATGACCTCATCGGCCCCGGCGCCGATGGAGTCGAGGCGGGTGTCGCGGAAGTAGCGCGAGGTCCAGCTCTCGTCCATGTAACCCATGCCACCGTGGAATTGCACCGCGCAGTCGGCGACCTCGCGCTGGAGCCGCGAACCCAGCAATTTGCCGATGGTGGCGAACCGGGTGGCGTCTTCACCCTGCAATACCGCATCGGCGGCGGTGCGCGCGTACTGCTTGAGCACGTCGTGGCGGGCCGACAACTCGGCGAGCACGAACTGCAGATGCTGATTGGCCAGCAGCGGAGCGCCGAACGCCCTGCGCTCGCGCAGGTAGCTCTTGGTGCGCTCCAGAGCGAGTGCAATGGACCCCACCTGCTTGTAGAAGGTGATGAGCCGCTCGGCCTGGAACTGCACCATCTGCTGTTGAAAGCCCCGTCCGATCTCGCCGATGGTGTTGGCGATCGGAACGCGCACGTCGGTGAACGAGAGCTCAGCCGTATCACTCGACCACATACCCAACTTCTCGAGCTTGCGCGATACGGCCACGCCGGCGGTCTCCGTCGGCACCACGATGAGGGACATGCCGTGGTAGCCCGGATCGTCGGAGGTGCGGGCCAGCAGGCACAGCCAGTCGGCCTGCGTTCCGTTGGTGATGAACAGCTTGGCGCCGTTGATGACCCATTCGTCGCCGTCGCGCACGGCGCGGGTGCGGATGCCTGCGACGTCGCTCCCCGCGTCGGGCTCGGTGACGGCAATCGACGTCACGACCTCGCCCCGGATGGCCGGTGCGAGATACCGCTCCTTCAACTCGTGGGAGCCGTAGCGCGCCAGCGCCGGTGTCGCCATCGACATCTGGACCGCGATCGCCATCGGGACGCCGCCACAGCTGATTCGTCCCATCTCCTCGCCGGCGATCAGGGTGAAGGTGTGGTCGGCTCCCATGCCGCCGTAGGCCTCGTCGTACTCGAGACCCAGGAGCCCCACCGACGCGAGCTTGGGAAAGAGGTCGTGAGCCGGAAAGATGCGGGCCGCTTCCCACTCGTCCACGTAAGGCTCGATCTCCCTCTCGAAGAGGGCCCGGAGCGTCTTGCGGAACAACTGGTGCTCGTCGCTCTCGATCACCGATGAACGATACCACCGGCCTTTTTCCACCCACCGACGAGACCCCCCTACACTGCGCACCCGTGACGGATGTGATGGTCGACGTGCAGCACCGCGACGGCATCCGTACCCTGACGCTCGATTCGCCGGCCAACCGCAATGCCCTGTCGGCCCGCCTCCTCGAACAGTTGGAGCAAGCGTTGCGTGACGCAACCAGCGACGAGGCGGTGCGCGCCCTCGTGCTGACCGGGTCGGGCACGGTGTTTTGCTCCGGAGCGGATCTCACCGAGCGCGGCGCGGCGGCGCCCAACCGCATGCCGGCCATCCTGACGTGCATGGTCGAGAGCCCGGTGCCGGTCATCGCCCGCGTCAACGGCCACGCCCGGGCGGGCGGTCTGGGCCTCATCGCTGCCGCCGACATGGCGGTGGCGGCGGAGGGGAGCACGTTCGCATTCACCGAGGTGAAGGTCGGCGTGGCGCCGGCCATGATCTTGGTGCCGGCGCTACGCGTGGTCGAACCCCGCTTCCTGGCCCGCGCCACGCTCACGGGTGAGCGCTTCAGCGCGGAGGAGGCGGCCGCGGCCGGGCTCCTTACCGCGGTCACCGCCGACGAGGCAGCGCTCGACGCCTGGGTGGACGCGCAGACCCTGGCGATCCGCCGGGCGGCCCCCGGCGCCGTGCGGGCCACCAAGGAGTTGCTGCGATCCCTGTCCGCCCAGGCGTGGGCAGGCGGACTGGCGGCCGCGGCCGCGACGTCGGCCGAGCTGTTCGCCGGGGCCGAGGCCGCGGAGGGCATGGAGGCGTTCCTCCAGAAGCGCCGGCCCGCCTGGGACTCGACGGTGTGAGCACGCCCCTGCGGTCCCGGCTGGCCATGACCGGCGACGAGTTCCGCGAGAACGCCGCCGCCATGGGCGCGTTGACCGACGAGGTCCGTTCGTGGCACGAGAAGGTGCTGGCGGGCGGTGGACCGCGGTACGTCGAGCGTCACCGCGCCCGCGGCAAGATGATGGTGCGCGAGCGGCTGGAGGGGTTGGCCGATCCCGGCACGCCGGTGCTCGAGCTGTGCCCGCTCGCCGGGCTCGAGACCGGCGACCCGGTGGGTGGCGGGGTCGTCGTCGCGCTGGCCGAGGTGGCACACACCCAGTGCCTGGTCATCGCCAACGATCCGACCGTGCGCGGGGGGACGACGAGCCCGACGACGATCCGCAAGCTGCTGCGGGCGATGGACGTCGCCGACGAGAACCGACTTCCCCTGGTACTCCTGGTCGAGTCGGGCGGGGCGGACCTGCCGCGCCAGGCGGACATCTTCGTGCCCGGCGGCGAGCAGTTCCGCCGTCTGACCCAGCTCTCGGCGCAGGGCATCCCCAGCATCTGCGTCGTCTTCGGGTCGTCGACCGCCGGCGGCGCCTACCTGCCGGGGATGAGCGACTACACCGTCATGGTCGAGGACCGGGCCCGGGTCTTCCTGGGAGGGCCGCCGCTGGTCAAGATGGCCATCGGGGAGGACGCCGACGAGGAGGAACTGGGCGGTGCGCGCATGCACGCCCGGACGTCGGGCCTGTGCGACTACCTGGCCCGCGACGAGCCTGAGGCGATCCGGATGGCGCGGGGGATCGTGGCCCACCTGCACTGGCCGCGCCTGGGCCTCGGGGCCGACGGCCCGGCCGACGAGCCGCTCTACCCGGCCGAAGAGTTGCTCGGGATCGCGTCGGTGGACGTGCGGGTCCCCTTCGACGTACGCGAGATCCTCGCCCGCGTCGTCGACGGCTCCCGTTTCGAGGAGTTCAAGGAGCTCTACGGCCCGCAGCTGGTGTGCGGCTGGGCCTCCATCGGCGGCTACCCCATCGGCGTCGTGGCCAACAACGGCATCCTCTTCTCGCCCGAGGCGCAGAAGGGGGCCCAGTTCATTGCGCTCTGCAACCGGACCGACACGCCGATCCTGTTCGTGCAGAACATCACGGGCTTCATGGTGGGCACGCGTTACGAGCAGGGCGGCATCATCAAGGACGGCGCCAAGATGATCAACGCCGTGTCCAACTCGACGGTGCCACACCTCACGCTCATGGTCGGCGCCAGCTACGGGGCGGGGAACTACGCCATGGCCGGCCGGGCCTACGACCCGCGTTTCGTCTTCACCTGGCCCAACCACCGCATCGCGGTCATGGGCCCCAAGCAGCTGGCCGGCGTCCTCTCCATCGTGCGCCGCAACGCGGCGGCGGCGGCCGGGCGTCCCTTCGACGAAGCGGCCGACGACGAGCTGCGCCAGGCCACCGAGAGCCAGATCGAACAGGAGTCGACGGCGCTCTACGCCACGGGACGGCTGTGGGACGACGGAATCATCGACCCGCGGGACACGCGTATCGTGCTCGCGCTCGCCCTCACCGCGGTGCACTCGGCGGCCGTGAAGGGGACGGCAGTCTTCGGCGTGGTGCGGCACTGATGGGAGCCCGTCGGATCCGCCGCCTTCTCGTGGCCAACCGGGGTGAGATCGCCCGCCGCATCATCCGCGGCGCGCACGATGCCGGGTGTGAGGCCGTCGGCGTCTACGCGGCGGACGACGCGGCCAGCCCGTACGTCGGCGAGGCGGACGCCGCCGTGCTGCTGCACGGCACGTCGCTGGGCGAGACCTACCTGTCCGCCGCCGCGTTGGTGCAAGCGGCCGACCTGGCAGGGGCGGACGCGCTCCACCCGGGCTACGGCTTCCTGTCCGAGAACCCCTCCCTGCCCGAGGCTTGCGCAGCCGCGGGCATCGTCTGGGTCGGACCGCCGCCCGAGGCCATGCGGGTCATGGGGCACAAGGCGCGGGCCAAGGAGTTGGCGGCCGGGGCCGGCGTACCCGTGCTGGCGAGCGCCGTGGTGACGGGGGCCGGCGACGGCGCTGATGGCGCGGCCACCGCGGTGGGGTACCCCCTTCTCGTCAAGGCGTCCGCGGGCGGCGGCGGCCGCGGCATGCGACTCGTGCGGGAGCCTGACGAGCTGGCCGAGGCGGTCGCGTCGGCCCAGCGGGAGGCTGCCGCCGCCTTCGGCTCCGACGAGGTCTTCCTGGAGCGCTACCTCGAGGCGCCCCGTCATGTCGAGGTCCAGGTGATCGGGGACACCCACGGCACCGTGCTGCACCTGCTCGACCGCGAGTGCTCGGTGCAGCGCCGCCACCAGAAGGTGGTCGAGGAGGCTCCCGCCGTCCTCGTGCCCGCGGTGATCCGCCAGCAGATGTGGGACGCCGCCCTGGCCGTGGCGCGGGCCGTCGACTACGTGGGTGCCGGCACCGTGGAGTACCTCGTCGACGACAGCGGGTTCTACTTCCTCGAGATGAACACCCGGCTGCAGGTGGAGCACGGTGTCACCGAGCTGGTAACCGGGCTCGATCTCGTCGGCCTGCAGCTGGCGGTGGCCGAGGGTGGACCCCTTCCGTTTGCCCAGGACGAGGTGGTCGGGGAGGGACACGCCGTGGAGATCCGGCTGTGCGCCGAACGGCCGCGGGACGACTACCGGCCGACGCCCGGTACCGCGACGCACGTGCGGTGGCCCGAGGGAAAGGGACTGCGGACCGACGGGGGAATCGAGTCCGGGAGCGTGGTGAGCCCTGCCTACGACTCGTTGGTGGCCAAGGTCATGGCCCACGGCGGCGACCGCCCCGCCGCCATCGCCCAGCTGTCGCCGCGCCCTTCGGGCCCTCGAGCTCGATGGCCTGGAGACCAACCGGCAGCTGCTCGCGGCGGTCCTCGACGACGCTGCCTTCCGACGGGGCGAGGTGGACGTCCACTACCTGGAGGGCCGTCCCGACCTGCGCGATGCGGAGTTGCCCGAAGCGGTGCGGCATCGGCACGCCGCCGCCGCCGCCTTCTGCCTGACCGACGAGCGGGCCCGCCGCAGCCTCGTGCCGCTGCGCGCCCCCGGCTGGCGCAACGTGGGCCGGCCCCTGCACGCCGATCAGTTGACGGACGCCACCGGGACGGTCGAGGTGCGCGCGGCCGCGCCCGGCCAACCCGCCGCGTGCTGGTGGACGGCGAGTGGCGCGACGTCGGAACGGCGAGCCCGGTGGGCGGGGTGGTCGACCTGGTGGCCCGGGACGGCCTGCGGCGGCGCTACCGGGTCCGGCTCTCGGCCCATGAGGCCGACGTGAGCGGTCCGGAGGGCCAATCGACTTTCACCCTGCGCACCGAGGACGACGCCGACACGCGCGGTGGCGTGGCCGGTGAGTGTCGCGCCCCGTTGCCCGGTGCTGTGACGAAGGTCCTTGTCGCGGTCGGCGACACGGTGGCCGAGGGTGACGGCCTTGTCGTGCTCGAGGCCATGAAGATGGAGCACACCCTGCGGGCCAACGGCGCCGGCACGGTGACCCAGATCACGAGTGCACCCGGGCAGCAGGTCGACGTGAACGACCTCCTGGTCGTCGTGGAGCCGGTATGAGTGGGCCAGGCGGCCGACCCGGCGCGCTGCGGATCGGGAATTGCAGCGGGTTCTTCGGGGACCGCACCCACGCGGCGCGCGAGATGGTCGAGGGCGGGCCGATCGACGTCCTGACCGGCGACTGGCTGGCCGAGCTCACCATGTACATCCTCCACAAGACCCGGGAGCGCAGCGGCGGCTACGCACGGACGTTCTTGCGTGAGTTGGAGGAGGTGCTCCCGATCTGCATCGAGCGGGGCATCACGGTCGTCTCCAACGCGGGTGGGCTGCACCCGGAGGGCCTGGCGGCCGCAGTGGGGGAGCTGGCCCGGCGTCAGGGACTCGAGGTGCGCGTGGCCTCGATCTCCGGCGATGACATCACGCCGCGGCTCCCCGAGTTGCGGGCGCAAGGAGAGGAGTTCGTCAACCTCGAAACGGGTGAGCGCCTCCCCGCTGACGCGCCCGTCGTGACGGCCAACGCCTACCTGCGAGCACGTCCCATCGCCGACGCGCTGGCAGCGGGTGCGCAGGTGGTGGTCACGGGCCGGGTGACCGACGCCGCCCTGGTGGTCGGGCCCGCGCTGCACGCGTTCGGCTGGTCCGACGTCGACCTCGACGCCATTGCCGGCGCAGTCGTGGCGGGCCATGTCATTGAGTGCGGTGCACAGTGCTGTGGCGGGAACTACGCCTTCTTCGAGGAGGTGCCGGGCCGAGATCGGATCGGCTTCCCCTTGGCCGAACTGGAGGCGGACGGCTCGTCGGTGATCACCAAGCACCCGGGAACGGGCGGCATGGTGACGGTCGGGACAGTGACTGCGCAGCTCCTCTACGAGATCGGCGGTCCGCGCTACCTCAGTCCCGACGCGGTGGCCCGGTTCGATACCATCGAGCTCTCCCAGGTTGGCCCCGACCGCGTGCGCATCGCGGGAGTCCGAGGCGAACCGCCGCCGGCCGCGCTCAAGGTAACGGCAAACCTCGACGCGGGCTGGCGCAACTCCATGACGCTGGCGTTGACCGGCGTCCAGGTAGCCGAGAAGGCGCGGTTCGCCGCCGCCGCGGTGTGGGCCGGCATCCCCGGCGGGCGCGCCGCCTTCGCCGAGACGGTGGAGGATCTCTCGGGCGACCTGACCGGCGGCGGCATGGCGTACCTGCGCCTCGCTGTGCGCGGCGACCACGAACAGACGGTCGGCCGGGCCTTCTCGGGCGCCGTCGTCGAGACCAGCTTGTCCAGCTACCCCGGCACGTTCTTCACCTCGGCGCCCTCGGGGGCGCAAGGGGTGGCCCGCTACTGGCCGACCACGGTCGCCGCCGACGCGGTGGCGCCGCGTCTCGAGTGTGACGGTGTGCCGGTCCCAGTCACGCCGATGCTCGGCGCCGACGGCGGCGTCACCGTTGCCGCGTCCTTCTCCAGCGAGGCCCCGGCGTGGCCCGGCCGCTCAGCCAGCGGGGAGCTCGACCTGGTGCGGGTCCCGCTGTGGGTGCTCGTCGGCGCCCGGTCCGGGGACAAGGGCGGAGATGCCAACGTCGGCGTCTGGGCGGATGACGATGCCGTCGCGGTGTGGCTGCAGCGCGCCTTCTCGGTCGAGGCGTTCCGGGCCGCGCTGCCCGAAGTCGAGCCGCACGCGGTCAGCCGGTACCCGCTGCCGAACCTCCGTGCGGTGAACTTCGTCGTCCACGGCGTCCTCGGCTGGGGCGTGGCCTCGAACCTGCGTCTGGACACGCAGGCAAAGGGCCTGGGCGAGCTGTTGCGGTCGCGCCTGATGGAGGTGCCGGCCGCGTTGGTGGCGACCGGGCCGGCGGCCGCGAGGCTGGCCGCGAGCTGACCGTTGCCGGGCGGATCGCGCCCGGGCATCTGACAGGATGGCGCCGTGGAGTCGGTCGCCCGGGTGGTCGCGCTGATCGCGGGCATCGCCCTCGTCCTCGCCACAGCGTGGAGCGTCTTCACGGCGCTGGTCGTGCCCCGGGTGACCTCCTCCCCGGCCATGCGCATGCTGGCCCGCGTCCTTGGCGGCTCGGCCCGGGCCATCTCCCCGAAGCTCCCGAACTACGAGACGCGCGACCGCGTGCTCTCGTTCGTGGGCCCGGCGGCCATGGTCCTCCTGTTCGTGCTCTGGCTCTGCCTGATCGTCCTGGGCGTCGCGCTCATCGAATGGTGGTCCGCCGGGGTGAACTTCGTCACGGCGCTCGGCATCTCGGGGTCGTCGGTCTTCACGCTGGGGATCGTCTCGTCGAGCAACGCCGGGCCGAGAGCGATGGAGGTCATCGCCGCCGGCATCGGCCTGCTCGTGGTCGCGCTGGAGATCGCCTACCTGCCGGCGCTCTACAACCAGTTCTCCACCCGCGAGACCGAGGTGACGCTTCTGGAGGCGCGTGCCGGGAACCCCGCCTGGGGGCCCGAGATCCTCGCCCGCCACTTCTGGCTGGACACCATGGACGAGCTCCCGCCGCTCTATTCCGACTGGGAGCGCTGGGCCGCCGCGGTCTCGGAGAGCCATGCCAACTACCCCGCCCTGCTCTGGTTTCGCTCGCCGGTGTCGACCCGGAGCTGGCTGGTCGGGCTGACGGCCATGATGGACTCGGCGGCGCTGTACCACGCGACGAGCCCCGCCCAGACGCCGCGCCAGGCGCGCCTCTGCCTCTCCATGGGGATCAACTGCCTGCGCTCCATGGCCCGCGCGCTGCAGATCCCCTACGACGACGACCCGCTGCCGACGACCGGTATCCGCCTGTCGCGCCAGGAGTTCGACGAGGGTTTCCGCCGGCTCGAGGCGGTCAATTTCCCCGCCGAGCGCGACGCTGACGAGACATGGCGGAATTTCGTGGGTTGGCGAGTCAACTACGAGCCGATCGTCGACGCCCTGACGGCCATCATCGTGCCGCCACCAGCGCCCTGGTTCATCGTCCGGCCCAAGCTGGGCGCGGCCAGGCTCCCGCTGGTGCTGAACCGCACGCCGGACGAGCCGGCGGGGGCTCAGGGGTTCGGCGTGAGCAAGACCTTCAAGACACCGTCGGACCGGGAGTCGAACAACTCGTAGGCCTCCGAGACCTGGCTCAGGTCCATCCGGTGGGTAAATGTCTCGCCGAGTCCGGCGAGACGGCCCGACTGCAGGAGCGGGACGAGGGAGGACCAGGTCCCCGGGATCGCGGCGAAGACCGCACGCAGCGTCAAGCTCTTCAAGAAGACGATCCCCATCGGGAACGGGAGGTCCATGGAGAGGTTGACCCCGACGACCGAGACGGTGCCGCCGGTGGCGGCGCAGGCCACCGCGTCCAAGACGGTGGCGTCGGCCCCGACCGCCTCGATCACGCTCTCGGCGCCCCGCCCTCCCGTGGCCTCGAGCACCTGCGACCGACCCCGGCGTGGTGCGGGCGTCGATGGGCTCGGCTCCGAGCTTCTCGGCGCGGGCCAATCGCTCGGGCACCATGTCCACGGCCAGGATCCGTGCCGGGCCGAAGAGCGACGCGCACTGCAGCGCCATGATCCCGACCGGCCCGAGCCCCATGACGACCACCGTCGACCCCGGCCGGATGGAGGCGCGCTGCGCACCGAGGTATCCGGTGGGGAGGATGTCGGTGAGGAGGACGGCCTCCTCGTCGGCGACGCCCTCGGGGATGGGGAGTGCGAAGAGGTCGGCAAAGGGCACCGCCATGGCTTCGGCCTGCCCACCGGGGAGATCGGGAACCGTCCCGAACGCGGTGGCCATACCGGCGAGGCAGACGTTGGGCTGGCCGGCCAGGCAGGGTCCGCAGACGCCGCACCCGATCACGCCCGAGACCAGCACGCGGTCGCCGGGCTTGAGGCTGCGCACGCGGGGCCCGGCTTCGGCAACGGTGCCGATGGCCTCGTGGCCGAGGCGGATACCGGTCCCGGTCGGCGCGTCGTGGTACAGGTGGAGATCCGAGCCGCAGATGGCGGTGCGCTCCACGGTCACGATGACACCTTCCGGTCCGGGAAGGACAGGATCAGGCACGTTCACGACGCTGACTGACCGCGGTCCTTCGAGGACGGTGGCTCGCATCTCCGCACGCTACCGCGCGGGACTACACTTTTACGGGCCTCATTCGGGTCCGCCTGCGCTCGTTTCACTCCCGGAGATCCATGCCTCGGACACCCGAACCCAGCACGATCGTCGAGCTTCCCGTCGTCGCCGACGAGGACATCGACGCCTTCTTCGAGTACGAGGACCTCTGGGCGGTCATCGTCTGGAACGACGACGTCACCACCTTCCAGACGGTGATCCAGGCCTTCGTGGAGATCTTCGGCCACACGGTCGAGCGGGCGGACAAACTGGCATGGCGCATCCACCGCACGGGCAAGGCCGTGGCAGCGGTGCGGCCCAAGGACGAGGCCGAGGCGGCGGTGCACGCGCTCCACCTGCGCAAGATCTCTGCCACGCTCAGTCGGGCCTGAGACGGCCCCCTCTCCGAACTCTCAACGAATTCGTTGAGAGTTCCGGAAAAAATGTCCCGGCCCTTGTCGGCCCCCGGCCCGCCCCGCCGGGCCACTCGCGACGATCCGCCGGCACATCGCTCCGGTTGAGTGTAGAGTTTGAGCAATCACTCAAACTAAGGACTCGAAGATGGCCAAGTCCGGGAAGTCGAGCAGAGTGGCGAGCAGGGATTCGACCCGTTCGGCCGCCACCCGTGTCCAACTGGTCGTTGCCGCGATCGAGACGCTCAAGGCCGATGGTTTCGCCGGGTCCAGCGCGCGGGCCATCGCCGAGCGGGCCGGCCTGAACCAGGGCCTGATCTTCTATCACTACGGTTCGGTCGCCAACCTTCTGCTGGCGGCACTCGATTCGGTGAGCGCCCGGCGCATGGAGCAGTACGGGGCCGCGATCGACCACGTGGGATCACCGTCGGAACTGGTGGACGTGGCGATGGCCATCTTCCGGGAGGACCTCGACGCCGGTTACGTCGCTGTCCTCGTCGAGATGATCGCGGGGGCTTCGTCGACCCCGGGGCTGGGTCCCGAGGTGTCGGCTCGACTCGGGCCCTGGTTCGCGTTCGCCGAGCGTGCCGTGGCGACGACCGTCGGCGGGTCGCCGCTCGACTCGCTGCTGCCGCCGGGCGACGTGGCCTATGCGATCGTCGCCCTCTACCTCGGGCTTGAGATGCTGACCCACCTCGACGGCGACCGCGCCCGGGCATTGGGCCTCTTCGCCCACGCCAAGAACCTGGCCGGCCTCGTCGAGGCCCTCACGCCGGCGCCAGTCGGGCAGCCATGACCGGCCTCGACGACACCGGCCTCGACGTGGTCACGGGCGCCTTCAGCTACTCGGGCGCGGCCATCGCTCGTGCGCTCCGTGATGCGGGCCGCCAGGTGCGCACCATCACGGGACATCCCGGCCGGGCATCCGCCGGGACGCCGATCGAAGTCCGCCCGCTCGACTTCGACGACCAGCTCGGTCTCGTCGCGTCACTCTCGGGGGCGACCACGCTCTACAACACGTACTGGGTCCGCTTCGCCCATCGCACGGTCGACCACGAGAGGGCCGTCGCCAACTCGCGGACGCTCTTCTATGCGGCCAAGCGGGCCGGGATCGAGCGGGTCGTGCACGTGAGCATCACGCACCCGAGCGTCAGCTCGCCGTATCCGTACTTCGAGGGCAAGGCGCTCGTGGAACGGGCCCTGGCCGAGTCCGGCGTGTCGTATGCGATCGTGCGGCCCGCCATCCTCTTCGGCGGCGACGGCGTCCTGCTGAACAACATCGCCTGGCTCCTGCGCCACCTGCCGGTCTTCGCCATCGGCGGGCGGGGCGACTACAGGATCCGGGGCATCCACATCGACGACCTCGCCCAACTGTGCCTGGCCAAGGCGCAGGAGACCCACGACAGCGTCACCGACGCCGTCGGCCCGGAGCGGCCGACCTTCACCGAACTCGTCGGTTCCATCCGAGACGTCGTCGGCAGCCGTGCCCGTCTGATCCACGTGCCGGGAGTGACCGTCCCCTTCTTCGCCCGCGTGCTCGGGCTCGCGCTGCACGACGTGCTCCTGACGGGCGACGAGTACAAGGCGATGGCGGAAGGCCTCGCCGACACGGATGGTCCCGCCACGGGATCGACCGCCCTCTCGACCTGGTTGACGACACACGGGGACACGCTTGGCCTCCACTATGCCAACGAGATCACCCGCCACTTCGAAACCTCGCCGACCACGCACTGAGGCCGGCGCCGCATCCCAGGGTTACGACCCGGCCTCCCTCGGCCAGTCGCGCCGTCAGCCGCGCCTTCACGTCCGGCCATTCCGCCGCGACAATCGAGAAGCGGGCCGACGTACGCACCGTGTCGTCGGACCCGGGCCTGTCCGCACGCATGATGCCGTCGAGCTGTCCACCGATCCGCTCGATGGCGGCCCACGACCGCTTGTTCCGCACGTCGGTCTGGAGCGCCACGCGGTGGACCTCCCAGACCTCGAAGGCGTGGGTCAACATCAGCAACTTGGCCTCCGTGTTGACGTGCGTCCGCTGGGCCGGTCCGGCCAGCCAGGTGAACCCGATGTCCACCACGTCGGGCACGCCGTGGCGCTGGTGGCTCGCGCCGGGTGGCCACTGCCAGTTGGCGATCTCGCAGAAGCGGGTCGCGCCGACCACCAGGTCCCTCCCCTCGGGTCCCGCCCCCCGGCGGACGGTGGCGAAAGCGACGTGTGCGCCCAACGCCGCCTTGGCGAGCGCGTCGTGCACGTAGTCGGTCATCTGGTCCAAGCCGTCGGGCGTGTACGTCCACTGGAAGGTCCTGCGATCGAGCGCGGCGGCCTCCACCAGATCGGGGATGTGGCGCTCGCTCAGCGGCTCCAGTCGAACACGCGGTCCCTCCAGGGTGAAGGGCTCAGGCATGGACGGCGGGAACGCTGGCCTCCTCCGGTTCTCCTTGATCGGTTCCGGCCCCTGACTGTGCCCCCGCGGGCGGGCCCGCAGGGATGATGAAGTCCCGCTGCCGCACCAGCGCGAACCCGCAGACTGCCCCCACCAACGCGACGACCGCGCCGATCTCCATCAGGTGGTTCAACGTGATCGAGAAACCGGAGTGGTACGCCTGCAGGAGCGCGTTCCGTGCCCCGGCGATCGGGATGGCCGCCGCAGCCGCGCGCACCTCGCCGGACGACATGGCGCCCTGGAGTTGCGCACCGCCCCGGCGCAGAACCTCGGGACCGAAGGGCGACTTGGCCAGCGCGGCAGTCGTGTGCGCCACGATCTGGCTCTGGAACACTGCGCCAAGCACGGCAATGCCAGTGGCGATACCGACCTGGCGGAAGGTGTTGTTGGCACCGGAGGCCATACCGCTGCGCTGTGGTTGGACGACGGAGACGGCACCCGAGGCCAGCACCGGATTGACGATCCCGACCCCGAAACCGCACACGAGGAAGCCGGGCAACAGCACGGTCCAGGTCGAATTCGGATGGGTCGTCGCCATAAGGAGGAGCCCGCCGGTCACGAACAGCATCCCGATGCCCAGAAGGAACCGCGACTGCACACGTACGGTGAGGCGCCCGGCGAAGAAGGACGTGAAGAAGATGAGCAGGGTCATGGGCAGGAACCGGACCCCCGCGGCCAGCGGGCCGTAGCCCAGATTGTCCTGGATGTAGAGGGTCAGATACAGGAACATGGCGAAGATCGACGCCGCCAGGGTGAAGGCCACCGTCGAGAGCCCGACGAAGGCCGGGATCTTGAACAGGCCGAGGTCCAACATCGGGTCCGTGGTGAACCGCTCGTTGACGAAGAAAGCCACCATGAGGACGGCTGCACCGGCCAGCAGACTGACAGTCGTCGCGCTGCCCCAACCGAAATCGTTTCCCCGCACCAGCGCAAAGACGAGCAGGAAGAGGCTCACCGAGAAGGTCACGAAACCAACCCAGTCGATCTTGCGCACCCGCAGATCCTCCGACTTTGCGATCTGCGTGAAGGTGATGAAGACGGCGATCACCCCGATGGGCACGTTCACGAAGAAGATCCAGCGCCAGCCGATGCCGCTCGTGATGGCGCCACCGATCAGCGGTCCGATGGCGACGGCACCGCCGATCACCGCGCCGTAGATGCCGAAGGCGGTCCCGCGATCCCGGCCCGTGAACGCGGCGGCGATCAGTGCGAGCGAGGTGGCGAACATGATGGCGCCCCCGACACCCTGCACCGCGCGGGCCAGGTTGAGCATGAGAGGCGTGGTCGAGAGTCCACACACCAGAGAGGCGAGCGAGAAGACGACCAGCCCGACGGCGAAGATCTTGCGCCGCCCGTAGATGTCGCCCGCCACCCCGGCGGTGAGCAGGAAGGCGGCCAGCGTCAGCGAGTAGGCGTCCACGACCCATTGCAGGTCCGAGAAGCTCGCGTGGAGCGACTGCTGGATGTCGGGCAGCGCCACGTTCACGACGGTGATGTCGAGCAGGAGCATGAACGTCGCCGTGCAGACGGCGATCAGGGTCCACCATTTGCGGTCGAGAGCGGGCATCCGCGGAGTGTATCGACCTGGTGTTCTGCCTCGTACAATGTGACGTGATCGTCGGATCAGCTCTCACCATCGAAATCGGCGACAGGACGCTGCTGGCCGACGCCTCATTCGTCGTCGGGGCTGGTGAGAAGGTGGGCCTGGTCGGGCGGAACGGCACCGGGAAGTCGTCCTTCATCTCGGTGCTGGTAGGGGAGACATCACCGCAGCTGCGCCACCGTGGCAACGTCCGCCTGCTCGGGTCGTTCGGGTACCTGCCGCAGGCACCAGTGCCGGGCGGCCTGGGGCTCGAGCCGACGGGCTTCTCCCACATCCTCTCGGCCCGGGGCCTCGATGTCCTCGACGACGCCCTGGGCTCCGCCCGCGGCGCAATGGCCGACGACCCCTCCGAAGAGAACATCGAGCTGTTCACGGATCTCCAGGAGCAGTTCCAGTCCAACGGTGGCTACGAGGCCGAATCGGTGATGGCCCGTCTGGCTGACGGCCTCGGCCTGCGGCAGGAGCTCCTCCTGGAGGACATCGACTCGCTGTCCGGCGGCCAGCGCCGTCGCGTGGATCTCATGCGCGTGCTCTTCCAGGAGCCCGACCTGATGATCCTCGACGAGCCGACGAATCACCTCGACCGCTCCGCCAAGCGCTGGCTGCTCGATGAGTTGGCGCGCTTCAACGGCGCCCTCCTCGTCGTCAGCCACGACCTGAAGCTGCTCGACCAGTCGATCACCAAGGTGCTCAACATCGCGAACCAGCACCTGACGGAGTGGAAGGGGAACTACTCGAAGTTCGAGGCGCTGCGCGAGGCCGACCAGTCCCAGCGCGAGCGGTCCTCGGAGCTCGAGGCGCGCGAGATCAAGCGGCTCTCGTCACTGGCCGACTCAATGCGGGCGAGTACGGAGAAGCGAGCCCGCAAGGCCAAGCAGCTGGACCGACGGGTCGAGCGGATGGAGGCGGGCCGCACCCAGGTCGAGAAGCGCGACCGGGCCAGCAAGTTCTCGCTCCCGACGCCACCCCGTTCCGGCGGGGTCCCGCTCGAGGTCGCCAAGCTGGGTATCCGCTACGGGAGCAATGAGGTGCTCTCGGACGTGACGTTCCACGCCGGGCGGGGCGACCACATCGTGATCATCGGCCGCAACGGCGCCGGGAAGTCCTCACTGTTGCGCTGCCTGGCCGGTGCGCAGGAACCCTCGAACGGTGTGATCGAGTTCGGGGCGAACGTCGAAGTGGGCTACTTCGCCCAGGAGCACGAACAGATCGATCCCGACCGCAGCGCGCTCGCGAACGTGAGCGACGCGGTGCTCAAGGCCGAGCGGGACCGACGCGCCCTGCTGGGATCGTTCGGGTTGCCGTCCAAGGCGGCCGACCAGCAGCCCGGCACTCTCTCGGGTGGTGAGCGGGCGAAGCTCGGGCTGGCCATGCTCTCCGCCGGGGAGGCGAACCTGTTGCTGCTCGACGAGCCGACCAACAACCTCGACCCCTCGTCCATCACCGCCGTCGGCGCCATGCTCGGCGCCTGGCCGGGCACCATCGTGGCCGTCAGTCACGAGCGCGGTTTCGTCGAGGCGCTGCGCCCGACCTATTGCCTCCGGCTCCCCGAGGAGCGCTTTACGCACTGGCGCGAGGAGTACCTCGACGACGTGGAGATGCGCTGAATCGCCCTTATTTCGTCCAGATCTGCGCCGGCCAGAGGACTCCCTCGTCGAAGGCGACGGCCTTCGAGTGTTGCACCGTCGTGGGGTTGGCGAAGTTCTGCACCTTCGGGTTGGCCACGACGGCCCAGGTGTCGCGGGCCAACCAGAGGTAGGGGAGGTCCTCGGCCAGATACTGGTTCACCTGTTGGTAGGCCTTGACCCGGTCTGCCTTCTCGTTCGTGGTCCTCCCCGCCAGCAGCGCCGTCTGAATCCGTGGGTCGCTGTTGCGGGCCATGTTCAGGGCCAGCGGGGGAGCGGTGGTCTGCGTGCTCCACCACACGTAGTTGAGATCGGGATCGACGGCGCCGAACTGGCGCCACAGCGTGGCCTCGTATGTACCGGCCAGCGCATCGTTGATGATCGTTGCCTGGGCGATGATGTTGATGTTGACCTTCATGCCCGCCGTCTGCCAGGCCTGCTGCAGGAACTGGGCCGCCGCCAGTGTCTCCGGGTCGCTCGTGGAATTGAGCGTAAATGTCGGCTGCTTGCCCGTCTGTTGCTGCACCTGCTTGACCAGCTTGGCGGCGCCCGCTGGGTCGTACTTGGGGTAGTTGGTCTTGGTGTAGTACTCGCTCCCCGGCAGGAAGAGGCCGTTCATCGGCACGTCGACGCCCTTGTCGATGACCTTGGAGTATTGGGCCTGGTTGATGGCCTTGGCCATGGCCTGGCGCAGCGTCTTGTTGTTGAACGGTGCGGTGGAGGTGTTCAACTGGATGCACTGCACCGTCGGCTGCCCGACCACCTGGCCGCTGTTGTCGTAGTAGGCGTACTTCTTGTTGCCCCGGAACTGCAGCAGGTTGTCGGGCGAGTTGGAATGCATCATGTCGACCTGGCCCGTCTGGAGCGCCTCGGCACGGGAGCCGGCATTGATGATCGGCTTGTAGGTGATGGAGTCCAGGTAGGGGTAGCCCTTGCGCCAGTAGTGCGGATTCCTGGTGGCAGTCATATGGGTGTTGGGAACCCAGTCCTCGAAGACGAAGGGGCCGGTGCCGATCGGGTTGGAGGTGCCGCCGTTGGCGCTGTTGAGCATGGACGGCGCAGCGATGTAGCCGGTCTGCGCCTGAGCCAGGTAATAGGGGAACGGAGCCCACGACGTCTTCATGGCGACGGTGACGGCCAGTGGTCCTGTCACCGTGGCGGAGGCGATCTGATCGGCGAAGGCAGGCCCGGTCAGGACGGAGGTGGCCGCGTTCTCGATGTTGAGGTGCAGTGCGTTGGCGTCGAGCGGCGTGCCGTCGTGGAAGACGATGCCGGGGCGCAAGGTGATGGTGAACGAGGTGAAGTCCTCGTTCGACGTGATGGACTCCGCCAAGTAGGGCTCCACGCCACCCGCCGCGTTCACGATGGCCAGGGGGTCGAAGACGGTTCGGCCATAGAGGTATCCCCCTTCATCCCAGCGCGCCGTAGAGGGGTCGAAGCCGCTCTCTTCGGTGTCGATGCCCATGGTCACCGAACCGCCCCGCACAGGTTTCGCGTTGGATATCCCGTTCAGCCCGGCTCCATTGGTCTGGGCGGCACCCGCTTCGCCTTCGAGGCCTCCGATTAAGGCGGCACCGGCGCCCAGCGCGAGGCCGCCGGCCATGAACGACCGACGATCAAAAGACTGCGTCATCGCAAACCCCCAAGGTCTCGATCCCCACTGCGTACAGCTCTGTGGCGCCGCAGGTTACAACTTCGTGACCGTTTGAGGGTGGCGGGCGATTGGGGGGCCCAGGGGGGCATATGGCAACCTGGGCCCGACGAACGCCAAGACCAGAGGGAGACAGCAAATGACGATCGCAGTCGGTGACCAGGTACCCGACGTGAAGGTGTTCACATTCGGCGACAAGGGCCCCGAGGCGACCACGTCGACGGAGGTGCTGGGGAAAGGTCGGGTCGTGCTCTTCGGGGTCCCCGGAGCCTTCACCCCGACCTGCTCGGACCACCACCTCCCCGGTTTCGTGATGCGGGCGGAGGATCTGCGGTCCAAGGGCGCCGACAAGGTGGTGTGCGTCTCGGTCAACGACCCCTTCGTCATGGGCGCCTGGGGCAAGGACCAAAACGTGGGTGACTCGGTCGTGATGCTGGCCGACGGAAACGGTGAGCTGGCTGGGGCGATGGGGCTCACCATGGACGGCAGCGGCTTCGGCCTCGGGACGCGCGTGCAACGGTTCGCGGCGATCCTGGACGACGGCGTTGTCAGCTGGCTCGCAGTCGAGCCCGGCGGCGGGTTGAACGTCAGCTCGGTCGAGGAGGTCCTCGCCGCCCTCTGAGACCGGTGCTCAACGAGCCGTTCTTCATTGCGCCCACCCAGGCGCTGGGCGTGGAGGGCCTGGGCCCCGCTTCGTAAGGCCCACCCCGCCGCCCGGGCTCCGACCCTTGCCGGGGGCTGGCACCGACCCACCCCGCGCCGCTTGACATGCAGCCAGTTGGCTGCTTAAGTAGGTAATGCAGCCACATGGTTGCATGATTACCAACCAGCGGGACCACGCGATGCGAGACATGGATGCGGTCTTCCGGGCTTTGAGCGACCCCGGCCGGCGCCGGCTCCTCGACAGGCTCAACGAGCGCAACGGGCTCACCCTCACAGAGCTCTGCGCGGACATGGGCATGACGAGGCAGTCGGTCTCCAAGCACCTTGCCGTCCTGGAGGAGGCCGACCTGGTCACCTCCCTCAGGCGGGGGCGAGAGAAGCTGCACTACCTGAACGCCGCCCCCATCAACCGCATTGCCGACCGCTGGATCCACCAATATGACCGGGCGCGGGCCGAGGCCCTCTCCGATCTCAAGACGGCACTGGAGGCCACACCCATGGACCAGACGACCTTCGTCTACACCACCTACATCCACGCAACGCCCGAGCAGGTCTGGCAGGGCCTGACCGATCCGGTCTTCACCCAGCAATACTGGCGGCACCCCGCGGCGGGCGGCGTGTCCATGGCGACCGACTGGAAAAAGGGCTCGGCCTACGACGTGGCGTACGGGGAGGTCGGGCTCGTCGTCAGCGACACCGAGCAGGTGATCCTCGAGTCCGATCCCTACCGCCGGCTCGCCTACACCTGGCATACGTTCACCCCCGAGTGGGCCGCCGCGCACGGGGTCGACGACGCCACGGCCGCCGCCTGGCGGGCCGAGCCCCGTTCCAAGGTGGCTTTCGACCTCGACGAAACCGGCCCGGGCGTCGTCAAGCTGACGGTCGTGCACGACGGTTTTGAGCCGGGGAGCCGGGTGCTCGAGGGTGTGAGCGGCGGTTGGCCGGCAGTCCTCGCCAGCCTCAAGACCCTGCTCGAGACCGGGTCTGCCCTGCCGGCTCGATAGTGCCGGCGGACTGACCCCGCCCCACCCCGGAGCCGGCTCGGGCCCCGGCTGTTCCCAGGCGGCTCCGGGGGATTGCCCCCTTGCCAGAGGGTGGCCGTGGATGTAGGATACTCAGTATGCTACTTCGAAAGGACCACCCATGAGCGTCCGCCACGCCCTGTTGGCCCTCCTCAGCGAAGGCCCCAAATACGGGTTGCAGCTGCGCCAGGAGTTCGAGGCCCGGACCGGCGAGGTCTGGCCCCTCAACGTGGGGCAGGTGTACACCACGCTGCAGCGTCTGGAGCGGGACGGGCTGGTCGAATCCGACGACGCGTCCGAAGAGGGCCCGCAGAAGGGATTCCACATCACCGAGGACGGCGCGGCGGAGCTCTCGGAGTGGCTGCGCACGCCCCCGGACTTCTCCTCCCCACCCCGCGACGAACTGGTGATCAAGGTCCTGGTGGCACTCGGGCTCCCGGGTGTGGACGTGCACGAGGTGGTGCAGATCCACCGGCGGTACCTGGTCGAGCTGATGCAGCAGTGGACGCGCCTGAAGGAGGACGAGTCCCGCTTCGACCTGAACTTCGCGCTGGTCGTCGACGCCGAGCTGTTCCGGCTCGATTCGTTGATCCGGTGGCTCGACACGGCCGACGGCCGACTCAAGAGGGCGGCGGCGGACAAGACCGCGCCGGCACCGCAGCCGTTCCCCCTCCCCAAGGCCCGGCGAAAGGTGGGACTCAAGTCATGAGCTATCTCGAATTGCGCGACATCTCGAAGGTCTACGGAGAGGGTGTCGCAGAGGTGCAAGCCCTTGACCGCATCGATCTGTCGGTCGACGCCGGGTCTCTGGTCGCCGTCATGGGCGCCAGCGGCTCGGGCAAGAGCACGTTACTGACCATTGCCGGCAGCCTCGAGGACCCGACCTCCGGCGAGGTCTATGTCGGAGGGACGCCGCTGTCGAAGCTGTCCCGCAACGGCAAGGCACGGCTGCGGCGCCAGTCCGTCGGCTACGTCTTCCAGGACTACAACCTGCTGGCCGGGCTCAGCGCGGTGGAGAACGTGTCCCTGCCGCTCGAGCTGGACGGCGTTGCGGCCCGCAAGGCGCAGGCGGCCGCGCTCGAGTCGCTCGAGGATTTCGGGCTGACGGACCGCGCGACGCACTATCCCGACCAGCTCTCGGGTGGCGAGCGCCAGCGCGTCGCCATCGCCCGTGCCGTCGTGGGCAACCGCAAGCTGCTCCTGGCCGACGAGCCCTCTGGCGCGCTCGACTCCACCAACGCCGAGGGCGTCATGCGCCTGATCCTCGCGGCCTGCCACCGCGGCATGTCCGCCGTCGTGGTGACCCACGACGCCCAGCTCGCCTCGTGGGCCGACCGCGTCGTCTTCCTGCGCGACGGCAGAGTCGTCGACCAGACGCTCCCGCTCGAGAGCCCAGAGGGGCTCCTCGCCGACCTCCCGAAGTCGTGAGCGTCGGCGTCCTCGAACGGCGGGCCACCGAGTCGGCCCCCGAGACTACCCAAGGCGGCGTCCCGGCCCGCCGCGCCATGCTCCGCTGGTCCTGGCGTCTCTTCAAGCGCGAATGGCGGCAGCAGTTCCTGATCCTGCTCCTGATCGTCGTCGCGGTGGCGGCCGTCGTGGTGGGCTCTGCTGTCGCGGTCAACACCCCGCCGCCGGCCAACGCCGGGTTCGGCACGGCCCGCGACCTCGCAACGTTCAACCTGACGGCCACCGGCAAGTCCGCGTCGACCAGCCCCCAGACCGTGGAGGCGCACATCGCCCAGATCGAGCACGCCGTCGGCACGGTGCAGGTCATCTCCAACGAGACGTTCACGGTCCCCGGCTCGACGCAGACCTATCAGCTCCGCTCCCAGGATCCCCATGGGCCCTACGGCGGACCGATGCTGCAATTGCTGTCCGGGCGCTACCCGGCCGGTTCGAACGAGATCGCCCTCACCCAGGGCTTGGCGTCCGAGCTCAATCTGCGAGTGGGCGACACGTGGCCCCAGGGCGGCAAGACCGTCGTCGGCATCGTGCAGAACCCACAGAGCCTGCTCGACGAGTTCGCGCTCGTCCCGCCCGGCCAGGTGACGCACCCGACGCAGGTGAGCCTCCTCTTCGACGCGTCTCCCAACACACTCAAATCCCTCTCCTCCCTCTCGCCCTACATCACGACGCCGGGCTCGAACGCCGCCAACATCATCAACCCGTCGACCATCGTCTTGGCGTTGGCGACCGTCGGCATGCTCCTCATCGCCCTGGTGTCGATCGGCGGCTTCACCGTGCTGGCCCAGCGCCGTATGCGCTCTCTCGGCATGCTCGAGTCCATGGGGGCGACCGACCGCAACGTTCGCCTCGTCTTGGAGGCCAACGGCGTCATCGTCGGGGTCGTGGGGGCCGTCGTGGGCTTCGCGCTGGGATTGGTTCTGTGGCTGGCCTACCGGCCGCACAACGAGCAGAGCGCGCACCACGTCATCGGTACGTTCGCCCTGCCGTGGAACGTCATCGTGCCGGCCCTGGTGCTCGCCGTCGTCGCGACGCTCTTCGCCGCCAGCTACCCCGCCCGCGCCATCACCCGGGTGCCGGTGGTCAGCGCCCTGGCCGGGCGTCCCGCGCCCCGCGGCAGATCCACCGCTCGCTGGTTCCGGGGGTGGTGGCACTCGTCATCGGGTTCGTCCTCTTCTCCGTCTCGGGCGCTTCGGGCAACGGCGGTGGGGTGATTTGGCTGGTCCCCGGGCTCATCGCACTGATCGTTGGGATCATTCTCGTTTCACCGTTCTTCCTCGCCCTGCTGGCGCGGATCGGCAGCAGGGCGCCCGTCGCCGTCCGGCTGCCGCTGCGAGACATGGCGCGCTACCGGGCGCGCTCCGGCTCGGCCCTCTCGGCCATCAGCCTCGGCATCATGATTGCGGTCATCATCTGCGCCGTCGCCGTGGCCCGCTATTCCAATGTTTTCGACTATGTCGGTCCGAACATGGCGGCGAACACGCTCAACGTGTACAGCCCGCCGGCGGCCGGGACCGAGCTCTTCGGCCCGGGCGGGACCCAGACGGCACCGACCCCGCCCAGCCTCTCGGCCCAGGAGGCAACGACGCACGCCATCGCCTCGGCGGTCGGCGCGACGAACGTGGTCGAGCTCATCAACCCGGCTGTCGGTCTGCAGAACCCGAGTGGTGCCGGCCGGCAGTGGAACGGCCCGATCTACGTGGGCACGCCCGCCCTCCTGCGGGCCTACGGCATCAACCCCTCGACCATCCCGTCCAACGTCGACGTCCTCAGCTCGCGGCCCGGGCTGGCCGGCTCGGGCGTGCAGCTGACCTTCGGCAGCAGCGACAAGGGCGGCGGCGGCTTCGTGGGCCCGGGTGGGGGCCCGAACAACGAGAACCAGTGCACGCCCAACCAGTGCCTCGCCCACCCCGTCATTCAGGAGGAGAGCCAGCTGCCCAGGGGCACGTCGTCACCCAACACGGTGATCACCGAGAGTGCGCTGCACCGGCTGCACCTCACGAGCCAGAACAGCCTCGACGGCTGGACAATCCTGGCCGGCAGTCCGATCACGCAGCCTCAGCTCACGAGCGCTAACTCGCTCGCGGCCTCGGGCGACCTGAGCACCGAGTCGAAGAACGACGCTCCGAATTCGGCTGAGATCGTGAACTGGGCGACCGTCTTCGGCATCGCGCTCGCCCTGGGTGTCCTCGCCATGAGCGTGGGCCTCATCCGCAGCGAGACGGCGGGCGAGCTGCGCACGCTCACGGCGACCGGCGCCAGCTCGCGTACCCGGCGCAGCCTGACCGCCGTCACAGCAGGAGGCCTTGCCTTCCTGGGCGCACTGCTCGGGACGGTCGCTGCGTACGTCGGTCTCTTCGGTTGGTTCCGCTCGAACCAACTGGAGGGTGGCGTGTCGGACATCATCAATCACGTCCCGTGGGACAACTTGTTCTTCATCCTGATCGCCATGCCGATCGCGGCGATGCTCATCGGCTGGCTGGTGGCGGGACGTGACCCCCAGGGGATCGCCACCCGGCCGATGGAGTAGGCGATCGTGACCATCCGCACCGACGGCGGGACGGTGACGAGCGAGCCCATCTCGCCGTCCCCAGCTCGGCCGCAGGAGCTGAGGAAACGGATGCGGGCACGCTTCGCGGTGCACCTCTTGCTGCTCGCGACGTTTGCCGCCTCTCTTGCGACCGTGACCTTGATCACTGAGGGGTGGCCGCACCTGGTCGTCGGGTCGGCGTTCGTGGCCTTGGCGATCCTCCATGTGGTGCAGCGACGCCATACGGTGGCCCGGTTGTTCTCGAACCTGGGACGCGTCCGAACGTGGTTCCGCCGACGTGGTCGGCTGGCTTGGTCGGACGTGGTGCTCAGCCTGCTGGCCCTCAACGTGCTCGTCTCGGGAACCTACGATCTCGTCTCGGGCAACCAGGTGATCCTGCACCCACGATCTATCGGGATCCCGTTCCGCGACATCGGGTGGCATGTGGCGTCTGCGCTCGTGCTGCTCGTGTACCTGTGCGTGCATGTGGCGCGGCGCTGGGGCCGCATCCGTCGTTCCGTCATCCGCTGATCCGTCCGTCAGCCGCAGATGCCAGGCCTAGGACTCGAGCCTCACGCCGAAACGGTCGGTGTAGAAGCACAGCGCTCGGCGGCGCTCGGCGGGGTCGAGGCCGAACTCCGCCAGGTCGTAGAGGACGCCACCGAACTTGCCCCGCGGGTGCTCGGCCATGAAGCCGCGCATGGCGGCCCGTGCTGCTCCGTCGAACGGTTGCTCGGCCAGGTCGTAGACCCGAGCCACCATCGCCATGTCGTCGGCCATGAACTCGTCGAAGTGGACGTCGATGGTCCGGTCTGCCGGAAGGACGTAATGCTGCTCGGCGCAGCGGCCCAACATCTCCTCGAGTCGGTCAGCCCAGTAGTGGCCGATGCCCTCGACGTCCACCCGGTCGCGGGTCAGGCGGGCCGTGTAGGCGAGCATCGTCACCATCGAGGCCGTGACCGAGACGGGGTCACGGTGCGTGACGACGAAGGTGGCGTCAGGGAACGTGTCGACGAGGGCGGGGAACTGCTCCAGGTGCTGAGGCGTCTTGAGGACCCAGCGTGTGCCGCCACGCAGCCACTGCAGCACCTTCAGCACCTTGAGCAGGTAGGCGTAGCTTGGCCGCTGGTCGCGGGACAGGTAGGCGTCGCGCCAGGTGGGCATGGGCGCCGTCGTCTCGAACAGCATCGTCGAGAAGTCGATCGGCCAGCAGCTGGATCTCCTCGTGGGTGTGCTCGACCGTCATCTCGTGCATCCGGTTGAAGTACGGCGAGTGCGGTATTGAGGAACGACAGCGCCATCGCGGTGCGCTCGAGGCGCGGGTCGGGAGCGCCCGCTACGGGCTGCTCGCGCTCGGCCAGGACCGGTTCCAGGCTCTCCCAATAGGGGAGCGAGCGCAGGGCCGGGTCGGCGGACATGAGGTTGTGCAGGTGGGTGGTGCCCGTCCGGGGCAGCCCGCAGATGATGATCGGGGCGGTGATCCGCTCGTCGAGGATCTCCGGGTGCCGCCGCAAGAGGTCCTCAATGAGGAGCCGGTTCTTGAGCAGACCCACGAGCAAGACGTGCTGTTGCATGATGCCGGCCCCGTTGAAGCCGCCCTCCTCGCGCATGGCCTGGCACAGCACGCCGAGCCGCTCGACGAAGTCCTCGGGGCCGAAGGCGTCGAGTCCGGTCTCGGCGCGCGCCAGCGCCATGAGCTCGGACGGGCTCGAGCGTCAGCTGCGACCCCGCCTCCTCCATGAAGTCGAGGATGGCCCGGACCTCGTCGCTGTAGCGGGGCGTCGGCCAGGTCGTCGATGCGGACGGGGGCCGGGCGCGTGCTCATACCGTTTCCACCGGGAGGACCTCCACCTGGGGCTGCTCGGGCGTCTGGGCGGGAAGGAACCAGCGGAACCAGATGCGGCCCGTCCGGTGCCCCGCGGTGGAGACCCAGTTGGGGTGGGCGGGACGCTGGGCGGAGACGACGATGATCCACGACCCGTCGGCTTCGTACTGGACCTGCGCCCCGTTGAGGGTCACCCGCTCGTAGTCGTAGTTGTAGGTGTGGAGCAGGCGGTTCCACAGGCAGATGTTCCAGAAGACGCATTCGGGCGAGCGTCCGCGGATGACGAGGGCCTCGTCGTCGGCCAGCTCGAACGCGCCCATGGCGTAGGCGGCGTCGCCGGCGGCCCAGCCGAAGGTGGTGGTGGGCACCGGATAGGGCGGGTCAATGGCATTGGGCGTGCCGAGGGGGATGGGCACGATGCTGGCCTGCTCACGTACCCAGGTGGTGGCGGCCCGGATGCGCCGCGCCAGGTCGGCGTCGTCCTGGCGGTAGGTCTCGGGCGGGTCGTCTGCCTCGATGTGCCAGGCGGCGCGCCGGCCGGTGAGTGGGTCCTCGAGGTAGTCCCGGGTGATCGCGGCCACCGCGTCGGGCTCCAGACGGATCCAGCCGACGCCGGGCTCGGCCGGATCGGTCGGTGAGATCACGATATGGATCGCCCCCTCGGCGTCCCGTGGCACCTCGCGGCTGTTGACTGACCCGACGATCCGCGTGGAGTAACGACCGTCGTCCGGACCGCCGTAGACGGTGAGGGACATGTAGACGGCGTCGCCGGGATCGAGCCGAACACGGTAGGTGCGGGTGGGGTCGATCGGGCGCGTAGCAGTAGAAGGCGTCGGCGTTGTCGCCACCCCACTTCTTATACGGTCCCACGATCTCGACGAAGCGGGGCCGGGCCTTGTCGGCCCACACGTTCACCTCGGCGGCAACCTGCAGGATGGACAGCACCCACTTGTGGGCCTCGAGCAGGGTGACCTCGTCGTCGGCCAACTGCTCGACCATGCGCGCGTGGGTCGCCTTCACCTCGGCGAGCAACTCGTGGAAAGCCGTCTCTGTGTCAGTCGTCATCTGTCCCCCGACGTTCGGCGTGGCGCCGATCTTAGGGAAGGACAGAGCGATGGGACCGGCTGACCGGGGTCAAAACCAGCTTCAACTTGAAAGACCCGCAGATTCTGTTGAGCGTGAATCCTCGCGAATGGCAGTGCCAGATCAGAGCTTTGACCGAATCAGGGTGAACGGTCCCGATTGCCGGCGTCCCCGGGACATTCACGGCACGAATCTCACAACACCCGCAATGTGGAAGGGCATTCCCGTGTCAGGCTTTTGCGGCGGAGCGTCGAGATTGGTCAGCCGTACCCGAAACCGTGCGCCAAGCAGGGCCAACGTTCCCACCCTTCTCCACCGGGCACCTGGACAATTCGTTGACCCACCTCGCCGATCTGGTGGTTGCCTGAGCGCGGGCCGTGAGGGAGCCGACCGGGGACCTCGTCGTCGGTCGGGCACCCAGTTCGGCGATGGATGCGAGCACCAACGCAAGGGATATCGGGTACATGGGAGTTGTTTGCTGCTCAGCCCTGAACCACCCGCCGGCAGGAGCCCATGTCGGGCTGGAATTCGGCGCCGCGTCGCGACACCTCGCAGGCATTTCGAATCTAGAGTCTCCCTCCAATGGCATGGCTGACTTCCCGGCCAGTCTGGGTGCTCATCGTTGGCTGCTTGGCCATCGCCATTGTGATCGGGTTGGGCAGCCGGAAATTGGCGCTGAGGTTCATCCCGCCCTCGGAGCGCGAGGAGGCGCATTCGATCGCGGCGGCGTTGATGACAGCGTTTGCGGCCGGCTTCGTACTTCTTACAGCCCTGACACTCGCCAACGAAGCGACGTCGCTGTCCTCGGCTCAGAACATCGTGAGTACGGAAGCAGCAGATGCGTCCAGCCTGGCTTGGGCGTCGACGAATCCCGGCGTCAATTCAGCTCCTATTCAAGCAGCGCTTCGCAACTACCTCCAAGCGACTCGAACTTATGAATGGCACGGCAGCAATGCGGCTAACGGTGACGACCCTGTTACTGACAACGCGATTGCGGCATTGGAGCGAATCGTCCGAAACGAATCGGCCCGCCCCACAGTTGGCGTCCCAACGAGCGACGAGCTCCTCACCAATCTTGATGCCATAACAACTGAACGCCGGCTGCGTCTCGCCGCCGCGGCACGCTCACTTCCCGATTTTTACGCTGTCGTCGTGATCGTCACTGGATTGGCACTCATCGTGAACACCAGCGTGGTGGGGATCCGCGGCGGGAAGCACGCGGCGCTCGTCACCATGAGCTTGACGATCGTGATCGCGCTGAGCGTCGCTCTTCTCTTCGCTCTGGCCACACCGTGGCGAGGAGCTATCGGGGTGAGCGGCCACCCGATCGATTCCGTCATCACCGACCTGAAAACCGGGTACTTTCACGGCTAGCCGGCAGACAATGGACGAGTGGATGCTCGACCGCGACAGATACTCCGGCCAGGACCGGATTTGGCTGAGTGCAGCGACCACTCATTACGCTTTCGGCTATGCCTTCGGACTTTGCCCTCAAAGCCATGAATCGCGTGCATCGAGTACTGCTTGGCGCTTCCGGAGGTCGGCTTGGCTGGCACTTCTCTGGGATGCCTGTCATCGAGCTGACCACGACCGGCAGAAAGAGCGGCCGGCCGCGCACGACCATGTTGACGTCGCCCTACCAGGAGGATTCGACCATCGTGGTCGTGGCCTCCCGCGGCGGCGACGACACAAATCCCGCATGGTTCCTCAACCTCAGGGACGAACCGAAGGTGTTGGTCAAGCTCGGCCCCAAACCTGCTGAGTCGATGATCGCTGAGGTTGCCGACGCCAACGAACGGGCTCGAATCTGGCCGATCATCGCCAGCAAGCACCGCAACTACGCCGGGTATCAGCGCAAGACGGACCGAGAGATTCCGCTCGTATTGCTCCGGCCGGCTGGCGGTTGATCTAACCGCCCTGCCGATACCGAGCAGGGCGGGAGCCCACTCCAGCGGGAACCATGTCTCGCTGTTCGGCGCTAAAGGACCGGTTCAATTCCTTGGCCGGCGACGTAGCGCCGATCGACGACCTCGGACCCGCCTGGCGAAGGTTGCTGATTGGTGCCCCTTCACAAGGACGGTGGGGCAGATCGACAGCCTGAAGGCGGCGCCGGATCGGTCTCGATGGACCAAGGGGTCGAGAGTGTCCTTGCGGCAGACTTGTCCCCGTTGGACCCCTGCCGGAGCGTATGTTCTCGCCCCATGGAGGACGCCGTCGCCGATCTGACCGGTCCGGAACTGCGCGTGCTGTTCTGCGGGATCAATCCCGGGACGCTCTCAGGTGAGCTCGGCCTGCATTTTGCCCGGCCGGGGAACCGGTTCTGGAAATTGCTCAGTGCCGGTGGATTCACCGAGTCCGTTCTTCTGCCCGCCGAGCAGCACACGCTGCCTGGGCTCGGCATAGGCATCACGAACCTGGTGGGGCGGGTGACAGCCGCCGCGAGCGAACTCAGTGTCGCCGAACTGCGTGAAGGCGCAACGCAGCTGGAGGCCAAGGTGGAGATTCTGCGGCCCCGCTGCGTCGCGGTGCTCGGGCTCCAGGCGTACCGGACGGCTTTTCTGAGACCAAATGCCGTTATCGGTCGCCAGCCCGAACTCCTCGGCAGAGCCCTCCTTTGGCTCCTACCCAACCCGAGCGGCCTTCAGGCTCACTATCAGCTGCCTGAAATGAGTGAGATGTTCAAATCGCTCTTCGTCGCCACTGAGGTCGCCTGACGGAATTTGCCTCTTCGTCTTTTGACCGAGCCCCATACCCCTCACTTGGTTTCGGTGATCGTGGCGGCGTAGTCGGGGACGTAGTGGTACCGGTCGCGGGGCGGTCGCCGATAATCCCCGATTGGCGGGCGAGGGGGAAGCTTGACCTTCGAAGCATTGCGGGCGACGTACGGCACGATTGAGAGGAGGTGAGCGATGCAGTTGAGCCGTGCTCGTTTTTTGTCATCGGCTTCGACCTCGTACCAAGGGGAGTCCGGTAGGTCGCAGTGATCGAACATCTCGTCTTTGGCCCTGGAATACGCGACCCAGCGATTGCGACCCTCGAGGTCCATCTCGCTGAGTTTCCAGCGCTTTAGGGGCGCGTTGATGCGCTCATTGAACCTCCGCTCCTGTTCCTCGTCACTCACCGAGAACCAGTACTTGAGCAGAATAATTCCGTCGTCGATCAGCATTCGCTCGAAGGCGGGACACTGCCGGAGGAAGCGGTGGTACTCCTCATCTGTACAGAAACCCATCACCCGCTCTACCCCGGCCCGGTTGTACCAGCTGCGGTCGAAGAGGACGATCTCCCCTCCGGCGGGAAGGTGGGCGATGTAGCGCTGAAAGTACCACTGGCCCTCTTCGCGGTCGCTCGGAGCCGGCAGAGCAGCGATCCGGCACCATCGGGGGTTGAGGTGTTCGGTAATGCGCTTGATCACGCCGCCTTTGCCAGCGGCGTCGCGACCCTCGATCACGATGACGACCCGCTGACCTTCGTCACGGACCCACTGTTGCATCTTCACCAGTTCCTCTTGGAGGTGCAGGAGTGCCTTGTCGTATGCGCGGTTGTCAGCCATGCGCTCATCCTGCCAGGCGATAAGGTTGTAGCGGTCGAGGTAACCAGAGAACTTCACGCCGGACCGCCGGACGACTGCGCCCCCAAAGGTCGATCCACGCTCGTCACCTGGCAAGGCGAAACCGACCACGACTGGCTTGCTCGGTTCTCACATGACGAAGGTGCCGCCCTCACAGTGAGGCCGGCCCGTGGGCAACCCTGCGTCTGGAGACAGCGAACACGCCTATCGTAAGGAGGGTGCCCGAGCACTTCGGTTACGCGATCGACAAGCGTTATTTACCAGTGTTGTTACCTTTTTTGCTACGGCCGGCAAGGGACGGTGTAACACTCGATGATGAAGGGTCTTTCGTGGCGACCTTCGGCCTTTTCAAAATCGCCACGCCGCGTGCCAACATCTCTGGCGCGCACATCACTCGGCACTACCGTTGGTGGACGGCGTTTGGAGTTCGCATGTCACGTGTCGACGACGGGTTGACCTTTGGAACGAACCACGACGCGGGGGTGTGCATTCACTTTGCAGAAAAAGTGCCATCGCCACTTCGACGAAGCGGCCACTCAGCACTGACCGTCACCGTTGCCGATTTGGAGGGACTTACGACGACGTTAGGCGGGGACAGAGAGGCACCAGCACCGTGAGTCTGACAGAAAGTGCTCGATGTCGGACGGAGCCGTTTCCGGAATCGAACCACCCCCTCTGCTCTCCGGGGCGGTGAGAGGCCTTCAGCGTTGGGCAGATGACTCGTTGAAGTGCTCAAATGTCGTTGCGAGTAGGCGGATGACGACTGATCAGCTGTCGCGCCAAAGTTCGAAGATCTGGATGCCGATCTGAGCGAGCATCGACCGAAAATGGGGAAGCGACAACCCCAATACGTTGGATGGTGAACCCTCGATACTCTCCACAAAAGGTCCGCCACGGCCCTCGATACTGAATGCGCCGGCGAGATCAAGCGCATCACCCGTGGTGGCGTAGGCGCGAAGCTCGCCGCTGCTCGGGCGCCCAAATCTGATGAGCGTGCTTGCCACTTCACGTGCGGTCGCTCCGGACCGCATATCAATCAGAAAGTGCCCCGTCCAGAGCGGCGCCTGTCGAGTTGCGAGGCGCTCCCACACGTTCACCACGTCAGCTTCCGACCGCGGCTTCCCCAACGACACCCCATCGAGCTCGAGCATTGAGTCGCAGCCCAGGACCAGTGCTTTGGGGAATTGCGATGCCACCGCATTGGCCTTGCGTTCGGCGAGGACGATCACCGCCTCTGCGGTCGTCATTGGACCTACCGTCTCGTCCACTCCGCTCACCGCAACCTCGGGATCGAAACCTGCATCTCGGAGAACTCGCAGTCGAGCGCTCGAGCTGGATGCGAGGACCAACTGCGGTCCGAGTGGCGTCATAGATTCAAGTATGGACGCTGTAGTCAATTCCCTGCCCCGTGCCGATCCTGATCGGCGGCCACCACGAGACGCCTCAGGTGCGGCGGTGGTCGAAGAGGAAACGGTCGACCGCTTCGTTCGCTGCCCCTTTGATCTCTCGGTACAAGTACTCCTCGTCCCAGTGTTCCGGCGACAGCGCATCGAGGTCATCGTGGTAGCTCGTGAAACGGTGCCTGATGTAAGCCCGGACGCTGAGAGCAGCTCGATCGTCGACAGTGAGCTTGCGGGTCCGACCGACCCGGCCGCTGCCCACGGCGGCTGCATGGGCTGCGGTCTCTTCGGCGATCCGCTGTTCGAGTTCTTGGTGTGCCGGGGCGAAGGCAAGGAAGCGCACGATGGCCCCTTCCAACTCGTGTCGATAGCGATCTTCCTGACGCTGGCGTGACTGTGCTCCGAGGGCTCGCCTGGAAGCACGGCGTGCGGCCGACTCTTCAGCACGCACCAGAGCCACGGCAATCGCCTGGCTCGGAGCCCATAGTCCGAGGAGCCGACGATGTTGGCGGTGTTGGCTTCGCGGTTGCCACGACAGCCAAAAGACACCCCCAGCCTTGACGGTCCGGGTCAAGAAGGCGTCACCAGAGGGCAAGAACTCCCAGTCAGCAGGGATCTCGATATCTCCATGCTCGGGATTCCACTGACCATTCTTCGTGGCGTAGACGTCGAGCTGCAGGGTTGTGAGAGCCTCAGACCCGGGCGGCGCCCCCGCATCGTCCACACCGAGAGCATTGGCCAATGCGATTCGCTCCGCAAGCGAAGCCAGATCCCGAGTACCGATACCTCTTATGGAGAGAGCCTCCCGCCCAGGTGTAGCGTCAAACCGCGCGTTGGTTTTGCGCTGAGATGGCCGACGGCGCCTCACCTGGGCACCGTCCGCTCGGAAGCAGGGCAATATCATGAAGGTGTGTAAGGCGTCCGTGAGGGAGCAGGGCCTAGCTGCGTTCGGGTTGAACGCCAGCGATTGCGGTTCCGATCCGACCGTGCCCGGTTTCGTGCTCGTCACCAAGCGCAGCTTCACCATTACGCTTCTCACGTCAAGCGCGTCCTGATGAGACGCCCACCCACCTGCCCTCACGATTGGACAGAGCTCGGGCGATTGGTCTGGCGGACTCGGTCGTCACCGTGCAAGGCCCGGCGGCCTCGATGACCCAGCCTCGCTATCGCCTGGCCGCGGCCGGTCGCGAGGCGGACGAGGATGAGCGGCTGAGCCTTCTCGAGCAGCTGTACGACCCCGTTTCACGCCGGCGGCGCGGGCTGGTCCAGCCAGGCTGGAGGTGCCTGGAGGTCGGCGCGGGCCGGGGATCGATGGCCGTCTGGCTGGGCCAGCAGGTGGGGCCGGCCGGCCACGTGGTCGCAACCGACATTGACGTCGGCTACCTCAAACGGCTCGATCTTCCGAATGTGGAAGTCATCGAGCACAACATCCTCGATGATCCACTCGATGTGCTCGGTCCAGGCTCGTTCGACTTGGTCTGCTCCAGACTGATGCTGTTCCACCTGGTGGGCAGGCAGGAGCTGGCCATCGGGCAAATGGCGCAGTGCCTGCGACCGGGCGGCTGGCTGGTCGACGAGGACGCCGACTGGGGCACGGCGGCTCCGGTCGATCCCGCCCATCCGCTCTACGCCCCATACCATGACGCCTGGCGGAACGGTGACTGGTGGACGTTGCGCGGTTACGACAAAGCGTTCGGGCAAAAGCTGCCGGCGCTCTTTGAGCGATGCGGACTCGAGGAAGTGGGTCACGAGGCATGCACAGAGATTGTGCGTGGCGGATCTCCCTGGGCCAGATGGTGGGTGGTGACCCTCGAGGTGATGAACGAGCTCGGAGGCGGGGGCTCGGTGGAGTCTTATATGCGCGAGCTCGAGGTGATGACCACCGCTCTCGTCGATCCCAGCGTGTGGTTCATGAGAGAGCTGTTGCACGCGTGTTGGGGGAGGAAGGGCAAAGACACATAGACAGCGTCGGCTGGCGCGGTACCCATCTCAGATCAAAGTCGTGTCGAACAGGAAGGGTCCGCTTATCCCACGAGTGTGGTCTCTTTGTGGTCGGTCGGATGTTCCTTGACGGGTGATCAGTGTGCGGCTCGGGGACGATGACGCCGTGACCAGCACCGACGACAAGAGCGGCCGACCAGGATCGAACTGGCATCATCGGCTTGGAAGGGTGAAAAGGCGGGACGAGCCCGAAACCCCATGAAGTGTTTTGGCAGGTCAGAGGTGTGCGTGAATGGAGACGGATTGCTCTGAACGGCGGCGACAGCGGGATATTCGTGGGATAAAACCATGAACCGTCGTCGTGGATGCTCGCGACAGTGGCTGCACCCCTCTCCCGTCCAGCAGAGCAGGCAGCCATCGGACGAACTGGCGGACACGCTCTTGGGGCTCGTTCAGGGTATTAGAACTGCCAAGAACGCCTGCCCATTCAAATTCGCCACATCATGCGATTCCCCGGGAAGACCAGCTGGAGCAAAGTGGCAACATCGGGGCGTCCTTGAGTGATGAGGAGTAGATCATGACGACGACATCTCCCTTCGGAGAATCCGTGCCAGTGCAGACGCTTACCGATGGGCATGTGATTCCGACGCTCGCCCTTGGCGTATGGCAGACCCCAGAGGGTCGCGAGACCGAAGATGCGGTGCGTTGGGCACTCGAGGTTGGCTACCGCCATATCGACACGGCCCAAGGGTACGGGAACGAAGCAGGCGTCGGAGAGGGATTCCGACAGAGCGGGCTTGACCGCAGTCATGTCTTCATCACGACGAAGTTCTATCCAGGATCCAAGGATCCGGTCCGCGAGCTCGAAGCGAGCCTGGAGCGCCTGAAGCTCGACTACGTCGACCTCTACCTGGTGCACTGGCCCCAGGGCGGACCGACTTGGGCCTGGCCCGGGATGGAGCAGGCACACAGTCTGGGTTATGCCCGATCGATAGGCGTGTCGAATTTCGACGTCTCGGAGCTGGAGGAGGTTGCTGCCGCGGCGACAACTGTTCCTGTCGTCAATCAGATCAACCTCAACCCGTTCAGCTATCGCAGGGAGCTGATCGAAGAGGGACGCCGACGCAAACTGGTAATGGAGGCCTACAGCCCGCTGGGAACCGGTCGTCACCTCTCGAATCCCGGAGTTGACGCAATTGCTGCACGCACTGGCAGAACCCCATCGCAAATCCTCATCCGATGGGGTCTTCAGCACGATTTCGTGGTACTCCCGAAATCAACACATCGCGAACGGATACTCGAGAACTTCGGCGCTCTCGAGTTCACCCTCTCCGACGCCGACATGGTCGAACTCGATGACCTCGATGCCGGTTCCAAACCGGGTCAAGCTCTCGAGCGGAAGTGGTGGTAAGTCGACGGGGGCCAAGTCCTGATTCGCGAGTTCAGAGGAGCCGGTTGGCCGATGGCATGCGGTTTTGTCTGTCGGCGTACGAGTGATCAGGCTCCAGCGCGGTCGAGCTGAGGATTTACAAGCACCTTTGCTCCTGTGGACTGCTTGATGCACTGAGAGAACACGCTGGGATCGAGGATCTGGGCCAGTGAGATCTCGCTCGAGTAACTGCTGGCGAACGTGGTCGTCAGTCCAGCCGCCACGGCTTGCCGGAGCTGACCGAACCGCTCGGGGCCAATGCTCTGGAGGAAGGGCGTGAGCAGCCATCCGCCCACGTTCCAGGCGAAGCCAAACGTCCGAGTCAAGATGGTCGGACTCGGGTCGAGGCCTCCGTAGATGTACACCTGCTTGCGAACGCTCGACCCGTATCTCGAGTACTCCGTGGCGGATTGGGTGGCCGCCGCCTCCATGGCGCTGAGGATCTGACTGGCGAGATTCCCCCCACCGGTGGCGTCGAAGGCGAGCGTGGCCGACGTGGTAGCGACGGCGTCTCTGAGATCACGCTTGAACGACGACGCACTGGAGTCACAGACATGGACGGCGCCGATGGATCGCAGGAGCTCCGCGTGCTCGGGCCTGCGCACGATGTTTACCAGTGGCACGTCCTCAGCGAGGCAGAGCTTGACCACCATCTGGCCGAGGTTCGACGCCGCTGCCGTGTGCACGAGACCGCCGTGACCCTCCCGACGCATCGTCTCGATCATTCCGAGGGCGGTGAGCGGATTGACGAACGATGATGCCCCCACCTTGGCCGGCGTCCCTTGGGGCAGGACGAGGCACGCCGACGCCTCACTCACTCGGTACTGGGTGTACATCCCGCCGGCAGCCACCGAGACAGTCCGCCCACTGAGGGCCCGTGCTTCAGGAGAGTCTCCAGCGGCCACCACGGTGCCCGCTCCCTCGTTGCCGACCGGCAGCGATCGTCCGACCCGAGCCGCCAGAGCCCGGAGTGCGCCTTCGGAGAGCCGTGTCGTCACAACGGGGCGATCCGGGGTTCCATCGATCGTCGCTGGATTCATGTCGGCACCGGCGAACAACAATCCCAGGTCGGACGGATTGATCGGCGCTGCCTCGACGCGAAGGAGGACCTGGCCAGGCCGGGGGACCGGCACGGGGATGTCGATCAAGGAGAGCTCCAACGTTCCCTGCTCGGTGACCGTTGAGCGGAGTTCAAGCGAGGTGGACGGAATCACTGGGTTCATGGCGCTCTCATCTTCTCGTTGTGGGGTTTGATGCAGGGATAGCTGCCGGGTAGCCGGTAGAAGAAATCAGTCGCCACCAAGATCTACCAGGTAGTGCCCGAAGCGGAGTTCGAAGTCAGGTCCGACCTCGCTCGCCCGACGTCGCAGGCTTGCCCCGCGTTCGTGCAGGGTCGGCCAGGAGAAGGCCGTGAGAAACATGTCCTGCGTCTCCAGAAGGTCTTCTGCGGGTGGGAGCGTCCGTCGGTTCACAAGGCGCTTTGCTTCGGCGAGGGCCGGCTTGTCGAACGAGGCGATCCGGCGAGCGAAGGCGTCGACGAAGTCGTCAAGTTCGCCGTCGGGAATAGCGCGGTTGATCCAGCCGTAGTGGGCCGCGGTCTCAGCGTCGAAGTCGTCGCTGCCCAGGATGATCTCCAATGCCCGGGCCCGTCCCACGAGCAGCGGGAGTCGCTCCAGGGCGCCACCCCCTGGAAACATCCCTGCACCGACCTCAGGTTGGCCAAACACCGCCTTCTCCCGGCTGGCGAATCGGAGATCACACGCGAGGGCGACCTCGCTTCCACCGCCTCTATTGCGACCGCGGATCTTGGCAATGGTCACAACGGATGTCGATGCCAGACGGATGGCCGTATCGATCCACGTGGGCAGGCCCGTTGGGCCCGGTGCGACGGGTGTTTCGGTAGCTCGAGAAACGTCGTAGTGATTGATGAAGAAATCTGGATCAGCGCTCTCGAGTACCGCGACACGCAGCGCATCGTCCGTCTCCATCAGACCCACCAACTCTTGGAGCTCAAGAATCGTATCCGGGTCTTCGAGGTTGATCGGGGGATTGCGAAAGGTCACTCGCCAGTAGCCCGGAGCCACATCGGTGACGGTGAACTGGGTCAGTGCGCTTGCCATGGGGGAGCCTCTTTCCGTTGCGGCAGAGCTTTGGTCTGAACGTGGATGGTCAAGTCGTGATCCGCTCGTCCGGCGTCGACACCTTCAACTGGGTCGGTGTTAACGGCGCCGCTACTTCTGTCCGCCGTCGTTGGCAGCTGCGATCTGTGCGATCTGCGCTCGGGCAGCATCGACGAGGTCGCCATTGGTATTCGCATGGCCTGCGAGCCCCCAGCCACCCTCGATCGCCTCTGTCAGGAGCACCCACGTCCGCTCAGTCAGCGAAGGATCTTTGGCCGCCTGGCTTACGAGCTCTGTGAACTGACTCACCACGGCCAGCTGCTTGTCCCGGTCGAGCGCGCCGGCGTTCGTGAGCACCTGCACGCGTACGTAATTGTCCTGCCCCTCCACGTTCGAGATGCTGCCCGCCGGCAACTCGTGGATGAAGGCGGCAGTGTTCTGGCGGAACATCGGGATGTCCGGCACGCCCTCAATGGACATCAGCGTTCGGGCCAGGTCGGCGGCCAGTTGGCCACCCTGCTCGAAGGTGCCGTCCGTGGCGTAGACGTCGATCATGGGCATGCGAGGAGCCTTTCTTGTCTATGTATGTGGGCAGACATAGTAACGAGACTATGATGGCTTGCATAGCCCCGGCGGATATCAACGGAGGGGATCAGGACCAAGGACATGGCACAGGGCGACGTTCGGACGAAAATGGTGAAAGGGGCCGCCGGGCTCCTGGCCACCAAGGGGGTCGAGGGCACCTCCTTTGCTGAGGTGTTGGACGCGACCAAGTCCCCCAGGGGGTCGATCTACCACCACTTCCCGGGCGGAAAGTCCGAACTTGTCCACGCTGCGCTCGACCTGGTCAGTTCGCGGGCGCTGGCCGTGATGGAGTCGAGGCGGGGCAGCTCTGCCGAGGCGATCGTCAAACAGTTCCTGGATTTGTGGCGTCAGCTCCTCGACAGCTCAGACCTGACGGCAGGCTGCGCCGTCCTCGCCGTCACGGTGGCTGGGTCGGACCTTGACCTCCTCGACCACGCCGGGGCGATTTTTCGAGACTGGACGGTCCATCTGGCCGGACTACTGGTTGACGGGGGAGTGGCCGAGACCTCTGCTCAGCAGCTCGCTGTCATGATCATCGCAGCGACCGAGGGAGCAGTGGCGCTTTGCCGGGCCGAGCGGAGCCGTGAACCATTCGATGTCGTCGACAAGGCGCTCATGCAGTTGGTTTCGTCAGAGGCCTGAACCAGCCACGGAGACGTACGGGGCGAGGCTGCGACACAAACGCAAACACTGCCAATTAAACGATGATACCGGAGGCAGCAATGCCTTTTGAGTTCGACCCCTCAGCGATTCGAGCGGAGCTGAAGACAGAAGGGGATCACTGGGTGGTTGCCATCGAGATGGCCACTGGTAGATGGGGACACGCAGATATAAGTTGGAAATACGAGCGCATATCTCGCGATGAGATCCGTAACGGCATCGGCGATGACCGCGTCTCCCACGATGAGGACGTCATTGCGTATCTCGAGATGTGTCTTCGCAGGGCGGGATGGCGCGCCGCGCGGCAGGGCAAGGGCGTCTCTCCTCCGGTGCTCGAAATCTGGGATCTCAGTCCGGCATCCGAATATGTGAGGCCGTACCACCTGTTCCATAGGCGCCGGGAATCGGGCGATCCCCAAGATTGAAAGCATGGATTGCCCAGCCAATGATCGACATCCAGAGTTCGTGCGGAGATGTCCAGGACGACTACTACCGTCGGGCAATCACATCGGCTCGATCGGGTTGTCGTCCTTCGCGACGACGGTGACGGCACACCCAGCTGTGAGATGGAATCGGTCCACCAGGGATTGCCATACGGCGAGAAAGCGCTCGATGACGCTCTCTGTTCGCTCTGCGCGGTGGACCCCATAGCAAAGTCCTCGTTCGTTCGCCAGATCCACCGCGCCGAACCTATGATGACTCTTGCAGGAGCGACTCAAGCTGAGGTAGGGAGATGCCTGATCCTGTCGAGTTCGGTCTTAACGGTCCCCAGGCGATCATGGGATCCTACATTTGCAACATCTACCGCTGGCGAAGGCCAGCGCGGCGAGATCGTTCTTCCGTTTTTGGAAACAGGGCAACGAGCCGGTGACGACTGAGACTGAACCAATCCGCCTGGTTCAGGGGTTGGAAAAGATCGAGGGCCAGCACGACACAGAACGCCCAGCGGCGTCAGTTCGATCCCGCTCCAGCGGGACCGCTTTCGAACTCTCAATGCCATTGACCACCTTTGTCGGTCGACAAGAGGAACTGAGCCAGCTTCGATCGCTCTTGCAGGAGGGAAATCGCCTTGTCACCCTGACCGGCATCGGTGGCATTGGTAAGACCCGTTTGGCCCGACAACTCGGCGTTGGCGTCGCCGAATCCGGCTGGGCCAAGGTCTATATCGTTGAGCTTGAGTCCATCGCCAATCCGGAGCTCATCGACAGCATTGTTCTTGACTCGGTGGGTGGTGGTTCAAGCCGTTCTCCGCTTCAAGCGGCGATCGACCTTTTGCGGGAGACGCGGGCCTTGTTGGTGCTCGACTGTTGCGAGCACGTCCTGGAGGAAGTCGGAAACGTGGCCGAGGTCCTGTTACGGGGCTGTCCATCCGTCACCATTGTGGCGACGAGCCGATCGCCGATTTGCATCCCTGGCGAGTTGGTGTGGTCAGTCCCGGCGCTATCGATGACGGGTGGGGTCGATACCGGTCGCGGGAAAGCGTCCGAGGCGGCCCGGCTCTTTGTCGATCGAGCGAGGTCAGCCGACGCACACTTCTTGCTGAACGAAAAAGTCCTAGGCGACGTGGAGACGATCGTTCGTCGGGTCGACGGCATCCCGCTTGCCATCGAACTGGCGGCCGCTCGGATTCGCATACTCTCCACGGGCGAAATTGCCGCAGGTCTTGATAACCATCTCCGGCTGCTTCGTGGTGGCCGCCAGTTGGATTCTCGCCACCGGACCATCCGAGCATCAATGGACTGGAGTCATGCACTTCTGACATCCGAGGAACGTCGGCTGTTTGCCCGACTGGCGGTCTTTTCGGGGAGTTTTGACGTAGAAGCTGCGACGGCAGTGTGCTGCGGGAGCCCGATTGGGCCAGACCAGATGCTCGACGAGATACAGGGTCTCGTAGACAAGTCGCTATTGGCGGTGGAGTTCAAGGGAGGCGTCGCTCGTTACGGCATGCTCGATTTCGTCCGCCAATACGCTTGCGAACGTTTGGATTCCTCTAGCGAAAAGCATACCTTGACGGCCAGACACCGCATCTACTTCCGCGAGGTGGCAGAACGTGCCGACCGTGAACTTTGGGGTCTCGACCCCGACCGCCGCGCTCGACTCGATGAAGATCTCCCCAATCTGAGGGCGGCCATCAACGACGCCTGCCTTACGGCTCCCGAAGATGCTCTTGCGATCGCTGGTGCACTCGCTCTCTACTGGCGTGTACGCGGACGAGTCGCCGAGGGGGCCGCAGTCCTGGAGCAGAGCCTCGTAACTGCGCCTCCGGAGCCTTCCTCGGAGCACGCGCTCGCTCTGGCAACGCAGTCGCGTTTGTCGTTTTGGCTCGGCAAGTTCGAACGTGCACAGGCTGCTGCTGCCGCTGCCCAGGAAATGGCTTCAGCTGTTGGCGACCTCCGCTCCAGGGCGCTCGCTCTTAGCACGCTGGGGAAGATGGCCATGCTAAGAGATCCGGCTGCGGGTGATCCCATGCTCATTGAGTCGGCCCAGTTGGCACGAACCGCCGGAGACGACGTAGCCAGATGTCACGCGCTGAGTTCGCTCACAATCAGCTACTTCTTTCAGGACAATCGTGATGCCATCCAAGGTCCGCTCGATGAGTTGCTCTGCGTCGCGGAACTAATCGGCCTTGAGGACAATGTTCGCTGGTATTTGTGGTCCTCGGCGCAGATCGATCTCTCGGCCGGGGATCTGACCGGGGCGCGCGCTCGTGGTGAACGGTCGCTAGCCATGATGCCGGGAGAGGATGCATTCCCTCGGTATTGTGCAATAGAGGTCCTGTCCCTCGTGGACGCGCTAACCGGCGACCCGGAGTCCGCCCGAGTTCGGGCTGAAGCCGAACTGGAAGCCTCCATCGAGGAAGGGATCCGGCTGGGCACAGCGGTGCTGATCCACGCCTTGGGGGTCGCTGCTCTGGCTGGCGGTGATTTCGATGAAGCCCATCACTGGGCGGCAACTCTCATCGAGAGCGAACCTGAAGTCCGCTACCTGGCCTGGCACGCCCACGACATCCTCGTGCACGTGGCGCTCGCCCGCGGCGACACTGCGTTGGCCAAAATCCATGTGGACGCACTCTTGGCTGCGGCCGAGCCCCTCAGGAACCAACGCGCGAATGCGGTCGGATACCTTGGCTTGTCCCGTGCCTTGCTTCTCGAAGGCGACGAACAACGGGCCGAGGCGATCGCACACGAGGTCCTCAAGGTCGTCATGGAGCGCGGGTGGCGCCTTCAGGTCGTCGATGCCCTGAGTCTCCTCGCAGAGGTCGCTGCCTTCAACGGGCAGCATGACCGAGCCACTCGGCTGATCGCCTCGACGGAGAGGGAACGGCACGCTCTGGGCCTGGTTGCCTTCCCAGCAGCTCATCAAGCAATGGAGCGATTGCTGGTCGCCGCCGCAACGGCTCTTGGCGAAGAAAACCTGAACAAGGCACAGCGAGATGGCGCGCGATTGTCGCTCGAAGAGGCCGTCACCTACGCCCAGCGGGGTCGGGGAGAGCGTGCAGCCGCCACGCATGGGTGGGCCAGCCTGAGTCCAGCCGAGCGGCAGGTGGTCGAGCTCGCGAGCCAAGGCCAGAGCAATCCCGAGATCGCCAGTGACCTCTTCATGTCACGCCACACCGTGAAAGCTCACCTTGCACATGCGTACATCAAGCTGGGCGTCGCCAATCGCACCGAACTCGCCCGATTGGCGACGAAGTACTCACAGTCCAGCAACAAAGTGGCGTCGGAATAGCCACCTGGCTGATGTTCGGCCGGCGGGCTCCCTGCAAGATACCTGAGTCGTATCCGTATCCGAGAGGAGCCACACATGTCCCCAATTAAAAGCGTTGCCTTCGCCCACGGCATCTGGGCCGATGGATCGTGTTTCGCCAAGCTCATGACACCGCTTCGAAAGGACGGCTACGAGGTGATCGCGAGCCAACATGCGCTCGACGACTTCCAGGCCGACGTCGACTGCACCATCAGGACATTCGCACAAGTTCCGAGTCCCATCCTGTTGGTGGGTCACTCCTACGGTGGCGCCGTCATCACCGCGGCGGGGAACGACGATCGGGTCGCCGGTCTCGTGTTCATCAACGCGCTTGGGCCCGACGAGACTGAAACCCTGCAAGGTCAGCAGGACAAGTTCCCGAAGACGAACGTGTTCAAGTCAATCAAGGTGGAGGACGGACGTGTCTGGATGCTCCCAGAGGGCATCGAGTACTTCGCGGGCGACCTGCCCGAGGAAGAGCAGCAGCTTGTCTGGGCGACCGCCAGCCCCCCAGCCGCAACCCTGTTCAGCGCAAAGATTGAAAGCCCGGCCTGGAGGGACAAGCCGTGCTGGAACATCGTGGGAACGAACGACCAGGCCGTCCATCCCGATCTCGAAAGAGCCGCTGCGAGGCGCATGAACGGAAAAATCACCGAGGTGGCCAGCAGCCACGTTCCGATGCTGTCCCACCCAGATGTGGTGCTCAAGGTCATCCGGGACGCTTGCAGCTCCCTGTGAGCTCTTGCTGTTCGGGCTGACCGAAGCCCGACCTCGACGACGTCCCGGAGCTGTAATTGGCAAGGCCGGCGTCACGATCTGCTTGATCGGCGCCGGTCTCGCTCTTGGCCTTGAAGGTTTGATTCGTAGACGAAGGGAGAGGCATGAACTCGCCAGAATTTCGTCCACCCACGACCACGGATGCAGGCATACCCGTCGCCAGCCAGGAACATACTCTTACCGTCGGTCCCGATGGACCCGTCCTGCTCCAGGACTTCTACCTGATCGAGCAGATGGCGAACTTCAATCGGGAGCGCATTCCCGAGCGCCAGCCTCACGCCAAGGGCGGCGGCGCCTTCGGCGCCTTTGAGGTTACGGGCGATGTCTGCCACTTTACGAAGGCGGCCGTGTTTGCATTCGGGGCCAAGACGGACTTGGTGGTCCGCTTCTCCACCGTGTCGGGCGAGCGCGGCTCGCCCGACACCTGGCGTGACCCGCGAGGATTCGCGGTGAGGTTCTACACGAGCGAGGGAAACCTCGACATCGTCGGTAACAACACGCCGGTGTTCTTCATCCGTGACCCGATGAAGTTCCAGAACTTCATCCGGTCGCAGAAGCGGTTGGCCGCGAACAACCTTCGCGACGCCGACATGCAGTGGGACTTCTGGACGCTCTCGCCCGAGTCCGCCCACCAGGTCACCTGGCTGATGGGTGACCGGGGCATCCCGAAATCGTGGCGCCACATGAACGGCTACTCGTCGCACACCTACATGTGGGTCAACACCAAGGGCAAGCGGTTCTGGGTGAAATACCACTTCAAGTGTGACCAGGGCATCGAGTGTCTCACTCAAGCCGAGGCCGACCGGATCGCCGGCTGGGATGCCGACTACCACCAACGCGACCTCTACGAGGCGATCGAGCGCGAGGAGTTCCCAAGTTGGACGCTCCACGTGCAGGTCATGCCCTTCGATGCCGCCAAGACCTACCGCTTCAACCCCTTCGATCTGACCAAGGTCTGGCCGCACTGCGACTACCCACTGATCGAGGTGGGACGTCTCACGCTGAATTCGCAACGTCAGCGACTATCACACCGAGATGGAGCAGGCTGCCTTCCAACCCAACAACACCGTGCCGGGTACCGGCCTCTCGCCGGACAAGATGCTCCTCGCCCGCGGCTTCTCCTATGCGGATGCCCATCGGGCGCGCCTCGGGGTCAACTACCAGCAGATCCCGGTCAACCGTCCCCACTCCGCCGTCCGGAGCTATTCCAAGGACGGGGCGATGCGAGTGGACAACGTCACCGACCCTGTGTACTACCCCAACTCGTTCGACGAGGCCCCTGCGGCCTACGCCACCACCTACGCGGAGCAGGCCGTGTGGGCGGCTGACGGCGAGATGGTGCGAGCCGCCTACACGCTGCACTCCGAAGACGACGACTTCGGGCAGGCGAAGACTCTCCTCACCGAGGTCATGGACGACTCCGCCCGTGACCGCCTGATCGACACCGTGTCGAACATTCTCTCCGGACTACGTCGCGAGGAGGTGCTCCAGCGAGCCTTCGAGTATTGGCGAAACATCGACCAAGCGGTGGGCAACGTTATCGAGGCCGCCACGCTGGAGAGGCGGGGGTGATGGAAGGTCCCAGACCAAGCATGACGAGACTCAATATGTCGCCGTCGTAGTCGACTCAGGCTGGGTGAACGAGCGAGTCCACATCGATCACACGGTGAAAACGAAGACGCATCAACCGGATACTCGGTCACACCCGTCGTGGCCTGGACATCTGA
>CAVUWK010000003.1:0-166597 GCA_963745175.1 uncultured Acidimicrobiaceae bacterium
GCCCCAGGAGAACCGGTTCGCCCGAACTGCCAATCCACCTCGTCGGGTGGAGCAGCACCCGACTCCGCCTTGGCAGCCCAGGCCAGAGCGCTGACCTCGTGATTGAGGAGCAGTAGCAGTCGGAATCCCTCGGCCAACATCAAGAACGACACGACGTAGAGGACGGTGATCAGCACTCGCATCGAGACATCTTTGTACCCGATCTTGCGCTGGGAGCAGCTGAGGGGACGATCGGACTTTGCTCATCGTTCGACTCCCTGCACGACGTCGATCTCGACGTCGTGGCTCGTGCTCGTTTCCGTTGCTCCGACGGCTTGGCTGATGGCTCGAGCGTGCTCTGCGGCGGCAAGTGCGCGCTGAAGCTGGCTCCTTTGTTCAACGCTCTTGACGTCGTCCCGGCCGCCGAGGGTTCCCGGTCCGGTGATGTGCCAGCGATCCCGGTAGGCCGCGATCGTCGAGACTTCGCGCAGCCAGCGTGCTCGGTGACCCGGATCATCCGGAGCCGGCCCGAGGCGCTGCACCCAATCGTGTCTGCCTCGATCGCTTGGTTCGCCAGCGTGCGGGCCCGCGTTTCCATCGCATGCTCACGCTCGGTCAATGCGCGGGCCATATCCGGATCCGTGACTCCTCGCACCCTCGGGATCAGCCCGGCGATGAGGTGGTCCGGCCCCCGTCGCCTGCCACTGGCCGCCTGCATCCACCGATCAACCCGAGCGTGGAGCACCGCGGCCACGTCGACGGCGTCGGTCAAGGACCGGCCGGCGACCAGTTGCGGGAAGGCCGCCTCGATATCCAAGCCGACGGCCTCGGCCTCGCGGAATGCCGCGAGCAACGGACCGTGCGCCTCGCTTGAACGGACGGCGTCGAGGTCTGCTGGCGTGAGCCCTGAACGCCTCGAGCAAGGCGTCCCAGCGTTCGGCTTGGGCATCGGTGGCCAGCGTCAGGTACTCGGCTGAGAGGCGTTCGAAGCCCTCCGCCTCGCTTTGTTCACGGCGGATCATGTCGTGCGCCGCCACATCGGCACCCTCGTTGCGCAGCACTCCGGCCAGTACCTCTCTGGCGGTGGCCGGCTCGGTCGCTTCGTCATGGGAGGTCTGGGGGTCGGGGTCGTAGTGGGTGTCCACGTAGAGCCAGTTGCCCTCCCTGCCTCTGGTGCCCGAGACGTAGAGCACTTCGCGGGTGGTCGTGGGTGAGACGATGGCGTGCGCCGTATCGACGGTTCGGCCCTGCGCCCGATGCGCCGTCGAGGCGTAGGCCAGCTCGACGTGCTCTCGCACGTAGTCGGCCGGCAGGACCACCTCTCCGGCACCGTTCGCCCGCTTCACGGTCATGCTTCCATCATCGAAGGTGGCTATGACAGTCCAGCGGTCCCCGTTGCGGACCCACGTTTGCCCGCTCGTCAAACGGCGGTTGTTCTGGCGGGTACGCACCTGGTCACCCACACCCGCCGTCCCGCCACCGGCGACCGTGACGCCATCGTCGATCACCTGCCCGGCGGAGATCCGGTCGGCCCGGGCCCGGGCGTTGAGCTCGCTGACGGTGCCCAGATCGCCCGCGATCATCAGGCTCGGTGCGGCCCGCTGCGATGTCGTGCTTCCACGCCGCAAAGATGGCGTCGAGCATCTCGTCCCGGTCGCCCGACACGATGCGGTCGTGGGCCTCGTAGGCGTCGATCGCATCCTCCGAGCCGGCCCGCAGCTCGACACTGGCTCTTTGTTCCCAGGCGCTGTGGAACCGGCGAACGTCGCTCAGCTCGGGGGCCAGCCCGTCTGCGGTCGCGCACCAGGGCGGCGAACATGCCGCCTGCTTCGACCGCGCTCAGCTGGGCCTGGTCACCGACCAGGAGCACCTTGGCCCCGGCGTCGCCGGCCGCCGTGACCAGTTCGTCGAGAGCGAACGTGCCCGCCAAGGTGGCTTCCTCCACGATGACGAGTTGGCCTCTCCGGAGCCGCCAGCGGGCCACCTCGTCCTCGGCCGCGGCGATGCGCCGTCGCACCGGCAAACGGCGCCGCTCCGAGGCGCCGGCCGACCTCAGCTCGCGGCGAAGGGCCGCCAGCTCGGCCAGCCGCTCGGCCTCCTGGCGGTGCTCGTAGAGCCATTTCGCCGTGTTCTCGGTGTCGATGCCGAGCTCGCCGGCCAGGACCTCGGCCGCTGCCGCCGAGGGTGCCAGCCCGAGCACCGATCCCGCCCCGTGTTCGGCTTCCCACACGGCGCGGAGCCCGGCCATCGTGGTGGATTTGCCCGTCCCCGCCGGGCCGACCAGGACGTCCAGTGAACGACCCGAGGTGGCGATCTGCTCGACGGCCAGGGCCTGGTCGAGGCTGAGCGGGTGGTCCCGACCGGGCAGGTTGGCTGCGGTCGCGGTCGCCACGGTGCCCATCGCGACGGCCGGCCCGCCTGTCTGACGTCCGGCGTCGAGCAGCCGGCTCTCGGCCTCCAAGAGGGTGGCCGTGGTGTAGATCTCGTGGCCCTTCGCCCGGAATCGGCTCGTTCCATCGGTCCGGCGCAGGTGCTCTGGGGTGTGGTGCAGCTCGGGGGCGGAGATCAGAAGCGACTGCGCGGTGGCCAGGTCAGTCGTGCGTTCGGCCACCGCGATCCGGTCCTCTGGCGAGGCGAAGCGAACTCCGTGCAGCTGGCGGTGGACCTCGGCCAAGAGGTTGGCCCGAGAGAAGGTGGCGCGGCGTTCGGCCACGGTCTGCACCGCCACGGCGGCCGCATCGGCCAGGATCCCGTCGGCCAAATCGCCGGTGCGCAACAGGGGCAGATCATTGCGATCGGCGAGACCGGCAACCCATGAGCGTTGGTCGCTTCCGACGTAGCGCTCGGCCCGCTGGCGCCACCGGCCGGTCATCTCGGCCAGGCTGCGGTGTTCTTTGGCCGGCCGCGTCTCGAGCGTGGCCCGGCGGCGCAGATCGAGCACCTCGGTGTTCGTCGGTTGGCGACCGCGAGCCGCGGCGAACTCGGCCACCAGCGCGTTCTTGCGCTCCTCGATGGCCACCGAGCGCTGGGAGAACTCGGCCATCAGAGCCTCGGCGACGCCCTCGACCTCGAAGCGCAGCCGCTCGGAGTGGCGGCGGGTCCGGCCGTCCCATCCCCACCCCAACGCCTCGGTCAACAGATCGCTGAGCACGCCTTGGTGCAACTCGGAGAGGGCGACCACGCTCTTGAACAGGCCGCGACTGTCGAGCGTTCGCCATTTGCCGTCGGAGAGCGAACGGGCGCGGTTGGCCACCACGACGTGGTCATGGAGCTGGGGGTCGCCGGCCCTCGAATCCCAGTGGGTGAACGCCACAGCGACCACGCCCTCGACGTCTTCTTGGACCACGCCGTTGGTGCCCGAGCGCGAGTGGAAGACCTCGCGCTCGGCGTAGGAGAGGACGACGTCGATGGCCCGGCGGTGGCACGCATAGATCCGCGCCTTGGTGTCCCGATCGGCCAGCGCCCAGGCCACCGACACCGATTTGGAAGGGGAGAAGGTGAGATCGAACCCGGCCACTGGTGTCCGGGAGCGGGCCCCCTTGGCCCGCTGCTCGCCTCGATTGCGGCTCCGTGCGCTCCGCTCGTCGTCGCTGGCGGTCGTCGGGATCGGCTCGACACGATCCGTCACTCGCCGTGGCCAGCGAAGGTGCGAACGGTTCGGCTGACGGCCAAGGGGAGACCGGTGACCGGGTCGGCGCACATCCCGAGCAGGTTGAAGAGGTGCTGCTCGGTGACCGCCGAACCCTTCTCGATCCCCCGGCCATCGTCGAGGGCGGCGAGGCCAGCGCCGAGGAAGACGCCCGGCGGGGTTCCCGACTCGGCGTAGTAGCGGGTCAGGTTCGACGACGTTCCGACGGCTCCGTCGCCGGTCGCGACCGACTCCATCAGGTAGCGATAGCCCGACCCCAGGGTCATCCGGCGCAGCGAGATCACGTCTCGATCCTGTCCGCGGGACGACCTTCGTCCCGCGGCTGACGAGGGACCAGCGGCCACGATTGACCCCCAATTCCCGGACCGGCTGCTTGTTCTCCCAGCGCACGGTGCATATGTCACTTTCCGTCTATATGCGGCCTTTCCGCCTCGAATGCCACACGTGTGAAGCAATCTGATGGGGCTGATGGACTGTCTCGTGATGGAGCTTAAGGAGGGTCCGGAGACGTCGGTCTGTGAAGTGGTGTAACGAGTGGTGGACGATGACGCCGCTGGGTACGGGATGTTGTTCGCGGTACGGTGCGTGTTTCAGAACCTCCTGGAGCTCTTGGCGTCGGGCATGACCATCGAGGAGATCATCGTAGATCATCCTGATCTTGAGCGTGACGATCTCTTGGCCGCTCTCGACTTGGCCGCGTTGGCTTCGGGTAGCGCAGGGTGGTGCCGCTCGCCCCTGCGTGACGTTCGTTGTCGAGACTCAGCTGCCGGTCTCGATGGAATGCTCCATGTTTACGCGAAGGAACTCTTTTGAGTAAATCCGTATGGACCGAAATCCACTACCGGCAGCGGAGCGGAATCGAGTCCCGGTGAGGGAAGCCCCTGGGCCGAGCAAGAACTTCTGGCGGTCCGCCAGCGGGGTGAATGTGAACGGCCGGGAGACCGCGCCAGAAGTTGCTGCGAGCCGAGCCGGTTACTGGACGCCGCAGAGCGCCGGTGGCACTGCATATACGTCGGACGACGATTGCCGGCCCCGAAGGAAAGCTGCTGGATCCCAGCCCACCTCACGCCTGGCTGATCGAGCGCGTCTAACGCCTTCAAGAAGCTGAACCGTGCAGATCGAGTTTCGGTACACCACTCGCGGATTCGATCGGGATATGGGGCGATGATGGCGACACCTCGGCTCTGTTAGTGAAGGCCCTTCCGGGCCCGAAAAGGATGGACTCTCATGCCCTCGACTTCGGCGTCGCCTCTCACGACGCTCAAACAAATCGGTGCTGAGCCGCCTGCCCCCGATCTCATCTCGGTTCCCGAAGCCGCTGGGCGCATCGGCGTGCACCCCGACACTCTCTACCGCCTGTGTCGCAGGGGACAGTTCAGCCCGGCAATCCAAATCGGCGGAAGGTGGAGAGTTTCAGTGCCGCGCCTGGACCGATACCTCCACGGCGAAGATTTACATCCCTGAGTCCCGAACGGACCGCTGATGACGTGTCCGCTTCGGGAGTGGGCGGCTGGTCTCCGCCTGAAACGTTCCCGAATGAACTGGCGATCTCAGACAACGTGACAGCCGCCACTCGAAGCAGGACCAATTCCTCGTTGATTACGCATTCCACCAGAGCATGGTCTGTGTCGAAGTGATGGTGAGCCAATCGATCCCGCATTCTCGATACTGCCCTCCGCCGAATGGACGGAATCTGCCACCTTCGTGGTCGCAACTGACGCGTTGCGACCCGAACATGGGATGCCACGTCTGCGGGTTTTGTCTCGGCGAAACCAACGTCACCCTGGACTTCACCTCACCGACGCAATGCTGGTCACAGGGCAGAACGAAACTCGCCCACCAATACGCATCCAATCGAATATGCGGCATTGCACCCTTAGTGGTGCACGGGTGTGGAATGTGTTGTACAGGTCCGGTAGAGCCGATGGAAGGGACATGACGATTGCCGGTGCTCCGGCGTTCTTCGAAGCTGCGGGCGCCGGCTGGTTCGTGGGACTCGGTCGGATCGTCACGGGCGGCTCCGGAGCGGAGCAAGGCCCGTCCTTGCTCCGCTGGGTGCGAAAGGACCGGGCTGTCCGGTCGGGGTCAAGCGGCGGGGTGGGCCCGAGCGAGGAAGCGAAGACCGGTGGCCGAGCCGAGCTGGCAAGGCGACGGCGGAGCCGGCGGCCACCGAGGCGGCGCCCCGGAGTGTCCGCTTGACGCCGAGCGGCGTACGGTCCAATCCCTCCGGGCGAGGCGGCCGATCACGCGGCCCTGGGCGGTGACGGCGGGTGAGGTGCGACCGTGCCGGCGGAGCGCGACGGAGGGGCCGGGGGATCACTCCCCCGGCCCCTGGTCCGGCTCAGAAGGTCTCGACTTGCTGGGTCTCGGCCTCAGTGCCCCGGCGCTCGGTCCGGTGGACGTCGGCGGTGGCGAAGCGCAGGCTCGGACCGATCTCGTCGGCCGTGAGCTCGACATTGGCGCGGTGCTCGCCCTCGTCGCTCTCCCAGCTGCGCTGCTCGAGCCGACCGGTGACCACGACCCGCATGCCCTTGGTGAGGCTGAGGGCCACGTTCTCGGCCAGGTCCCGCCAGCAGGTGACGTCGAAGAACGAGGTGCTCTCCTGCCACTCCTGGGTCGTGCGGTCCTGCCAGCGCCGGTTGACGGCTACGCCGAGCTGGGCCGTGGCGTGGCCTTCTCGGGTGTAGCGGATCTCGGGCTCCCGGGTCAGGTTTCCTGTGATGGTGACGGTGTTCATGGTGTGGTTCCTTTCGTGTGTGGTGCTTACGGGCACGACACGCGGACCGGGAAGCCGAGGGGCAACGGTTGCCCGCAGGGTCGGGCGGAAAGTTGGCGCGGGACCGAAGGTCAGTGAGCGCAGCGAACGCCGCCGGCCAGTTTCCGAGCCGCCTTTGCGGCCGAGGCGACGGGGCGCACGATGGGACCGTAAGCACCGCCATATACGTCGAGAGGAACCCACGACCCACCGTTCACCACCCCATCACGTGCGACCGAGGGGACCTCAAGGACTGGCCGTTGCGCTGCTGCTTTCAAAGAGCGACGAGTCGAAGGTGACGTCGTCGATTCGAGGGTGACGGTGCCGTGCCTGCCATGAGTTCACACAGTGACCAGGGAGGTGACGTTCAAGGTGACGCCCGCCTCGAGCATGGAAGGAACCAGGGGTGAGTCGTTCTGGTGCTCATCGGGAAGGTGCGGTTGCCCATGCAACTGAGAATCGTGAGACCAAGGCAGCTAGTCAAAATCGCCAGGCGGTGCGGTCACCCCTGGCGAGCACTTTCGGAGTGAAACCAAACGGGGTGGTGATGGGAACATTCTCAGCTATCGGTTGTCCCAACGGGGACTGGGGTGCAGTGTGACCATCGCCACCAGGACAAGGGGCCAACTTGCCGCCGCCGACCTCATCTCTGTTCCTGATGCCGCGATCCGGCTCGGTCTGCACGCCGACACCCTCTACCGGCTCTGTCGGACGGGCAGGTTTCCTCCGGCGATCCAAATTCGTGCGCGTTGGAGGGTGTCGTTACCGAAGTTGGAGCGCTACCTTCACGGTGGCTCCTTGGAGTCGTGATGGTCTTCCTGCCATGGCCCGCGCTCTGGCGATCGTGAGCAGAACATTGTTGTGATCGATCGCAGAGATCTTGACCGCGGTGAAGCACGGTCCGCGCAGTGCGCGTCGTAGCCGCTATCCACGCACACAATCTCCACTACGGCCACTCGAATGTCTCGACGTGGGTCAGAAGCTGAGCGCCGCCCCAAGTACTCCGGCCGCCTCGCGGTCGCGCTCAGGAAGTGCGTGCGCGTAACGGTCGAGGGTCATGGTGGCCCGGGCGTGGCCGTGGCGCTCAGCCACCGTCCGCACGTCGACCCCAGCGGCGATGAGCGTCGTCACGGAAAAATGCCTCAGGTCGTGGAATCGGAACGGCCACCGGTCCGCCGGCGCAAGATCCTTCCGTTGCGCCTTCGGGTTGGACTTCCGGAGCCTCGCCAGCGCCAATGCCTCCATCGACTCGCACAGCCTGCCGAAACGATGTGTGAAGGTGTCGGGATTGGCCGGCACGGCACCGTTGGCGTTGTAGCTGAGGACGAAGGGGTCGGCGACGAGTGGCGACTCGGCCAAACCCGACAAGTCGTTCATGTCGGCCCATCGCTTTCGGAGTACCTCGATGCCGAGGTCGTCGAGCGCGATTTCACGGGACGCGTGGGTCTTGGTCGGTCCGGTGTGCTGCTTCCCCTCAGCCACGGTGAGCGACCGGGCGAAACGCACCCGTCCGGCGTCGAGATCAACGTCACTCCACCGAAGCGCCACCAGCTCGCCGCGGCGAGCACCGGTCAGTGCGGCCAGGGCAATGGCAGTGGCCAGAACCGGGTCGACGTCAACTGCCGCCTGCACCAGAGCGGTGAGCTGGTCTGGAGTCGGCACCACCATCTCCTTGCGCTCCACTTTGGGCGGGGTGGCCCGGGCCGTCGGAGCGGCGCTGATCCAGCCCCACTTGACCGCCTGATGGCACGCAGCCGACAGGATGGCGTGGTACATGTGCACCGTGGTCGGCGAGAGTCCTTCGGCGAGCCAACGCCGGTACGCCGCATCGAGGGTGTCTCCGCCAAGCTTGTCGAGTCGCACCGATCCGAGCACGGGTCTGATACGGCCCTCGATCTTGCGCTTGTTCTCGTAGAAGGTCCGCGGCCGCTGTTTCGTCTGCGCCGTCTCAAGCCACTTGTCGAGGAGCTGGCCGACCGTCGCCGTGGTCCGGTCGAACGTGTCCGCATCGACTTCGGAGACGAGTTGCGCGAGTGCTTTGCCGGCCTCCTTCTCGGTGCCGTGGAACGTGCGGGTCGCCTGGCGCACCTTGCCGCTGACCGGATCACGGCCAACGAACGCTCGCAGCTCCCAATGGCCCGGACTCCGTTCCCTCATCGTCCCGGGTCGCTTGTATCGTGAAGACCTCGTCGCCATGCGTTACAGGATACCGGCCCTAGGGCAAATGTAGGGCAGACACGAGTGGTCGGAACAGAAAACGGCTCTGACCAGGAAGGGGCTATAGCTCAGTCGGTTAGAGCGCAGCACTGATAATGCTGAGGTCGCTGGTTCGATTCCAGCTAGCCCCACTCCCATGTCCAGCTGGGACGGCCGCTCTGGTTGAGCGGACAAGCGTCGGCACGGCCCATTTTTATTCGAAGGCCAGACCTAGCGGTTCCGGGCCTGTGGGCGTCTCAGTTGTAACCCAGCGCCTCGAGGCGGGCGAGGATGGCGCGGTCGAGGCACTCGGCGACAGCCACCACGGCGGGTTCGCCGATCATGTCGTGAGGGGACCCGAGGACCACCTGCTCGTCGAGATCGCCGACCTCCAGGCCGTACCAACGATCAAGGGGCGCGCTGGGGAGCCCGTCGGCGTCCTTGTCCGGGTGGATCAGCAACACGGGGGCCGTGAGCCGACCCGCTCTGTACCGCGCCATGCTCTCTCCGGCGATCCTCAGGACCTCGTCGCGCCGTTCAGCCGCGACCGGCTCCACGGTGCGGCGTTTCGCGAAGTTGACCGAGTCCAGCACCCGCTCGATGACCTGGCGCCGACGTGACCGGGGCCGGGGGTTCACGTTCGATAGCTCACGCCACGCGTCGGCGCTGGATGCGGCGAGCAGCGATGGCTGCATCCCCATTTCCAAAGGGCCCTGTACCGAGGCCCAACCCACCAACCCCGAGTGTGCGGACCCGTCTGCACACTCGGCGAGCGGAAATGCCTTCTGTAGGTCCGGCCGCGACGCGTACACGGCGTAGACGTACCGGCTCACGTCGACACCCTGGTGCTGCGATGCAGGCTCGCCGAGCCAATCGGTGAACGAGTCGGCCACCGCCGGATCCGAGAACACCGGGCCGAACTGCAGTCCGTCGGCATCCGCGCTGACTCGAGCCCCATGCATGACCGGGTCATAGAACACGCCGTTGGCCAGGTACCGGGTTCGCCAGAGCGGGCCGACGCTGTCGATGGCGGAAAGCAACGCCACGGTCTCGCCGGCGGACTCCAACCGGACCGCCACTTCGTAAGCCACCAGAGCCCCGAATGACCACCCCCCGAGGAGGTAAGGACCATGCGGTTGCACCGTGCGGATTGCTGGCATGCAGCGGCGGGCTATCGAGTCGATCGCGTCGGAAAATGGGGCCGCATCGGCCGGGACGAAGGGCTGCAGCACGTAAAACGGCTGATCGGGACCGAGCCGGCTGGCCAGGGCTTGGAGTTCGGTGGCTTCGGCAGCGACGGTATTCACCACGAACAAGGGAGGTCGGGTGCCCCTGGTGGCCAGCGGCACGAGAACGTCGCGCTGGACATCCCCAGTGTCGGACCTGGCGTCCTGGGCAGAAACCAGATGCTCCCGCCCGCGGTCGATGCGTTGGCGAAGCCATGTGACCCACTCGTCATCGAGCGATAACTGATCCGCTCGCTCGAGGAGCAACTCCGGGTACTCGCGTCTGATACCGCCGAGGTCCATGCTGCTGATCACGTTGTGCACGTCCTCGTCGCGCACCGGAACGTCAAAGCAATTCAGCTCGACCCCGGCGAGGCGGAAACACAGCAGCGTGGAAATGCACTTCAGGCAGTGGCCACAGTTCCGGCTCTTGTCGCGTCCCTCCCAGCAGAAGCGCATGAAATGGCAGGCGGCCTCCCAGTCCCCGAGCAGTTGTGCCTTTTCCACCCGGTCGTACTCGGCACCGTCGTGAATGATGGGAAAGGCCGTACTGCCCATAAGCGGATCCGTCAGTGGCGTGCTCCCGTGAGGAAGGACGAGCCTCTCGTAGGGGTAGGTGCTCGCAATCAGCCCGGAACCGAAACGGGCGCTCAAGAGCGTCAGCACGGCACCGACGTAGAACCCATATTCGTCCTCCCAGGCGAGGCTCAGTTCGCGAAGATTGGTCGAGGTCTCGATGAGCTCGACCCCGAGTCCATCGAGCATGCGATGAGCCCGGTCCGCCGCACCGCGGAAGTGCCCCGCCTCGTGGAGGAAGATGTCCATGCCGTGGATCAATACCGCAGCACGCACGTTTCGGGTGGCGCGTCCGGCATGACCCGTCGTGTGGCGATAGATGGTGAAGGAAGAATCCACGCCACCCGAGAACGCCGCTACCGCCGCCGACGGCTCCGACGGCGGGGGTGTTTCGGCAACGTCGTCAGGCTCGATGTCCAGACGCCGGTAACGCGCACCTCCAGGCCTCGGCCCCGCCGTCCACCGCTCCCAGATGCATTGCAACTGCTCCAGGTTGTCGAGAAGAGATGGTGACACGGTTCCTCGGACCCGCAATTTCCTGACGCCGTGTCGCTCTGCGTCGACCATCGTTCGCTGCAAGGTGGCGAGGACGAACGGATCGGCGTTCGTGGCCAAGCTGGGCCCGTGTTGCTCCGGCACTCGGATCCACACGTCGGCGACGCCGAGGCCCGGCGTGATCAACGTCGCGCTGGCTCTGATCCGGCCTGGCTCGTCCTGCGGCGGATTGAGGACCAACTCCGCCGTCGGAGCTACCATCTGACCTCCATGCACTGCCCTTCGATGCCGGAACATCGCGAAAAATGTGTGGGAATACGCTCGGCGGATACTGTGCCCACATCGGCCCGAAACGCACGTTCACTTCCTTGACCGGACGGCAGAAGGTACCATCCCTGAGCGTCGCAGTCGACGAACTCTGGTGCCTGACGTCGCCCCGGCCTGCAGTTTTGCTCATCGGAGGCTACGACGGTTCGGGCAACTACGGCGACGTCTGCCTGTTCGAGGCGGCCATGTCCCTCTTGTCGGAGTTGGATCCGGAATTTCTACTGCTCCCGGTTATCGAACGCCAACACATGGACAGTCACAACGATCTCTGCGCCCGGATGGCCCCGGAGTTCGGCGCCGCGTGCTTCTTGTATTACGACGGGCAGGAGGTGGGGGCCTCTGACGGGTTGCCGCCGGACCTGGCTCCCGTCCCACTGCAGCCGGCTTTCCGCTCGTCCGCGATCTATTTTTACGGCGGCGGCTATCTGAACGAGATGTGGGGCCCGCGCAAGCTGGCCATGGCCAGGGCGGTCGAGGACTGGATCACCCCGGCGGCGAGTCGCGGATCCCAAGAACCTCAGGTGGTCTTCACCGGACAACAGGTCTCGGCCGGTTTCGCTGAAGATCAGGAGGCCGGCAGGTGGTTGCGAAGAGCGTCGTTGTTCGGGGTTCGCGATTTGCGCTCGGGAGAGGTCGTGACCGGTCTATTTCCTGAACTGGTCGAGCGCGGAGCCGTGGTGGTTGCCGAGGATGACACGGTGGGGATCCTCTGCGAGATCCCTGTGCCAAGTGAGCTGCACGACGCCCGACCCCGCGACTGGAACGGCGACCTCCGAGTGGATCTGCACCTCACCGGAGAGGGCTATGCCACCACCGATACGGATCGGCTCGCCCGGTTCGCCGCTGACTTGCTGAGCGCCATACAACGAGAGGCCAACGCGCACGTCTCGGTGCGGCTGGTTGTCGCCTACGACGACCGGCGCATCTCGGAGCGGCCTTTTCTGCAGGATTTCGCGGCTACCTTCCTGGTCTCCGCCGGCGGGGGGGGTCAGGTCAGCTTCACCATCGAGGACGCCACGACGCGGCGTCTGCTGGACCCCGGGTGGGAGCAGCGACGGCCCGACCTGACAATCAGCTGCTCCTACCACGTTCGCGTTGACCTCGCTGTTGCACGACATCCCCGTCGTTTATCTCTTCGGGAACGACTACTACCGCCAAAAAGCCAAGAGCCTGCAGGCCGGGTTCGGGCTCAGTCCGGAGCTGATGGTCGACATGGCCGGCCCTGAGGCCGGCGCGGAAGTGGTGGCCGGTAACGTCCTGGGCCTGCTCTCCGATCCGCAACGCTATGCGAGCACGATCGCGCGGCTACGTCTCGCTCGCGCTCGTGCTCTGGCGCTGCGCCATGTCGTCTCGTCTCAACTGCTGCAGGAGGTTTCGGATCACGTGGTTGCACCACTCGAGGAAAACAAGGGCGAGTTCCACGGGGAGCCGGTTCGAGCGCCGGTGACTTCTGGCGGCACCATGCAGGTCGACCGCTGGGTCGTCGTCACGCGGACATTGGCTCGCCTGCGGGCGCGGTTCGAAAGAATCCGTTCGGACGCGGCTGTCCCAACTCCGGAGGTCCAGCGGTCCGTCGACGAGCTTCGGACGACCGTCGAAGGCCTGAGCCACAGCGTGACCAACCTCAGCGAGGCGACCGCCGGCCATACGGCATGGCTCTCGGATCTCCAGACGTGGACGAGGTCCTGCGTGCAGACCCTCAGTGCGCTGACCGACACTCCGCCGATCCCCTCCGCCCGTGCGCAAGCCGGCGCCCGGGCGGCGCGACGAATCGACGACGTCGAGAGGCTGCAGAGGCAGCTCCAAGTCTGGACCGTGATGGCCTGGGTGGACCACGCCGATGTGCCACGTGATCAGGTCATCTCGGTCATCATGCCCACCCGAAACCGGTGTGAACGGATCGGCCGTGCAATCGCATCGATCCAGGCACAGACGTACACGCACTGGGAACTGGTCGTGGTCGATGACGGTAGCGACGACGATACGCCAGTGCTCTTAGCCGAGATAGCCGCCAATGACGAACGCATCCGGTATCTGCGCATCGACCACGCGGGCGCTCCGGCGGCGTGCAACACCGGCTTGGCCAAGGCGACGGGCGACATCGTCTGCTACCTCGATGACGACAACGTCATGCACGGCGGCTGGCTCAGGGCGGTCGCCTGGGCTTTCTCCTGCTGGCCACAGACCGAGGTTCTTTACGGCGCCCGGATCATCGAAGACAACCTGGCCCGCGACGCCGTCCGATCGGGCAACCTTCCGACCTTGAACTTCGAACGGTGGGACCGCCGGCGGCTCGAGTGGGCCAATTACGTCGACCAGAACGTAATCGCGCACCGTGCGGGCTTGCCGAGCGCTCGTTTCGACGAAGCCCTACCCGTGGCGTACGACTGGGACCTCATACTCCGCCTGACAGCCCTGCACCAACCACTCGAGCTGCCGGCCATCGCCTGTCTCTACAGCACGACAGCGGCGAATCGCGGGAGCGATCGACCGGAGCAGCTGGACACCCTGCACGCACTGAGAGCCCGGGCCCACGTCGGGCGCCCGCTGCGCCTCTTGGCACTCGACCGGCATCTCGTCGACGAAGAGGATGGCCGCATCGACGCCGACTTGGCGTCTCTCGCCGACCACGGTGCACACATCACCTTGGCGGGCGCGCCGATTGAATCCTCGTACGCAGACGCCGACGCAGACGCAGACGCCGACGCCAGCCGCGTTGTCACCGCGGTGGCGGAACACGAGCCTGACATCGTGCTGGTCTACGGAGTCGACGCTGCCGCCGAGCTGGCCGACGCTCTGGAGGCGGGGGGGCGCCCGTTCGCCGTTCGGGTCACAGAAGGTGGCGCCGTCGCCGAGATGGCCGGCCCCCTTCTGCACCCGCTTTCTCTCGGCCTGTGGAACGTGCCGGAGGGGCCGAAGGCAGTGTCAGCCGCCGCCGACTTCCTCGATGAGCTTGCCGACCGTCTCCGGACCTGGAAGCTGGACGTCTCCGAGGTCTGATCTCATCTGACCGGGAACGGTCCCGCCGAAGTCCCAGTTGTGGGACCGGCCTCAAGTCCCGCACAACCGGCGTTGTGGTCGGCTGAAGTCCTGGTGCGCGCGGCGAGGTCCGATCGGACATTTTCCGGACAAGTTTCCCAGCCAAACGCGGTTTCCAGGGGGCACGCGGGGTACGTCGCACACCGACGTTTGGGCCCGAGTCTGCGGGAGGAACGTGCAAATGCAGGAACCGGAACGTGCGAGACCGAGGAGGTCCTGGCTGCTCGGATCACTCTGCGGTCTCGCACTCCTGGTCATGACGGCCGCAGCCGTGGTTGGCGCCCCGGGGCCCCGACCACACCTGATCCCCCTGCACGCTCAGGACGAGCGCCTCGACACGGCGCGCTGCAATACCGGACCGGCGGCGCACGTTCACTCGTCGACGGCATGCACCGCCGTGGCCCCGGACCCTGCAGCGGCGCCGGCCGATGACTGCAACGCACTGGAACAGCTGCTGAATCTGTGCGCTGCGACGACGACGACCACCACCACGACCGACCCGCCCCCTGCACCGACCTCGACGCTCCCGACTCCGACAACGACCACCACGACAGCGACTGCTCCGCCTCCGCAGACCGCGCACGGATGTGCGGGAACGTCGCCCCCGATCGCCGCCCCGGACGGCTCCTGGTCGTGCACGCTCGACGACGAGTTCAACGGGACCTCCCTCGACACGAGCACCTGGCAACCCATCCTGACCAGCACCAGCGGGTACCAGAGTGGGCCGTTCCTGTCCCAGGTCTGCTACGTGGACAACCCGGACACGATCTCCGAGTCCGGCGGCGATCTCAACCTCTCCGTCATCGCGGTATCGCCCCCCATGACGTGCAGCCAACCCGGAGGGTTGAACTTGAACACCTCCTACGAAGGCGGCATGGTCGCGTCGTACCAGCTCTTCAGCCAACGGTACGGCTACTTCCAGGTCCGGGCCGAGATGCCCGCCTCGTCGGTGCCGGGGCTCCAGGAGACGCTCTGGCTCTACCCGGAGAACGAGACCCTCTACGGGCCCTGGCCCGAGAGCGGGGAAATCGACTACGCGGAGTTCTATTCGAACTACCCCGACGACGACGTCCCGGCCGTGCACTACCCCGGCTCGGCGAACGATCCCAACGCCACCACAGCGGACGGTTGTGCCACCGCGGAATCCCCGACGGCCGGCCAGTTCAACACCTACGCGCTGTCGTGGACCCCCACCACCATCACGACGTACTTCAACGGCGTGCCCTGCACGACCGACCACTACGGCTCGTACGTGGCAAGCCCCGACACCGCGCCGGAGCCGTTCAACCAGCCCTTCTTCCTCGCCTTCACCTCGGCCTTCGGCATGACGGGCAGCGACACCTTCGAACCCGGGACGACGCCACTTCCCGCCACGATGAAGATCGACTGGGTCAGGGTCTGGCAGTACTGACCACGCCCCCGGTGACGTTCGTGATCACGAACGACAGCCCGTAAGGTCGGAGCGGTGGAGTTCAGCAAGGAACTGCGCGACGACGTCGCCGCCGGTGACATCACCGTCACCTTCCGCTTGTGGCAAAGGCCCCGCGCCAAAGTGGGCGGGCGGTACCGCGTCGGGCGCGCCGAGATTGAGATCGACAGCATGGAGCTGGTCCCGTTCGGTGGCATTCCGGAGATCGACCTGCGCAGGGCCGGGGAACCCGACCGTGCGTCGCTGCGGGCGCACGCCGCACATGCCGGTCCGGTCGCCGACGACACGTTGCTCTACCGGATTGCGTTCCACGTGGTCGGGTAGTAAACGGGGTTTGGGGCAACGTCCCATGCGGAGCGCCAGGCCGCACCACCCTGAGGAGGACCAGATGCAACAACGTCCCATCGGCAACCGGACCGTCAGCGCCATCGGCCTGGGGGAGATGCCACTCTCCATCGAGGGACGTCCCGACCGCCGCCAGGCGATCGCCACCATTCATGCCTCCCTCGACGCCGGCGTCTCCATCATCGATACCGCTGACGCGTACTCGCTCAGTGTCCAAGAGCACGGTCACGGCGAGCGGCTCGTGGCCGAGGCCCTGGCCACCTACGGCGGCCCGACCGACAGCGTGCTGGTCGCCACCAAGGGTGGGCACCGCCGTCCCGGTGACGGCAGCTGGACCGTGCACGGTGATCCGTCCTACGTGAAGGAGGCGTGTGAGGCTTCGCTCAAGGCGCTGGGGGTCGACGCCATCGGGCTCTACCAGTACCACCGGCCCGACCCCACGGTGCCGTGGGCCGAGTCGGTGGGTGCCCTGGCCGACCTGCTGGACGAGGGCAAGATCCTGATGGCGGGCGTGTCGAACGCCACCGTGGCGCAGATCGACGAGGCGCAGAAGGTGCTGAGCGGCCGCCTGGTCAGCGTGCAGAACGAGTTCTCGCCCCGCTTCCGCTCCTCGGAAGGCGAGCTCGAGCACTGCCAGAAGCTCGGCATCGTGTTCATCCCATGGAGCCCCATGGGCGGCATCGGCCGCTCGGATCGGATCGAGCAGAGTTTCCCTGCGTTCGCCGAGGTGGCCACCGAGGTCGGTGCCAGCCCGCAGCAGGTCAACCTGGCCTGGATGCTGGCCAAGGGACCCCGGCTCATCCCGATCCCCGGGAGCAGCCGACCCGAGACGGCTGTGGCCTCGGCCGCCGCCGCCGACCTCACACTGACGTCCGAACAGGTGGCTCGCCTGGACGCATCCTGACCCGGCGTGAGAATCACCCGGCCGCCACGGAACAGAACCAGTCCGAAGCGGGTTGCACAAGCGTCCGCGTCGCGCCGCACCGGCCCAAACCCGGAAACGCCCGGGCAGGTGTGAGACGCAACAGAGAGTGAGGCTGCCGTGCCCGCAGTGACCGTCCCCGACAATCTGGTCCTTCCGCGCGTCGTGGTGCCGGCGCCAGCTGAGCTCCGTCCCGTCAAGGCCGTGACCGACGCGCCCTCGGGCTACGAGGGGGAGGGCTTCCCGGTGCGCCGGGCCTTCGCCGGCGTCCCGCTCGCCGACCTCGATCCTTTCATCCACATGGACCAGATGGGCGAGGTCGAGTACGCACCGGGAGAGCCCAAAGGGACCCCGTGGCATCCCCACCGCGGATTCGAGACGGTCACCTACATGCTCGACGGCACCTTTCAGCACCAAGACTCCATCGGCGGCGGAGGGCTCATCACCAACGGGTCCACGCAGTGGATGACCGCCGGTTCTGGCATCTTGCACATCGAGCGCCCGACCGAGCAACTGATCGCCACCGGGGGCCTGTTCCACGGTATGCAGCTGTGGGTGAACCTCCCGGCCGCCGAGAAGTGGATCGATCCGCGCTACCAGGGGATCGAGGCAGACAACGTCCTCCTGCTCGCGTCCCCCGACGGAGGAGCGCTCATCCGGGTGATCGCGGGAGACGTCGCCGGCCATGACGGACCCGGATCGACGCACACACCGATCTCGTTGGTGCACGCCACGGTGGAGCCGGGCGCCGAGCTCGTCCTGCCGTGGCCCCGCGCGTTCAATGCGCTGGTGTACGCACTGTCAGGGAGCGGCAACGTCGGGCCGGAGGTCCGGCCTTTCCACACCGGCCAGCTGGCCGTGTTCGGCGCCGGCGACGCGCTGGCCGTCCGGGCCGATGCCACGCAGGAGTCGCGCCACCGCGGCCTCGACGTCCTGATCCTCGGCGGGCGCCCCATCGGCGAGCCCGTCTACGCCCACGGTCCCTTCGTCATGAACACCCGGGCCGAGATCATTCAGGCCTTCGAGGACTTCGAGGCCGGCAAGCTCGGAACGGTCCCGGCCGACCACATCGGCAACGCGTGATCCGGATCGCCGGGAGCGAAGTCACCGGGCACGCCACGTGGGGCGCCGCGGACATCGGCGACCTCACCGGCAGGACTGCACTCGTCACCGGGGCGAACAGCGGCATCGGGTACCAGACGGCGGCCGCATTGGCCGAGCACGGTGCGCACGTGATCCTGGCCTGCCGCGATGGGGAAAAGGCGCGCCGGGCGCGCGACAAGCTGGAGAGCGAGCTCGAGCGCTCCTCCCTGGAGTTGCTCGACCTCGACCTGGCCGACCTCGTGTCCGTGCAGCGGGCTGCCGAGGAGGTGCTCGCCCGGCACGCCCGCTTGGACATCCTGGTCAACAACGCCGGCGTGATGGGCACCCCATACCGACAGACCGCTGATGGCTTCGAGCTGCAGATGGCGACAAACCACCTGGGCCATTTCGCCCTGACCGGCCTGCTGCTCGACCGCATCGTGACAACCGAGCGCTCCCGGATCGTCACCGTCAGCTCGCACATGCACCGTGTGGGCAGGCTCCGCCCGGACGACGTCGTCGGAGCGGCATTCCCCAGCACATGGATCGCCTACGGATCATCCAAGCTCGCCAACCTGCTCTTCACGGCCGAGCTCAGCCGGCGGCTGGGGGCGGCGGGCCTGCAGACCCTGGCCCTGGCCGCCCATCCCGGCTGGACCCGCAGCAACCTGGTCGGGAGTGGTGCGGCGCTGGGGAAGAGCCGCCTGCGCCGCAGGCTCGGGCGGGCCGCCGGATCCACGTTCGGGCAGTCGGCGGCCGGCGGGGCCCTGCCGGTGCTGTGCGCCGCCACCTCCTCCTCGGTCCGGTCCGGTCAGTACATCGGTCCCGCCAACCTGTTCGGGCTCTACGGACCGCCGCGGGTGGCGCGGCCATCGAGGCGCGCCCGGGACCCGCAGGCGGCGGGCCAGCTGTGGGAGGCCTCAGAGGACCTGACCGCCGTGCGCTACTCGGTGGGCGCCCCCGCCTGAACGCCGGCCGGCCCCTCAGATCGGGGCTTCCTCGCGGGTGGCCGGTACGGGAGCTAGACCGTAGCCATGCCGGGCATGGCGACCACAGGAGAACCAGCCAACCACCTGGCGGTCCACGACCTCGCCCGCTCCCCCACCCGGACCGACACCACTGTCGCCGCCAACCTGCCCGAGAGCCGCCGCTACCGGTTCAAGCGGGTGCTCCTCGGCCCGCCCCTGGTCAGCGACGACCTCCACGGCCAACGGCTCGGCAAGCCAACAGCGCTCGCCGTCCTGTCGTCGGACGTCATGTCGTCCTCGGCCTACGCCACCGAGGAAATGCTGCGCATTTTGGTGCCCATCGCGGGTCTCGCAGCCTTCTCCATCGTCACGCCCATGACCGCGGCCATTCTCTCCGTGCTCGCCGTCGTGACCATGTGCTACCGGGACGTCGTGCGCTCGTACCCCAAGGCCGGGGGTTCCTACGTCGTCAGCCGGGACAACTTCGGCCCGAACGTCGCGCAGGTGGCGGGAGCGGCGCTCTTGATCAGCTACACCATCACGGTCGCGGTGTCGGTCGCAGCGGGGGCGGACGCGATCGTCTCCGCGGCGCCCGCGTTGGGCAAGCAAGCCTGGGTTCCGGTGGCGATGAGCATTGCCTTTGTCGTCGTCCTGGCTTTCGGCAACCTGCGCGGGATCCGCGAGGCGGGGCGCGTCTTCGCCATCCCGACCTACTTCTTCATCTTCAACATGGCCCTGCTCATCGTGTACGGACTGTTCCGCAAGGCGTCGGGCGAGCTCCCGCACCAACCCGCCCACCCAGGCGCCCTCCCGCTTGGACACGCGAGTGGTGGGTTGATCCTCGGCGTCTCCGCCTTCTTCCTGCTGCGCGCCTTCGCCAACGGCAGCTCCGCCATGACGGGAACCGAGGCCATCTCGAACGGCGTCAGCATCTTCAGGAAGCCGCAGGCGCGCAACGCCAGGACGACGTTGGTGCTCATGAGCACGATCCTCGGGGTCATGTTCCTCGGAGTGTCGGTGCTCGCCGCACTGACCCACAGCGTGCCGTTCGTGTCCGGCACGCCGACGGTCGTCTCGGAGATCGGAACGCTGGTCTACGGGTCGTCTCCCGCCGGGCAGGCGCTGTTCTACTCGCTCCAGGTCGCGACGGCGCTGATTCTCATCTTGGCCGCCAACACGAGCTTCACCGGGTTCCCGTTCCTGGTCAGCTTCGTGGCGGAGGACTCGTTCTTGCCGCGCAAGCTGACGGTCCGCGGGCACCGGCTCGTCTTCTCCAACGGGATCCTGCTGCTGGCCGGCGCCTCCATCGCCCTCCTCCTCGCCACGGGCGCCAAGGTGGCCGCGCTCATCCCGATGTACGCCATCGGCGTCTTCACCGGGTTCACCATGGCCGGTGCCGGCATGGTCGCTCACCACTGGCGCCATCGCGACGAGCACTGGCGCCAGCACGTCGTGATCAACGGGTTCGCCGCCATCGTCTGCGCGGTGGTCGTCGTGGTCTTCGCGGTGGCGGAGTTCACCCAGGGGGCCTGGGTGGTGGTCGTGGTCATGCCGCTCCTCGTCTACGCCCTGGTCACCATGAACCGCGAATACCGCGCCGAGGACGCCGTCCTCGAGGAGGGGGCGGCGGTCGAGGCGTGCGAGGCCAAGGTCCTGCGCCGCCACGTCGTGATCGTATTGGTGGACCGCATCGACTTGGCCACCGCCCGGGCCATCCAGTATGCGCGCACGCTCACCCCCGACGATCTGCGCGCCGTGCACTTCAATATCGACCACACGCGGACCGACGCGCTGATCGAGCGCTGGCAGCGAGTCGGTCTCTCCCGTCTGCCGCTCGACGTGGTCGATTGCCCGGACCGGCGGCTCGGGCGGGCGACCCTCGAACTGGCCGCCGAGCAGGCGGACGGCGAGACCGAGGTGAGCATGCTCTTGCCGCGGCGCTCGTACGGCAAAGCGTGGCGTCGCATCCTCCACGACCAGACGGCCGACCGCATCGTCGAGATCGTCAGCCAACTACCCCACGTGAACGCCACCATCATCCCCTTCCACGTCTCAGGGGGCATGGCGGAACCATCGCTCGAGCTCCATCACCTGCTGGAGCCGGAGGGAGACCGGGAACCTAGTACGGGCCACGCAGGGCGCCAGAAGAACGGTGGGAAACCCGCCTCCTCCTCGGTGCCCGGTACCCAGCCGATCGCCTCGTTGCAGTGGCGGACGCGGGCGCGGGTCGCCGGCCGGGTCAAGACCATCCGCGTGCAGCCACTCTCAGAGGTCCCGACGATCGAATGCACCGTCGCCGACGACAGCGGCGAGGCGATCACGTTCGTCTTCCTGGGCCGGCGATCCATCGCCGGCCTGCGCAGCGGGACGCAGATGGTCGCCGAAGGGATGGTCGGCAAGCACAAGGGAAAGCTCGCCATCATCAACCCCTCCTACGAGGTGTTGATCTCTCCGGGGGACGAGGCATGAGCAGGCAGCGGTCCGCACGGGAGCGCCTGTGGGCGACGTTGAACAGTGCCGGCTTCCAGTGGCTCTTGGCCATCGCGACGCCCATCGTGGTGGCTCTCCTGCTCATCCCCGGCCGCGGCCATCTCGACAGCGCGGACGACGCCCTTGTGCTCGTCGTGGTCACCGTGGCCATCGCGTCCAGCGGGAGCCGGGTCCGGGCCTTCGTCGCCGCCCTGGTGGCGGCGGCGTCCTTCGACTTCCTGCTGACCCGCCCCTACGGCTCGTTCCGTATCAGCCGCTCCGCCGACATCACCACGGAGGTCCTCTTCGTCGTCGTCGGGCTCCTGGTCGGTGAGCTCGCCGCGCGCGGCCGCCGGGACCGACAGGCCGCCGCGCTGGGCCGCAACGAGATTGCCCGGCTGCACGACCTGAGCCAACGCATCGCCGAGGGTGAAGACCCGGACTTCATTCTCATCGCCGTGGCGGGAGAACTGCGCGAGCTGCTCAGCCTGCAGGATTGCCGGTTCGTGCGGGACCAGCCGTCGGGCAAGGGAGCCTGGATCGCCCGTGACGGCACCGTCCGGCTCAACCCCCTCCGCTGGCCCGCGGCGACGGTCGGATTGCCGACGCAGCACGTGGAGCTGCCCGTGCGGGGCGGCGGCCACGTCGTCGGGACATTCATTCTCACGCCGACCCCGTCGACCCCGATCAGCCACGAACAGTGTGTGGTGGCCGTCGCGCTCGCCGACCAGCTCGGTGCGACCATGGCGACCCACGGAACCGAGGGCTGAAGGCGGTCCCACGGGGTTGACCGCCGCCCGCCTCCCTCAGGCTGGGTGCCGGCGCAGGAAATCGGCGTGCGACGCGACGCGTTCGGGACGCAGCACACGTCCGAGCGGCACGATCAGCGTCGAGCGGGCCCCGCCCCGGTGCAGTGCGGCGGCCGCGCTCTGGGCGCGCGCACCGCTGACATAGAGGTCGTCGAGGAGGAGGGCACGCGCCCCGGCGACGTCGCCCCTGTCCTGGGCGCGCAGGCTGAAGGCCGCCGGGCCGGGCTGCATGTGCGCGACGGGCGGCGGCCCGCCGGGAGCATCGGCGCGTCGCAGCAGGTCGGGAACCCACCGCGCGGCGGGAAGGGCGGCGGCCACGTCACGGCCGAGTCCGTCCACCCGGCCGAGTGGCGCCGTGCCGGGCCGGCGGGTCGACGGCACGAGCAGCGCCAGGTCGAACGGGCCGCCAGCCCTCGCTTCGAGCCGCGCCGCGTGATCGAGCAGGAACGCACCGAGGAGCGCGCGGACGATGGCCCCGAAGCGCAGCCGGGCCTCGGCCACCGGTGATTCCTTGTAGCCGAGGAGCACCGTGTAGAGCGGGCCCGGCAGCGGGCAGAACCGCACCGGCGCGACGGGAGCGAGCGGGAGCCCGAGGCGACGGGCCACCACGCCGCAGGCGAAGCAGACGTGCCGGTCGACGCCGGCAGGACCTCGGCAGACGCCGCACACGCCGGGCCCGGGGTCGGGCACGCGGAACGGGTCAGGCGGTGGGCGCGGGGTCGGGCTCGGCGGGGTCGGGTCGATGCAGGAGAAAGGTCCCCGTGGCCCGGCTGACCAGCACGCCGTCGGCGTCGCGTACGGAGGCCTCGCCGTAGGCCACCTGCTTGGCCATCCGCACCACCTCGCCGCGCAGCGCGTAGGTGTCGCCCCGCATGGCGGGACGCATGCACTCGGTCTTCATCTCGAGCGTGCCCCGGGTGCGGGCCTTGCCCGGCAGGGCGGCGTTGATGGCGAAGTTCATGCACGCATCGAGCACCAGGGAGTGGACGCCGGCCTGCGTGACGCCGTGGGGATTGGAGGCGAGGTCGGTCGGCGTGAAGGCTCCGGCGACCCAGCCCAGGTCCTCGCCGTCGACGCCGTAGACCGTGAAAGCGGCACCGACGAGGTCGATGATGGGCATGCCGCCATCACCCAGCCAGCGCTCCATGTCCTTGCCGTTGCGGCTCATTGGGGGCAGACCCTACCGGGCGGGCTCGGGGCGCCCAGAGGGACGGCGGGCCAGATGGCCCGCCAGGTGGAGCCGGGTAGCATGTTCTCCGATCTGAACCGGCGTGGCGCCGATCGCCGCCGCCGGGTTTGGGAGGAGACACCATGACCACCGCAGTCATCGTCGACGCCGTCCGGACCGCCGGCGGGAAGCGCAACGGCAAACTCCGGAACTGGCACGCCGTGGACCTGGCCTCGGAAGCGCTGAAGGCCCTGGCCGAGCGCAACCAGCTGGACCCGGCCCTGGTCGACGACGTGATCATGGGTTGCGTCATGCAGGTGTCCGAGCAGTCGCTCAACGTGGGCCGAAACGCGGTCCTCGCTGCCGGCTGGCCCGAGTCCGTGCCGGCCACGACGATCGACCGCCAGTGCGGGTCCTCGCAGCAGGCGGTGCACTTCGCCGCCCAGGGCGTCATGGCCGGGGCCTACGACATCGCGATCGCCGGCGGCATCGAATCCATGACCCGGACCCCCATGGGGTCCTCGGTCGTGCGCGACTTCGGCTTCCCCTTCGGCCCGCGCATGATGGCCCGCTATACGGACGACGAGGGGCACAGCCGCCTGAAGGGTCAGGGCATCGGGGCCGAGATGATCGCCGACCAGTGGGGCATCTCGCGGGAGGAGCTCGACGCCTACTCCGCCCGGAGTCACCAGCGGGCCGCCACGGCCACGGCCGAGGGCCGCTTCGAGAACGAGATCGTGCCGGTCCATGTGCGTGACGACGAAGGCAAGGACACCGATGAGGTCTTCGCCGCCGACGAGGGCATCCGGCCCGACTCCACCGTCGAGACCCTGGCCAACCTCAAGCCCGCCTTCAAGGACGACGGGAAGGTGACCGCGGGGAACTCCTCGCAGATCACCGACGGCGCCTCGGCCGTCCTGATCATGAGCGAGGAGAAGGCGAACGCCCTGGGCCTGCGCCCCCGGGCCCGCTTCCACGCCTTCGCGCTGGCCGGCGTCGATCCCGTGACGATGCTGACGGGTCCCATCCCGGCGACGACCACGGTGCTGGAGCGGGCGAAGCTCACCATGGACGACATCGACGCGGTGGAGATCAACGAGGCCTTCGCCTCGGTCGTGCTGGCGTGGGAGAAGGAGCACCACCCCAACATGGAGCTCGTGAACCCCAACGGCGGCGCCATCGCCCTCGGCCACCCGCTCGGCGCCTCCGGCGGCAAGCTGACGGCCACGCTCCTCAACGAGCTCGAGCGCACCAACGGCCGCTACGGGCTGCTGACCATGTGCGAGGGCGGCGGGCTGGCCAACGCCACCATCATCGAGCGGCTGGGCTGATCCACCCGCCGGCGGGCGCTGCGCTCAGCGGTATCTGGTCGCCAGCAGGAAGCCGACGAAGATCGCCCCCAGGCCGATGACGAGGCCCCACGGCGAGCCGTGCGCCATGAACGGCAGGTGCGCCAGGTAGTTGACCGTGATGATGGCGACGCCGCCGATGAGAAGCACCAGGATGAGTGCCCCGAACCAGGGCGGGCTGTGGCGCACGCTCTTGGGGATCGGCGCGGTGTAGCGCCCGCTCTCCTCGGCTGTCTTGTAGCGGCCGACCTTCGAGTTCGAGGTACGGCCGGCGGCGGACTTGCCCTTCTTGGAGGCACCGCCCGGTCCCTTGGTGCTGGTGGCCACGTCGTCAGAGGTTAGCCACCGCCGGCGGGGGGCTCCGGCCACGCCGGGTACGATCGTCGCCCCATGGGACCGCGGGTGCTCGTCGTCGACAACTACGACTCCTTCGTCTACAACCTCGTCCAGGAGCTTGGCGAGCTGGGGGCCGAACCGGTCGTGTACCGCAACGACGCCGTTGACGTCGCCGGCATCCGGGCCGAACGTCCGGACGCCGTGCTGATCTCGCCGGGACCCGGTCGGCCCGAGGACGGCGGGGTCAGCTTGGAGGCCATCCGGGGGTTGGCCGGGGAGATCCCGCTGCTGGGCGTCTGCCTGGGCCACCAGTGCATCGGCCAGTCCTACGGCGGCGTCGTCGTGGCGGCCCCGCATCTGATGCACGGCAAGACCTCGGAGATCCACCATGACGGCCAGGGCCTCTTCGCCGGGCTCCCCAACCCCTTCGTGGCCACGCGCTACCACTCCCTGGTGGTGGATCCCGGATCGGTGCCCGACGAGTTGGAAGTGACGGCCACCTCGACCGACGGCGTCGTCATGGGACTGCGCCACCGCACCCTGCGCGTGGAGGGGGTGCAGTTCCACCCCGAATCGGTCCTGACCGCGTCGGGCCCGGCCCTGCTGGCCAACTTCCTCGGCCAGCTCCGCGCCGTCACTCCGGCCTGAGCCGCCCGGGGGAAGCTCAGCCGTCCTGCTTACGGGTGGGGCGGGGGTGGTGCTACCGCCGTCGTCGAGGTGGTGGTCGAGGGCGGGGTCGTGGTGGTCGTCGTGGTCGTCGGCGGCTGGCAGACCGAGATGTTCACCGTGGACCCGTTGTTCACCTGCGCGTTCGGAGCCGGGCTCTGGCTGTCGACGTTGCCCGGTTGCGCTCCGCCGGCGCACCCCGTGTCGAAGGTCGTGTTGGCCACGAGGCCCGCGCCCGTGATGGCCGACGTCGCCGCGTCCTGCGTCTGTCCGACGACGCTCGGCACCGAGATGCAGCTGCCGCTCGAGACGACGAGGTTGACCGGCGTGCCCGGTGGTTCGCTCGCGCCGGAGCCCGGGTTCTGCGCAGAAACCACACCGTTGGGCTGACTCGAGCAGGCCGTGGTCTGGGAACCCACGTTCAGCCCCGCATGGGTCAGGATGCCGCCGGCATTGGCGGGCGACTGCCCGACCACACTCGGCACCGACACCGAGGTCTGCGTGCCCGAGACGGTCAGCTGCACCTTGTGCGTTTCGAGGATCTTGGTGCCCCCGGCCGGATCCTGGCTCAGCACGGTGCCCACAGGCTGGGTGCTGCTCACGTTGTGGATGGTGTAGCCCAGGTTGGCCCCCTGCAGGAGGGCGATGGCCTGCGTCAGCTGCTTCCCCGTCACCGAGGGGACGACGACGGTGGGGATGTTCGGCCCGCCGCTGACTACGAGGCGCACGGCGGAGTTCTTCGCCACGGACGCGCCCGACTTGGGGTCGGTCGACAGGACGTTGCCCTTGGTGACGTTGCTCGCCCGGACGGTGGTGCTGCCCACGGTGAGGTGGTCGTTGTGCAGCGTCTGCGTGGCCTGGCCTGCGGAGAGGCCGACGACGTCGGGCACGGTCACGTTGCTGCCGAGGGAGCGCAGGAGGAAGAAAGCGATGACGGCGAGGGCCACCAGGAGCAGGACCAGCACGATGATCAGGTTGCGGGTGCGCTTCTTGCGCTCGAGGTCCTCGCGACTGTCCGACGGGGCGGCTCCGGCCGGCACCGCCATGGTGCGGCCGGTGGTCGTCGGGACCGCCTGGGTCACTCCGACAGCGGCCATCATGGTGGTGACGCCGGGGTCAGCGGCCTCGACCGGTCGGCCGTCGGCGAAGCGGAGGAGGTCCGCCCGAAGCTCCTCCGCCGAGCCGTAGCGGTCGTCGGGGTTCTTGGCCATGGCCTTCATGACGACCGCCTCGAGCGCCGGCGGCACCGCGGGGTTCACCTCACGGGGGAGGGCGGGCATGTCGCGCACATGCTTGGAGGCGACGGCGACGGGCGAGTCGCCCGTGAATGGGGGGCGCCCGACGGACATCTCGTAGAGCACCACGCCGAGGGAGTAGATGTCGCTGCGCGAGTCCACCCCCTTGCCCTCGGCCTGCTCGGGCGAGAAGTAGGCGGCCGTGCCCATGACGGCACCGGTCTGGGTCAGGCTCTCCTCGGTGTTCACGGCTCGGGCGATGCCGAAGTCGGTCACCTTGACGTCCCCGTCGGGCGTGATCAGGACGTTGCCCGGCTTCACGTCGCGGTGGATCACGCCGTGCCGGTGCGCGAAGGCCAGAGCCGCCGCGACGCCGGCGCCGATGATGGCGATCTGGCGGGGCGGGATGCGCTGGGGGTCGCGCAGCACGGCGGAGAGGGGCCGCCCCTCGACGTACTCCATGACGATGAAATACGAGCCGTCGTCCTCCCCCCAGTCGAACACCGGGACGATGTTGGGGTGGGACAGGTTGGCGGCGGCCTGGGCTTCCCGACGGAAGCGCTCGACGAAGGTGCGGTCGACCGAGAGCTCCGGGAAGAGCACCTTGAGCGCGACCGGTCGCTCGAGCTGGCGGTCCATGGCGCGGTAGACCTGTGCCATGCCGCCCCGGGCGATGAGGTGGGTCAGCTCGTAGCGACCTGAGTAGATCCGCGGTGTTGCAACCGGTTCCATGGCGCCCTGAGCCTACGCTGGGAGCCTTCGCCGACGCGGTACCGAAACGGCCGTCATGGCGCAGACGTCGTCGTCGTGACGGGGACGGTGCTCGTCGTCGTGATGGAAGCGGTCGTCGTGGTCGTCGCCGACGGCGGCGCCGGGTTCGTGGAGGTTTTCGGCCGGGGGACCGTTGTGCTCGTAGTGTGGTCGTCGTGGTCGTCGTGGTGACGATGCTGCCGACGTAGCTCTTGGCGGACTGCAGCGAGGGTCTCTGGACCCCCGCCTTCACGGGGCCGACCGCGGCAGGGAGGATGTCCGCTGTCGTGTGGCCGGTGCGATCGACCACCCTCGGGTGGAACCACAGCACCCCGCCGGGCTGACCCTGCTTGACCACGATCTGGTCGCCCTGCGCGGTCACGATCCAGTTGTCATAGGCGTACCACTTGAGCACGAAGTAGGCGGCGACCGGCACGGCGGCGACCAGGAGGACGAACCCGACCACCCGCGGCGTGATGCGTCGGGGGATGCCCAGCCGCCGACGGCGCGCTCCCTGCTCTCCTTCCCGGCGGGCTTCTCGCCGCCCCGGCCGGGCGGCGGGGGCGGGACTCTCGCCGTGGAGCGGGCCACCGGCACCGAAGCGGCCGCACCCATGAAGAACTCGTCGCTGCGCGGTCCGGTCTCGGCCAGCGTCGCCCCCTCGTCGCCGAAGGCCAAGTGGGCACCGGGGGCCAACGTCTCGTCCTGCCCGACCGCGGGGACGACGGCCGTGGCGTCGGACAGGTCTGACGGGCCGCTGATCTGCTGATCGGATTCTGTCCCTGATGCGGGCTCGGGCTCGGAACCCGGAGTTGGCCCAGCCGGTGTCGGCTGCACCGTCGCCACCACAGTCGTGGCGGGTGCGCCCGGTACGACGACAGCCGCACCCAGCGCGAGCGGCATGACCCGCGAGGAGGGACCGTCCCCCGGCTCGCCCACCTGGACGTCGACGACGACCACCGTGATGTTGTCGGCCCCGCCGTGATGGTTGGCCGCCTCGACCAGCCGCTGCGCCGCCTCGCCGGGGTCGTCGAACTCGCGCAGGATCGCGGCCATCTCGTCGCTTCCCACTTCGTTGGTCAGGCCATCCGAGCACAGCACCACCCGGTCGCCTGTGCGCAGCTCGAGCTGCCACATGTCGGCCTCCACCTGGGCCGAGACCCCGAGGGCCCGGGTGAGGATGTGCCGCTGGGGATGGACCGCCGCCTCCTCCTCCGTCATCTCACCGTGGCGCATCCGCTCCTCGGCGAGGCTGTGGTCGGCGGTGACCTGGATCATCTCGCCCTCGGAGAGGATGTAGGCCCTGGAGTCACCGACGTTGGCCAGGGCGAGGACGTCCCGGCCCTCCGTGCCGCCCACCAACGCCACGGCGGTCAGTGTGGTCCCCATACCCCGGAGGTCGGCGTTGAACTGGCTCTCTTGCCACACGGCGGCGTTCGCCTCCGAGAAGGCCTCGCGCAACCCGTCCACGGTCGGTGTCCGTTCGAAGGCGCGGTCCAGCGTCTCGACGGCAACGCGCGCCGCCACCTCGCCGCCGACGTGACCGCCCATGCCGTCGGCGACCGCGTACAGGTTCGGGCGCTCGAGCGGCAGATCCTGGTTGACGGTACGGACCCGCCCGACATCGGAAGCCGAGCCCGACCGCAATACGGTCAACGCGTAACCTCAAAGACGGTCGAGCCGATCTGGAGCAGGTCGCCCTTGCCGAGCTTCACCGCCTTCTTGATCTGCTCGGAGTTGACGAAGGTTCCGTTGGTGGAGCCGAGGTCCTCGACCCAGAGCTGGTCGTTGCGCCGGAAGAGGCGCGCGTGGAGCGTCGACGTATAGATGTCCTCGGGCATGGCGACACCGCAGCCCGGCGATCGTCCGATCGTCAGCTCGTCGTCGAGATCGTACGTCCGCCCGACGTGCTCCGGCGGCTGCACCACCTTGAGGTACAGCTGGCGGCGGCGGCTCGGCCGGGGTTGGCTCGCGGGACGCACGGCAGCGCGCTCCTCGCGGCGCTCCTGCCGCCGAGCCGATCGGGGCTTGCGGATGGTGGCCGGGCTCATCTCCACCCACACCGCCCGGATGACCCGGAGGAAGAACAGGAAGATGAGGGCGATGACGCCCCACTGCATGATGCGCAGGATCGCATTGAGGTTCTGAGTGGCGATGAGGACCGCGACCGGACCGGGTGCGGTCACGACATTTCGAAGACAAGCTTCGTCGAGCCCACGCTGACCTCGTCCCCGCTGGCGAGGAGCTGCTCCCGGACCGGGGTGCCGTTGACCCTGGTGCCGTTGGTGGACCCGAGATCGGTGACGAAGACACCGTCACCCTTTCGCCGTAGCTCGGCGTGGCGCCGGCTCACGTTGGAGTCGGGCAGAACCACTTCACATTCAGGCAGCCGGCCGATGACCACGGCCGCGGAGCCCACCGGCACCCTGCGGCCGTCCGGCAGCACGAGCTCGGCCAGGAAGCCCCCGTCCTCGCTCTCGTGCACGTCGGCCGTCACCGTGAACCGCCCCGCCTTCAGGCTGTCACCCTCGAAGATCTCCACCTCGACCGGGCCGACGAAGGAATACCCCTCGATCCGCGCGTGCTCACGGGCGGCATCGGCGAGCTCGCGGGACAGGGCCTCGATGAAATTGGAGAAGCGCCTTACGTCGGCCGGCGAGAGCGTCACGGCGAAGGCATTGGGCGCGATGAGGCCTCGTACCCCCACCCGCCGGTGCAGGTCCATCTCGCGTGTCAGCCTCCGGCCGATTTCGACCGGCTGGAGGTTGCTTCGAAACGGCTTGGCCAACGTGCCCTCCACCAGACGCTCGAGGCGCTCCTCAAACTGCTGGAGTCCCATGGTCTCTGAGAGATTACCGGGCCGGTGCGCCCATTAGGGATTCCACAGCCGCCTGACCTGGCACCTCACCACGAACAGGGCCGGAAGGCTGACTTTGGGGGCCAGCCCAGCGAGTACTGTTGTCCGGTCACCCGGGCGAGTGGCGGAATTGGCAGACGCGCAGGATTCAGGTTCCTGTGTCCGAAAGGATGTGGGGGTTCAAGTCCCCCCTCGCCCACCGACCGACCGACCGAGCCCGGGGGGCGAGGCGGCGCTCCCGGGCGTTCCCCTCAGGGGCCTCCGGGCCGCGCTACCCCACCGGGGCCGGCTCCCGGGCCAGCTTGGCCAGCTCATCAGTCACCATCTGCTCGTGCGCAGCGAGGTCGCGGCGGGCCGCCCGCGGGCTCCACCTGCCCCGCATGAAGAAGACGAGCACCGCGAACACGAACTGACCGGCGAGGCACACGAGCCACCACCGCTGCCACTCGCCCGGCGCCGCCTTCTGCGCTGGCACCAGCTTCTGCTCGGCGACGAGAAGGCTGGCCAGGTTCTGCGAGTGCACCCCCACCTGAGTGTTGATCTGGGTCTGGCTCACCGTCTGGCCGTTCTGGATGTCCTTGGCGAGCGGGTTGTAGGCCAGCAGGCCAAGGACCTGTGGGTTGGTCAGGCCCCCGGCAGCGGTCAGCGCCTGGGTGAGACTGTGCGTCGAATTGCACCCGCTCAGAAGGGCGGCCAGCGTCTGCGGCCCGGCCTCCTTCGTCGCCTGCAGGCCGGTGATGACCGAGGAAGGCGCGGGAGTCGTGGCGCAGGCGGGTGGCGTCGTGGACGGGGCGTAGGGCTCCGCCGCCTGGATCGCCTGCAGGGCGGTCGCCGCCGCCTGGTGGTCGACCAGGACCGTCGCGGTGGTGATCACGTAGGGCAGCACCAGGAACGAGAGCGCCACCGTGATGCGGAGGATCCATCCCCACACCGCGAGCCCCGAGGCGGTGAGGGCGGGGTTGTGGGACTCGACCTGCTCGGTGTAATTCGCCATCCACGGTGCGTAGGCGATGGAGATGGAGACCGCGAGCAGAACGATCACGAGGACGTTGGCGTAGTAGCCGGTATGGGGGTGGCCGGTCTGGACGATGAGGAAGCCCAACATCACCATGCCGGCGACCGCCCCGAAGAGCATGAACGGCTTGCGGACCCGCGCCAGGTCCGAGAGGAAGCCGGCCACGACCAGCCCCCCGGAGAGGAAGGCGGCGAGCCAGACGTTGATCCCGTTCGCCTGGGGCGTCGAACGGTTGAAAATGACGACCCAGTAGATGGTGAGCACGCTGACCGAGGCGTAATAGAAGAGCAGGGCGACCGAGATGGCGATGGACGAGGAGATCAGGTCGAGCTTCATCATGGAGCGGATCGGGTGAGCCGTGGCCGCCTCGACGTCGATGCCCTTGGCGCGCGCCTCGATGAGCGCGGTCTCGCGTTCGCTGACCATGAGCTGGTCGCGCAGCTGCGGCGAGAGCTCGCGCAGGAAGAAGAACGCGACGATGACGACGCCGAGGCACACCAGTCCCGAGATGATGAACTGGTCCTGCCACGGCGAGAGGTGTGTGAGCGTGTGTGTCGCGACCAGGCTGGCGCACAGCGCGCCCATGGTGGGACCGAGCGCCCAGAACCCCATGGCGACACCACGGCCCATCTGGGGCGAGAAGTCCCGCATCAGGGCGGGAGTCGAGACGAGGATGACGCCTTCCACGAAGCCGATCACGCAGTACGCCGCCGCGAATCCCCACTTGTCGTGGATGTGCGGGATGGCGAGCAGCTGGACGAGCGCGACCACGAGCGTCCCGTAGATGGTGAGGTTGGCCCGCCCGATCTTGTCCGACAGCCCGCCGATGAATGCGCTGAAGGCGCCGATCGCGTTCGAGACGACCAGCAGGTACAGGAAGAACTGGAAGGACATGTGGTAGTAGGGCAGCAACAGCGGCGTGACCGCCCCCTCCACGTAATAGAGGTAGTAGAGCATGATCGTCGTGAGCACGACGATGGTCAGGTATCCGAACCGCGGCCACGTATTGGGGTACTTGTAGAGCTGGCGCTTCCCGAGGGCGTTCGCCAGCCCGCTGCGATGAGAGACCCCTGACGTCACTGCTGCCGTGGTCATGATGATCCCCTTTCCACCTCATCCGTGGATCGACCAGATGCTAATGGGGGTCTACTCGGTCCTGGCTGGTGATGCCGCGCAGCCCGATCGAACGCATTGCCGCCGCGGTCTCGGCGCCGCGTCCAACCCCGAGTGCTGACCGACCCGTCGGACTCGTCGCCCTCACGCGCGCGAGTGCGGGCGCCCGACGCGCATCGCAACGCCCGCGTCACGCAGAGCGGTGGCCTCGAGCCGGTTGGCGTCCTTTTCGTTCAGCCCACGGTCAGGCGCCCACCTCGAGCGGGACGTGCCAGGTGAGCCGGGTACCCCCCTCGCGGGAGGTGCCGAGCTCGACGCCTCCGCCGAGGCGTTCGGCCCGCTGGCGGAGGTTCTTCAGACCGAGCCCCGCCGCTGCGGCGTCGCCGATCCCGTCCCCGTCGTCGGCCACGACAAGGCGCAGTTCGTCACCGGCGGCGATCGTGATGACCACCTGGGAAGCGCGGGCATGCTTGCCCACGTTGGTCAGAGCCTCCCGGAGGACGGCGAGCACCTCCTCGGTCAGCGGGTCGCTGACGACGGTGTCGACGGGGCCACTGAAGGAGACCTGCGGGAGAAGGCCGAGCACGGGACGCAGTTCGTGGACGAGGTCGAGGACTTTCGGATGGAGACCCTCTTTGTTGATGGTGAGCTCGATGTCGAAGATCGCCTTGCGCAACTGACGAATGGTCTCGTCGAGCTTGTCGATCGCCTCTCCGATGCGCATGACGGCCTCCGGCCGTTCGACCAGGCGGCGCCGTTCCCTGCAGCGACAGCCCGATGGCGAAGAGGCGCTGGATCACCGAGTCGTGCAGGTCGCGAGCGATCCGGTCCCGATCCTCCGTGAGCGCCCGGTCGCGCACGAGGCCGTGCAGGCGGGCATTCTCGATCGCAATGCCCGCCGCCATCGCCAAGGCCAGCACCAGCTCCTCATCATCTTCGGAGAACTCCGCCGCCGTCTTCTTGTTGGTCAGGTACAGGATCCCGTAGACCTCGCCGTGCACTCGGACCGGGACGCCCAGGAAGGACGTCATGCCGGGATGCCGCGCCGGGAATCCGAAACTCTCCGGGCTGGCCGCGAGGTTGGCCAGGCGAAGCGGCTTGTCCTCGGCAATCAGCGTGCCGAGCACACCCCGCCCGGTCGGGCGGGCGCCGATGGCCCGCTCCTCGTCGTGGCTCAGCCCGACGGTCAGGAACTGGTCGAGTGCCCGCCCGTCCTCGGTGAGGACCCCCAGGGCCCCGTACTGGGCGTCCACCAGGTCCCGGGCCTCCTCAATGATCCGCCGGAGCACCACCGGCAGGTTCAGCTCGGCATCGAGGATGAGGATGGCCTGCACCAGACGGCGCAGCTTGGCGGGATCGTCGATCCGGTCGAAGGGCTGCACGGCAAGCAGGATAGAGGGGGACGAACGTCAGGTGGCCGACCGGGACGCAGCGAGGCGGCGCGACGCCTCTGATGGCCGAAGGCCGTCGGGGGCATGGCAATATTGGGAAAATGTCGATTCGGGTGTTCCTCCTCGATGATCACGAACTGGTGCGGACGGGCTTGCGCACGCTGCTCGAAGCCGAGGACGACATGGAGGTCGTCGGCGAGGCGGGGACCGCTGAGCAAGGACTCCAGCAAATCCGCGAGTTGGTGCCGGACGTGGCCATCCTCGACGTGCGCCTGCCCGATGGCAACGGGATCGAGGTGTGCCGGGAGATCCAGTCGGCCGCACCCCAGGTCAGGTGCCTCATGCTGACCTCGTACTCGGACGACGACGCCCTGTTCTCGTCGATCATGGCCGGCGCCTCGGGCTACGTCCTGAAGGAGGTGGGCGGAGATGACCTCCTGGGCGACATCCGGAGGGTGAGCCAGGGCATGTCCCTCCTCGATCCGGCGCTGACCCAGGAGCTGTTCGACCGCCTCCGCAAGGACCAGGAGGCCGAGTCACGCCTCACCGTGTTGACGCCACAGGAGCGCAAGGTCCTCGAGCTCATCGCCCAGGGACAGTCGAACCGCCAGATCGCCGAGCAGCTGTTCCTCGCCGAGGCGACCGTCAAGAACTACGTGTCGAGCCTTCTCTCGAAGCTGGGGATGCGCCGCCGCACCGAGGCCGCCGTCTACGCCGCGGTGCTCGCTGAGCGAAAGACCTTCAACCCGAGGAACTGAGCACCCGGGCCGCGATGGCCTGCTAGGCGACCTTGACCCGCCGGTGGTCGTCGAGGGTCCGGAAATCCACCCCGACGGCCCGGAGCTGGTCCTCCAACCGCTCTCGCTCGGCCAAGGGATTGCCGAATCGGCTGGGTTCGGACTCGATGCCCATGGCGGTGCAGAGGCGAAGCAACATCCGGTCGTGGTCGAGCTCGAGCGCCAGGTCCTCAGCCATGATGTGGTGCTCCCCGTCGTGCCCGGACATGCGGCGGCGGCATTGCAGCAGGATCACGACCAGCTCTTCCCGTGAAACCGGCAACGGCAGCGGGTCTACCTCTGCACACAGTCCGGAGAGCAATTCGCTGTACATGGACATCACTCATAATTTTGCCGGAATTGGGTTCGACCAATAGAGCCGATACTCCTGTTTCCTGTAGAGCCGATACGCCCTATCGTGCGTGCCACGACCTCCGCGGGGCCGACGGGGCGGATCAGCGCCGGCTGACCCGGGTGGAGCGGTCGGCCCTCGCCAGCAGGTCCTCGGCCGACTCGGAGTCCTCGGCCACCGCGACCCCCAGGGAGGCATGCAGGCGGATGCCCTGGCCGCCCACCGTGACCGGCTCGTCGAGGGTGTGCTGCAGCCGGCGCATCAGGGGACCCACCACGTGCTCGTCGGTGACGGCCAGGACCACGACGAGCTCGCTCCCGCCCACCCGGGCGACCGTGTCCTCCGCTCGCAGAATCGAGGTGAGACGACGGGACATCTCACACAGCACGGTGTTCCCCGTGGTGTAGCCGAGGTCCAGGTTGATCTCGCCGAGGTTGTCCAGGTCAATGTGGCACACGACCACCTCGCCGCCGTGGCGCCGCCGGCGGGCCAGGGCCTGGGTCAGGCGATCGAGCAGCAGGAGCTGGTTGGCCAGGCCCGTGTGGGGATCGGCCATGGAGAGCTGCCACAGCTGGTCGTATTTGCCCCGGGGCGGTCCGCCGCTCACCGGGGTGTCGCGCGCCACCGGAGCTGAACTCCTGCAGCATCGACTCGACGCTCTTCGGCGTCTCGCCGGTCGGGGCTCCGGAGCCTTCCCGACTGGCCGCGTCGCGCGGAAGCGCCGGGCGGGTTCGCCGTCTCGGCATAGTCGTCGCCAAGTTTCTTCTTGGCCTTCTTCACGCTGTCCCCCTCCGGTACAGACTTTCCACTCTTATCTGAATGTCGCAGGGCGAAACAGAGCCGGAAGTCATGAGATGGGCTCCAAACGTGTGGTGAGCCGACTGGATCTGCAAATGCGACGTGCTTCCAAGTGTACCCAATCCGACCCGAAAGGGCACGCTGGCGACACTCCTGCTGGAGCGTCCCGAAACGGCTGTGACCAGGGGCAATTGCCGGTATCGGGTCCGGCCCGCTCGGCATCTGCGCTAACCTGAGTGGCAGGCCACCGGGACTGCACGTCCGACCGCGGTGGTCCTCCCTGCCACTGGGCGGGCCGCCCAGAAACGATCGAGTGCGCAACGAGTCGGGACCATCGAGCCATCCTCTCCAGCCGTGATGACGAGCGCACCTGACCCGAGGTCGGGTCCGGTGGCGCGACGGTGACCGCACCGGCGACCATCGTGGTCGACACCGAGGGACTCGAAGCCCTCGTGGCGGAGGTCGCGGCGGAAGACTTCTACGGTTTCGACACCGAGTTCCACACCGAGCGCACGTACGTGCCCGACCTGGCCCTGATCCAGATCGCCTGGGCCGACAAGATGGCGCTGGTCGACCCGCTGGCCGTCGACCCCGCGCCTCTGGCCGGGGTGTTCGACGGGCCCGGTGTGGCCGTGGCCCACGCGGCGTCCCAGGACCTCGATGTGCTGATGGCGGCCTGCGGCGCCATTCCCACCACCGTGTTCGACACCCAGATCGTCGCCGGATTCCTTGGCCTCTCCACCCCGTCCCTGTCACGCCTCGTGGACCAGATGCTCGGGGTCTCGCTGCCCAAGGCTGACCGGCTCTCGGACTGGCTCGTCCGGCCGATGTCGGATCGCCAGATCTCCTACGCACTCAACGACGTCGCCCATCTGCTGGAGCTGCGGAACGTGCTCACCGACCGTCTCCGCGCACTGGGCCGCCTGGAGTGGGCCCTCAATGAGTGCGATCAGGTGCTCGGCGACCGCACGCCGGCCCGCGTGCCCGAGGAGGCCTGGTGGAAGCTGGGTGACGTCCGGGGCATGTCGCGCCGCTCACGGGCTGTCGCGCAGGAGGTGGCGGCGTGGCGAGAGCGCACGGCCGCCGAGACCAACCGTCCCCGCCGCATGGTGTTGTCCGACCTCGGGCTGATGGCGATCACGCAGCGGCCGCCCCGCAACGGAGACGAGCTCCGCGGCACCCGCGGCGTCGACGGCCGCCACTTGGCCCAGGGCCGGGCCGCCGAGATCCTCCGCGCCGTCGAACGTGGCGTCGCCCTCCCACCGGAGCAGATCCGCATGCCCTCGGAGGGGAGGGATGCACCCGCCCCGCCGGCGGCGGTCGCGGTGTGCTCGGGTGTCGTGCGCCAGATCGCCGACGACCTCGACTTCGACCAGGGCCTGCTGGCCACGCGGGCCGACATCGCGCAGCTTCTCTGCGGCGAGCCGAGCCGGCTCGACACCGGGTGGCGGCGCACGATCGTCGGGAACCCGCTCCGCCGACTGATCGCCGGCGAGGTGGCCGCCGCGTTCGACCGGCGGGGCCACCTTGTCATGGAGGAGCGCTCGGGGCGGGTTCTCCCCCTAGTTGACGAGCTTCTCCCGGCCCTCCCAGTAGGGCTGACGCAGCTTGTACTTCTGCAACTTCCCCGTCGCCGTGCGGTCGAGCGCGGGGCGGAGCTCGACGCTGGTGGGTGCCTTGAAGTGCGCCAGCCGTTCGCGGCAATGCGCGATGAGCTCGGACTCGGTGGCCGTGGATCCGTCGCGCACGACCACCAGCGCCTTGATCGTCTCCCCCCACTTCTCGTCCGGGACGCCGATCACCGCCACCTCGGCCACCGCCGCGTGCTGGTACAGGCAATCCTCGACCTCGATGGACGACACGTTCTCGCCCCCGGTGATGATGACATCCTTCTTGCGGTCCGAGATCACCAGGTGGGCGTCGTCGAGCAGTCCCCCGTCACCGGTGTGGAACCACCCCCCGGCGAGCGCGGCCTCCGTCTCTGCCGGCTGCTCCCAGTACCCGGCGAACACGTGATTGGAGCGGGCCAGCACCTCGCCCTCTTCGTCGACACTGATCTGCACGCCGAGCGCAGGGGTGCCGGCGCGAGCCAGCAGGTGCGACCGCGCCGCGGCGTCCAGGTCGTCCCACTCCGCTGGGGCCCGGTTGATGGTGAGGAGCGGCGTCGTCTCGGTGAGCCCGTAGATCTGAATGAACTCCCATCCGAGCTCGGATTCCACCCGTTCGATGGTCTTCGAGGGGGGCGGCGCACCGGCGACGACGATCCGTACAGTGCCGCGTCCGGGTATGGTCCGGCCCCCGGCCGCACGGGCCTCCGCCGCGCCGAGGATGGCGGCGACGACGGCTGGTGCGCCGCACAGGAGTGTCACTCCGTGTTCCTCGATCCGCGACAGGATGTCCTCACCGTCGACCTTGCGCAGCACGACATGCATGCCGCCCATGCCGGTGACCGCGTACGGCATGCCCCAACCGTTGCAGTGGAACATGGGCAAGGTGTGCAGGAGCACGTCGCGGTCACTGACCCCGGTGTGCCACCCGAAGGTGGCCGCGTTGAGCCAGCAGTTGCGCTGCGTGAGCTGCACGCCCTTCGGCCGCGCCGTGGTCCCCGAGGTGTAGTTCACGGAGCAGGCCGCGTCCTCCTCGGGTTCCCAGGCCCGCGGCGCAGCATCCGATGCCGCCGGGGCGAACAGGTCGGCATCGTCGACTCCGTCCAGGCAGAACCGGTGTGCCACCTTGATGGGGTCCACCTCGGCGGCGAGTTCAGGGTCGTACAGGAGGACTGACGCCCCGGAGTGCTCGACCACGTAGGCGATCTCGTCGGATGTCAGCCGGAAATTGATCGGCACCAGGGCGCGGCCATAACCGCTCACCCCGAAGTAGGCGGTCAGGAACCGCCCCGAGTTCGGGCTGACGATGGCGACCCGTTCGCCGTGGTCGACGCCGAGGTCGTCCAGTGCCAGAGCCATCCCCCGGGCCCGCGCCTCGAGTTCCCGGTAGGTGAGTGCCCCGTACGAGCCCGGCACCGAAGGCTCGTCCACCACCGCGACGCGATGCCCGTAGACCAGGGCGGCCCGGTTGAGGAAGTCGGCCACCGTGAGAGCGACCCGCATGCGACCTCCGATCTCTGCTGCTTGGCTCTACCCGCGGGCGACCCTAGTGGACCACCCGTGCCCGATCCCTAAGAGGGCCCTCTGGGAAGAGGGCCCTCCGGGCGCTGTCACACCTGATCCGTACCGTCGGAGCCGTGGCCCGCATGACCACCTTTCGCTTCACCGCAGATCCTGATGCCGAGGTCGCCGCGGCGTTCCGCCGCAATATGGGGGCGCGTCGCTTCGCCTACAACGAGTGCCGCAGGGCCGTTGTCGCGGCCCTGGCGGCCAAGCGCATCGACCCGGAGACCCCGGTGCCCTGGAGTGGCTATTCGCTCATCAACTGGTTCAACGCCTGGAAGAAGACCGAGGCGGCGGGCCGGCGCTTCGCAGTCGACGCCCAGGGGCGGCGCCGAGCTGGTCGACGTCGGGCTCTCGTGGCGCGGAGAAGTCTGCGCCCAGGTCTTCGAGGAGGCGGCCGTCGACCTCGGCCGGGCGCTGGCCGCCTTCTCGGCCTCCAAGAAAGGCGAGCGCAAGGGGGCCCGGGTCGGCTTTCCGCGGCCCAAGAAGAAGGGGCAGGCGCCGGGGACCTTCCGTCTGCGCAACAAGGTCTCGCCCGCTGGAACCCCGTCGATCCGCCTCGGCGAGGCCGGGCCGCGTTCGGTCACCTTGCCCTTCATCGGCATCGTGGCGCTGCGAGAGGACACCCGGGCGCTGCGGCGTCTCTCGCGCCGCGACGCCTCCGGGTCGCCCCGGGCCCGGATCTGTGCGGCCACCGCCACGGAACACCGGGGGCGCTTCGTGATCACCATCAGCGTCGAAGCCCCTGACTTGCACCCGGGACGGTGCCACGGACCAGGGCGTAGCCCCGAGGGCTTCGTCGGCATCGACCGGGGGCTGCGTTCCTACGTCGTCGCGGCCACCGCGGAGGGTAAAGAGGTGGCCAAGGTGAGCGCCCCGCGGCCTCTTGAGCGCTCGCTTAGATCGCTGCGCCGGGCTTCGAGGACGCTCTCGCGCCGCCAACCCGGCTCGCAGAACAGGAGAAAAGCCCGTGTACGACTCCAGCTGATCCACGCCCAGGTGGCCGACCAACGCCGCGACTTCTGTCACCGGCTCTCGAGTGCGCTCGTCAAGACCCACGACGCGCTGTGCCTCGAGGACCTGGCCGTGGCCAACCTGGTCCGCAACGCTCATCTGGCCCGGCCCATCGCCGATGCCTCGTGGGGGCGCTTCGCGGAGATGGTCACCTACAAGGCCGACTGGTACGGAAGCGACCTCTGCGTGGCGCCGAGGTTCTACCCTTCGACGAAGACCTGCTCGGCCTGTGGGTGGCACTGGTGCGACATGGCGCTCAGGGACCGGACCTTCATCTGTGCCACCTGCGGGTTGGTCGCGGACCGGGACCTCAATGCGGCCATCAACCTCGCCGCCTGGGCGAACGCCGAGCGTGTCTTGGCATCTCAGGCCCCGGACCCCCAAGCAGGGGGCCGGGTCGACAATGCCTGTGGAGAGAGCGGCGCTGGCTACCAGATCCCTGGTGGCGAAACTGCTCTCGCAACGGCCCGCCTCAGCGTGGGCAAAGAAGCAGGAACCGACTCGGTGCTGGCGTCGCCACTCTGAGCCGGACGCCCGAGAAGGGCGGTCCGCGAATCTCCGCGCATGCTTTAGAAGTGGCCCAGGACGGGGTGGGGGACGTACGGCTTCTCGAGCGCGGCCAACTCGTCGTCCGACAAGGTCAGCGCCTCGGCGGCGAGTGCGTCCTTGAGGTGCCTCTTCTTGGTCGATCCGACGATCGGCGCGGTCACACCCGGCTTGGCCAGCAGCCAGGCCAGCCCGACCTCGGCCGGCGGCACGTCGCGGGCCGCGGCCACCTCGCCGACGGCATCGACGACGTCGAAGTCGGTCGGCTGGTCGTAGAGGTAGTCGGTGAAGGTGTCGGTGCTCGAACGGGTGGTGTGGCGGCCGCCGTCACGGGTCCGGTTCCCCGCCAGCATCCCCCTCGCCAAGGGGCTCCACGGGATGCACCCGACGCCCTGGTCGAGGCAGAGGGGGATCATCTCGCGCTCCTCCTCGCGGTAGATGAGGTTGTAGTGGTTCTGCATGGACACGAACTTCGTCCAGCCGTGTGCCTCCGCGGTGTACTGCGCTTTGGCGAACTGCCAGGAGAACATGCTGCTGGCCCCGATGTAGCGCGCCTTGCCGGCACGCACGACGTCGTGGAGCGCTTCCATCGTCTCTTCGATGGGCGTGCGAGGGTCCCAACGGTGGATCTGGTACAGGTCCACGTAGTCCATCTTGAGGCGCTTGAGGGATGCGTCGATGCCCGAGAGGATGTGCTTGCGCCCGAGGCCGCCGCCGTTCTCGCCGGGGCTGACCGGCATGAACACCTTGGTGGCGATGACGGCTTCATCCCGGGTCAGGAACTTCGGGACCAGCCTCCCCGTCGCCACCTCGCTGGCGCCGCCCGAGTAGGCGTCCGCCGTGTCGAAGAAGGTGACGCCGCCGTCGACCGCGGACCGCACGATGGGCTCGGCCGCGTCTTCGTCGATCACCCAGGGTCGGTCACTGCCGTTGCCGAAACCCATCATGCCGAGGCAGATCCTCGAGACCCGCAGTCCGGACGTTCCAAGATTCGTGTAGTTCATGGCTGACCTCGCTCGTGCCGGGACGCGACATCGCCGACATCCGCATGCTTACCAGCCGGCGCCGTGGGTGCAAACGCCTGGGTCCCACCTTCACCCGATCGGGTACCGCCGCCGCCGATCGTTCAGGGCACTGTCCTTGTCCTAGCCGTTGCCGTGTCCGTTGCCGTTCCCGTTGCCGTCGTGTCCGTTCCCGTTGCCGTCGTGTCCGTTGCCGTTGCTGTTGCCCTCGCCGTTGCCGTGTCCGTTGCCGTTGCCGTTGCCGTTCCCGTGTCCATTGCCGACGGCACCGCCCGACGTCGATGAAACTGGAATGGTCGTCGTGGTCGTGGTGGTGGTCGTCGTCGTGGTCGTGGTGGTGGTGGTCGTCGAGGTGGGTGTCGTCAGGCCAGTCCCGACCGGGGCCGGGGAGGCTGTGAGCGTCGCGCCACCGCCCTGAGGTGGTGGACTACTGACCAGAAGGACGTTCACCGGCGCCGCCGGCGTCTGCCCGCTCGAGGCCAGTGACGCGCCGCTGGGTTGACCACCTGCTCCAGAGCTGCCCGGGCTCGCAGGGACCGATGGTGCGCTGCCCGCGGGGCTCGGAGCCACGGTGGTCGGGGTCGTGCCGAAGTCAGGAAAGGTTGGGCCCGCGGAATGAGCGGAGAGCTCAGACGGCGCCATCGGGCCCGAGCCGATGCTCAAGCCGGCCACGACCGACAGGGCGGCTGCGGCAACGGCGGCCGCTGCGATGAAGCGGTTGCGGACGAGGTACAGCGTGGGTGTGGCGATCGCCGCCGACGCGATGGCGCGAGTGGGAACCTCGGGCAGCGGGTGCCCGAACGAACGCGAGGTGAAAACCTCCTCCAAGCTGGCGTGATCGCCAGCATTAGCCCATTCGGGCTCCGACCCCCTCATCATCCTCCGCAACTCGTCCGTCGGCACTGCGCGTGCCGCTCGGATTCCCAGCTCCGAGACTCAGACGTCCCTCAACTTCCACCATATAACTCCTGGGTGCGCGTGAGAACCGCGAATCTGGAAACTGTCGCTAATTGGTTCGAACCGTTGTCGGCACTTTGGAAACCAAAGTTCTCTCGGCGCGTTGCGCACCAATCTCGCGGCGTTTTGTGCTGTTGTCAGTGCCTTGTCGAACACGCTTTCCAAACCGGCGTTTACCACCCCGAGGCGAGCCCGCGTCGGACGTCCGGGAGTGACATGACCGACGGCAAAGCCGATGCGTCGCCGGGCCGTTCCGTTGTCATCCCATTGTCGAAGCGACCGTCTGGCCGATGCCGCTCATGACAACGCCCACCGCGCTGGCGGCCGGTGCGGTCGACGGGATCGAGCTGCCAAGTTGGTCGGCCGCCGCGGTCACCGACGTCCCGACCGCCGTCACGGTGGTCCCCACGGCGGTCGTCACCGGCGTCAGGGGGCTGCCGCCCGCCGAAGGAGGTGGCTGTGGGGAGCCGGGTGCGCCGCTCACGCCCGTCGGGGCCCCGCCCGCGGGCATCGTCGGCGAGGGAAGCGGTGACCCGCTCGTCGCCGGGGGCCCGCTGATCGTCACCTGCCCGCCGGAGGCGTTGCCCGGACGGAGCGGCGAATCGCTGTCGAGGGCGGAGGACCCGGAACCGTCCCCGATTGCGGCGCTCAGTGTCGCCGTCGGCGTTGGCGCGCCGGGCAGTGCGATGCCAGCGCGGGAGAAAGAGCCCGACCCCAGCGGCAGTGCGGCGCGGCGCGGGCCTTGGGCGGAGACTTGCGATGGCCGTCGCTGCACGGTCCCGGACGTGACGCCGGCCACCACCAGTGCCGCCGCCGCGATACCGGAGACGGCAGCGACCGCCCGGTACCGGTTGCGCTCCCGGGGCCGTCCGTCGATCGGAGCGACGCCAGCATTCTCGGCTGGCATCGCCACTCCGACCGGATCGCCCGTTGGCAGCGGTGACACCAGCGTCAGAGGCCGCCCATCCCGCGCGGAATGGAGCACGTCCTCGAATGGCGGATCGTTCAGCCCGACCCCGGCGACGCCCTGGAGCACGGGCGCGGCAAAGCGCGTCGCGACATCGAACTCCTCCGTGACGATGATCTCCTCAACACCCGCGATCCCGGCCACACCCCGAGATCGGGCTCCAGCCGTCCCGGATGCTCGCCCGAATTCCCGTGAGTTGAAAACCTCCTCGAGGCTCGTGCCGTCTTCGACCTCTTGCTGTTCTGACATGGACCCCTCCTTCCTCCATGTGCTGTGTCCTCGCCGGCGCCGCTCGTGGCGGCGCACCCCACCTCCTCACAGAGTTGGCGCTGTTCGGCTACACCGTCCGGCCCGCCCCACGACGTCCGAGGCGCTTGATCGTCAGCCCCATCAGCACGGCCCCCGCCCCGATGAGCACCTCGAGCAGGAGCGGCGCGCCCGTCGAGGCAAGCGGCGTGGCGCCAGAGGAGGTCGATGAGGCGCTGGCCGGTGCCGGGCTCGTCGCGGCCAGCGTCACCGGGACCGTGGTCGACGTGGAGGGAGACGAGCCAGAACCAGAAGCAGAACCAGAACCCGAGCCCGAGCCCGAGGGCGACGTGGACACCGTCGGCTCGGGGCACGCGGCATTCGCGCTGCCCCCGAGTGCCGCCTCGATGCCACACACGGTGACCGGCAACGTCACGCCCGTCCCGGGACTGCCCGGCGTGCCGATCGGGATACTGGTCGACCCGGCACCGGTGCATGTCCCGCTGGCGTTGCCGTCGAGAGCGGCGGTGACGGCGCAGATCGTCACGGGCACGTTGACCGGGACGGACCCCGTCGGAGTGGTGGCCAGGTGTGACGGCTCGCAGGAGTTGCTCGCCGAGCCCGCCACGGCGACGACGACGCTGCATGCGTTGACCGGGATGACGCCGTCAATCGGCGCGCTTTGGCTGACATCGTTGGTCGGCAGGTCGTTGACCAGTGGGAACCCTGCGTCCGGCATGCACATCCCGTTGGCCGAACCGTCGACCTCGACAATCACACCGCAGAGAGTGGCAGGGGCGAAGACGTCGGCCAGCTGGCCCTGCTGGTTGACCGTACCGGGCTCTTGCGGGCAGTTCGCCGTGCTGTTGCCGTCGATTTCCGCTATCACGTCGCACACGGTGACGGGCACGTCGGCATCAACAACACCCGTCTGGGTCACCGGCCCGTTCGTGCCGGTCGTGTTGCAGTCGCTCGACGTGTTCCCGACGAGCCCCACGTTGACCGCGCAGATGCTCACTGGCACGTTGGCGTTGATGGCGCCGTTCTGATTCGTCGACGCCGGGGACTGCCCGCTGGTCAGCCCGAGCGCCGAGGCGGCCTGGCCGAGAAGCCCGATGGCATTGTCCTGCGCCGTGATCGGGACGCTGACGTTCCCGATGGCCCCCATCTGGTTCAGTCCGACGGACGTCGTCGAACAGCTGCTGCCGGCGTCGGCCAACAAGCCGACCGAGAGTGAGCAGGCGTTGACCGGCGCGTTCAGGTTGACCAGCGGCGATGACTGCACCGTGGTGTTGGTCCCGCTGGTCGAGTCCTGTCCCGGAAGGAGCGTGCTGCCGATCTCGTTCGCCAGCGCCGTGATCGGGATGGAAATGGAGACCGGCAAGGACGTCAACGGCGCCAGCGGATCCGCGGCCGGCGCCGCGGCCGGCGTGCTTGCCGCTGGCGTCGCGGTCGGCGCCGGCGTGGCGGTCGGCGCCGCCGTCCCGGTGGCCTGCGCGACCGCCGCCGCGGTCGCGTTCTGCACGTCTTGCACCGTCGTCTGCACGCTGTTCGCTGACGACGAGGCGCCCGCGGGCGTCACGCCCGCAATGGCACCAGCCGCCAGGACAAGCCCGCACATCACGCCCGCCAGGGCCGTCAATCGATTCCGCCTCAAGGTCTTGCTCCTTTTGTGTTGGAAACACACCCGCTCTGAGCCGCTGCATCGCTCATACCCGGCGAAACGGAAAACCTCGCCCACCCATGTGTCTCCAGTAATTAATTGTGATTGCACAGGCTCTGCAAAGACACCAGATGGTGCGCGCCGGAGCCCGAGCGCAGTGGATATCGGCTGGGACACCCGTGGCTTTGGTGGAACCGAACAGCCGCGGCGCGCCTGGCGCACGAACCGCTTTGTTGTGATTCAGCTACCCCCGTGAACGGCGGAAGTACCGGCTCAGCGTCTCTTCTTGTTGCTGGTAGGAGGACCCGATGCCGCTCCCGTATAGCGCAGTGGGCTCTTCGAGCATGCGCTCGAAGGTCAGCTTGCACACGGCTTGGCCGTTCTCGACCATGAACGGCACGTCGTGTGCGCGCACCTCGAGCGCCGCGCGCGAACCACGGAAGCCCCCAGAAGGATCGAACCCGAAACCCGGGTCGAAGAAGCCGGCGTAGTGGGTGCGCAGCTCTCCGCTGGTGGGGTCGTACGCTGTCATCTCGGCCGCCAGGTTGGGCGGGATGCTCACCGCCTCGTTCGACATGAGGAGGTAGAAGCGCTTGGGGGACAGCACCAGGCGATCCCCGTCCTCCCGGAAAACGGGGTCCCAGAACGGCATCGGGTCGACTTCTCCGCTCGACGTCAGGTCGAGCAACGGCGCGCTGTCGCGGGTGCTGTGCCCGACCTGCCCGCGCTCGTCGCCCCGCAGATCGAGGCCAAGGAAGAGGCCGTTCGAGAGGACGAGGTCCTCGACCGGGACCGGTGCGCCTGCCTTGTAGAGGATCGGCTCCTCCAGGTGTGTCAGCCGGACCTCGTCATCGCTGAGCCACGGACGGCCGATGGACAGCCGCAGCTGGTTCAGGGTCAGGTCCTCCCGGACACGGACGGCGAACGAGAGCGGCACGACCTCCAGGTAGAGAGGGCCCCGATAGCCCGGCGCCACCTCGTCGAACCGGTCGCTGTTGTCGGTGATGACTCTGGTGAAGACATCAATGCGGCCGGTGGAGCTCTTGGGGTTGGCCTTGCCGCGCAACCCGGCCGGGAGGTCCAACCGCTCTTTCAGCTCAATGAGGTACGGACACCGCGCCTCGAGCATGGCGCCATCCCCACGGAGATCGATCTCGTCGAGGATGTAGTCCTTGAGCTTGCGCTCGACCGAATCGGTCCCCGGCAGGAAGCTGCAGCGGATGCGCAGGGCGCGTTCTCCGAGGCGCAGGTCGAGGCTGGCGGGCTGCACGTTGGCCTCCGGGATGTTGAACCGCCCGGCATCGATGTAGCCGGCCCGGATGGCCCGCTCCAGGAGCTGCCCCGGAAGGACCCCCTCGGACGACGGCTGGAGATTCAGCACCAGGGAGGCCCCAAGGGGTCACATCGTCGGGCGGCAGGCACGAACAGAGCAAAGCACGTGGCGTCACGACGCGAAAGGACAGAGGTGGGGACGACTCGGGCACAGGCTGTGGATGACTTGGGGAAGACTTGACGCACACCGGGGTTCCCCAGGAAGGAAATGGTCATCCACAAGGGGGTTGCCAGAACCGGACGGGCCACGTCGTGCCTGCTTACGAGGGATTGTGCCTCCTCAGCCGTTTCTGACCCCATGACCTCCACTTTCGTGTTAAATGGAGGCCGTACGAGGGTCGGCTCGCGGAGCCCCACATCGTGGAGAGGGGAGTGAGACCCGGTGCCGTCAGTTCATGCGCACGCGCAGGGTGGACACGGCCCCCATACTTGGGGGCTCTCGCTGCCGGACCGCCCGATCCTCCTGGTCGACATCGACCGGCTGCTCGAGACGTCGGCCGACGTCGAGCTTCTGGGCCGCGGTGGACCCATCACGACCTGGCGGGATGCTCTGACGTCCATCTTGGAGTTGCTGACGTACGCCCGGGCGATCCTCGCCGGCGACGTGGCCATCCTGCGGCACCGCATCACCGGCGAGGCGGTCGCCGACGAGAGCGTGGTCGATTACCTCCCGCGCGTCCTGGCCTCTCCGGAAGCGTTCACCGAGGCCGCCGACCGGGCCGGCGACGAGTGGGACGAGTGGGATATGGCGTTCGATCTGGCCGTCTTCGACCGGGCGGACCAGTTGCTCTCGGCCCACCACGAGATGGCCGCTGTCGATCTGGCCTCACCCGCTGACGTTGCCCGCGTCCTCGCCCTGGTGGAGGAGCAGCTCGGCAGCCTCACGTCTCGACAGCAAGCCGTGGAGGTCCGCCTCCGGCAGATCCGGGTGGCCATGATCCGCCAGTACCAGGAGGACGCTCCTTCGGCCCGGGAACAACCGGCCTGAGCGTCCCCACGGGCCACGGCCGCGTGCCCCTGTAAGCTGACGGGTCGTCAGATTGCGGCGCCCGGCGCCTGCCGTGCTGCGCCCGCCCCGCGGAGGTTCCATGTTCGACTACGTCATCCGATCCGGCACGGTCATCGACGGGTCCGGGGAGCCCGGGCGCCTGGCCGACGTCGGGATCCGGGACGGCAGGATCGTCGCCCTGGGCCAGATCGACGAAGCGGCGACGACGGAGTTCGACGCCGGAGGGCTCAGTGTCATGCCCGGTGTGGTCGACCCGCACACGCACTACGACGCCCAGCTCTTCTGGGACCCGTTGGCCTCCCCTTCCAACGTCCACGGGGTGACCACCGTCATCGGGGGCAACTGCGGCTTCACCCTCGCTCCCATCAACGCCGACGACGCGGACTACATCCGTCAGATGATGGCCAAGGTCGAGGGGATGCCCCTCGCCGCGCTGGAGAACGGAGTGCCCTGGAATTGGTCGACCTTCGGAGAGTACCTCGACACCCTGGACGGCCGGCTCGGGGTCAACGCCGGCTTCCTGGTGGGGCACTGCGCCCTGCGGCGCAAGGTCATGGGCGCCGACCGTGGCGAAGAGGTGGCGTCCGACGACGAGATCGCTGCCATGCGAGCGTTGCTCGCCGAGTCCCTCGAGGCCGGAGGGTTGGGCTTCTCGTCCTCTCAGTCCCGCACCCACTCGGACGGCGACGGTCGTCCGATCACCTCACGCTACGCCGATCGCCGCGAGATGCTCGCCTTCTGCGAGGAGGTGGCGGCCCACGAGGGGACCACGCTCGAGTACATCACCAACGGATGCCTGGACTCGTTCACGCCCGAAGAAGTCGACCTCATGACCACCATGAGCGTCACCGCCCGCCGGCCCCTCAATTGGAACGTCCTGACGGTTGACGCCCGTTCCGCCGACCGGATCGAACATCAGCTGTCCGCTTCGTCGGCCGCGGCCGCCGCGGGCGGGCAAATCGTCGCCCTCACCATGCCGACGCTCGTCCCGATGAACATGAGCTTCCGCACGCACTGTGCGCTCTTCCTCATTCCGGGGTGGGGCGACGTCATGGGACTGCCCGAGGCGGAGCGGATGCGCCAGTTGGCCGACCCCGCCGTCCGCACCCTGCTCGACGAGCGGGCCCACAGCAAGGAGGCGGGGGTCTTCCGCGGGCTCGCCCGCTGGGGCACCTACGTAATCGGGGACACCTACGCGCCGGCCAATGAGGGCTGCGCATTCCGCACCGTGGCCGACATCGCCGCCGAGCGGGGCACGGCTCCCTTCGACACCCTCCTCGACATCGTGCTGGCCGACGACCTGCGCACCGTCCTGTGGCCCAACACCGACGACGGGGAAGAGGCCACCTGGGGGATGCGTGCGGAGATCTGGAGCGATCCGCGCGCCATGGTCGGGGGGTCCGATGCCGGTGCGCATCTCGATCGCATGTGCGGCTCGAGCTATCCGACCGCCTTTCTCGGCGACTGCCTGCGCGGCCGCAAGTTGGTTCCGGTGGAGAAGGCCGTGCACATGTTGACGGCGCAGCCCGCCCAGTTGTTCGGTCTGCGCGACCGCGGCCTGATCCGCGAGGGCTACGTCGCCGACCTTTTCGTCTTCGACCCCGAGACGGTCGCCTCCGAGCCGGCTCGGCTCGTGCACGACCTGCCCGGCGATACCCCACGGCTCTACGCCGGCTCGCACGGGGTCGTGCGCGTCCTGGTCAACGGGGTCGAGACCATTCGGAACGGCGAACCGACCGGCGCGTTGCCGGGGACGTTGCTGCGGTCCGGCCGCGACACGGCGTCGGTGATCCCGGCCCCGGCCTGAGCCCCGACACCCCGCGCCGCCGTCTAACCTGCGTCCGGTGACGCCCGAAGACAACGAGCCGGTGGTCGCTGTCGACGAGCCACCTCTGGGCGGGCTCCCCGGGGTCGATTCCGCCCCCCCGGCTCCCCCGGCGAACACCCACCCGACGCGTTGGATCAAAGAGGCGGTCATCGTCGTGGTGGTCGCCGTCCTGGTGGCCATCCTGCTGCGGACGTTCGTCGTGCAGACCTTCTTCATTCCTTCGGGATCGATGGAGCCGACGCTGCAGGTCGGCGACCGCATCCTGGTCAACAAGCTGAGCTACCACCTCCACAGCGTCGACCGGGGCGACATCGTGGTCTTCTCCCGGCCACCGACCGAGAACTGCGGCGGGCCTGAGGTGAACGACCTCGTCAAGAGAGTGATCGGGCTCCCGGGGGACGTCGTCTCCCTCTCCGGTGGGTACGTCTACATCGACGGGAAGCGCCTCAACGAGAGCTGGCTCCCGACTTCTGAGCAGGGGATCACCGTGGCGGGACCACCCGGGAACAGTTCGAACCTGGCCCACCCGTACCGGGTGCCGGCCAACAATTACTTCGTCATGGGCGACAACCGGACCGACTCGTGTGACAGCCGGTACTGGGGACCCATCAACCGGTCGCTGATCGTCGGCAAGGTCGAAGTCCGCGTCTGGCCGTTCACATCCCTGCGTATCTTCTAGACGCGGGCGTCTCCACCCGGGTCGGCGGGTTCAGCCTTCTTCGGTCTCCGCACTGACGCGTGCCACCGCCGCGACGCTCTGCCCTTCGTCGAGGTTCATGACGCGGACCCCGGTGGCGTCCCGCCCCTGCGAGGCGATCTCGCGGGCCTGGGTGCGGATGACCACCCCACCGGAAGAGACGAGCAGGATCTCCTCGTCCAGCGCGACCATGAAGGCGGCGACCACGGTGCCCCGCGTGCCGGTCAACCGGATCCCGCGCACGCCCTGGCCGCCGCGGGCCTGGCGGTTGAAGCGTTCCAGCTTCGTGCGCTTGCCGTAGCCGGCATCGGTCACGATCAGGATGTCGGTGTCGTCCGCGGCCACGTCCAGGGACACGACTGCATCGCCGGCGCGCAGGCGGATGCCCCGCACGCCGGCGGCGTCGCGGCCCATCGCCCGCACGTCCTCCTCGTTGAAGCGAATGGTCATACCGTTGCGCGTGACCTCGAAGAGGTCGTCGTCGCCCGACGTCGCCACCACCCGAACCAGTTCGTCACCGTCGCGCAGATTGATGGCGATGAAGCCCTCGCGGCGTGACTTGTCGTACTCGCTGAGTGCCGTCTTCTTCACCTGACCGAGCGCGGTGGCGAACACGAGGAACTGATCCGGCGCGAACTCCCGCGTTCGCGATGATGGCCGTGATCGACTCGTTCGGTGCCAGGGGCACCAGGTTGATCGCCGCCGTTCCTCGAGCCGTCCGGTCCTTCATCGGGATCTCGTGCCCGCGCAGCCGGTAGACCTTGCCCTGGTTGGAGAAGAGCAACAGGTAGGCATGGGCGGAGGTGTGCACCACCTGGCTGACCAGGTCTTCCTCCTTCAAGCGGGCCCCCTGCACACCCCGTCCGCCCCGGCCCTGGGTCCGGAAGGCCGCCGCGGCCACGGACTTGATGTAACCGGCCCGGGTCATCGTCACGACGATCTCCTCGTCGGAGATGAGGTCCTCGACGCCCATCTCGCCCGGGTCGTGTGTGATCACGCTCCGGCGCGGGTTGCTGTGCTTGTCGCGGATCGCCGTCATCTCGGTCTCGATGACCCCGCGCAGCTTGCTGTCGTCCGACAGGATCGCTTCCAGCTCGGCGATGGTGGCGCGCAACTCCTCCATCTCCGCCTCCAGCTCGGAGCGGCCCAGGCGGGTCAGGCGGCCCAGCGTCATGTCGAGGATGTGGGTCGCCTGCACCTCGGTGAACGAGAAGGGCTCCGCCATCAGCGCGGTGCGGGCCTCGGGCCGGTCGGCGGACCCCCGGATGGTCGCAATGACCTGATCGAGCATGTCGATGGCCCGCAAGAGCCCCTCGACGATGTGGGCCCGGTTGCGCGCCTTCTCCAGGCGGAAGGCCGAACGGCGCTGGATGACTTCGACCTGGTGGTCGATGTAGTGGGAGAGTGCCTGGGCCAGGTTCAACGTGCGGGGCACGCCGTCGACCAGCGCCAGCATGTTGACGCCGAAGCTGGTCTGCAGCGGTGTCTGCTTGTAGAGGTTGTTCAACACCACGTTGGCGTTGGCGTCCCGCTTCAACTCGATGATCAACCTCGGCTGCTGGTTGGCCGACGCATTCCGCATCCCGCTGATGCCGTCCAGATCGCCGGCCCGCACCAACTCGGTGATCTTCTGCTCGATCACCTCGACGGAGGTCTGGTACGGCAGCTCGGTCACGATGATGGTGTCGCCGTTGCGCCCTTCTTCGATTTCGGCGACGGCGCGCATCTTGATGGAGCCCCGGCCGGTCCGGTAGGCGTCGAGAATTCCCTGCCGGCCGAGGATCTGCGCGCCCGTCGGGAAGTCGGGGCCTTTGACGAACTCCATGAGCTCGTCGGGCGTGGCCTCGGGGTGGTGCAGCACGTGGATGGCCGCGTCGATGACCTCACCCATGTTGTGCGGCGGGACGTTGGTCGCCATGCCCACGGCGATGCCCTGCGAGCCGTTGACCAGAAGGTTGGGGAAGCGGCCCGGCAGCACCACGGGCTCTTGTGACGAACCGTCGTAGTTGGCCACCATGTCGACGGTCTCTTCGTCGATGTCGGCCATCAGCTCTAGAGCGAGCGGGGCCAGCCTGCACTCGGTGTAGCGCATGGCCGCCGCACCGTCGTCGGGGCCCCGGCCGCCGAAGCTGCCGTGTCCGTCGATCAGGGGGTGGCGGAGCGAGAACTCCTGGACCATGCGGGCCAGCGCCTCGTAGATCGCCGAATCACCGTGCGGGTGGTACGTCCCCATGACCTCGCCCACGACCTTGGCGCACTTGCTGTGGGGTCGGTCGGGACGTTGCCCGTTGTCGAACATGGAGTAGAGGATCCGGCGGTGCACCGGCTTGAGCCCGTCGCGCACGTCGGGCAGGGCGCGGGCGACGATGACCGACATGGAGTACTCGAGGAACGAGCGCTCCATCTCCTCTTGGATCTCGATGGGCTCGATGGACCCACTGACGGGCTCGTCACTTTCCGGCGGGGCGTCACTCCCTCCGCCCGAACCCGCTCCCCCGCGGCCCGAGCCCCGTGTCGACTGTGGCATGTGCTCCCTACTCCCGGTCCGGCCGCTCAGATGTCGAGGAAACGGACGTCTTTGGCATTGGTCTGAATGAAGTGGCGCCGGAGCTCCACGTCGTCACCCATGAGGATGGAGCAGACCTCGTCCGCCGTCGCCGCCTGCTCCACGTTGATCTGCAACAGCGACCGCTTGCCCGGGTCCATCGTCGTGTCGCGCAGCTCGGCATAGTCCATCTCGCCGAGGCCCTTCAGCCGGTTGAAGTCGTGCTTGTGGTCCGGGTGCTCGGCCAGGAACGCGTCCCGGGCGGCGTCGTCCTTGAGGTAGATCTTCTCCTTGCCGACCAGCGTCGAGTACAGCGGCGGCTGCGCCACATAGACGAAGCCACCTTCCACGAGCGGCTTCATCTGGCGGTAGAAGAACGTGAGCAGCAACGTGCGGATGTGGCTCCCGTCGACATCGGCGTCGGCGAGCAGGATCACCTTGTGATAGCGGATCTTCTCGACGTCGAACTCCTCGGCGAGCCCCGCGCCGATGGCGGAGATCAGCGCCTGGATCTCGGCGTTCTTGAGCATCTTGTCGATCCGCGCCCGCTCGACGTTGAGGATCTTGCCCCTGATGGGCAGGATCGCCTGGGTGTGCGGGTTGCGGGCGTCCTTGGCCGAGCCGCCGGCGGAGTTGCCCTCCACAATGAAGAGTTCGGACTCGCGCGGGTCGCGCGACGAGCAGTCGGCCAACTTGCCGGGCAGGCCCGCCCCGTCGAGGGCGGACTTGCGTCGGGTCAGATCGCGCGCGCCCTGCGCCGCCAGGCGGGCCCGCGCCGCCTGCATCGACTTCTGCACGATCTGGCTCGCTTCCCGCGGGTTCTCTTCGAGCCATTCGGTCAGCTTCTGGTTCGTCGTGCGCTCGGTGAGAGACCGGATGGACTGGTTCCCCAGCTTGGACTTGGTCTGCCCCTCGAACTGCGGGTCGCGCAGGCGGACGGAGATGATGGCCGTGAGACCCTCACGGATGTCCTCACCCTTGAGGTTCTCCTCCTTCTCCTTGAGGATGTTGCGGGCGCGGGCGTAGCGGTTCACCACGTTGGTCAACGACTTGGAGAATCCTTCGACGTGCATCCCGCCCTCGATGGTGGAGATGCCGTTGGCGAAAGAGTGGATCGACTCGTGGTACCCCGCGTTCCACTGCAGCGCGATCTCGACTTCCTGACCCTCTTCCGCCTGCTCGAACGACGCCACCTTGCGGAAGAGCGACTCCTTGGAGGCATTGAGGTGCTTGACGAAGTCGACGATGCCACCGCTGTACTTGTACGTCGTCTTGGTCACGGGGTCGGTCCGCTCGTCGACGAAGCGGATCTCGAGGCCCTTGTTCAAGAAGGCCATGATCTGCATGCGCTCGACGATCGTCTGCGCGCGGAACTCCGTCTCGTCGAAGACAGAGGCGTCGGGCCAGAAGGTGACGGTCGTGCCCGTCCTGGGCTCGCCCGTGGTCCGGTCCTTGGGGGCCGGGCCGGTCTCCCTGATCTTCTGCTTGACCTTCCCGCCCTTCTCGAACTCGGCCTCCCAGTGCTGACCCTCCCGGTCCACCTCGAGCACCAGACGAGAGGAGAGGGCGTTGACCACGGAGATCCCCACGCCGTGGAGGCCCCCGGACACCTGGTAGCCCTTGCCGCCGAACTTGCCGCCGGCGTGGAGGGTGGTCAGGACGATCTCGGCCGTCGAGACCTTGGGGTTCTTCGGGTGGGGGCCCACCGGGATCCCCGCACCGTCGTCCGTGACCCGGCAGCCGCCGTCGGGCAACAGGGTCACGTCGATCCGGGTGGCGCGGCCCGCCATGGCCTCGTCGACCGAGTTGTCGACGACCTCCCACACCAGGTGGTGGAGACCGGTCGGGCCGGTCGATCCGATGTACATGCCGGGCCGCTTGCGGACCGCTTCGAGCCCTTCGAGGATGGTGATGTCGCTCTCGGTGTACGACGCAGCGGCCCCACCAGGTCTCTCATCCACCTTTACTGCCACAGGCGCGCCCTTTCAGAACATAGGTCTTCGCGGTGCGTATCGAATCCCCGAACGGTGACCTCCGGCCTTTCGATGCGAACACACCATTCTACCCGACCCTGACCCCAATTCGGCACTCATGAACGGTCGCGGGTGAGTCCGTTGAGGACCGGGTCAGGCGCGCTCGACGACGACCTCCAGTCGCTCGATCGACGTGTCCCCCAACTCCTTCAGCCGGGCCAGAATCTGCCCCGATTCCATGCGGGCGCGGGTGGCCCAGGCCGGGTGCTCGACCGCCACGACGAGCGCGCGCCCGTCGACGCGGAGTGGGCGCAGGTGCCCACCGAGCTCGGCCCCGACCAGTTCGTCCCAGCGGGTGAACACCGCTTCGAGGACCGCTGGGGTCGGCGCGGAACCAAGCCGGCCCAGCAGCCGCGGCATCGATTCGCCCACCCGCCTGGGGCCACTGTCGCGCCGTCGCGCCGTCACCGGGGTTCCAGGCTCTCTACAGGGACCAGGCGGGCCACCACGATCCCTTCGGGCAGCGGTGCGGCGGTGGTCAGGATCGCCTGCCCCCGCGGCAGCTCCGTCACCAGGGCGCGGCTGCGGGCTGGGTCCAATTCGGAGAAGACGTCGTCGAGCAGCAGGGTCGGGGTCAGGGGGGTCCGGGACAGGACCAGCTGGTGCACACCCAGGCGCAGGGCCAGCGCGAGACAGCGCTGCTCGCCCTGCGAGGCGTGGGTCCGGGCCTCGCGCCCCTCGATCTCGAGGAGCAGGTCGTCCCGGTGGGGCCCCACCGTGTTGACCCCACGCCGCAGATCGTCCGGCCGGCGGGCCGCCAGCGCGTCGAGGAGGTCGCCGTCCCAGCTCCGCACGTAGCGCTGTGACATGAGTTGCTGGTCCGGGACGCCGGCCAGGCGTCCGTAGGCCGCCGCGACGAGCGGACCCAGGTCCGCCACCAGCCGTTCGTGGGCGGCCACGAGCACCTTGCCCGCATCGGCGAGCCGTTGGTCCCAGACGTCGACGGTGGCCGCCACCTCGCCGGTGGCCCGGCCGCCCGACTGGCGCAGCAGGGCCGCCCGCTGCCGGAGCACCCGCTCGGTCTCGTCGGCCGCCCGCGCTCCCTCGGCGTCGAGGACCGCCAACGCGTCGTCGAGGACCTCGCGTCGGCCCTTCGGGCCACCGCTCACGATGACGAGATCCTCGGGCGAGAAGATGGTGCAGGGAGCCGCAGCGCCGAGCTCCCCCCGGCCGGTGACCGTCTTGCGGTTCACTCTGGTCCGGCTGCGCCCGGTGGGCAGGATCTGCGCCTCGACGAGCGCCGGGCTGTCGCGGTTGTCGATCTCGGCCCGCACGATCGCACTCGCCGCGCCGGTGCGCACCATGGCCTCGGGGGGTGCGCCGCGGAAGGAGCGGCGCGACCCGAGATAGGCGAGAGCCTCGAGGAGGCTGGTCTTTCCGGTCCCGTTCGAGCCGGTGATGACGGTCGTCCCTTCGGCCTCGAGGTCGATGCTGGCGCCGCGGAAGATGCGGAAGTCGGCCAGCTCCAGGTGCCGGACGCTCACCGCAACCGGCGGCCGATCAGGAGACCCGGACCGGCATCAGGAGGTAGCGGAACTCCTGATCTTCGGCTCCCCGCACCGTCGCCGCGCGCGACCCGTCCGCGGTCTCCACGATCACCTCGTCTCCGGCCACCGCCTCGACGCCGTCAATGAGGTAGGCCGGGTTGAACGCAATGACAAGATCCTCGCCGGTGTAGTCCCCGTCCACCGCCTCGGCGGCGTCGCCGACGTCCTGGCTCTGGACACTCAGATCCACACCGCCTTGGCGCATGGAGAGCCGCACCGGCGTCGTGTTGTCGCGCACGAGCAGCTGGACCCGGCGGAGGGCGGCGAGAAAACTCTCCTTCCCGAGGTGCAACCGGTTCGGGTAATGGTCCGGGATCAGCTGCTTGTAGTCCGGGTACCGGCCCTCGAGCAGCCGGGTGCTGATCTGGACGTTGCCCTGCCAGAAGGTGATTTCGTTGCTGTTGGCGGCCACGCCCACACGATTCGTCTCCGATCCCTCCGAGATCGTGCCCGTGGGCAGCCGCTGGAGCTCGGACAAGGCGCGGGCCGGGACCAGCAGGTCCGCTTCCCCCGGGATGGTCTCGCTCCCCGGCAGGTCCCGCATCGCCATCCGGTACGAGTCGGTCGCCACCATGCGGATCGACCCGTCGACGCGGGAGACCAATACACCGGTCAGGAGCGGCCGTCCGTCGTCGTGTGACGCCGCCCGCACGACCTGGCGCACTGCCTCCCCGAGCGCGGTCTCGGACAGCTGCGTCGTCGGCTCGTTCGTCTTGCCCACCGGCGGGAACTCCACCACCGGATAGGTGTGGAGCTTGAAGGTGGAGCGGGCCGCGCTGATCGTCATGTGGTCGCCCTGATCGGCGAACGTCACCGCCCCCGGCTCGAGCCGGCGCACGATGTCGGTGGACAGGCGCGCCGGAATCACACAACTTCCGTCGTCGATGCCGATGACCTCGCCGGTGACCAGGATCGTGAGATCGAGATCGGTCCCGGTGACAGTGAGTGTGTTTCCGTCACAGGTGAGCAGCAGGCCGAGGAGCACCGGTGACGAGCCTCCCCGTCCCCCTACGGCACGGCTCGCGGTGGCCAGCATGTCGACGAGTGCGTCGCGCTCGGATCTGAACTTCACCGACGGCAGTCCTTTCGGGAGTTTGCCCAACGCTTCATTGTGAAGAGAGAGGTATGCGTATCTTGTAAAGGTAGTAAGGGGTGTGGATTGTGGACGACATGGTCTCTTCCCTGCTCGGCGGCACCGACGCTGTCCCCATGGCGCTGTGGGCGTGGCGCGGGGTCGATGGTACGCGCCGCGCCGGGAACGTCCGCCTGGGGACAAGCGCGCGCGTGGTCCCCAGCACCGACCCACCCGGTCCACAGGCTTTGCCCTCGGCAAACCACAGGGAGGCGGACGGCGTGCGGGACGAACGGGAGCTCAGGCCGACCCGGCACGGATCTTCTGAATGAGCTCGGTGACCTGCTCGTAGATCTGTCGTCGCTCCTGCATCTGGCCGGCGATCTTGTCCACCGCGTGGATCACGGTCGTGTGGTCGCGTTTCCCGAAGACACGTCCGATCGCGGGGTAGCTGTAGTCCGTGAGCTCCCTGGTCAGATACATCGCGACCTGCCGGGCAGTGACGAGCGGGCGCGTCCGACTGGGGCCGCAGATGGCGTCCACCGAGAAGCCGTAGCTCGCCGACGTGGCGTCGAGGATCATCTGCGGCGTGATGCGGCGGGGCTCGCCGGCCAGGACCAGGTCGGAGAGGACCTGCTCGGCCTGGGCGAGGGAGATCGGCTCCTTGTTGAGGTTGGCGAAGGCGCAGATGCGGGTCAACGCTCCCTCGAGCTCACGGATGTTGTCCTTGACGTGGGACGCGATGAACTCGAGGACGTCGTCGGGGACTTCCTGGTGCTCGCTGAGCGACTTCGAGCGCAGGATGGCCAGGCGGGTCTCGAGGTCGGGCGGGTCGATCTCGGTGATGAGGCCCGAGAGGAAGCGGCTGCGCAGGCGATCCTCCAGGGTTTCGATCGACTTGGGCGGCCGGTCCGAGGTCAGGACGATCTGCTTGGAGGCGCCCTTCAGGTCGTTGTACGTGTGGAAGAACTCCTCCTGGAGGCCTTCTTTGCGCTCCATGAACTGCACGTCGTCGATGAGCAGGACGTCGCAGTCGCGGTAGCGCCGCTTGAAGGACAGGGTCGTCGACGTCCGCAGGGAATCGACGAAGTCGTTCATGAAGGTCTCGGTCGTGACGTAGAGGATCGTGCGGCGGGGGTAGTTCTCGCTGACGTAGTTGCCGATGGCGTGGAGGAGGTGGGTTTTGCCCAGTCCGGAGTCGCCGTAAATGAACAGGGGGTTGTAGGAGCGGCCGGGCGTCTCCGCCACGGCCTGGGCGGCGGCGTGGGCCAAGCGGTTCGACGAGGCGGCGACGAATGTCTCGAAGGTGAATTTCGAGTCGAGCTGGACGGCCGGCGATTCGCGACCCGTCCGGGCCGCCGGCTCCATCTGGGCTCGGGACTCGGGTTGGGGAGGCAGTCCGAAAACCTGCTCGGCGGGCGATTCGGCCTGCACCGGACCGGGTTCTTGGACCTCGAGGCGACCCCGCACGGGCGACCCGACCTCGTTGGCCAGGGTGTCCTCGATCATCGGGAGGTAGCGCGACTCCACCCGCTCGCGGATGAGGCCGTTGGGAACGGACAACACGAACTCACCGTCGGCGTAGGTCACGGGCTCGATGCCCGACAGCCACAGCTGCCAGGTGCTCTCGGACACCTGGTCGCGGAGGGACCCGGTGCACTTCGTCCAAAGATCTCCTGCCTGGGTCACCGCTTCGTCCCAACGCCCCTTCTCCCCCCTCGGCGTCCAGGCAACATGTTCGGAACGATCCTCGGTGTGGGTAATTGGTCGAACGTACACCGTGCCGGGCGATGCGACTAGAGGCCATCGGCAAATCGCGCCTAACATGGGAGGACTCGCCGCCGGCGGCCGGAATCGACTCGTAAGGCCGAGGCATGGAACCTGCGACGAACCGGCTCCGGATGCTGCACGGCCCGTCGCGAAAGGCTGAATTGACGTGAAGCGCACTTATCAACCCAACACCCGGAAAAGGGCCCGGACCCACGGGTTCCGCAAGCGCATGTCCACGCGGGCCGGGCGGGCCATCTTGAAGTCACGGCGGCTCAAGGGGCGCCACCGTCTCACCGTCTGAGGGCCTCGAGTGCCTGCACGGACGGTCGGACGCATCACCCGCCGCGCGGCGTTCGCCGAGCTGCAGCGCTCACGGGCCCGCGGGGCCAGTGGCCCGGTGCGGGCGACGTTCGTCCCGGCCGGGCCGGGGGACGCCGGTGTTTTTCCCCAGGTGGCGTACGCAATTGGCCGCCATTGCGGCGGCGCCGTCGTGCGGAACTCGCTTCGCCGCCGGGCCCGCGCCGTGGTGCGGGCCGAGGCACCGACCCTGCCCCGGGGGACCTACCTGGTACGGGTCGAGCCCGGTGCTGCTGCGCTGGCGCCGTCCGTCTTCCGCCAGGACGTGGTGACCGCGCTGGCGAAGGCCGGGCGCGGGAGACTGCCGGTATGAGCGACGCCACCGACACCCGCAGCCGCTCCGTCCGGGCGGCGGTCGCCCTGGTCACCGCCTATCAGGGTGCAGCCTCGGGCCGGATCTCGCCCTGCCGCTTCTACCCGAGCTGCTCCACCTACGCGGTGGAGGCTTTCACCGTCCACGGTTTCTGGCGGGGCCTGGCCCTGAGCGCCCGCCGACTGCTGCGCTGCCGCCCCTTCGGGCCGCACGGCGTGGACCTCGTCCCCGTGCGGGTCCACGCCCATGAAGGGAGCCGTCCGTGCTGAGCAATCCCCTGTTGGCCGAGAATTCCCTGTTCAAGGTGGTCGGGGAGATCTTCCATCCCCTCTTCGAGTTCTTCGGGCTGATCCTCTCCGGCCTCTACTCCGTCTGGCCCAACTACGGCTTCGCCATCACGGGCCTGACGATCCTCATCATGCTGGCCCTGACGCCGGTCACGGTGAAGAGCACCAAGTCGATGCTGGCGATGCAACGGCTGCAGCCGGAGATGAAGAAGCTCCAGGCCAAGTACAAGGGCCCGGAGAACCGGGAAGAGCTCAACCGGGAGATGATGGCGCTCTACAAGGAGAACGGGACCAGCCCGTTCGGGGCCTGCCTGCCCAGCCTCTTGCAGATGCCCTTCCTGATCGTGCTGTATTCGCTCATCCGCGGGCTCTCGTACGTGGTGCCCAAGGGGACGACATATACCAACGCCGCCGGAGTCACAATGAAGTGCCTCCAAAAGGCCGGATGCGCCTCCCCGCGTTACATCCCGACGGACTCGCAAATGCACCAAGCACTGGTGGCCAGTCATGGTCAAATGCACTGGTGGTTCGGGATGGATCTGTCGTCCTACCCTCTCTCACATCACGCGTTCCCGGGCAGCGCCAGCCAGGCGGTATTGGTTCTCCCCTATCTGGTGCTCATTGGCGCTGCGATGTTCCTGCAGTACTACCAAATGAAGCAAATGAACAGCCGCAATCCTCAGGCTGCAGCGGCGAATCCACAGATGCAAACAATGCAGAAGTTTTTCCCCATTATTTTCGGTGTCATTTACCTGAGAGTGCCCGCCGGAGCAACCATTTACATGGTGGTCTCATCGGCCATGCGGATCGCGACGCAGGAAGTGATGTTCCGGAGCGGCATGGTGACGCCCGTCGCCGCGGAGCGTGAGATCGGTTCGGCCAAGGAGGACAAGAAGGAGAAGGAGAAACCGCCTCCTCCGAAGCCGGTCAAGAAGACATCGACGGCCACGGACGGCACGACGGCCGCCAAGTCCACCCTGCCGCCGGCGAAGAACGGCGCCAAGACCAACGGGCGGGCGCCCGCCAACGGGAAGAAGCCGGCCACGGGGAAGCGGACGACGAACGGTAAAGCGGACAGCGACAGCGTCGAGGACGCACCCGCGCCGAAGTCCCATCCCCGGTCGCGCTCGAAACGGACGAGAAAGGCTCGATAGCGCGTGGAGTGGGTAGAGGTGGCGGGCAAGACCGTCGAAGAAGCGACCGAGCACGCCCTGGACCAGCTCGGGGTCGCCGTGGGCGACGCCGAGGTGATCGTGGTTTCTGAGCCCAAGACGGGTCTCTTCGGACGCGTCCGGGTCGAGGCCAGGGTGCGGGCACGGGTCCGCCCGGTCGGTCCCCGGCCCCGCCGGGAGCGGTCGAGGCGGGGCAACAGCCGATCCGGCGAGGGGCGTCAGGGCGGCCAGGGGAGCCGGCAGGGTGGTCAACGGGCGTCCCCATCGGAGCGGACGGCCTCGTCGGAGGGCGCCGGGGAGAGCGGCGGCGGCAGTCCGAACGGTTCGGGCACGGCCACCGCCGGCACGGGGACCGGGACGAGCCGCTCGGCTCGGCGACGCCGCAATCGCAGTAAGGCGCCGGCGAGCGGGTCGGCGCAGATGGAAGGCTCGAGGAACGGTTCGGGGGAGCCGGCAGGCGAGAAGGCTCCACCGCGGAGCACGGAAGCGAAGGAGACAGTGGACATGGCCGAAGGAATGACGCTCGAAGAGCAGGGCGAGGTCGGGCGGGCCTTCTTGGCCGGCCTCCTGGGCGAGTTCGGCATGGAGGGGACGGTGGAGACCCGTCTGCTCGACGAGGACACGGTCGAGATCGCCGCCCTCGGTGAGGACCTCGGCATCCTCGTGGGCCCCCGGGGGTCCACCCTGACGGCCCTGCAGGACCTGACCCGCGCCGTGGTGCAGCGCCAGTGCCCGTCGCGCACCGACCGCATCCTGGTCGACGTGGCCGGGTACCGGGAGCGGCGCTCGGCGGCGCTCAAGCGGTTCAGCGTCCAGATCGCCGAAGAGGTGCTGGCGTCGGGGCAGGAGAAGGCGCTCGAGCCGATGAGCCCGGCCGACCGCAAGGCCGTCCACGACGCCATCAACGAGCTGTCCGGGGTCGAGACCCGTTCCGAGGGCGAAGACCCCCACCGCCACATCGTCATCGCGCCGGCGGGCTGACCCGGCGCCGGTGCCCGGCGCCGACGAAGGGGATCACTCCCCCGCTGCGCTGCATGAGCTCCTCGGCGAGGCTCGTGCCGCTGGTTTCCTCGGCCCCGGGCCGATCGAGCCCCAGCTCCGCCACGCTGAGGGGTTCACCGCCATCGCCCGCCGCCTGGCCCCCGACGGACCCTGCGACCTCGTGGACCTCGGCTCGGGAGGGGGACTTCCCGGGCTGGTGGTGGCCGGCGGCTGGCCCCAGGCGTCCGTGGCGCTTCTCGAGGCCAACGCCCGCCGTGCCGCCTTCCTGCGCCGTGCCGTGGACCGTCTGGGGCTGTCCGACCGGGTGCAGGTGCTCGAGGGCCGGGCGGAGGACTACGGACGCCAGGAGGGCCTGAGAGGCGAATTCGACGGGGCTCTGGCCCGTTCCTTCGGACGCCCGGCGGTGGTGGCGGAGTGTGCCGCTCCGCTGCTCCGGGTCGGCGGTTGGCTGGTCGTCTCGGAGCCCCCGCGAAGGGGAGCCGGGACCGACGAGGACGGCCGCTGGCCCCCGACCGAGCTCCGGCAGCTGGGCCTGGAGCCGGCCGAGACGGTCCACGAGGACTTCGAGTACCGGACGCTCCGCCAGACGGCGCCGTGCCCGGATCGATTTCCCCGGCGCAACGGGGTCCCGGCCAAGCGGCCCCTGTTCTGAGCTGCCGCCCCGAGGTTCGGGGGCCGGCGGCCCCACGGCCGGCTTCGCTCGGCGGACTCCCCGGGTGTGTCAGGCAAGGGGATGCGGGGTGATGTTCCACGTGAAACGGGTCAGCGGGTGCCGTCGGTGCCCTCAACCGGAGGTTTCACGTGAAACAATCGGAACTCTTGACCTCGGGACTCCGGCGCGCCAGGATAGGCGCGTGCGGCGGCGATCTGGAGTTCCCACCTGATGCGCATCAGGCGCAGGGAGAGGGACCTTCCCGACACATCGGAATCAGGCGAACCGGCGGACCTTCCTTACGACCAGGAGGGCTCACGCCCACCGGATCCGGTTTCGAGCCTCATCACCGAGAAGTCCCCCGCCGAGCCCGAGGCCGCCGAAAGGGCACCCGCTCCCCCTCCGGCCGACAATGCTTCAATCCCTCCTGCCGCCGAGGCCGCCGAGGCGGTCCGGACGGATACGGACGGACCCGGGAGTCCCTCGGACCCCGGTGCTGCTGTCCCACCGGCGGACAACGGAGCGGCAGCCTCTCGAGAAACCACACCCGCCGAGGACGAGCCGATGGCGGCCGCGGCGGCATCCCCGCCGGTGGTCTCCGAGCCGGAGCCGGCCGAGGCCCCCGCCCCCGCCCCCGCCCCGCCGACCCCCGCTCCGGCGGCCGGGCCCGCGATGCGCGCCCCGTCCATCGGGAACGAGGCCACGGAGTTGCTCAACGGATCGAAGCCGGCGCCCCGGGAGCTCCCCCGGGTCATGGCCGTCGCCAACCAGAAGGGCGGCGTGGGGAAGACCACCACCACGGTGAACCTCGGGGCGGCCCTGGCCGAACTGGACTACCGGGTGCTCGTGATCGACCTCGACCCCCAGGGCAACGCCACCACCGGTCTCGGCGTGGAGGCCCGGAACTTCGAGCTCTCGATGTACGACGTCATCATGCGGGACCAGCCCCTCGAGGACTGCATCGAGCCGACCAGCGTCAAGAACCTCTTCGTGGCGCCGGCCACGATCGATCTGGCCGGCGTCGAGATCGAGCTCGTCCCGGCGTTCAGCCGGGAGCTCAAGCTCAAGCGGGCCATCGCCACCGTCGTGGATGACTTCGACTTCATCCTCATCGACTGCCCGCCCTCGCTGGGCCTGATCACGGTGAACGGGCTGGCCGCCGCGGACGAGGTGCTCGTCCCCATCCAATGCGAGTACTACGCCCTCGAGGGTCTGAGCCAGCTGCTGCGCAATGTCAATCTGGTCTCGACCAACCTGAACCAGACGCTGGAGGTCACCACGATCGTGCTGACCATGTACGACGCCCGGACCCGGCTCTCCGTCGACGTGGCCAACGAGGTGCGCGAGCACTTCTCGGAGCGGGTCTGCCGTTCCGTGATCCCACGCACGGTCCGGCTCTCCGAAGCGCCCTCTTTCGGGCAGCCCATCACGGTGTTCGATCCTGCCTCGCGGGGTGCCGTGGCCTACCGCGAGCTGGCCAAGGAGGTGAGCAATGGCGCGCCGCAGCGGACTCGGTAAAGGCCTCAGTGCCCTGATCCCGAGTGAGTCGACGGGGGAGTCGGACTCCCTTCTCCGGGTCGTGCCGATCTCGCACATCCGGCCCAACGCCTTCCAGCCCCGGAGCCACTTCGACGAAGAGTCGATGGGGGCCCTGGCGACCTCCATCCGGGAGGTCGGACTTCTCCAGCCGGTGCTCGTGCGTCAGCTGGAGGACGAGGAGGACAGCTACGAGCTCATCGCGGGGGAGCGACGCTGGCGCGCGGCGCGGCGGGCCGGACTGCAGACGATCCCGGTCCTGGTCCAGGTGGCCGACGACGTGGCCAGCCTCGAGCAGGCGCTGGTGGAGAACCTCCACCGGGTCGACCTCAACGCACTCGAGGAGGCCGCCGCCTACCAGCAGCTCATCGACGAGTTTGGCTTGACCCATGAGCAGGTGGCCACCCGGATGGGCAAGGGCCGGGCGACCGTCACCAACACCCTGCGGCTCCTGCAGCTGCCGGCCGGGGCCCAACGCGCCCTGGCCGAGCGCACGATCTCGGCCGGGCACGCCCGCGCCCTGCTCGGGACGCCCGACAGGGTCCTGCAGGAGAAGTTGGTGGAGCGGATCGTGGAGGAGGGCTTGACGGTTCGGGCGGTGGAGGACCTCGTGCGCCAGGGAGGAGCGGAGCTCAGGGTCGTACCCGACGAGCCGGAGGTGGCCGATCCGGCGCCCGCCAAGGGTGCCACTTCAGGTACCACCGAATCAGCGGGGCGCCGTGCCGCGGCCCGCAAGCTCCCGGAGCCCGGCGTGCTCGAGCTCGAGGAGCTGCTGTCGACCTACCTCAACACCCGGGTCAAGGTCGACATCCAGAATCGGCGGGGCCGCCTGGTCGTCGAGTTCGCCACCCTCGAGGACCTCGAGCGCATCTACCGGGCCATGGTCGGTGACGGAGGCGTCGCGTAGTTCACGCAACTGTCAAGGGTCGGTACAGCTTCATCCACAACCTGTGCATGACGTTGTGGATTGTCACCTGGTTCATCTGCCGGAAGCATTGATCGCGTAACCGTCGCCGGGGCCGCGGAAATGCCAGATGGACATCGGAATGGCAGATGACACGGGAATTGACCAGCCGTATCTGATTACCGGTAATCAATCCCAGGAGGCGTCGGCCCAGCGGCCCAGCGCCGCAGCCAGCGCGGCCGCCAGGGCGGGCGTCCCCTCGACCACGGTGCTCGCCGGCCCGACCTCGATCAGCACGGCAGGCATGCGGGTCTCACGCAGGAGGGGCACCGACATGCCATGGACGCCGGCGTCGGCGACCCCGAGGGCCCCGGGCAGGGTGGACTGGACCATCTCGGCCAGCCGGCGCCCGCCCGGTGACTCGTCGTGCCGGCCGGACCAGAAGGCGGTCCTGCAACCTGAGGTCGAGGGATTGAGGCGCAGCCCCACGAAGACGTCGACCTCGAGTTCGTTGGCCTCCTTGGCCTGGACGGCGTCGTCGGGGTGGTGCAGCTCGGTCACCCGGATGCCGCCCCAGGTCAGCCGGCGGCGCAGCGCGCCGGTAAGGCTGCCGAGGCCACCGCTCTCGCCCACGGCGACGTGGCGGCCCCGCAGGGTCGGCGGGGCGTCGCGCAGGGCAGCCCGGGCCCGCACCGCCGAGACGAGCTCGGGCGCGTCATGGCGGCTCTCCAGGCGCATCAGCTCCTCGAGGGTGGCACCGCCGACGATGCCGTCGACAGGCAGGCCGGCGTTGCGCTGGAACTCCCCGAGGGCCCGCACGGTGGCGTCGCCGAAGATGCCGTCCACCCGGCCGGTGTCGAAGCCGAGCGTGCACAGGCGCTGCTGCAGCTCGGCGACGTCGTCACCCCGCAGCATCGGGGTCCGGCGGTAGAGGAAGCGGTCACCCATCCCGAATCCGGCCTCCACCAGGGTGTTCCAGGTCTGGGAGCCGCAGACGCCATCGACCCGCAGGCCGCGCAGGCGCTGGAAGGCCTCGAGCGCGGCCCGGGTGGCGGGACCGAAGATGCCGTCGGCGTCGACGGGCGCGCCGGGGAGGATGGCGGTCAGGCGGTGCTGGATGTCGGAGACCGCCTCACCGCGGTCCCCGATGGCGAGCGGCAGACCTACAGGTAGGCCGAGATCTCCTCGAGCAGCTGTCCCTTGGGCTTCGCCCCGATCAGGCGCACCTGGGGCTCCCCGTCCTTGAACAGGATCAGGGTCGGGATGCTCATCACGTCGAAGCGCCGGGTCACGTCGAGGTTGTCGTCGATGTTCAGCTTGCCGATCCGGATCTTGCCGGCCTGCTCCTCCGCGATCTCCTCCAACACCGGGGAGATCATCTTGCACGGGCCGCACCACTCTGCCCAGAAGTCCACCAGGACGGGGACGTCCGAAGCCTTGACATGCTCGTCAAAGGTAGCGTCGGTAAAGGTCTCGATCTTCTCGCTCATTCCATCTCCTTGTCAGCGGGTGCAACGCCCACCCGCCCGGTTCTGTTCCCGACTACTTGCCGCGGGCCTCGAGCCAGCGCTCGGCGTCCATGGCGGCCATGCAACCCGACCCGGCCGAGGTGATGGCCTGGCGGTAGTAGTGGTCCTGCACGTCGCCGCAGGCGAAGACGCCGTCGACGCTGGTGCGGGTCGAGTCGTCGAACGTCTTCACGTAACCCATGTCGTCAAACTCCAGCTGACCCTTGACCAGGGCGGTGTTGGGCTCGTGGCCGATGGCGACGAAGAGGCCGGTCGCATCGAGCTCGGACTCCTCGCCGGTGATCGTGTCCCGCAGGCGGAGGCCGCTGACCTTGGTGTCCCCCAGGACCTCGCTCACGGTGGCGTTCCAGCGGAAGTCGATCTTGGGGTTGGCGAAGGCGCGCTCCTGCATGATCTTGGAGGCCCGCAGCTCGTCGCGGCGGTGGATGACCGAGACCTTGGAGCCGAAGCGGCTGAGGAAGAGCGCCTCCTCCATGGCGGAGTCGCCCCCGCCGGCGACCGCGATGTGGTGGTCGCGGAAGAAGAAACCGTCGCAGGTGGCGCAGGTCGACACGCCGTAGCCGAGGAGGCGCTCCTCGTTGGGGACGTCCAACATGAGGGCACGGGCGCCGGTGGCAACGATGAGCGTGTCGGCCAGGACCGTGGGCTCGTCAGCCGCCGGGTCGCCCACCCAGACCTCGAAGGGCCACGGTGTGGTCTCGATCCGGCTGACCTTGGCCGTGCGCAGCTCGGCCTCGAAGCGGAGGGCCTGGGCGCGCATCATCCCCATGAGCTCGGGCCCCATGATCCCGTCGACGAAGCCGGGGTAGTTCTCGACATCGGTGGTCAGCATCAGCTGGCCGCCGGGCTGGTCGCTGGTGGAGGAGGGCTCACCCTCGATCACGAGGGGCTCGAGCTGCGCCCGCGCCGAGTAGAGGGCGGCGGTGAGGCCCGCCGGCCCGCTCCCGACGACGACGACCTTGCGGTGCTCAGGCATCGGGCGGCACGCCGCGGCGCGAGTACAAGAAGGCGCCCACGGCACTGAAGATGAGCCCGAGGACGATGTAGGAGGCCCAGATCCGGTGCCCCGCGATGGTGGTCAGGCGGATGAAACCGATGCAGAAGAGCACGATGACCGTGATGCCGACCACGGCGATGACGACGCCGAACACGATGCCCCGGGCGGCGACGATGGCCGGGCGGATGGCCTTGTCGTTGACGGTGGCGACCACCGTGTCGACTGCCTCGAGGGCCCGATCCGACAGCGCGTCGGCAAGATCGTTCTCAGCCACGGCGTGGAGACTACCCGGCGGTCCCGGCCGTCCTGGCAGGGACGATGTAGCAGACGCCCACGGTGTTGGGCCCGGCGTGGGTGCCGACGACCGGGCCGAGCTCGACGGGCACCAGCGGGTGCTCGGTGGCGATGCCGGTCATGGAGGCCAGGACGTCGCCGAAGTCGTCGCAGGCGCCGTCGGCCACGGCGATGCGCTCGAGGGGTGCTTCGGCCGTCACCTTGGCGGTCATGTAGGCCAGCGCCCGGGCCCGGGTCCGCTGCTTGGACTCCTCGGCCACCTCGCCGTCCTTGAGCTGGATCACCGGCTTGATGTTGAGCAGCGAGCCGAGCAGGGCCCGGGCCCCTCCGATGCGGCCGCCGCGCTGGAGGTGCTCGAGCCCACCCAGCACGCCGTAGATGCGGGTGCGCGGGATGCGATCCCCGGTGGCGGCCGCCAGGTCCTCCATGGAGGCGCCGGCCGCGGCCTCCTCGGCGGCAGCGATGACCAGCAGCCCCTGGCCCATGGTCAGCGAGTAGGTGTCGATGACGCGCACGGGCACCGAGCTGAAGGTGTCGGCCGCGGCCATCGCCGAGCCGTACGTGCCCGAGACCTTGGAGGAGATGGTCAGGCACAGGACGCCGTCGGCGCCCTCGTCGGCGGCCTGCTGGTACGCGGCCTGGAAGGCACCGGGGGAGGGCGCGGCGGTCTGGGGCAGGTCGCCCTTGCCGCGGCAGCGCTCCCAGAACTCAGCCGGGGTGAGCTGGCGGCGATCCTCGAGTTCCTCGGTGCCGAAGCGAATGGTCAGCGGCACCACGGTGACGTTGTGCTCCTTGACGAGCTCGTCGGTCAGGTCGCAGGCGCTGTCGGTCACGATGTGGACGCCGGGCATGCACCGAGTCTGCCACGGGGGCCGGCGGGGGCTGCGGTTTGGGTGGTTGTCGGGGGCGGCGCTCTGCGCGTGGGTGCCCGCAGCGGGGCGGCGATGTCGTCGTGGGCGCCGGCGGTGCCGGGTGAGCGACGGCGACAGGTTTTTCTGGACTGTAAACCGTTTTGTTTAGGGTTGAAATCCGCGCCTCGGTGGACGCGAAAGACTCCGGCTGCTCAGACGCTGGGGGTGGCACCCAGGGGGCGGACGGGTCCGGTCGGCCCGAGCGGCCCGAGCGGGCGGTCCGGTGGGGGACGCCGGTGCGCGTCGTGGCGCCGGCCGAGCCAGATGACGACCGCGCCGAAGGTGAGCCCGCCGGCGAGCATGGCGCCGACCACCCGCCCCAGCAGGCCGGGGATGCTGGTCGAGGCCGAGAGGTTGGACACCACCAGCACGACCACCGCCATCGGTACCGAGGCGATGAGGACACGGACGAGCGGCGCCCAGGTCTCGCGCTCGGCCAGGCGCCCGAACCACTGGCGGAAGGTGGCCAGGGCGAGCAGCGCCGCCACCGTGTAGGCGATGGAGAGCGAGAGGGCGAGCCCGCGCACGCCGAGCGGCCCCACCAGCAGCACGGCCAGCACGATGTTGAGCGCGTTCTCCACCAGGTAGAGGTAGAAGGCGACCTTGGTGCGCTGCATCGACTGGAGCACCCGCACCAGGTAGAGGTAGGTGCAGAATCCGGGCAGGCCGAGGGCGAACAGGGCCAGCGCGGCACCGGTGGTCGCCGTCTCGGCCGGCGTGCTGTGCCCGTTGCCGAGCAGCAACGCGACCGCGGGCCGCGCCAGCAGGAGCATGCCGACGGCGGACGGGATGATGAGGGCGAGAATGGCGCGGAGGCCGCCGGTCATGCGGTGGAGGAAGGCGGTCCGCTGCCCGGTCGACCAGCGCTCGGCCAGGTCGGGCGTGACGACCGACATCACGGTCACCGCGATGACGCCGTAGGGCAGCTGGAAGAAGGCGTATGCGTAGGTGTACGACGACACCGGGTCGGATCCGGCCACGCTGCCGGCCAGGATGGTGACCACGAAGAGCGCGACCTGGTTGGCCAGCACGAAGCCGAATGTCCAACCGCCCAATCGGGTCACGACGCGCAGCGCTTCGTCGCGCGGGTTCCAGTTCCAGCGCAGCAGCCCGAGGTCGGCGCGACGCAGGCTCGGGATCAGCGCCACGCCCTGCAACACGACGCCGAGGGAGGTGCCGAGCCCGAGGAGGATCAGCTCGGAGCGGTGTTGTGCCACCCCGGCCAGCGACGCGCCGTGCCCGCCGGCCCACAGGCCGAACCAGACCAGGACTCCGATGCAGACGAGGTTGTTGATGATCGGGGCCCAGGCGACGGCGATGAAACGGCGCCGGGTGTTGAGCAGCGCGGCCGCCAGCGCGAAGAGCCCGTAGGCGGCGATCTGGATCACGAACCAGCGCAGGAACCCGGTGGCCACCTGGCGTTCCAGCAGTACGCGGTGGAGCTGGTCGGGGCGGGCATGCGTATCGAGCACGGTCAGGGCGTCGATGAGGAACGGCGCGGCGAGCAGCGCGGCGACCGTCGTGACCAGCAGGACGACCACCGAAACGGTGAGCACGGCGGAGATCGACTCGAAGGCCTCCTCTTCGGTCTTGTTGGCCAGCCGGTCGACGAAGACCGGGATGAAGGTGGCGGAGAGGACGCCGCCGAGCACGACGTCGTAGAGCATGTTGGGCGTGGTGTTGGCCAGGTTGTAGGAGTCGGCCAGCAGCGTCTGGCCGAGGGCCCAGGCCAGCGCCACGAAGCGCAGCAGCCCGGTGACCCGCGAGACGCCGGTGCCGACCGCGACGTAGGCGGCCGACGTCCGCAGGGGCAGGGTGCGGGCCCGGCGGGGGGTGGCCACCGTCAGTGCGCCCGGGGGCGGGCCCGCCGGGAGCGCCGCCACGTACGCACCCACCAGACCAGGAGGACGGCGCCGGCGAAGGCGGTGAGCGCGACCCCCACGAAGGAGATCTCGGTCGAGTGCACCGTGAGCACGGTGTGGGCGATGAGGACCTGGCCATCCGGCGTGTGCAGCGTCACCTCAATGGGGAGGCGGTCGCCCGAGGTGCGGGCCTGGGCGGTGACCCGGACCGAGGTGGTCGGATGGATGAGCGTCAAGCGCTGCGTGTTGCCGTCGGGGAAGGTGAACTTGTCGCTGCTGAGCGTCACGACGACGGTCACCGGGTAGGGAGCGGAGGAGAGGACGGTGACGGGGATGGCGGCCCGCTGCGAGGTGAACGTCACCGTGCGCTCCGTGGCCAGCGTGACCTGCCCGGTGGTGCCCTCGAACGCCCTGGCGTAGGCGCTCAACGCGCTGGTCCGCCCCGCGGTGCTGAGCCCGCGCGCTTCGGTGGTGAGGAGGATGTCGCCGAGCGTCGTCAGGCTGGCGGGATGTCCGTCGACGGCCAGGGCGAACGACCCGAGCTGTTGGCGGTCGAGCGCGATGCGGTCGGCGGCGGTGCGCGTGATGCCGTGCGCCGCGGGCCCGGCCTGCAGCTGGCGCACCGACGGCTCGCGGTTGCCGCCCACGGGTACCTGGGTGAAGAGCTGGTCGAGGGTCACCGGGCTGAGGGCCGGGTTGGCGGAGAGGCCGGTGAGCAGCGCGTTCATGAAGGCAGCCGAGGGGTGCCACCCCGGGGGAGGGCTCACGACGACGCCGCGGGGCGACCGGAGGAACGTGTTCTCGAAGTGGACGAACGAGAGCCCGGCGAGCAGCTGCTCGGCGGCGAGGGCCGGGTTGCCCGGGGTGGCGGTGAAGCGCGAGCTGAGCGCGGAGTCGGCCGCCAAGGCCGGGACGGTGGAGCCGTGCCCGAGGTCCAGGGTGAACGGCTGGGCAAAGGTGTAGGGGCTCGCGTCGTCCGGGGCGAGCTCGGTGTCGCTCAGCACGGCCTGGGACGACCCGGCCACCTGCAGGCCAGAGGCGAGATCGCCGCCGTCACCCTGCGAGAACGTCGAGGCCGTGTCCACCCAGGGGCCACCGTCGGGCCGGAGCCCGGCACTGCGCAAGACGTCGTCACCGCGTTGCATCTGAGCACCGATCTCCCCGGCGATGCCGGCCTCGGACAGCGCGGCCACGTTGATGGGCACGTAGGGCTGGTCCATCAGCTCGTCGCCGCTGAGCGCGGCCAACTGGTCGAGCGCGTGCAGGCCGGCGCGCGACCGCGTCGCCTCGATCGTGCTCACCGACAACGGGCTCACGGAAAGCGTGGTCGCCACGTCGTGATGGTCCGTCAGCGCGTCGGCCATGGTGGTCGCGCCGTCCGCGGTCACGGGAACGACGACGCCCACCCGCAGGGCGCCTCCGGTCGCCGACACCGCGGACGGCTGTTGGTAGGTCAGGAAGGTGGTGAAGCGGGCCAGCGGGCTCGACGAGCCCTGCCGCGCCAGGGCGACCGAGACCGGGTACACGTCGCCGCACTCGTCCGCGGCAGGCGAGCAGCCCAACGTGAGCGTGGGCGCGCCCGCTGCGCAGACGCCCGTCCCGCTGGAGGGGGGGCTGGCGCTCGAGTCGGGCAGGATGGTCACACAAGCCGAGGCCGTCATGCCACCGGCCGCCGCGGTGACGGGGACGGGGGGCATCCGGCCCAGCGGCGTGCCCGTCGGCGTGCCCGAGATCGCCTGCTGCAGTTGGGAGCCGCTGTTGACGCGACCGTAGAAGGTCAGGCTCACCCGGAGCCCGCTGGCGGGCCCCTCGCTGGCGGACACCTCGAGCGCAAGGTTGAACCACGGCTGGGTCGCGGTCACCCACGGGGTCTGGGAGGTCAGGACCATCGGCGGCCCGCCCGCGCGCGCTTGCTCGGTTCCGCCCGCGGCTGCCGCTCCCAGTGTGCTGACCAGGGCTGTGACGGCCACCGCAAGCGTGCAGAGGGCGGTGCTGGCCCGGCGCTTCGACACAGGGAGAGGCTAGAGGGCGCACTACCGTGGGCGGGTGCAGTCCACGTCGGTTCCCGAGCGGTTCCGCCCCTACGTCGACGCCACCGAGGAGGTGGCGCGCCGCTTCGCCGCGGCCGGGCACACCTTGTACTTGGTGGGGGGCTCGGTGCGGGACGCCCTGTTTCCGGGGCCGGCGGCGATGCCGGACGACCACGACCTCGACCTCACAACCGATGCCCTGCCCGCCGAGACCGAGCGGCTGGTGCGGGGCTGGGCCGACGACATCTGGACCCAGGGCGAGCGCTACGGCACGATCGGCTGCCGCAAGGGCACCCAGGTCTACGAGATCACGACGCACCGGGCCGAGGTCTACGCTCCCGAGTCGCGCAAGCCCGAGGTGACCTTCGGCGACGACCTGGCGGTGGACCTGTCGCGCCGCGACTTCACCATCAACGCGCTCGCCCTGCGCCTGCCCGACATGGAGCTGATCGACCCTTTCGACGGGCTGGGGGACCTGGCGGCGGGGCGGTTGCGCACGCCGCTCGACCCCGAGATCTCCTTCGGGGACGATCCCCTCCGCATGCTGCGCGCGGCGCGGTTCGCCGCCCGCTTCTCGCTCGAGCCCGACCCGGCGCTGACGGCCGCGGTGGAAGTCATGCACGGCCGGCTCTCCATCGTCTCGGCCGAGCGCATCCGCGACGAGCTGGACAAGATCGTCATGGTCGACGTGCCGTCGACGGCGCTGTGGTTCGTGGTGCGCACCGGCCTCGCCGGTGAGTTCCTCCCCGAGCTGCCGGGGCTCGCGCTCGAGCAGGATCCGATCCACCGGCACAAAGACGTGTTGGCGCACACCCTCGCCGTCGTGGACAAGACGTCGAAGAACAGGCTGCTGCGGCTGGCCGCCCTGTTCCACGACGTGGGCAAGCCGCGCACGCGCGCCATCACCGACGGCGGCGTGAGCTTCCACCATCACGAGGTGGTGGGCGCGCGCATGACGCGGACGCGCATGGAGGCGCTGCGCTACTCCGCCGCCGACGTGGACACCGTGGTGCGCCTGGTCGAGCTGCACCTGCGCTTCCACACCTACCGGCTGGGCTGGACCGACAAGGCGGTGCGCCGCTACGTGCGCGACGCCGGCCCGCACCTCGACCTGCTGAACGAGCTCACGCGCTGCGACTGCACGACGCGCAACGCGGCCAAGGCCAAGGCGCTGGCCCGGCGCATGGACGAGCTCGAGGCGCGCATCGCCGAGCTGGGCGAGCAGGAGGAGCTGCAGGCGCTGCGCCCCGACCTGGACGGGAACCAGGTCATGGAGCTGCTGGGCATCGGCCCGGGCCGCGCCGTCGGTGAGGCTCTGGACTTCCTGATGGAGCTCCGCCTCGACGAGGGGCCGCTGGGCGAGGAGGAGGCGACGGCACGGCTGCGGGCCTGGTGGGCCGAGCGTCCGTAGCCGGGCGACAGCGAGCGGCCGGCGGTAGCGTCGCGGGGCATGACGAGGATCGCGGCACCGGAGAGCGGCATGGGCGAGCACATCGACTGGGCGCTGCTGCGCCCGGACATGGCGGCGGGGATGGGCAAGCTGTCGGCGGCGGTCTACGACAACTCCCAGCTGCCGGTGCGCGAGCGCGAGGCGGCCCGCTGGACCATCGCGCTGATCAACGACTGCGCCGTCTGCCGCGACACGCGGGCCCGTGACGGGGAGTCCGCCGGCGCCGGTGAGCCGTTCTACCTCGAGGTGACCGACTGGCGCGCCGCCACCGGGCTGAGCGTGCGGGAGCGGCTGGCGGCGGAGTTCGCCGAGCGCTTCGCCCTCGACCACCTGGCCATGGACGACGAGCTGTGGGGCCGCCTGCACGAGGCCTTCTCCGAGGCAGAGCTGGCGGACCTCACCATCTGCTGCGGGATGTTCCTCGGCATGGGGCGCGCGCTGGCCGTGGTCGGGGTGCGGGCCCCCGACGAGCGCATCCTGGTCTAGCCGGGTCAGTCGACCGGCCAGGTCTCCTGAGGCTCGCCGGCCGCGAACCCCTCGACGAGCGCGTGCGCCACGTCGTCGTGGTACTGCACCGGCGGCGACTTCATGAAGTAGGCCGACGGGCCGAGCAGCGGGCCGCCGATGCCGCGGTCGAGCGCGAGTCTGGCGCAGCGCACGGCGTCGATGATCACCCCGGCCGAGTTGGGGGAGTCCCACACCTCGAGCTTGAGCTCGAGGTTGAGCGGGACGTCGCCGAAGTTGCGCCCCTCCATGCGGATGTAGGCCCACTTGCGGTCCTTCAGCCACGGCACGTGGTCCGACGGCCCCACGTGGACGTCGTCGGCGTCGAGGATGTTGTCCTCCAGCTGGCTGGTGACGGCCTGGGTCTTCGAGATCTTCTTGGACTCCAGCCGCTTGCGCTCGAGCATGTTCTTGAAGTCCATGTTGCCGCCGAAGTTGAGCTGGTAGGTCTCGTCGAGGGCGACGCCGCGGTCCTCGAAGAGGCGGGTCAGGATGCGGTGGACGATGGTCGAGCCGACCTGGCTCTTGATGTCGTCGCCGACGATCGGCACGCCGGCGTCGCGGAACTTGCGGGCCCAGACGGGGTCCGAGGCGATGAAGACGGGGATGGCGTTCACGAAGGCCACACCGGCATCGAGGCAGGCCTGGGCGTAGTGGCGCTGGGCCTCCTCGGAGCCGACGGGCAGGTAGGAGACCAGGACATCCGCCCGGGCCTCGCGGAGTGCGGCGGCCACGTCGACCGGCTCGGCCGGCGACTCCTCGATCAGCTCGCGGTAGTACTGCCCCAGCCCGTCGAAGGTCGGCCCCCGCAGGACCGTGACCCCGAGCTCGCCGACCTCGGCGAAGCGGACGGTGTTGTTGAGGCCCGCCCCGATGGCCTTGCCGAGGTCGGTGCCGACCTTGGTCTGGTCCACGTCGAAGGCGACGACCGGGACGAGGTCGCGCACGTGATAGCCACCCAGCTCCACGTGCATCAGGCCCGGCACCACGTCGTCGGGGTCGGCATGGCGGTAGTACGTGAGACCCTGGACGAGCGAGCTGGCGCAGTTGCCGACGCCGGCGATGGCGAGGCGGATGGGGCTGGGCATGGACGTGTCTCCTTCGGTGTCGGTGTTCCGTGGTTTCGTCACGTCACCGGCTCCGTACCGGCGGTGACGAGGGCGGCGCGTTCGGACGCGATGAGGGTGTCGAGCCAGCTGATGTCGCGGGCGACGCCGTCGGCGGTGTGCTGCACGACGGAGCGGGCGTAGACGTCGAGGTCGGTGCGGGCCGCCTCGGCCTCACCCAGGCGCTGGACCAGTTGGGCCCGCCGGCGCTCCAAGAGGGTGAGGCGGGCCTGGGGGGCGAGGTGCCGGGCGAAGGCCAGGCGGAGCCCGAAGCTGCGGGCGTCGTCGGTGGCCCCGCTGCCGGCCAGCAACTCGACGAAGAGCGCGCGGCCGGCATCGGTGATCCGGTAGACCTTGCGGCCCCGGCGAGCCCGGGTGGGGGAGTGCCGGCGGGCGCGCAGCACGGCCAGCTCGCCGCTCAGGGAGCCGGTGGGCGGTGCCGCCGCGGCCGTCGTCCCCGTACTCGGGTCACCCCCGCCTTCGGTCGCCACCACGGCGCCCGACTTCTCCAGCCGGGTCAGGGCGGGGTAGATGGAGCCGAAGGAGACATTGGCCAGAAGGCCCAGGTGCTCGCGCAGTCGGCGGCGGATCTCGTAGCCGTGGAGGTCGCGCTCTTCGAGGAGGCCGAGGATAGCCAGGTCCAACATGACGGAAAAGTATATCGGATCGATATAGCGACGTGACGACGGACGTCACGCAACCGTCGCGTCCGTGCCTGATTTGCCCCCCAATTGGGCCCGGTTTCGAGGTGTGGGAGGTAGCCTGGCGGCCGTGTCGCTCACCTCGGAGCCGAGGCCTCCCTCCCGTGCGGTGAGCCCTGACGTCACGGCCCAGGTGGAGTACCGGATCATCCGCAACGGGGTCGTCCGGGAGGTCGAGCGGGGCCGGGTCCTGCGCACCGACGTCTGCGACGCCCACCCCGAATTGCTCCGGGCGGCGCGCAACGTGGGCCGGCCGACCAAGGAGGTCTGCCCCATCTGTGACGACGGCCGGCTTGTCACGGTCACCTTCGTCTTCGGAGCCAAGCTCCCTCCGGGCGGGCGCTGCCCCGGCAACGCGGCCGAGCTCAAGGCGCTGTGCCGCCGGGAGGAGCCCGTCCTGTGTTACGAGGTCGAGGTCTGCCCCGACTGCGCCTGGCACCACCTCATGCGCAAGTACCCCGCCGGCGGCCGCAGGCCGCGCCAGAAGAAGGCGGCGCCGGCCAGGTGAGCGACGGACCGGTCACCGTTCCCGCCCTGCGGGTCCGCAAGCGGCGCAACGGCGACACGCCCATCGTCATGGTCACGGCCTACGACGAGCCGGGTGCCCGCATCGTGTCCGAGGCCGGCGCCGATATCATCCTCGTCGGCGACTCGGTGGCCAACACCGTCCTCGGTTATCCCGACACGCTGCACGTCGACATCGAGGTCATGGCGCACCACACGGCGGCGGTGGCGCGCGCCGCGCCGCACTGCCTCATTCTCGGCGACATGCCGTGGATGAGCTATCACCTCTCGCCTGAAGACGCCGTGCGCAACGCCGCCACGCTGATCCGCGCCGGGGCCCAGGCGGTCAAGCTCGAGGGCGGCCGGGCCCGCCTCCCGGTGGTGGAGGCGATCATCCGGGCGGAGATCCCGGTCATGGGCCACCTCGGCCTCACGCCCCAGTCGGTCCTCGCCATGGGCGGCTTCCGGGTGCAGGGCAAGAGCGCCGACGCGGCCAGCGCCCTGCTCGACGCAGCCAAGGCTCTCGCGGCCGCAGGCTGCTTCGCGTTCGTGATCGAGGGGGTGCCCGACGTCGTCGGCGCCGCCGTGACCGAGCACCTCGACGTGCCGACCATCGGCATCGGGGCCGGGGCGGCCTGCGACGGCCAGGTCCTGGTCTTCCACGACCTGCTCGGCCTGGGCAAGGGGACCCCGCCGAAGTTCGTCCGGCAGTACGCCGACGTGGGCCGCATCGCCACCGAGGCCATCGCCGCCTTCGCCGCCGATGTGCGCAGCGGGAGCTTCCCGAGCGACGCCGAGAGCTACCACGCCCCCGCAGGCCTGGGCGACGCCCTGAGCTAACGCCCCGAGCTGAGGGCGGCTACCATGGCTCCCTGCAATAGACCCTGCTCCTGACCGTCAGGAGCCCGGGCACGCCCGGTCCAGAGGGAGGTACGCCGCTCATGCGGCCCTACGAAGTCATGGCCATCTTCGAGGCCACCACCGAACCCACGGTGATCCAGGGCGTGCTCGACCAGGCCCTGGGCGTCATCCGCACCACAGGCGGCACCCCCGGCGCCATCGACCGCTGGGGGAAGCGCACCTTCGCCTACGAGGTGAACCACAAGCGCGAGGGGTACTACGTCGTGGTGGAATTCACGGCCGAACCCGAGACCGTGGCCGCCCTGGACCGCATGCTCGGCCTGGCCGACGAGGTCGTCCGCCACAAGGTCGTCCGCCTCCCGGACACCAAGGCCGCCGCACAGACCGCCGCGCCGGCGGCCGGCTGACCGGCCGGCGAGAGGAGAGCAGAGATGCCGTCAGACAACAGCGTGACGCTGGTGGGGAACGTGACCCGCGACCCCGAGCTGCGCTTCACCAACACCGGACAGGCCAACGTGACCTTCGGGCTGGCGGTCAACCGCCGCTGGCAGAACCGCCAGACCCAGGAGTGGGAGGAGGCCACCTCGTTCTTCGACGTGGTCTGCTGGCGCGAGATGGCCGAGAACGTGAGCGAGAGCATCACCAGGGGCGCGCGGATCATGGTGGCCGGCCGGCTCGAGCAGCGCAGCTGGGAGACCCAGGAGGGCGATCGCCGCTCCAAGGTCGAGGTGGTGGCGGACGAGATCGGCCCGTCGCTGCGCTGGGCCACCGCCCAGATCACCAAGAACGAGCGCCGCGGACCCGGGGAGTACAGCCGGGGTGGCGGCGGAGGCGGAGGCGGTGGTGGCCGACCGGCCGCTCCGCCGGCACAACCCCAGCCTGCGGCGGATGCCGGGGCCGGCTATGGATTCGACGAGGAGCCCTTCTGATGGCACGGAACAACCAGCGCGGCGGCACGACGTCCCGGCGCGCCCCCAAGGACCTCGGGCGCCGGGTCAAGAAGAAGCCCTGTGCGCTGTGCCGGGACAAGACCGAGTGGGTCGACTACAAGGACGTCCCCATGCTCCGCAAGTACATGAGCGACCGCGGCAAGATCCGTTCGCGCCGGGTGACGGGCAACTGCGCCCAGCACCAGCGGGCCCTGGCCATGGCGATCAAGACGGCGCGCGAGCTCGTGCTGCTGCCCTACACCCAGCGCACCGTGACGGAGCGCCCGGGCGGCCGGGGCGGCCGCGACCGCGGCGAGCGCACGCTCGACTCGGTCCCCACCGAGGCACCGCGCCAGCGTCCCTCCGCCGATGTGCCGGTCGAGAGCGCACCGGCCGAGGCTGTGTCGGCAGAGGCTGTGCCAATAGAGGCTGTGCCGGACGAGGCCCTGGCCATCGTCGAGCAGGCCGAGGCGGACGCCGAGGGCGGCGCTGTGGTCGAAGTCGTGGTGGAGCCCGCAGACACGGGGGCAGACGCGTGAAGGTCCTACTGCGGGACGACGTCGCCGGCGTGGGGCGCCGGGGGGACATCGTCAAGGTGGCGGGCGGCTTCGCCCGGAACTTCCTGCTCCCCGAGGGGCGGGCCATCGTGGCCAACGACGGGGTCGAGGGCCAGGCCGAGCAGATGCGGCGCGGGCGCGACCTGCGCGAGGCCCAGGACCGGGGCGCGGCGGAAGCCCAGGCCACGGTGCTGGCCGGGGCCGTGATCCCGATCAAGGCCAGGGCGTCGGGCGGTGGGCGGCTGTTCGGCTCCATCGGCCCGGCTGACGTGGTCGAGGCCATCAAGGCCGCCAAGGGGATCGAGGTGGACCGCAGGCACATCCTGCTGCCCGAGCACATCAAGGAGACGGGATCCTTCGAGGTCACCGTCGAGCTGTTCCGCGACGTCGCCACCATCGTGACGGTGGAGGTCTCGGCGGCCTCCTGAGCAGGGCGCTCTCCGCGTTCTGGTCCCAGCAGCATCCGCGTGTTGATACACCCGCATGCCCATCATGTGGGCGTGCCGATTTGCGTTCTTCGTGGTCCCCAGCTGCTGACCAGTCGTGCACGGCTTATCCACACGTATTGGGGCCTTACCGTCCCCAGGGCGCGACCGGCAAAGTAGGTCCGCCGTGGTCCAAGCCTTCGACGACACCCGACACCGCCCGCTCCGGACGGCCCCCCAGCCCATCTCGAGCGGGGCGCGCGTGCCCCCCCACGACGTCGAAGCGGAGGAGTCGTTGCTCGGCGCCATGCTCCTCTCCAACGACGCGGCGTCCGTCGGGATCGAGAAGTGCTCGTCGGCCGACTTCTACAAGCCGGCGCACGGATACATCTTCGGCGCCATCCGGGCGCTCATGGAGCGGGGCGAGGCCATCGACGCGGTGACGGTGACGGACGAGCTCAAGCGCTCCGGGGTGCTCGAGTCGGTCGGCGATCCGTCGATCTTCATCTCCCTCCAGGCCAACACGCCGTCGATCGCCAACGCCCGGCACTACGCCGAGATCGTCGAGGAGCACGCGCTGCTGCGCAAGCTGATCGGCGTCGCCGGTGACATCGCCGACATCGGCTACTCGGTGCCCGAGGACGTCAAGGCGGCGGTCGACGAGGCGGAGCAGATGGTCTTCAACGTCGGCGAGCGCCGCACGGTCGACACCATGCGCCCCCTGCACGAGCTCCTGGGTGCGGGGCTGGACCGCATCGAAGAGCTGGGCCAACGCGGCTCGAGCATCACCGGTGTGGCGACCGGCTACCACGAGCTGGACAAGATCCTGCTGGGCTTCCAGCCCTCGTCGCTCAACATCGTGGGCGCCCGTCCCGGCATGGGCAAGACCAGCTTCGCCCTCGGGGTCCTGGCCAACGTGGGGCTCCAGGTGCAGCGCCCGGCCCTCCTCTTCTCGCTGGAGATGGGCCACCTCGAGCTGACCCAGCGCCTGCTCGCCTCCGAGGCCGAGGTGAACGGGCAGAGCCTGCAGACGGGCCGGATCCGCACACAGGACTGGAGCAAGATCGGCATGGCCGTGACGCGCCTGTCCGGCGCGCCGATCTTCATCGACGACAACCCCAACGTGACGGTCATGGACATCCGTGCCCGCGCCCGCCGGCTGAAGAAGTCCGAAGGTGACCTCGGGCTCGTCGTCGTCGACTACCTGCAGCTGATGACCGGGCGGGGCCGAGCGGAGAACCGCCAGACCGAGGTGGCCGAGATCAGCCGTGGCCTCAAGATCCTGGCCCGCGAGCTCGAGGTGCCCGTCGTCGCCCTCTCCCAGCTGTCCCGGAACCTCGAGTCACGGCAGGACAAGACGCCGCAGCTCTCGGACCTGCGCGAGTCAGGGTCGCTCGAGCAGGACGCCGACGTCGTCCTCTTCATCTACCGCGAGTCCGAGTACAACGACGAGGTGCCCATCGACCGGGCGGACGACGCGCTGATCGAAGTGGCGAAGCACCGAAACGGCCCGACCGGGAAGGCCAACCTCCTGTTCCTGAAGCAGTACGCGCGCTTCGAGAACCACCGCGGCGTCTAGGCGGAATCTGTCGGGACGGAGGCCGCCGGCAGCACGAAGTGCTCGACGGCGAACGCGAAGCCCTCGTCCTCGTTGCTCTGCGTGGTGCGGTTGGCCGCCTGCTTCACCTCGGGATCCGCGTTGCCCATGGCGATGCTGAGCCCGGAATGCTCGAACATCAAGATGTCGTTGGGCTGGTCACCGATGGTGGCGATCTCCGCCGGTTCGAGCTTGTACCGCTGGGCCAGTGAGCGGGCGACGCTCCCCTTGTTGGCGTCGGGGGAGGTCACGTCGAGGTAGTAGGGCTGGGAGGCGGCCGCCGTCACGTGGTCGCCGAACTTCTCCGCGGCAGCGTGCACGGCCGCCTCGATGGCGTCGTGGTCGTCGCTCACCCCGACCAGCTTGACCACGCCGTCGGTGAGCCCGTCGAGCCCCGCCATCACCTTGGGCTGGAACTTGACTGTCCAGGCCTCCCGGTCGACGTGCGGGCCGTTGGGGTCGGGCACGTACCAGTCCGAGCCGCGGTAGAGCCACACGTCGAGCTTGAACGACTTCATGTGGTCGGCGACGGGGACGACGAGGTCCTTGGGGATGAGGTGCTGCTCCAGGACCTGCATGGCGCGGTCGACCATCAGGCCGCCGTTGAACGCGGCGATCGGCGTGTCGAGGTCGAGAGGCTGCACGAGCATCTCCATGCCGCGCGGCGGCCGGCCACTGGTGATGGCGAAGAGAACGCCGGCCTGGCGCAGGCTGCGCACCGCGGCCACCGCGGCGTGGGTCAGGACCTTGTCCTGGGTGACCAGTGTCCCGTCGACGTCGGCCAGGAAGAGGCGGATGGGGAGTGAGCGCTCCCCGGGTGCGGCGTGGTCGGAGGTAATCTTCCGATGGTAGGCGCCGCTTCTTCCCCGCCCGCGCATCCATCTCGCCAACCGGGGTATAGCCGCCGCATGGCCCACAACAGCATTCCCGACAGCCATCGCGACCTGCTGGAGCGTGACTTCGTCACCCTCGCCACGGTGGGCGAGGACGGCTACCCCCAAGTGTCCGAGGTGTGGTTCCTGGCCGAGGGCGACCAGGTCGCCATGTCGCTCAACACGACGCGTCAGAAGGTGAAGAACCTCGAGGCCGAACCCGCCTGCACGGTGCTGCTGCTCGACCTGCAGAACCCGTACCGCTACCTCGAGATCAGGGGCACGGCCGTCGTGGCGCCTGACGAGGACCTGGCCTTCGCCAAGCAGGTCGGCGCCAAGTACGACGCCGACCTGAGCGTGCACGACGCGCCCGGTGACCGTCGCGTCATCGTGCGCATCGTCCCGGCCCGCGTCAACGCCGTCACGATGGGGGGCTAACTCCGAGCCACTGCCGGAGTGCGACGCCGCACCCGGCCGGCCGTCGCGGCCCCGGCGAGCACGATCAGGACCAGCGCAGCCCACGGGGACACGAACGCGGCGCAGGCCATTGCGGAGGCCAGCTCGCCGGCGACGACGATGCCGAGCATGACGGGCCCGAAGTCGGTGAAACGCCGGTGGAAGGCGGCCAGGGTGGCCGCGCTGGTGATGCCCCGCCCGAGGAGGACCGCGAGCCCGCGGGCCAGGCCGAAGAGCGCGCCGATCGCCAGCGCGGTGACCGGACTGGCGGTGAGGACGGCCAGCACGATCATGAGGTAGAGCGCGGCGGTCTTGATGTAGGTGACCAGGCCGGTGCCGATCTGCCAGCCGAAGCCCGCGCCGTAGACCCAGGGTCGGAACTGGTCGAGCCAGCGCTCGTTCACCTGACGGTGGTGGACCGGGAGGTGGAAGCCGCCGAGACGCGCGTCTGACGCCAGCGCCAGGATGGAGGCGGCGCCGGCAACGATCGCCACGGTGACCGCCGGGGGCGCAGCGCCGCGCACGCCCAGGGCCAGCGCGGCCATGCCGAGGCCGAGTGAGGCGCCGCCCGCGATGCCGCCCGCGACGAACCATGTCGCGGTGGTCCGGTAGCGGTGACCCCGCCCCTGCTCGGCCAGGGGCGTCACGGTCGCCAACATGGAGATGCCGCACGGTGACCAGGTCGAGCGGGCCGCCGCGACGACGGCGACGAGCGCCGCGGCAACGGTGAGGAGGGCGTTCATGGATGCTCCTTTGCGGTCATGCCGGCGACCCGAGGAAGGGTGCGTCACCGAACGCGAAGATTCCACCGTCGCGAGCGACCAGCCAGTAGCCGGCGTCGTTGCCGTAGGGCGCGATGCCGACCACGGGTTGGTTCAGTTGGATGGAGCCGGTCGATCCGTCGAACACGGCGTCCCCGTAGGCGAAGATCCCGCCATCTTCGGCGACCAGCCAGTAGCCGAGTCCCGTGGGCGTGGCCGCCATGGCGACGACCGGTCGGTTCAGGTGCTGTCCACCCATGGAGCCGAGGAAGAGGGCGTCGCCGAAGGCAAAGATGCCGCCGTCGGCGGCGGCCAGCCAATAACCCAGTCCGGTGGGCGTGGCCGCCATGCCGACCACCGGGGAATTCAGCGGCTGCCCACCCATGGAGCCGAAGAACAGCGCGTCGCCGTAGTCGAAGATCCCGCCGTCGGCCGCGACGAGCCAGTAGCCCTGGCCGGACGGAGACGCCGCGATCCCGACGATGGGAGCGTCCAGTGGGCGCCCACCCATGGAGCCGAGGAAGGGGGCCCCGCCGTAGTCGAAGATGCCCCCGTCGGCCGCTGCCAGGAAGTAGCCGCCGGTCTTGCAGGCCGCCACCGCGACGATCGGCGCGTCGAGGCCGAGTTCGGATGCATCGCCCTGGTTGGCGAAGTCCCCGAAGCCGAACAGCCGGCCGAACGAGGTGAGGACGGCGTAGCCCTGGTCGTCGGCGCTGGCCGCGAGCCCGACGACCTGGCAGTTGGTGGCGGGAGAGCCGCACAGCGGCGCGGGCGGGGCCGTCGTCCAGCACGGCTCGTTCTGCTCCGCCGTCCCGTTGTCGACGGCGACGGCGGTGGTGCACGAGGGATCGACCGTCCACGGGGGGACGCAGGCGACCACCCGGCAGACGATCCGCCCCATGCAGGCGACGTCCTGGTTGCACTGCCCGTAACGGAACTGGAGGCATCCGGTCAGATAGGAGTCGCAGCCCTGCGGGCCGCAGCCGCACCCCGTCTGGTCGCAGCCCGGCTCGCAGAAGGCGAAGCCGGCGCTGCACCCGCTGTCACAGGTGCAGGTGGAATTGCAGTCCATGTAGTACCGGGGGCCGCCGCAAAAGGAGGAGTTGTCCGCCACCCACCAGCCGCCCATGACCGTGTTCTCCGGGCAGAAGTTGGCGCCGCTGACCGCGCAGCAGAACTCGGAGAACCCCGAGCAGCAGGTGGAGCCGCAGCCACAGCCGGCATTCCCGCATTCGCAGATGGCGCCGTAGGCGGTCCCGGGCCGGAGGGCGAGGTCGAGGCCGGACCCGACGGCCACGGCGCTGCCGACGAAGGCGGACCGGTTGATCAGGCTGCGGCGGCTGAGTCGCCCCTCGAGGACCCGGGCGGTGCGCGCCACGAGCGCGGTGGAGATGCTCACGCCGCCGCGACCGGGCGAGGTCGGGCCAGCCGGCGGGCGCCGGCCAGGGCGGCCAGGGCGGAGAGGGCCAGGGCGGTGAGCCAGAGCCCGACCGCGCTCACGAAGAGCAGGGGGATCCCGGCGCCGGGCTGATGCGCCAGCAGCGTCCCCAGGGTGCCATGGCCCGGCGCGTCGGCGGCGACGGCCAGCGCGGCGGCGGCCAGCCCGAGGTCGATGATCAGGTGGAGCCCGGTCGGCGGCGTGTCCGGTCGGCCGAAGCAGCCACACGTCGCCAGCGGCCCGCCGCGCCGTCGGGTGAAGGCGACGACGCCGAAGAAGCAGAGGTAGGACAGCGCGACGAGTGCCGCGGTGGCCGGGCGCGGGAACGCGATGGCGGCCAGGCCCAGCGCGGCCTCGGCGAGCGCGCCGACCCGCACGGACCACCGCACGAGCCGGAAGGATGGTTTCCCCGGCACCAGCGCGACCATGGCGCGGGCCGTGTCGTCGGGCCGCGCCGCCTTGCCCGCGCCGGCGGCGACGAGCAGGCCGGCAGCGATCAGGTACACCCCGATCAGTTCCATTGGGGCCTGGCCGCCGGGAGGTCGGACGTCGCCGGGCTCAGCGTGAGCGAGGTGAGCAGTGTGTTGACGTGGGGCACCAGCGCCGGCACCTGCGCATGGCTGCCGAGCACGGCGTAGAAGGAGAACGGCCGGCCGGACTCGGTGAAGAACCACTGGGTGCCGGACTGCCCGGGGATCCCCCGCCTCAGGACCATGGGGGAGAAGTCGTCCTCGGACAGGGCAGAGGGCCGGCCCTGGCGGGCGAAGAGTGCGGTGCCGACGCTCTCGGGGCCGTACTCGAAGAGGGTGGCGAAGACGTCCGACGGCCCCATCAGCGTGACGGCGCCGCTGCCGAAGTCACCGATGTCGTCGGGAATGGGGAAGGTGGCGAACTGCCCCACCGGATAGGTCACGCCCACCGCGGCGGGGCGCACGAAGATCCGGCCCTCGAAGCCTGCGGGCAGGCGCGCTGTGATGCCGTGCGCCCCGATGGTCGCCACTATTCGGCTCGCAGGGGCCCGCCCGGGGACTCAGCGGGGACCCGACCGAACGGAAAGACGTCGTCGAGCGTGCGCGGGTAGAGGCTCGGATCACCCGGATGGATCCCGGCCGCCCGCAGCACGTCGTCGGCCGCGGCGTCGCGGGCCGGGCCGCCTTCGCCGCGCCCGCGACCGGTCCCGCGACCGGGGGCAACGTGCCCGCGGTCGTGCTCGGCCCGCCGGACCAGCTCGGCCAGCTGACCGACGTGGCTGGCCACCCCCTGCCCGACCTTCTGCCCGGTGACGCCGTCGACCAACACGAAGAAGGGAGAGCCGGGCACCTGGTAGTCGACCCAGGCGTCGGTGGACATCACCACCGGGACCCGTCCGGTCGTCCTCGAGCGCACCTCGCCCGGTACCTCGCGGTCGGGGCCCTTGGTGACGATCACCACGCGGGTGCGGTCCGGGAGCTCGAGGCGTCCCGGCTCCTGCAGGGCGTCCCAGAAGGCGGCGCAGCCGGTGCAGCCCGAGGAGAGGAACCCCAGCAACGTGAGGTGGTCGCTGTTGTCCACCGCCACGGCCCGGGCGTCCCCGCTCGGCGTCACGCCCGCCACGGCGGGAGCCACGCCCAGGGCGGGGCCGGCGCCCGGAGGGGCCAGGGCGACCGGGGCGGCGACGGGCACCGGCTCCGTCGGGTCCCCGACACCCACCCCGAGCTCGTGGAGCGAACGCAGGATGTCGGCATGGCTGCGGAGGAGGCCCGCCACCAGGATGCCGAGGACGAGCACCACGAACGTCGACACAATGACCAGCGCCAGCACACCGCCTCCTTTCGCCCGTCCTCCCCAGTATCCATGCCGCGCCCGGTCCGGGCGCGGCATACCACCGCGGCGCGGCCGCCTCTCGTCGGGCATACTCCGCTTTGTGGCCGACGACGATCTCTTCCTCCCCGAGCCCGAGCCCCGGGAGGTGCGCTACACGGTGATCTCGGTGGACGACCACGTCGTCGAGCCGGCCCACACCTTCGAGAACCGGCTGCCCGCGGCGCTGGCGGATCGTGCCCCCCACATCGTCGAGACGCCGGAGGGGCACCAGGTCTGGGAGTTCGAGGGCCAGCGCTACACGCAGGTGGGCATGAACGCGGTGGCGGGCCGGCGCCCCGAGACCTACGGCCTGGAACCGTTCCGCTTCGACCAGATGCGGCCGGGTTGCTACGACGTGGACGCCCGCGTGCGCGACATGGACATCAACGGGGTCTGGGCGTCGGTCAACTTCCCGTCCATGATCACCGGGTTCTGCGGGCGAGTCTTCTTCGACGCCGAGGACCGCGACCTCGGCCTGGCCTGCATCCGGGCCTGGAACGACTGGCTCTTCGAGGAGTGGTACTCGCGCCACCCCGATCGCATCGTGCCGCTCGGGATCACCTACCTGGCCGACCCCGACCTCGCGGTGGCCGAGATCCGCCGCAACGCGGACAGGGGCTTCACTTCGGTCACGTTCCCGGAGCGCCCGCACGAGATCGGACTGCCCTCGTTGTGGAACCGGGCCTACTGGGACCCGATCATGGAGGCCGTCGTCGACACCGACAGCGTCGTCTCGCTGCACGTCGGGAGCTCGGGTCTGACGCCGGCCCCGCCCGGGGCCGGCATCGACACGCTCCACCTGGGGGCCACGCTCTTCGGCCAGCTCTCGCTGACCGCCTGTGCGGAGTGGCTGTGGTCCGGCTACGCATTGCGTCTCCCCGAGCTCAAGATCGCCATGAGCGAGGGCGGCATCGGCTGGGTGGCCATGCTGGTCGACCGGCTCGAGAACATCGTCGACCGCTCCGGCTACGGCCAGGGTTGGGCCGTGCGGCCGGCCGACGTCCTGAAGCGCAACTTCTGGTTCTGCACGATCGACGACCCCTCGACCATCGACACGCGCCACGCCATCGGGGTCGACCACATCATGGTGGAGGTCGATTACCCGCACGGCGACAGCACGTGGCCCGACACCCAGGACGTGATCGCGAAGTGCTGGGGACACATCCCCGCGCACGAGCTGCGCGCCATGTGCTGCGAGAACGCCGCCGCGCTCTACCGCCACCCGCTGCCGGACGTCATCCTGCCGCACTGAGAGGGGCTGACCGATGTTCACGCCGACCGCCGAGAAGCTCATCCCCGACCTCACGCCGCGCGAGGAGCTCGTCGTCCTCGCACGGGCGCTGTGGCGGGAGGGCTACAACGACCACCTGGCCGGGCACATCACGGTCAACCTGGGCGACGGCACGCTGCTCTGCAATCCGTGGCTGCTGACCTGGGCGGAGCTGCGTCCGTCCCAGGTGCTACGCATCGACCTCGACGGAGCTGTCGTCGAAGGGGACTGGCCCGTCCCGCTCGGCATCCCGCTGCATCTCGAACTGCACAAGCGGCGGGCGGACGTCGGTTGGGCGGTGCACAACCACCCGCTGTTCGGAACAGTATGGGCGGACCTCGGCGAGCTGCCCCCGATCCTCGACCAGAGCTCCGCGCTCGGGGGCGGGACGCTGGTCCTGGTCGACGAGTACGACGGCCCGGTGAACGATGCCTCGAGCGCGCAGCGGGCGGTGGAGAAGATGGGCGACGCGTCCATGGCGCTCCTGGCCGGCCACGGCGTGTTCGTGCTGGGTGGGTCGGCCCGGGCGGTGCACCAGCGGGCGGTCGCGCTCGAGCAGCGCTGCCAGCACGCCTGGTACGCGCGGGCCGTCGGCGGAACGGGTGCCTCCCGGGTCCCGCAGTCCTTCATCGACCTCGTGGCGCGGAGCGATGGTGAAGGCTTCATCGGCTTCTGGGAGGCCGCGGTCCGGGCCGAGCTGGCCGCCGACCCCGAGCTGTCCGGTTGACGGTCAGGCGCTCCCGAAGACCTCGCTGAGCTCCATCGGCACCGGCGTGTCGAGCTGGGCGTAGGTGCACGAGACGGGGTCGCGGTCGGGCCGCCAACGCAGGAAGGACGTGGCGTGCCGAAAGCGGTCCTGCTGCAAGTGGTCGTAAGAGACCTCCACGACCGATTCGGGCCGCAGCGGTTCCCAGGTCATGTCCTTGCCGGCGTTCCAGCGGTTGGTTCCGCCCGGGGCACGGCCGGACGCCTGCGCGTCGGCCCAGCCCGCCCACGGGTGGTCCTTCGAGGCGTTCTTCCGGTACGGCTCGAGCTCGGCCACCAGCTCGCCGCGGCGCGCCACGCTGAACCCCGACGCCACGCCCACATGGTGCAGGGTCCCCGAGGGGTCGTAGAGGCCGAGCAGGAGCGAGCCCACCCCCGCACCGTCCTTGTGGGTGCGGAAGCCCGCCACCACGCAGTCGGCGGTGCGCTGGTGCTTGACCTTGACCATCGCCCGCTTGTCGGGCTGGTAGGTGAGCGCGCCGTCTTTGACCACCACGCCGTCGAGCCCCGCGCCCTCGAAGCGGGAGAACCAGTCCGCCGCCACGTCGGGGTCGTCGGTGACCGGGGTCAGGTGGACCGGCGGACGAGCCTTTTTGAGTGCCTTCTCCAGCGCGGCACGTCGCTGCGCGTAGGGCGTGTCCAAGCATGAGCGGTCGCCCTCGGCCAGCAGGTCGAAGGCGACGAAGGAGGCGGGGGTCGATTCGGCGAGTTGGCGGATGCGCTTCTCGGCCGGGTGGATGCGCTGTGACAGAGCGTCGAACTCGAGCCCGCCGGGGCCGGCGATGACGATCTCGCCGTCGAGCACGCACCGCGGCGGGAGCTCCCGGCGGAGGGCGTCGACGAGCTCGGGGAAGTAGCGCGTCAGCGGCTTCTCGTTCCGGCTCCCGAGCTCGATCTCGTCGCCGTCGCGAAAGACGATGCAGCGGAAGCCGTCCCACTTCGGCTCGTAGAAGAGGCCCGCGCCGCGGGGGAGCTCGCGGGACAGCTTGGCCAGCATGGGGGCCACCGGCGGTCGCACCGGGAGCGTCACGTCGGGTCAGCCCTCATGCGCCCCGGCCCAGGCCAGCAGGTCGTCCACCGAGCCGCGGTTGACGATGTGCGCGGGCGGCACCGCTGCGTCCACGGCTTTGGCGCAGCCGCGGCCGAGCCAGCCCAGTTGGCCCGGCGCGTGGGCGTCGGTGTCGATGGAGAAGGAGCAGCCGAGCTCGACGGCCTGGCGGAGCAGGTCCTGGGGCGGGTCCTGGCGTTCGGGCCGCGAGTTGATCTCCACCGCCGTGCCGGTGCGGGCGCAGGCGGCGAAGACCGTCTCGGCGTCGAAGGTCGACTGCGCGCGGCCCCGCCCGGTGATCAGGCGCCCCGTGCAGTGGCCCAAGATGTCGGTGTGCGGGCTCTCGATGGCGGCGAGCATGCGCTCGGTCATGGCGGGTGCCTCCATGCGCAGCTTCGAGTGCACGCTGGCCACGACGACGTCCAGCTCGGCCAGCAGGTCCAGTTCCTGGTCCAGTGACCCGTCCTCGAGGATGTCCACCTCGATGCCGGTCAGGATGCGGAAGGGTGCCAGCTCCTCGTTCAGCTCGGCGAGCACGTCGAGCTGGGCGCGCAGCCGTTCGGCGTCGAGGCCGTGCGCCACCGTGAGGCGGGCGCTGTGGTCCGTGAGCACCAGGTACTCGTGTCCCAGTTCCCGGGCCGCTTCGGCCATCTCGCGGATGGGGCTTCCCCCGTCGGACCAGTCGGAGTGGGAGTGGCAGTCCCCGCGCAGCGAGCCCAGGAGCGCCTGCCCCGGGGCATCGAGCTCGATGTCGTCGGGCGTCTCCTCCAATTGGGTCAGGCGTTCGGGCACCTTGCCGGCGAGCGCCTCTTCGATGACCTGTGCCGTGGACTTCCCGATGCCGTCGATGCTCTGCAGCCGCCCGGCCCGGGCCAGCGCGGCGAGCGTGTCCGCGTCCATGTCCGCCACGGCGCGCGCCGCGCCGCGAAAGGCGCGCACCTTGTAGGTGTCGGCGCCGCCGCGTTCGAGCAGGAAGGCGATCCGGTTGAGGGCGTCGAGGGGTTCCATCGGCTACGCCTTCTTGGCCCGGCTCGGCGCCACCCGGGGCGGCTCGTCGGGCATTTTGGGATACTGCGGTGGCCACGGTGCGTCGTGCAGGCCGGCCTCCTTGTCGCGCGCGGCCAGCGCCAGCAGCGGCTCGATCGACTGGGGCCGGGTGGCGATGTCGGCCCAGGGGTCGCCGCGCCGGCGCACCAGGTCGGGCACGGTGCGGATGGTCAGCTCGTTGGGGACCACCGTCTCGACCTCGTCCCAGGTGAGGGGCGTCGAGACCTGTCCGCCCGTGCGGGGCCGGGCGAACCAGGCGCCGAAGACCGTCTTGTGGGGAGCGTTCTGGTTGAAGTCGACGAAGACGCGGCTCCCGCGCTCCTCCTTCCACCAGTTCGCCGTGATGAGGTCCGGGAACCGGCGTTCGAGCTCGCGAGCCAGGGCGACGGCGGCGGCGCGCACCTCCACCGAGTCCCAGCGTGCCTCGAGGCGGAGGTAGACGTGCAGCCCGTTGTTGCCCGTCGTCTTCGGGTAGCCCCGCAGGCCGAGCTCTTCGAGCACGTCACGGCACAGCAGGGCGACGGCCCGGACCTCGTCGAAGCCGATGCCGGTCGTCGGGTCGAGGTCGATACGCAGCTCGTCGGCGTGCGCGGGGTCGGCGGCGCGGTAGGGCCAGAGGTGCAGGCCGATGCAGCCGATGTTCACCGCCCACACGACGTGGGCGATGTCGGCGACGACCAGCGCGTTGGAGGTGGTGCCGTTGGGGGTGGAGACGGTGGTCGACTCGAGCCAGTCCGGCGCGCCCGCCGGGATGCGCTTCTGGTAGAAGGACTTGCCCGTCGCCCCGTCGGGGAAGCGCTGCAGCATGGCGGGACGACCGCCGGCGGTGTTGAGCAGATGGTCCCCCACGTCGAGGTAATAGGAGACGAGGTCGAACTTCGTCGCGTCGAGGGCCGGGAAGTACACCTTGTCCGGTCGCGAGATGCGCACCTCGCGCCCGCCGGCCTCCACCGTCCGCTCCTCGTCCCCTGGCACCGCCCCGACTCTAGTGACGCGCCGCCGGCGCAACCCCCAGGGCTGATGCCTCAGCGCCGGGCTGTGTGATCAGAGTGACTTCCCGGGCCAGTGCTTCTGCAACAGGGGTCGCCACACCCGTCGCTCGAAGCCTGGCCCGGGAGCCAACGAGGTCCGCCGGCACGGGTCGTCCGACCCGCGCGTTTCCTCACCTTTGCCAAGGGCCCGCGTCAGGAGGTCTGTGAACATGACCACCCCACGATGGTGCACTCCCGCGGGCCGCGCCGGATAGGGCTAAACGTCCCAGTTTTGGCCCCTTTTCTGCCTGGGAGCGCCGCTTTGTTCCTGGGACCGCATCCTGCGCCCGGCCTCAGACGAAGTCGGCCAGTCCTTCCCATCCCGCCGGCGGCGCGGCCAGGTGCCAGAACTGCTCGGGGACACGGCCCTTCATGCGCGCCGTGAGCGCGTGGTCCTGCTCGAGCGGAGCGATCTGCGACGTGTAGCACCAGATGGCGCGGCGCTTGCGCTCCTCGTCGGGCACGTGCGGGACGATGGCCGGGGTCGGCCAGGGGTGCGAGCGCAACAGCTTCGCCACCCGCCAGGCCAGCATGCCGGGCAGGTGCTTGTAGCCGTGGTCCTCGTAGCAGAACCATTCGCGTTGCGGTTGCTCCTGACGCACCAGGAGGCAGGCGTCGTGCACCATCACGTGATCAGGGTTGGCGAGACCCATCGGGAAGAACACGGCGGTGGGGTCGAACTCGGCGATGGTGGCGGCGAGTGCGGGCGCCACGTCGGCCGGGGTGGGCCGATCGGGTGGAGCCAGGTACTGGTGGTCGGAGAACTCGAGCCATTGGTAGCCCGACTCGAGGACCGCCATGGCCGCGGCATCCTCCTCGCGCCGCACACCCACCACGTCGTCGCCGGCCACGAAGCCGCCCAGTGCGTCCCACTCGGAGGGCTCGTCGGGGTAGGCGGGCGGGCGCCCGCCGAGCACCGTGACGACGGTCGTGTCGTCGTAGCTGGCGATCAGATGACCGGCGCCCATGGCGGCGTCGTCGAAGTGGGGCGAGACCACGAGGATGCGACTGAGTGCTGTGGGGTCGACTTCGCCCCACGTTGGCTCGGCGAACGTGTTGCTCATGGGCGGATCATATGGGCACGTCGTCGACCTCACCGGCCACGTGGTGCCGGAACACGGGCAGCAGCGCGCCGATGACGGCGGCACCGACGATGCAGGCGAGGCCACCCGAGACGACGGAGAACTCGATGCTGGTGAGTGTGGCGACCGCGCCGGACTCCATGTCGCCGAGGCGGGGCCCGCCCTGGACGACCGCCATCTGAATGGAGGACATCCGGCTGCGGAACCGCTCGGGAATGGAGCTCTGGAGCATGGTGTTGCGCAGCACGGCCGAGATGACGTCGGCCCACCCCGCCACAGCCAGAAGGGCGAGCGCGATCCAGAGCGTGTCGGTGAACCCGAACAGCGCGATGGCCGCACCCCAGACGCAGACCGCTACGATCACCGCCCAGCCCTGGCGGCGCAGATTGGCGACCCAGCCCGTGGTCACGGCCCCGATCAGCGCGCCCACGCCGGGCGCGGCGTACAGGAAGCCGAGGGTGATGGTGCCGCCCCCGAAGACGGAGCCGGCCATGGCGGGGAAGAGCGCCCGCGGCATGCCGAACACCATGGCGTTGATGTCGATCAGGTAGACGCCCTGCAGTGCCTGGCGCGAGCGCAGGTAGCGGAGCCCCTCCTTGGTGGACTGCCAGGGCGAGACGGCGCCGGCTCCCTCTTGCGGTGGGATCGGAGCCATCATGGCCGAGGTGATGGCGGCCACCACGAATGAGGCGGCGTCCAGCGCGTAGACGAGCGGGAGCCCGATGCCGAGCAGCAGGCCGGAGAGCGCCGGCCCCACGATGACGCCCAGCTGGAAGACGATCTGTGTCATGGCGGCGGCGGCGGGGATCTGCCGCCGCTCGACCATGCCTGGCACCGCCGCCATGCGGGCGGTGCTCGAGAAGCCGGTGAGGCCGGCCGCCACCGAGCTGATGACGTACAGCGCGGCCAGCGACGGGTGGGCGACGGCGGCGTTGACGGCCATGGCGCCGCTGGTGAGCATCAGGGCGACCGCCGCCCACACCATGATTCGGCGTTTGTCGACGGAGTCGCCGATGGGTCCAGCGGAGAGCGCACCGGCGAGGAAGGGGAAGAGCTGGGCCAGGCTGATCGCCCCCACCTGCAGGGTGGAGTGCGTCATGGAGTACACCTGGTAGGGGATGGCCACGACCGTCAGCTGCGTCCCCATGACGGAGACGAGCTGACCGGTGAAGAGCAGCCGAAAGTCCCGGCTCTCCCGCAGCGGGGTGGTGTCCACCAGGATCCGGCCCGGCATGGCGGTCAGCCTACGGTCGGCGCCGGACGGACCCGGACCGGTGACGGCGCGGTCAGGAGAGCTGCTGGCCGAGGTGGCGGACGGAGATGTCCCAGGCCGCGGGCCAGTCGTTCGTGCGCAGGAGTGCGTCGCTGCCGCCGTCGCAGAAGACCACCGAACCACAGAAGAAGGCGCTGTCGGGGCCGAGCAGGAAGTCCACGAGCGCGGCGATCTCCTCGGGCCGGCCCGGGCGTCCGAGCGGGATGGGCAACATGTCGAGCAACGGCCCGGCTTCGGCGTCGGCCCGCATGCCCGCCACCATCGGCGTGTCGATCAGGCCGGGGGCGATGGCGTTGAGGCGGATGCCCGAGCCGGCCCAGTCGGGTCCCGTCGCGTGCCGGCGCACCCAGTGGGCCAACGCCAGCTTGCTGGCCGGGTAGGCCACCAGGGACTCACGGGAGTCGGCGATCTGCGCACTCAGCTCCGCGTCGTGGCGGAGAAGGGCCTCGACGAGGTCGGCCGGGATGGCCGGCTGCACGGTGGTCGAGTTCGAGCTGATCACCACCGCGGCGGCACCTGGTACGAGGAGCGGCCGAAGACCCTCGAGCACGTCCACCGTGCCGAAGTAGTTCACGGCGGTGAGCAGGGAGCCGGGCCGGTCGGGCAGGGCGGCCAAGCCGGCACAGGTCACGATGCCGGCCAGCGTGCCCCCGGACCGTTCCGCCGCCGCCGCGACGGCGTCCTGGCGCCCAGCGCCAGTCGACAAGTCGGCGACGATGTCGGTCGCGTCCTTGTCGACGCCGATGACCTGCCAGCCCGCCGCGCCGAGCCGGGCGGCGGTGGCGGCGCCGATGCCCGAGGCGGCGCCGGTGATGACGACGGTGCGGTCAGGCAGCGGGTCGTGCCTTCAGGAGGGCGAGCGCCTTGTCGGCGTGCGCACCCATGGAGACCTCGGTGTGGAACACATCGAGAATCGTGCGGTCGGTGTCGATCACGTAAGTGACCCGCTTGTTCGGCAGGAAGCTGATGCCGCGCTTGGCCCCCAGCTGGGACGCCACCGTGCGGTCGGAGTCGGACAGCAGCGGGAAGCCGAGGCTCTCCTTCTCGTCGAACTGCTTCTGCTTCTCCACGCCGTCGGCGCTGATGCCGACCGGTTGGGCGCCGACCGCGGCGAACTCGCCGGCCATGTCCCGGAAGTGGCAGCTCTCCTTGGTGCAGCCGTAGGTCATGGCGGCCGGGTAGAAGAACAGGACAACCGGCCCGCTGGCGAGGAACCCGCTCAGCGTGCGCGGCGTTCCTGTCTGGTCGGGCAGTGTGAAGTCGGGAACAACGTCGCCTTTTCGCATCCGCTCAATGTAGGGCGAAAGCGCTCGTCGGCGCCCAGCTACCCCTCGAAGCGGAAACCCACCCCGCGAACGGTGACCAGGTGGCGGGGGTTGGCCGGGTCGGGCTCCACCTTGCGGCGGAGCCGCTTGATGTGGGTGTCGAGGGTGCGGGTGTCGGTCAGCTCCTGATCCCACCAGAGCCGGTCGATGCACCAGTCACGGGTGACGACCTGACCGCTGTGGGCCATCAGCAGGGCCAGGAGGTCGAACTCCTTGCGGGAGAGCTCAACGGGGACCTCGCTGACGGTGACCTCTCGGCGACCGGCGTCGAGGCGGACGGGACCGACGCTGAGGACCTCTTCGTGGTGCTCGGCGACGGCGATGCCGCGCCGCAACACCGCCCGCATGCGGGCGACCAGTTCGCGCAGGCGGAAGGGCTTGGCCACGTAGTCACTGGCGCCCAATTCCAGACCGAGCACGATGTCGACCTCGGAATCGCGGGCGGTGACCATGATGATCGGCACCGGCTTGAGGCTCCTCATCTGCTGGCAGATCTCGATGCCGGACTGGTCGGGCAACATGACGTCGAGCAGGACGAGGTCGGGATGCACGCGATGGAACAGGCGCAACGCCTCGTGCCCGTCCCCGGCGGACTCGACCGTGAAACCTTCGCGGGTGAGTCCCGAGGCCAGCGCCTGGCGGTAGGACTCCTCGTCGTCGACGACCAGCACGAGGGGTCGGTTGTCACGAGGCGGGTCGGCCGATGGGGTCCGGCCGCCGGCCGCCCGCGCGTTTGTTATCGCCACGCTGTGGTCCGCCTCAGGCAGCGTCGTCGGGGACCCGGGAAGGCCTGAACATGAGAAGAGCAGGCGACGACGGCGGACGGGGGGTAGATCGCACCGACGTCGCCTGGGTGCGCGGGGAGACGAAAACCCGCGCCCTGGTGACCAACGACCCGATGAGCCCGGCGCGGTGTGAGCGCTCCGGTCGGATCATGATGACCTCGGCCAGGGCTTCCTGGCCGCAATGGTGACCGGCACCGGTGCCGCAACGTTGGTCCCGGCTGGATTGATCCACGGTCGCCATCGGCTCACACGGTACGAAGCCGAGGTGAACGGCCCGTGAAACCGTTGCAACCATCAAGTGTTCTGCAGATGAACTCTTAATGCTGCGGCCCTGTTCAGAGGATTACGCTCCCCCACACACGAGTGGGAGGTGCCGGATGACCGAGGCCATGGGCCACGGCGTGAATCAGCGCAAGGCCATACAGATGACACCCGCCGAGGTCGAGGCGTTCCTCGGCGAGCGGCGGAACATGACGATGTGCTCCCTGTCCCACGACGGCTCGATCCACGCGGTGGCCATGTGGTACGGGTTTTTGGACGGCTGCGTCACCGTGGAGACGAAGGCCAAGTCGCAAAAGGTCCAGAACCTGCGCCGCGACCCCCGCCTCACCCTCCTCTTCGAGGACGGCGACTACTACGAGGAATTGAGGGGCGTCGAGCTGGTGGGCCAGGCGGAGATCGTCGACGACCCGGACAAGCTCTGGGAGCTCGGCATCAGCGTCTACGAGCGCTACAACGGGCCCTACACCGACGAGCTCAAGCCGATCCTCGAGATCATGCTGCACAAGCGGGTGGCGGTGAAGCTCAACGTCGAGCGGACCGTCAGCTGGGACCACCGCAAGCTGGGACTACCCCCGACGCGCCCCGCCGCGTGAAATTCGCCGTCCGGCAGACGGTCGCGGTGCCGCCGGCGCGGGCCATGGCGGCGTACGGATCGCCGGCTTTCTACCAGAATCGCCCCGAACGCGACGACATCGCGGTGCGCGAGGTCGTCCGTCACGAGGAAGCGGGCGACCGCACCCTCCTCGAGGTGCGCATGGCCTTCACCGGTTCGGTTTCGCCAGCGGTGCGGAGGGTGGTCGACCCGGCGAAGATGACGTGGATCACGCGGACCGAGATCATGCTCGCCGAGGCGCGCTCGAGCTGGGTCGTGCTGCCCGACCACTACCCGGACAGGCTCAGCGCCACTGGCACCTACCTCTTCGAGGAGGGCGACGGCGGTCCCGACGGCACCGACGTCGAGGTGGAGGGCGAGCTGAAGGTCCGCGTCCCCATCGTCGGGCGTTCGGTCGAGCGGGTCATCGTCTCGGGTCTGCAGGCCTACATCGCCGACGAGGTGGCCCGCATGGCGGACTGGGGAGGGTGACGCTCAGCCGGGCGGCTGCTCGCACACCTTGAGCATCTGCGTCATGCCGTCCTCGATGCCACCCGCCAGGATGTCGATGTCCGCGGTCGAGTCGTAGTCCCCGGTGATCCCGAAGTTGACCTCGCCGTCGTAGGAGAAGATGGCGATGCCGAGCCGCATCTGCCCGCCGAGGGGCACGTAGGGGAAGGCCCGGATCATCCGCCGGCCCGCGGCGTAGAGCGGGAACTGCGGGCCGGGCACGTTGGTCGTGACGGTATTCACGTTGCGCTGCCCCGCCCTCGTCGCCAGGCGCATTCCCAGGGCGAGCAGCATGGGCGGCGCGAAGCCCGACATGGAGGTCAGCGCCTCGCCGGCCAGCGCCTGACTGGAATCCTTGAGACCCTTCATCTGTTCGGTGATGACGTGGAGGCGCAGGGCGGGGTCGTCGATGTCGACCGGCAGCTCGGCGAACATGGCGGAGACCTTGTTCTCGTACGTGCCGTCGCCGACCGCCTTGCCCGCCGCGTCGCGCGGGCGGACCGAGACGGGCACGAGGGTGCGCACGATCCGCTCGACGTCTTCGCCGCGCGACAGCAGCAACTCGCGGAAGCCGTTGGTGATGCTGGCCAACACGACGTCGTTGAAGGTCCCACCGAGCGCGTGGCGCACCCGCTTGATGTCATCGACCGAGGTGGTGGCCCAGGCGTAGCGCCGGTGCGGGCCGAGCGGGCCGTTGAGACTCGAGGCCGGGGTCGGGCGCATGAGCCCGCCGAGGGAGAAGAGGCCACCGGCGACCTCGAGCGCGTAGCCCGCCATGCGGCGGAACGCCCGCGTCTGGGCCCGCGCCGCCCGCAACTGCTCGTACGGCGACTGCACGATGTTCTCGATCGCGTCCAGCATCAGCTCGAGACCCGAGGGCTCCGGGTGGGGCGACCAGTGGGACGGCTCGGGGCGCTCGGTCTCCGGGCTGAGGTCCATGATCACGGCCAGCAGGTCGGTGCCCGAGACGCCGTCGACCAGCGCGTGGTGGGTCTTGGCCAGTATCGACCAGCGGCCGTCCTCGAGCCCCTCGACCACCCAGATCTCCCACAGCGGCTTCGAGCGGTCCAGCTGCTGCGCCATCACGCGGCCGACGAGCTTGCGCAGTTCGCTCTCCCCGCCGGGGGAGGGCAACGCCGTGTGGCGCAGGTGGTACTCGATGTTGAAGTGCGGGTCGTCGACCCACACCGGACGTCCGAGCTCGAACGGGACGAAGCGGACCTTCTGGCGATAGCGCGGGACGAGATCGAGCTTGGCCTCCACCATCGCCACGATGTCGCCGAACGGCGGCGGGGGTCCCTCGAAGATGGCCACCGAGGCGATGTGCATGTGGGACACCTGATCCTCGATGTGGAGGAACGAAGCGTCCTGCGGGCTCAGGCGATCAGGGCCCATCGACCCTCCCTTCAGGGCTACCCCCGATCGCCCACGTTACTACCGGCCGGTCCGGCTCTCCGAGGGTCAGCCAGCGTCCGCGGCGGCGAGCGGATCGCCGAGCGAGGCGAGGAAGGGCGTGGCGAGAATGCGCTGGCGGGTCTCCTCGTAGGCCGCCTCGATCACCTGAGGGCCTCGGTCCTCGGCCATCGCCCGCAAGCCCATGGCACGGCGTGACTCGGCCCCCGGCTCCAAGCTGATCACCGTGGTCCCGGCCTCTTCCAGCCGCGCGATCTCGCGCTCCATGCGCCGGTGGACTGCCCGCCGGAGCCACCCGTCGGCCCCGTTGGCACTGCCGCGCGCCGCGGACATGGACGAGACGATGACCACGACGTCGAGGTCCTCCGAGCGGAGCACGTCGGCGTTGGTGACCGAGTGCACGCCACCGTCCACGTACTCGGTGCCGCCGATCTCGACCGGTCGGAAGTAGCCCGGGATGGCGCACGACGCCAGCACGGCGGCGGCGAGCCGCGCCGGGGGCGCCCCCTCCCGGCCGAAGACGACCCGGGCCCCGTCGGATCGCCGGACGGTGCAGATCCGCAGCCCCTCCGGCCAACGGCTGCCCATGTGCTCGTCGAGGCCCCGGGCCCGCTCGGAGATGTCGATCGTCCCCCGCGGGAGCAGCGTCATGGCCGCCACCTCGGGCCGGAAGGCCAGGGGCCGCCGGACGACCCGCGTGATCAGGGCCGGGGACGGCAGGTTCCAGGGGCGGAAGAGCGAACCCACCGACGGGGTCGGCAGCGGCTCGCCGTCGGAAGGGAGGATGCGGCGAAGGATGGCGCCGCCCCGGCGTGACGTCGGCACCCCGTACAGCGACGCGGCGAGGTCGGTGGCGGACACCCCGACACGCAGCGCCGCACCGGTGACCGAGCCGGCGGAGGTGCCGACGATGATGGAGGCCTTCCGCGGATCCCAGCCGGCCTCGCGCCGCAACGCCGACAGGACGCCGGCCTGGTAGGCCTGGCCCACGACGCCCCCGGCGCCGAGCACGATACCGATCGATTGAGCCTTCCGGCTCGCGAATCCCCCACGGATCACCTTCACCACTCACCTTTCTACCCGGCGAACGGACTCTGCGCGCAGGTTTCCGCATCCGGACGATCAGCCCAGTGGGACGGCGGTTGCACCCCGACGCGCGCGCCCGCACCGTGGGGGGCGTCCGGCGTTACTGTGCGGAGCCGGGATGCCCACGACCCGCGCCGACCTGCACCGGATTGCCGTCCACGTCCTCGGACGCCGGCGCGCCGCGGTGAGCGGGCGCTTCGGCCTCCGGGCCAGCCCGCTCGGTGTCGCCACCCCCGCCTTCGGGCCCGAGCCCGAGGTGGTGCGGGCCGCCGGTCCGCACCTCGTCCGTGAGGTGGGCGCGCAAGCACGGTCCATGCCCATGGACGGGGCGACGCTGGCCGAACTGGCGGCGTTCGTCGAGACGGACCTGACCTCGGACTTCTCTGCGGGCCCCGCGACGCCGGAGCCGGGTCCACCCGACGAGCCGCTGCACCTCGTGGAGGAAGACCTCGATGCGTTGTATGGATGGTTCGACCTCGGCTGGCGGGTGCTCGACGTCGTCACGTCGGACCAGGCGCCAGGGCGGGGCTGGGCCACCATCCAGCTCTGGCCCGAGCACTTCGACGTGGGAACGGGCCTCGACCTCGGGTCCGGGCGCGGCGTCAACCTCGGATTCTCGCCCGGGGACGCCTTCTCGGAGGAAGCGTATGTCTACGTCGGACCGTGGGGTCCCGAGCGGCCGGGCGACCCCGGCTATTGGAACGCGCCGTTCGGCGCGGTCGTGCCGCAGTCGGCAGCCGACGACGCCGAGGCAGCCGCGGCCTTCCTGCGGAGAGGCCTCGCGCTCCTGGCGATCAGGTAGGCGCCGCCCGACGCGACGGTCAGGAGTCGAGGAAGCGGAGCACCGCCAGCACGCGGCGATGGTCCTTGTCGGAGACCGGCAGATCGAGCTTGGCGAAGATGTTGGCGACGTGCTTCTCGACCGCGCCCTCGCTGACGACCAGCACGTGGGCGATGGCGGCATTGGAGCGTCCCTCGGCCATGAGCGCCAGGACCTCCCGCTCGCGCACAGTGAGGACGGACAGCGAGCCGGCGCGCCGCGTGGCGCCCAGCAGTTGCGTGACGACTTCGGGATCCAAAGCGGTACCTCCGACGGCGACCCGCTCCAACGCCTCGACGAAGTCGCTGACATCGGCCACCCGGTCCTTCAACAGGTAGCCGATGCCGGCGGCATCGTCGGCGAGGAGGTCGGCGGCGTAGCGGGTCTCGATGTACTGGGAGAACAGGAGGATGCCCAACCCCTCGTGGCGGGCGCGCAACTCGAGCGCGAGGCGCAGGCCCTCGTCGGTGAAGGTCGGCGGCATGCGGATGTCGATCACCGCGACGTCGGGCGGGTTCTGGGCCACCGAGCTGCGTAGCGCAGCCGGATCCCCGACGGCGCCCGTGATGGCGAAGCCGCGGTCGACGAGCAGCTGGACCAGCCCGTCGCGCAGGATGGCGGAGTCCTCGGCGATGGCGATACGGAGCGCGCCGACCATCAGGCGCCGAGGGGGAGGTCGACGGTGACCACGGTCGGGCCGCCGGGGGGGCTGACGAGGTTGAGCCGCCCGTCCACGGCGTGCACCCGGTCGACCAGTCCGGCGAGGCCGCTCGAAGAGGAGCCGACCGTCGTCAGCTGTGCACCGCCCGTTCCGTCGTCACGCACGACGATGCGCAGCCACGTGCCCTGCTGCGCGCAGGAGACCGAGGCCCGCGAGGCCTGGGCGTGCTGGGCCACGTTGGCGAGGAGCTCCGCCACGCAGAAGTAGGCGATCGCCTCGATGGCCTGCGTCGGCCGCGCCTGCAGATCGACGGAGACCTCGCTGGGCACCGCGCTGCGGGCGGCCAGCGTGGCCAGGGCGCCCTCCAGGCCGATGTCGAGCGCCGGCGGGTGGATCCCGCGGGCGATGTCGCGCAGCTCGGCGATGGCTTCCTTCGCCCCGCGGTGGGCGGCATCGACGAGTTCACGCACCCGGGCGAGGTCGACGTGCTCGGCGTCGTCCTCGAGCTTCTCCTTCGCCATGCCGAGACGCATGGCGAGCGCCACCAGCTGGGCCTGGGTGCCGTCGTGCAGGTCGCGCTCGATCCGGCGCAGCGTCGCGGCCGAAGCGTCGACCGTGTGCGTCCGGGCCTGCTCGAGAGAGCGCACCCGGGTGGCCATGGGATCGGGCCCGAGCAGGCCGCGGACGAGCATGCGGTCGACATTGGCGAAGCCCCGCATGACCCAGGGCGCAGCGAAGAAGAAGACGGCGCCGAGAATGAAGATGCCCACACTGCGGAAGAAGCCGATCGGACCGTTGTTGAAGGAATGTTGTGGGAAGAACACCTGGGCGAGCCCCCACACAGGGAGGCCGCCCCCGTTTCGGCCGAGGAGCGGGTCCGTGAGGCAGGCGAACGCGTCCCACCACAGGCTGACGGCGACCAGGACACCGAGGATCGACCACGGCACCTTGAGCGCGAGGTAGCCCACGGCGCGCCAGGCGACACGGTCGCGCAGGCAGGACTGGAGCCAGCCCAGGAAACCGGGACGCCCGGCGAAGGGCTGGGGGTCCTCCAGCACCTCGCCGAGCATGCTCCGGGCCAGACCCCGCTCGAGGCCTCCGATGCCACGGGCGCTCCGCAATGACAGCGCCAACACGGCCAGGCCGAAGAACGTGATGGCCAGGATGAGGCCGGCCGCCATGGTGGCCGACACGAAGAACAGTCCGACCCCCGCCAGCGCGGAGCTCAGAAGAAAGAAGGCCAGCTCGCTCCACACCCGCTTCGTGAAGGGCTCGTGCAGGATCCGGCGCGCCAGGACCCTGACCCGTTCGGCTTGCTCCTCGCTCAGCGCAAGCCCCACCTCGCGACCCCGGATGCGCACCCTGACGCCGCTGTCGTCGGCTTGATCCGGCGTCACGCGTCTCGCCGGTGGAGGAGCAGGGCGCCGAGGCCCAGCGCCGCGATGCAGTAGGTGAGCATGACCACGACTCCAAGTGTGACCGACAGCGAGTTGTACTGCCGCACGACGGCTGCGACCGAGTTGGCGAAGATGAGCTCGGGGGCGTAACGGGAGATGCTCTCCGAGATCGAGTGGAGGAGGATCGGTGCCAGCAACGCGAAGCCGGCGAACGCCGCAATGGCGCCTGCGGTGTGACGGATGACGGTGCCGAGACCCAGCCCGAGCAGCGCGAAGAGCGCGAGGAAGGCTCCGGACAGCGCCACCGCCCGCAACACACCTGGCTGACCGAGCGAGGCAGTGGGAGCGCCACCCGAGAGCACGGCCTGGCCTTCGAAGAAGACGATGAAGCTCAGCGCCTCACCGATGACAAGTGTGCAAAGCCCGACGACGAGGACCTTGGCCGTGAGCAGCACGCCACGGCGCGGCATGGCGGCCAGTGACGAGCGGATCGTCCCCGTGCCGTACTCGCCGCTCATGGCAAGGACGCCGAGAACCCCGATGGCGAGGGAACCGACGGCGAGGCCGGCCAATGACTGGTTGGTGGGATCGAAGCCCCGGTACCACTGGGCGGGGTGGTGCAGGACACTCCGGGTGGACAAGAAGGTCACGAGCAACGCCCCGGCAGCGGTGATGAGCAGTGTCCATCTGGTCGAGCGCAACGAGACGAGCTTGGTCCACTCGGCCCGCATGGCCTGGCGCAGGCCGGCGCGCCAGGGGCCGGCGCCGGCGGTGCGGACGCCGGCGGTGCGCGCGCCGCCCGTGGTCACGACGGTCGTCATGGGGAGGGAGGTCATCGGAGGTCCTTTCAACGTGTCGGCAGCGCGGCCGCGGCGCGGTCGACGGTGTGCGAGTGGTACTCGACGGACGAGCTGGTGAGGTCCATGAAGACGTCTTCGAGCGACGCCCGCAGCGGGGTGAGCTCGTGCACGGTGAGCTCCAGATCGGCCGCCAGGTCACCGACGGCGGCCGAGGATAGGCCCGAGGCGACAATGGCGCCGTCGTCCTCGACGGAGGGCCGCGCCCCGGCTCGCGACAGCGCCGCCACGAAGCGCTGCGGCGTCGGGGTCACGATCCGCACCGCGTCGCTCTGGTGACGGGCCACGAAGTCGTCGACGCTGGTCTCGGCGATCAGAGTGCCGCGGCCGATGACCACGAGGCGCTCCGCGGTCAGCGCCATCTCGTTGATGAGGTGGCTCGACACCAGCACCGTCCGGCCCTCCGACGCCAGGTCCCGCAGCAGGTGGCGGACCCAACGGATGCCCTCGGGGTCGAGGCCGTTGACCGGCTCGTCGAAGAGCAGCACACCGGGGTCCCCGAGGAGGGCGCTGGCGATTCCGAGCCGCTGTCCCATGCCGAGCGAGAACTTCCCCGCCCTCCGGTCGGCGACCGCGGTGAGCCCGACGATGTCGAGGACGGCATCGACCCGCGCCTCCGGGATGTCGTTGGTCTGCGCGAGCCAGCGCAGGTGGTTCCGGGCGCTCCGGCCCGGGTGGAAGGCCTTGGCGTCCAGCAGGGATCCCACCTCGCGCAACGGCCAGGACAACTCTGCGTAGGCGCAGCCGTTCACGAAGGCGGTTCCGCCGTCGGGCACGTCGAGCCCGAGGATCATGCGCATGGTGGTGGACTTGCCCGAGCCGTTGGGCCCCAAGAACCCGGTGACGACGCCCGGCGTGACGGCGAAGCTCAGGTCGTCGACCGCCAGCGTGTTGCCGTAGCGCTTGGTCAGCCCGTGGGTGACGATCATGGGTCTCCTTCCACAATCCGGCCCGGACACTCCGCGCCGCTCGCTCCCAGCATGAGGCTCCGCCGCCGGGATGAGAATGCCGCTACCGGGCGTTCTGGGACTGGGGCTAGCACCCCGCTGGGTGGGCGTCACCCAAGTGACCACACGGTGACAATTCGGGGGCTGCCACGAGCATTTCACCTGGGCGGGACCTACGATCCCCCGCATGCGGGGTACCCCGACCCTGGACAGGTCGGACGCCGACCTGGTGGCGGCGGTCCGGTCCGGAGATGGGCGCGCGTTCGCCGATCTCTACGCCGAACACGTCGATTCGGTGCGCCGGGTGGCTTACCACCTGGTGGGCGACGCGGACGCAGCGGCCGATGCGGTGCAGGACACGTTCGCCAGCGCGCTGCAGCACCTCGGCGACCTGCGCGAACCCGACCGGTTCCGGCCGTGGTTGCTCTCCATCGCCCGCCACGCCGCCACCGACCAGTTGCGGGCGCGCAAGCGGCTCACGCCCCTGGACGAGTCCTACGGCGACGTGCTCGCCTCGACGGGGCCCGGTCCCGAGTCCCTCGCCGAGGTGCGGGAGCTGGCTGCCCGGGTGCAGGGCTGTGTGGCCGGGCTGTCCAAGCGCGACGCTGCCGCAGTGACCATGGTCACGCAGTTGGGCTTCACCCCCTCACAGGTGGCCGGTGCGCTCGGAGTGACCCAGGGGGCGGCAAAGGTCATCGTGCACCGGGCGCGGCGGAGGCTGCGCAACGCGCTGGCCTGCCAGCTCATGGCGCAGCAACCGTCTCTGGCCTGTGCCGAGTTCCAGACGCTGATCGGCGAGGACCCGCTGGCGGCATCCACGCACGTCGAGCGCTGCGAGATCTGCCTCCGCCGGGCCGGCACCGAGGTCGTGCCTTCGGCTCTCGACGCCGAGTTGCGCGACACGGGCGCGCCGGGCAGCGACCGGAACGTCCGGCTCAGCCGCCGGCCAGCCCCTCGACCCTGATGGCGCCGTTGCGCACCGCCTCGGCCAGCGAGTCGGGCAGCGCGTGGGGGCACCACTCGCCGTCAGAGTCCGATGCGGTGGCTTCACTGTCTTCGTACGCCCGCACCACACCGGGCGCGACCAGGGCGGCGAAGAGCGCCGCCTCCTCCTCGGTCAGCTGATCAGCGACGAACGTGCGGATCTTGGCCAACAGCCCGTTGGCCGCCGCGCGGCCGTCCCCGTGCTCCTCCACCCCCAGTGCCACAATTCCTCCGACGTGCTGGTGACCCTCGTGGTTACACCCAGCCGACGTACCGCGTAGGCACCGTGCCCGGCGGGCGGTCGCGCTCAGGGACATCCCCGAGTTCTCCACGATCCGCTCAGGGTGAGACCCAGGGTCTTGCCGGATTCACGGTTCCTCCGGGAGCCGCCAGGCTGGCAGCATGGAGTCGACCGTCCATCTGACATCCACGAAACGAGGCAGCGTGGCGCTCACCGAACAAGCACCCCCCGCACAGCACGCGGCCTCACCGGCCGCGCACGCCGTCGAGCTGCGCAAGACCTACGGGACGGGGCAGGCGACGGTGCACGCCCTGGCCGGCATCGACGTCACCTTCGAGCGGGGCAAGTTCACCGCGGTCATGGGCCCGTCGGGATCGGGCAAGTCGACGCTGATGCACTGCATGGCCGGTCTCGACCGCCCGACGTCCGGGCAGGCCTACGTCGGCGACCTCGACATCGGCGCCCTCGACGACAAGGGCCTGACCCAGATGCGGCGGGACCACATCGGCTTCGTGTTCCAGTCCTTCAACCTCGTGCCGACACTCACCGCAGGCGAGAACATCACCCTGCCGGTGGACCTGGCCGGGCGGAAGGTGGACAAGGAGTGGTTCGACTACCTGGTCGACCAGCTCGGCATCGCCGACCGGCTGTCGCACCGGCCGACCGAGATGTCGGGCGGGCAGCAACAGCGCTGCGCCTGTGCCCGGGCCCTGATCAACCGGCCCGACCTCGTCTTCGCCGATGAGCCCACCGGGAACCTGGACTCCAATTCCACCACCGAGATGCTGTCCTTCCTGCGCCGGTCGGTGACCGAGTTCGGCCAGTCCATCGTCATGGTCACCCACGACCCCCACGGGGCGGCCTACGCCGACCGGGTGGTCTTCCTGGCCGACGGCAACATCGTCGACGAGCTCTCGGAGCCGACCGCCGACTCGGTGCTGGAGCGCATCCGGACGCTGGGCTCCTGACATGTGGCGGGTCACCATCAAGGGACTGCTCGCGCACAAGCTCCGGCTCGCCCTGACCGCGCTGGCCATCGTCCTCGGGGTCACCTTCATCGCCGGGACGTTCGTGCTCACCGACACCCTGCACAGCACGTTCGACAACCTCTTCGGGAACATCTACCAGAACGTCACCTTCCAGGTGCGCGGGGTGGCCCAGCTGGGAACCAGCGGCGGCACCGCCACCCGCAATCCCGTCCCCGAGTCGCTGCTCGCCACGGTGCAGAAGGTCCCCGGCGTGGAGGCCGCCAACGGCTCGGTGACCGGCTTGGCGCAGTTCATCGCCCCCGACGGCAAGGCCATCAGCACCGGCGGGGCACCGACCCTCGGGGTCGCGTTCGACTCCAACCAACAGACTTCCGCGCTGCACATCGCACAGGGGTCACCGCCGACCACATCGCACGACGTGCTCATGGACCTCGGCACGGCGCAGAAGTACGGCTTCAAGGTCGGCCAGAAGGTGCGCATCCTCCTGCAGGGCCCGACCCAGACGTTCACTATCACCGGCCTGACCCGGTTCGGCACGGCGAACAACCTGGCCGGGGCCACGCTGGCCGCCTTCGACGTCCCGACGGCGCAGGCCGTTCTGGGTGAGGTGGGCAAGTTCGACAACATCAACGTCGTTGCCGCACCCGGCGCCGACAAGACGGTCGTCCAACGCGACATCGCGCGCGCGCTGCCCCGGGGCGTGGAGGTGGTGACCGGGCAGACCGTGGTCAACGAGGCGACGAACGCCATCAGCTCGGCGCTGGGCTTCTTCAACACGGCGCTGCTGGTCTTCGGTTTCATCGCCCTGTTCGTGGGCGGCTTCACCATCCTGAACACCTTCTCCATCACGGTGGGCCAGCGCACCAGGGAGCTGGCGCTGCTGCGCATCGTGGGGGCAAGCCGCCGCCAGGTGTTCCGCTCCGTGCTCGGCGAGGCGTTGATCGTCGGCGTGCTGTCGTCGCTGATCGGCCTCGGGCTCGGCGTGCTCGCCGCAGTCGGGCTCGAGAAGCTGCTGGGCGGCTTCGGGGTCACGCTGCCCTCGGGTCCCCTCGTGTTCGAGACCCGCACCGTCGTCGTCTGCCTCATCGTGGGCATCGGCGTCACGATGGTCGCCGCCATCAGCCCGGCCCGCCGCGCCGTGCGCATCGCCCCGGTCGCGGCGGTCTCCGAACACCAGACCGAGGCCGAGATCCCGCTGCGCCGCCGTTTCATCAGGGGCGGGATCATCACGCTGGTCGGGGTGGCCCTCCTGGCCGTGGGCCTGACGGAACCGGCCATCGCGCTGGTCGGACTCGGTGCGGTGCTGATCTTCGTCGGCGTCGCCATGCTGGCGCCGGCGGTGGCCCGACCGCTGTCCAGCGTCATCGGGCGCCCGTTGGCCCGCCTCCTGGGCACCTCGGGCCGGCTGGGCCGCGAGAACTCCATGCGCAGCCCGCGGCGCACGGCCCAGACGTCGGCCGCGCTCATGGTCGGGCTCGCTCTGGTCTCGGCCATCGCCGTCTTCGGCGCGTCGTTGTCGCGGTCGGCCACGAGCAGCGTCGACAACGCCGTCAGCGCCAACCTGATCGTCTCGACCACGAGCAACGGCGGCGGATCGGGAAACTTCAGCAAGACGGTCCCGCAGAAGGCCGCCGGCGTCCCTGGCGTCACGGCGTCCAACACCGTCTACGGCGACCAGTTCGAGTTCAGGAACTCACTCGAGGGCCTGCTGGGCCTCGGGACCAAGAACCTGTCCGACACCGTGATCCTGAACATGACGGAGGGGAGCACCCGGGCGCTCTCCGCCGGTGACCTGCTCGTCGACACCAATACGGCCAGCGCCGACCACCTCACCGTCGGCGAGTCGGTGCCCGTGAAGTTCGCGCTCACGGGCAGGACCACCCTGCGCATCGGCGGGATCTACCAGCCGAACGCCCTGGCCGGGAAGTATCTCGTCAGCGATGCGGTATTCCTGCGCCACTTCCAGAACCCACTGCCCGGCGCCCTCCTGCTGAAGACGGACGGGAGTCCCGGAGTGCAGCAGGCGGTGGAACGTGCGCTGGCGTCCTACCCCAACGTGCAGGTGCAGTCGCGCGCCCAGTTCGAGGCGTCGCAGTCGGCCCAGGTGAACCAGCTGCTCGGCCTGGTCTATGCGCTCCTCGCGCTGGCCGTGCTCATCGCCCTGATCGGGATCGTCAACACGCTCATGCTGTCCGTGTTCGAGCGCACCCACGAGATCGGGCTCCTGCGCGCCGTCGGCATGAAGCGCCGGCAGATCAGAGCGATGATCCGCTCCGAGTCGGTGATCCTCGCCGTCTTCGGCGCCGTCATCGGCATCGTCGTCGGGACCGGGCTGGGCATCGCCCTGGTGTCGGCGCTCCATTCGCAGGGCATCACCGACACCGTGGTGCCGTACTCCAACCTGGTGATCTTCCTGATCCTGGCCGCGCTGCTGGGCTTGCTCGCCGCCAGCTGGCCGGCCCGCCGGGCCGCCAAGCTCGACGTCCTGGCTGCCATCGCCGCCGACTGATTCCCGATCAGGTGTTGCTGAGGCGCCACTTGATAGTGACGCGTTCGTACGGCGGGTCCGTCGTCACCGCGACGGCCTTGCACAGTTCGGGGTTGAGGTCGACGAGGATCGCATCGCGCGACCGCGCGTAGACGTCCACGTACAGCACGTCCCCCCAGCCGTGCGTGGCGACGGTATGGGTCACCTGCAGCCGGTCGTCGGCTCCGGTCGCGTCGAGCACGGCCCGCCGCACCGCGCTCTGGGTGGCACTGTTCGCCCTCATGCGGGCGGGACGCGTGTCGTCACGAGGGCCGGCAGGGGATCACCGCGTCAGTATAAGAACCCGCTCCCGTCGGATCGTGCCGGACCACGCGCAACGCGGGTTCGGTACAGTACGGGGATGACGGCGACGGCAGCACCCTCCAAGCAGCCCGGCGCCTTCCGTCTCCCGGGCTACACCATCGCGGTCGGGCCGTTCACCCACGTGGCGGCGGAGCGGGACCGCCTGGCCGCGTTGCGCTGGCGCCACTTCGACGCCCACCAGCTCGGCGCGACGGTGGGGGCGGAGATCGCCGGCGTCGACCTGACCGCGCCACTGCCCGACGACGTCGTGGCCGAGCTGCGCCAGGCGTTGCACGACTACAAGGTCATCTTCTTCCGCGACCAGCCGCTCGAGCCGCACCAGCACGTGGCGTTCGCGCGCCGCTTCGGCGACTTGGAAGTCCACCCCTTCCTGCCGTCGAACACCGGTGAGCCCGAACTGGTCCGCTTCGAGAAGACGGCGGAGGTCAGCGGCTACGAGAACTCGTGGCACCACGACGTGACCTGGCGCGAGCGTCCGTCCATGGGGGCGATCCTGCACGCCGTGTCGGTGCCCGACTGTGGCGGCGACACACTCTTCTCCGACATGTACGCCGCCTACGACGGGCTCGACCAGACGACCAAGGACGAGATCGACGAGCTCGAGGCGGTGCACGATTTCACCCAGACCTTCGGGCACACCATGTCCGCCGAGGAGCGCCGGAAGGCCCAGGAGCAGTACCCGCCGGTGCGCCATCCGGTGGTGTGCTCGCACCGCGCCACGGGCAAACTGCACCTCTACGTCAACCGGCCTTTCGTGAGCCACGTCGAGGGCATGGACCGCGAAGCCAGCCTGGCGTTGCTCGACCGCCTCTGCCGGCAAGCCGACGCGCCCGAGCACCAGTGCCGCTTCACCTGGACCAGGGACGCCGTGGCGTTCTGGGACAACCGGGCGGTGCAGCACTACGCGTCGAGCGACTACTGGCCCCAGCGCCGCTCCATGGAGCGCGCCTCGGTCATCGGCACGCAGCCCATTCGTTCCTGACGGCCACGCGACCGCCGGCGTCGTCCTACGCGGCGGGCACCTCTGACGGCGACCGCCGGGTCGGGACGGCGGTCGGGCCGAGCGACGAGTGGGCCATGAGGATGTAGCCGGACGCCAGCATCACGTAGACGAGGTCCAGCAGCAACGCCAGGGTGCCGCTGCGGCTCGAGCCGAAGCTGCCGAAGACGCCGGGCGCGATCAACGCGAAGACCAGGTAGACGGAGACGGCCAGCGAGAAGATCAGCTGCAGCAGGTAGATGAAGCTGACGACGCCGGCATAGGACTGCATGCACCGGAGGTTGGGTCCCGTCAACGGGCCGTCACCCCGGGCGACCTCGATGCCGCGGCCGAGATGCAGCAACAGCACGGCGCCGAACAGGACGACGAGCAGGCCACCGATCACGACCGAGCGCGCGATGGAGTTCGTCAACGGCACGACGTGCGGGGCGATCACCGAGAAGATCGACGTGACGATCACCACCGAGCCGGCGAAAGTGAGCTGGAGCGTCACGAAGCTCATGCCGAAGAGGTAGACGCTGTGGGAGCGCTGCCCCCGCTGGTCCGGCTCGGCCCGGTTCGCCACGATGAGGATGATCGGGACCAACAAGATCAGGGAAAAGAGCGCGATGAAGATCGCAACGAAAGCGACGATCCCCCCGGCGAGGCCCGCGAACTGGCCTGGAAGCGTGGTCATGACCGACCCCCTGTTCTGGCCCCCTTCGGGCGCCCTTTCGCACGGTAGGCCGTCGCCCGCTGCGAAAGGCGGATGCTTCCCCGGCGCCCGCTTTCTGCCGTCTTCTCAGGCCGAATTGAGAAAGCACCCAGCGAAAATCTCCAAATGTTGAGGGGCCGGGCGTAACCTCCCGGCATGGCTGGCATCGGCCCGTTCTCCCGTCGCCTCCGCGACCGCCCCGACGACCAGCTGCCGCTTCGCGCCGGGCCCGTCTCCAACGGTGAGTTCGTCCCCGCCGCCGAGGGGGAGCGCGACCGAAGCGTCAACGAGCTGATCCGCGCTTCCATCGACGACGCGGCGCGCCGGACCGGGGTAGACCGGCGTCGCTTCCTGCAGGGGGCGGGGGCCGTGGCGGCCTCCCTCGCCGTCTTCGAGTTCGCCGGCTGTGCCTCTCCGCCGGTGTCGCACCCGCAGGCGGCGTCCCACCCCGGGGGGAAAGGCGGAAAGTTCAACGTCCCGCCCCCCGAGGACACGGCCGCCTGCCAGGACGCCTTGACCGGATCCGAGTTCATCTTCGACGTCCACACGCACCACGTGATCCCGAACGGCCCCTGGGTCGACGACGCCCCGGAGACGACCTCGCTGGTGCTCTCCATGCTCCCGGCCGGCTGCACCGACAGCAACCAGCTCGACTGCGTGGACCGGGCCAGCTACCTGCACGACCTCTTCCTGGCCAGCGACACCACCGTGGCGATCCTCACCGACGTTCCGAACTCGGGCCCGTCCAACGCCCCGATCCCGTTCCCCGATGCGCTCAGCACCCAGCAGATCACGACTTCCCTCGCCGGCGGGGGCGCCAGCCGGCTCCTGGTGGAGAACATCATCGCCCCCAACGTGGGGCCGGTGGACGTGACCCTCGAGGAGATGTCGCACGCCCTGGCGACCGGTCCGCCGGCCGCGTTCAAGGTGTACACGGCGTGGAGCCCGACCGGCCAGGGCTACTCGTTGGAGGACCCGGCCATCGGGCTCCCCACCGTCCAGCACGCGCAGGACCTCGGGGTGAGGGTCTTCGTCGCTCACAAGGGTCTGCCTCTGGTGAACTTCGACCCGGCCTTCAACCACCCCGACGACATCGTGGCCGTGTCGCGCCAGTTCCCCGACATGCAGTTCGTCGTGTACCACGCGGCCTGGGACCCCTCCCACGTGGAAGGCCCCTACGACCCCACCGCCACCATCGGTATCGACACCTTGCTGGCCTCGCTGGACCGCCACGCCGTGCCGCCCAACGACAACGTGTGGGTGGACATCGCCACCCTGTGGCGCCAGCTGCTCACGACGCCCGACCAGGCCGCCCACGCCCTGGGGAAGCTGCTCAGCCGTGTCGGCACGGAGCGCGTCCTGTGGGGCACCGACGCCATCTGGTATGGGAGCCCCGAGCCCCAGATCATGGCCATGCGCACCTTCGAGATCACGCCGCAGTTCCAGGACGTCTACCAGTACCCGGCGCTGACCGCCGAGGTGAAGGCCGGGCTGTTCGGCCTCAACGCCGCCAAGCTCTTCACGGTCGATCCGACGGCGACGCGGTGCGGGCTGACCCAAGATCCGCTCACCGCCAACATCTCCGAGGCCGCCTTTCTACGCGACGAGGGCGCGTCTGCCCTCGGCCTGGTCCGCGGACGGCCCGACGACGCGCCGCCAGATGCTCGACTGGCTCGGCTCGTCTGCCACGAACTGGGTGCCGTTCTGAGACTCTGAGAGCACCCCTCGCCGTCGTCGAGCCCTACGATGCGCCGATGGCGCTGATGACGACCGTGTCCGAGCGCTCACGCAACGTGCGGGCCGCCGTACGCGTCGGGAGTGCGGCCGCGCTCGGTGTGGTCGTCGGCGTGGTCACGTCGGGGTTCACGTCGTGGCAGGCGTCCATGCTCGTCGGCTGGGACGCGGGCACCTTGTTCCTCTTGCTGTGGATCTGGGTGGCGGTGCTGGGGCTGGACGCCACCGAGAGCAGGTCCCACGCCGGCCGTGAAGACACGAGCATCCATCTTTCCGAATTGATCATCCTTGTTTCCGGTGTGGCACTCCTGGCGGCGGTGGCGCTCGTCCTGGTCAAGGCCGGCAACGCGACCGGCGGGACCAAGGCCTGGCTGATCGCTCTCGGCGTGGTGAGCGTCGCGTTGACGTGGGCATTGGTGCACACCGTGTTCACATTGCGCTATGCGCGGACCTACTACCGCGCGCCCGTCGGGGGAATCGATTTCAACGAGGACGATCCGCCGACCTATCTGGACTTTGCCTACCTCGCGCTGACCATCGGGATGACCTTTCAGGTGTCCGACACCAATCTCACGACCAAGAACATCCGCAGGGTCGCTCTCGTCCACGCCCTTCTCTCGTACCTGTACGGAGCGGTGATCATCGCCCTCGTCATCAACGTGGTCTCCAGCCTCCTGCATTGAGGCTCGGCCCGGCTCTGGGAGCGACGCCGGCTCGGTGCCAGAATGCCCCATGGCAGAGAACAAGAGGGTCGTCGTCTGGGGCACGGGTTTCGTCGGGAAGATGGTGATCCCCGAGGTGCTGCGCCACCCGAACTTCGAGCTGATCGGGGTCGGGGTGCACGACAAGGACAAGGTCGGCCAGGACGTGGGCGACATCTGCGGCATCCCGCTGACCGGCCTCCTCGCCACCGACGACCTCGATGCGCTGATCGCCCTCCGCCCCGACGCCCTGGTGCACTACGGGCCCACCGCCGGCCAGGCCGACGCCAACATCGGCGGAATGGGCGCCTTCCTCCGCGCCGGCATCGACGTCTGCTCGACGGCCATGACGCCGTGGGTCTGGCCCTACATGAAGCAGAACCCGCCCTCGTGGATCGATCCCATCACCGAGGCCTGCGCCGAGGGCGGCGCCACCTGCTTCACCACGGGCATCGACCCCGGCTTCGCCAACGACCTCTTTCCCATGACGCTGATGGGACTGTGCGCCGAGGTGAAGAAGGTCAAGGCCCTCGAGATCCTCGATTACCTCAATTACACCGGTGCCTACGAGGACGAGATGGGGATCGGGCGCCCCCCCGAGTTCACGCCCCTCCTCGAGCACACCGACATCCTCGTGATGTCCTGGGGCGGCACCGTGCCGATGATGGCCCATGCCGTGGGCATCGAGCTCGATGGCATCACCACCACCTGGGACAAGTGGGTCACCGACGCCCCCATCATCACCGCCAAGGGCGTGATCAACCCCGGGGAGGTGGCGGCCATCCACTTCACCATCAACGGGATGTACAAGGGTGAGCCCCGGATCTGCCTGGAGCACATCAACCGGGTCGGGACCGACGCCGCGCCCGACTGGCCCCGGGGCACGCAGGACGACGTCTACCGGGTGGAGATCGAGGGCACGCCGTCCATCACCCAGGAGACCGCGTTCCGCTTCACCGACGGCTCCGGGCGCGACGCAGCGGCCGCCGGCTGCCTGGCCACCGGGCTCCGGGCCCTCAACGCCGTGCCTGCCGTCAACGATCTGCCGTCCGGGTGGGCCACCGCCCTGGATCTGCCGCTCATCCCCGGGGCGGGGACCATCCGTTAGGGATCCTGAGTCCGGCTCGAGTTCCCGCGTGACCGATGGACCGCGCTCATGCCACGCGCCCAACGAGCCGATATTGGCGGGTGGAGGCGGACCAGAATGATGGCGGACCGGAAATGACGCCGTACCGCGTCCTGCGTCGTGCATCCGCGCCGGCTGAGCCCACCTTGTATTCCGGTCACACAGCATGAGCCAAGACCCGCCTGAGCATGCCCTCGACGAAGCCCTCGACGAAGCCCGCCGGGGGGAGGAGCAGGGGGTCGTCGCGCTCTTTCGAGCCTTCCAGCCCGGCCTCGTCGGGTACCTCCGCCATCGGGCGCCCGGGATGGAGGAGGACCTCGCATCCGAGGCCTGGGCGGGCGCGGCCGGCCTGCTGCCACGTTTCGAGGGCAACGCCCGGGCCTTCCGGGCCCTCCTCTTCACACTGGCCCGGCGGCGGACCATCGACCATTACCGCAGGTCCGGCCGGGCGCCCTCGGTCGTGGAGCTCACCGAAGCCGAGGAGGCGCACGACGGAGCCGACCTCGAGACGGCCGTGATCTCGGACCTCTCGGGCCAGGATGCCATCGAGGCCCTGGTCAAGGGCCTGTCCACGGTGCAGGCGGACGTGATCCTCCTGCGGGTGGTCGGTGACCTGAGCGTCGAGGAGGTCGCCGAGATCCTGGGACGGACCCCCGGTTCGGTGCGGGTGATCCAGCACCGGGCGCTCCAACGCCTCGCCAAGAGATTCAAGAAAGTTGTAACGCCGTGAGTCCCCCGGACGATTTCACCGACGAGGTGTTTGGTTCTCAGGTTGGGGTGGAGGTAGATGCCCTCTTGGAGGGGCGGGTGGAGCCGGGGGAGGCTCCACCCGCACTTCAGGAAGTGGCCACGCTCGTTCTCGCCGCCAGGTCCCTCCACGCCAATGGGGGCCTGGCGGGTGAGAACCCTGTCGTCTGTGCATTCGTCGAGACCGTTCGCGCCCCGCTCGCCACGGTTGCTCCAATCTCCACGGGCACATCCCTGGGCGCGCGTCGGTCTGCTGGACGCGTCTCTGCCAAAGTCGCCGGTGCTGCTGCCGTCCTGGCTCTCGGCGGCGCAACGGCCGCCGCAGCAACGGGGTCCCTGCCGGGATCGGTCCAAGGGGCTGTCTCCCGAAACCTCTCGCACATCGGCATCCACGTACCGGATCCCCAGACGGGCACGAGCGCGCCAGGCGCCGCTTCGAATGCCGGTGAAGGGCATGCCGGTGAAGGGCACAGTGCCGCGCTGACCGCGCCGAGCACGACGGCGAGCGAGTACGGGCTGTGCACGGCGTACTTCGCGCCCGATGGGCGGTCGTCGACCAACACAACCAGGGGATCAGCTCTGTCGTCGGTGGCGTTCTCCCGGTTGACGGCAGCGGCGACCGCAAAGGGCGAGACAGTTCAAGCGTTCTGCGCGTCGATCCCCAAGCCTGGCGCGAGCACGAGTACGAGCACGGGCTCGGGCTCGGACAGCACCAACACCGCATCGGGCGGCATCTCGTCGACAGATAACGGTGGGAAGCCCGCCACGAATCCGGCCGGCAAGACACCGGGCCCGCCGGCCACCACTCCCGCCGGGAACACGCCGGGCGGTCCCCCTTCCACGAACCCAGCTGGCAACACGCCGGGGTCGTCCGACACCAATCCAGCCGGCAACACGCCGGGGCCGCCAGCCACGAACCCGGCCGGAAAGACGCCGGGTCCGCCCGCCACGAATCCGGCCGGCAAGACGCCGGGGAGCAACGGGAACGGGCAGTCCGGGAGTCACACGGCCAACTAGCGCCAGGTGCTCTCGCAGCCTTCTGCGGCTTCGCTCCGGTAGTCCGTCCGAGACCTGGGTCGTCGCTCCGAGTCACCGCATGTCAGGGAGTGTCCATCGTTCGTGGTTCCGTGAACGTTGAACGATCGGTGTCACACCGTCGGGCATCATGCAGGGGTGCGCGTGCTCCACTCTGCCTGGCTGAGCGATGCCGAGCGCCTCGTCGTGTGGGCCGAGGACGGGGCTGGGCCCCGCACGGTCGCACCACGCCGCGGCCGGCCACCCCGGCACCGGCGCCCGGTCGCGCACCCGTTCGTCCTCGGCCACGACGGGATCCGCCTCGCTGCCGCCGAGGTAGGAGGCGTCGAGGCTGACGACCTGATCGTCAAGGCGGACGAGGTCGAGCTCATCCTGCGACTGCCCGGCAGCGCGGCCGGCCCCACCGCGTCTCCGCTGGTCGAGGACGAGCCCGTACCCCCCGACGGCCCGGGTTTGCCATCGTCACCGCGGTGGGGCGAGCCCCTGCCGGAGTGGACGACGCCGGGACTTGCCCTCGAACCGGGCGACGCGGCGCGTCTGGCCCTCGCCCTCTGCGCAGCGGACCCGTGGACCGCTGTCGTCACGGGGGAGTCGAATGTCGCCCTCGCCACGGACCTCCGTTTCGCAGGGCGGGCCGCCGACCTGGCGCTCGAGTTGATCACAAGGGGTCGCATCCTGCCCGATCTCGAGCTCACGACGACCGGCCGTCGTGCCCGGTGGCGTCCGCTGATCGACCGCAACGACCGTGGGCGCATTGAGGCCTTGTGCTGGAACCTTCCGGCGTCCTTCATGTGTGCCGGCACGGCGCCGGACGCCCCGGCGCCGCCCGATGTCGTGCGCTCCTACATGTGGAGCGTGACTGACGCACTGACGCGCCGCTTCATGGCCGATCTGCCTCCCGCCAAACCACTATCCGGTCGCCGGCGCCGTCCGCCGAGAGACGACGCCGTCGAGGCCTGGCTGTCCTCCCTGACCTCGCCGGAGGGCGCCGGCGGTGCGGTCGTCCGCGACAACCTCGACATATCCGCAGCCGAAGGTCGGTCGCTCGCCGAGGCGCTGCGGACCTGGCACGCCACGGCGGACACGGCCGCCGAGGCGGTGCGGACCTGCTTCCGCATCCAACCCCCGGCTGTTGGCGACGAGAACGAGGGCGAGGAGGCCGGCGCGGACGACTGGCGGATCGAGTTCGCGCTCCAGGCGGTCGACGACCCCAGCCTGCTCGTCCCGGCCCCTGCCGTGTGGGCCGACGGCCCCGAACTCACCGCCTTGGAGCGTCACGTGGCGCACCCCGACGAGCATGCTCCTGCGCGGCCTCGGACTGGCGGCCCGGCTCGTCCCCTCGCTCGGCTCCGCGCTGGCCACGGCGACGCCCTCCGAGCAGGTGACCGACGCCGCCGGCGTGCTCACGTTCCTCCGCGACGGTGCACCGGTCCTGGAAGAGGCCGGCTTCGGGGTCCTGGCGCCTCCGTGGTGGCGCTCGGCCCGAGACGCGCCTGGGCCTTCGCCTCAAGGCCAAGACCCGCTCCGCCGGCGGGTCGCTCGGCCGCAGCCATCGGGCTGGAGGGCCTGTGCGACGTCCGTTGGGAGGTCGCACTCGGCGACGACACGATTGGAGCTCGCCGAGCTCCGTGCACTGGCGCGCCTCAAGCAGCCGCTGGTCCGGGTGCGGGGCCAGTGGGTGGAGCTGCGCGAGGGGGACATCGACGCCGCGATCGCCGCAGTCGGGAAGAAGGGCACCGCGACCCAGATGCCCGCCGGCGAGATCCTGCGCGCCGCGCTCGGGCCTCGCTGCCGACCTCCGACGCCGACGCCGCCCTGCCCGTCACCGAGGTGGAGGCGGACGGCTGGCTCGGGCGACCTCCTGGCCGGGGCCGAGGACCGCCGACTGCAATCCCGGCCCACCCCGGACGGGTTCGCCGGGGAGCTCCGTCCCTACCAGGAGCGCGGCCTCGGCTGGCTGGCCTTCCTGGGCGACCTCGGTCTCGGGGCCTGCCTGGCCGACGACATGGGGCTCGGGAAGACGGCGCAGCTGCTCGCCCTGCTGGTCGACGAACGGACCGGCAGCCCTCGCTCGAGCGGCCCGACGCTCGTCCTGTGCCCGATGTCGCTCGTCGGCAACTGGCAGCGCGAGACGGAGCGGTTCGCCCCGGACCTGTCGGTGTACGTCCACCACGGGCCCGACCGGCTCGACGGCAAGGCGTTCACCCGGCAGGCCAAGAAGGCGGACCTGGTGCTCTCGACCTACGGCCTCGCCGCGCCGTGACCAGCAACTCCTCGCCACTGTCCCCTGGCGACGCCTGGTCCTCGACGAGGCGCAGCAGATCAAGAACAGCGCGGCCCGCACCACCCAGAGCGTGCGGGCCATCCCGGCCGCGCGACGGATCGCCATGACCGGAACGCCGGTGGAGAACCGCCTGGCCGAGCTGTGGTCGATCATGCAGTTCCTCAACCCGGGCCTGCTCGGCTCGGAGAAGTCCTTCCGCGAACGTTTCGCCATCCCGATCGAGCGCGACTGGGCGACGACGAGGCCGCCGCCCACCTCCGCCGCATCACCGCACCGTTCGTGCTGCGCCGGTTGAAGACCGACCGGACGATCATCGCCGACCTCCCGGACAAGATCGAGATGAAGGAGTTCTGCACGCTCGACCCGCGAGCAGGCCACGCTCTACCAGGCGGTCGTCGACGACATGCTGGACCGGATCGACAACTCCGAAGGGATGGAGCGGCGCGGGCTGGTGCTCGCCACCATGATGAAGCTCAAGCAGGTGTGCAACCATCCGGCGCACTTCCTGGCCGACGGCTCCGCGCTGCCCGGCCGCTCGGGCAAGCTGACCCGCCTGGTCGAGGTGCTCGAAGAGGCGGTCCAGGAGGGCGACCGTGCCCTCGTGTTCACCCAGTTCACCGAGATGGGCGACATGCTCGAGCGCTACCTCCGTCGCCACCTGGCCTGCGACGTGCTCTGGCTCCACGGCGGGGTCGCCAAGAAGAAGCGCGACGCCATGGTCGAGCGCTTCCAGGGCGCCGACGGCCCGCCCGTGTTCCTCCTGTCCCTGAAGGCCGGGGGCACCGGGCTCAACCTCACCGCGGCGACGCACGTGGTGCACTTCGACCGCTGGTGGAACCCGGCCGTGGAGAACCAGGCCACGGACCGGGCCTTCCGTATCGGGCAGCAACGCAACGTGCAGGTGCGCAAATTCATCTGCGGGGGCACGCTCGAGGAGCGGATCGACGCCATGATCGAGGCCAAGCGCGCGCTGGCAGAGCGAATCGTCGGCTCGAGCGAAGGCTGGATCACCGAGATGTCGACCGAGCAGGTGCGCGAGGTCATCGCCCTGTCGGCCGACGCAGTGGGGGAGGACTGATGCCGTCGCGGCGAGAACCCGAACGGCGGCCCGCTCGACGACGGCCCCGCCCGCCCACACCCGGCGGCGACGGCTGGTGGCCGCCGGCGTCCACCCCGATAGCGGTGGAGGGCGGCCTGCGGGCCCGCAGCCAGCGCGGCGCGATCGGGGACACCTGGTGGTCGCAACGCTTCATCGCGGTGCTCGAGTCCTTCGGGATCGGCGGCCGCCTCCAGCGCGGCAAGCGCTACGCCCGCACCGGTCAGGTGCTCTCCATGGAGATCGCGCCGGGGCAGGTGACGGCGTCGGTCCAGGGCTCGCGGACCCGGCCGTACCGGGTCTTCATCGAGACGCGCGTCCCTCACGGGGACCGAGTGGGATGCCGTCGAGCGCGCCATGGCGTCGAACGCCGCCTTCGTGGCGCCGCTGCTGGCAGGCGAGATGCCCCACGAGATCGAGAAGGCGTTCGCCGGTTCGTCGGTCACTCTGTTTCCTGCATCTGCCGAAGACCTCGATGCCGCGTGCTCGTGCCCCGACTGGGAGAACCCGTGCAAGCACATCGCCGCCGTGTTCTTCCTCCTGGCTGAGGCGTTCGACGACGATCCCTTCCTGATCTTCGCCTGGCGCGGCCGCACCAAGGAGGAACTGCTCGCCAGTCTCCGGGCCCGGCGTCGGCGCGCCGAGCCCACCGACGGTGACGCCGGGCCCGAGTCGGTCGAGGAGGACGAGGATGGGGCGGTCGGACCGTTCGGCTGGCCCCAGGCCGGGGCCGAGCCGGATCCGACTCCCTGGTTGCCGCAAAGCGAGGAGTGGTGGGGAAGGCCCGCCGAGTTGGCTGCACTCGAGATCCGTCCCCGCCGGGCTGTCGCGCCGGACCTGGTGCTCCGCCAGCTCGACCCCGCGGCACTCGGTGACGAGGGCGGACGGATCGTCGACGGGCTGCGTCCTCTGTACGAGGCGATCACGGGGGGCGCGGCGGCGCTCGCCCTCGGCGAGGAGTCAGAGAACTCGATGCCGACGCGGACGAGACGGGCGCCGGGCGCCGGAGACGCAGGGAGGGACGGCATCCGATGGTGATCAGCTACGACGAGGCGAGCGCCGAGCTCACCGGTCCCGGCCGGACCTTCGAACTCGGTGAGGACGTCATTGCCGGCATCCACTATCGGGTCTTCAAGAACGCACCGTCCACCCTGGTCGACGTCTTTGCCGCCTCCCGGGAAGACGAGTCGACCTTCCTCGTCTACGAGGACGAGCGATGGTCGTTCGAGGAGACCGCGCGGCACATTGACGCCCTGGCTCACGCGCTGGTGCACACCTTCGGTGTCCAAAAGGGCGACCGGGTGGGCATCGCCATGCGCAACCTGCCCGAGTGGATCGTGTCGTTTGCCGCCATCCTGTCCATCGGCGCGGTCTCCGTCTCCTTCAACGCATGGTGGACGGAGAGCGAACTGGACTACGCCCTGGAGGACTCCGGCAGTGCGGTGCTCATCGTCGACGGGGAACGTGTCGAACGTGCGCACCGGCCCGCTGGCCAACGCCAGGTCCCCGTCGTCGCGGTGCGCCTACCCGGCGGACAAGCGCTCCCGAGCGGAGTCCTGAGGTACGAGGACGTCATCACGCTGGGCGATCCGATGCCGGCCGCGGTCGTGCTTCCCGAGGACGACGCCACCATTCTCTACACGTCGGGGACGACCGCGTTTCCCAAGGGGGCGGTCTCCACCCACCGGGCCGTGACGCAGGCCCTGATGGCCTTCTGGGCCCGCACCGCCATCGAGTCGGCGCGCCGGGGTCGGGACAGGGACACGCACGACGCGGCAACCGCACGACCCTCCTTCATCCTGATCGTCCCGCTCTTCCATGTCACCGGTTGCGTACCCGTGATGCTCTCGTGCTTCGGCCTGAAGATGAAGCTCGTGATGATGTATCGCTGGGACCCGGAAGCCGCACTCGGACTCATCGAGGCCGAACGCGTCACGGCGTTCGTCGGCGTCCCCACCCAGAGTTGGGACCTGCTCGAGAGCCCGGCCTTCTCCAAGTACGACACGTCGTCGCTCGCCTCCATCGGCGGAGGGGGAGCGCCGGCGCCGGTGAAGCTCGTCGAGCGGGTCGACGACTCGTTCTCCGGCGGTCGGCCCAACATCGGCTACGGCATGACCGAGACCAACGGCTTCGGACCGGGCAACACCGGCGACGACTACGTCACGCATCCGTCCTCCACCGGTCGCGCCAAGATGACGATCGTCGACATCGAGATCCGGGACCGCCAGGGAGAGCCCGTGCCCGCGGGGACCCGGGGCGAAATCTGGATGAGTGGCCCCAACCTCTTCCGCGGCTACTGGAACAAACGAGAGGCGACCGCGGAGGTGCTCGTCGACGGCTGGCTGGCCACGGGGGACCTCGGCCGTATCGACGACGAGGGGTTCCTCTACATAGAGGACCGGGCCAAGGACATGGTGCTCCGGGGCGGCGAGAACGTATACAGCGCGGAGGTGGAGAGCGCCATTTACGACCATCCCGACGTGTACGAGGCGGCGGTGTTCGGTGTGCCCCACGAACGACTCGGCGAGGAGGTCGCCTGCGTGATCACGCCCCGACTCGCCTCGACACTCGACGCAGAGGAGCTCCGACGCTTCCTCACCGGAACCCTGTCACCCTTCAAGATCCCGAGCCGGATCGCCTTCAGTGACGAGCGACTGCCGCGCAATCCCTCAGGCAAGATCCTCAAACGAGAATTGCGGGACACGTATTTCGCGCCCGGCGAGTAAGCCGGCGCAGCGTCCGGCTCGCCCGCCACCGATCGGACGCGCATCTCATAGGATCGCCCAGGTGCCGCCCGGCGAACGCGTGACGTCTGACCCGGGGCGGAGCCCCGGCTCGCCGCCAACCCCTGTCCAGTCAGCTCCGTTCGGCCCGGGGTCGGTCTCCGTCCGGCTGTACCCGCACAACGAGCTTCCCGCCGACGTCATCGTCAGCGAGCTCTGCGCGCAAGGAGTCCTCGCCCTCGACAGCGGCTTCGACGGCGTCATGACGAGCGAGCACCATGGCGGCTTCGCCGGCTACATGGCGCAGCCGTTGCAGATGGCCGCCTTCATCTTGGAGGAGCACCCGACGGGCTGGGCCGCCGCGGCGCCGCTCCTGCTTCCCCTGCGGTCCACGGCACTCGTCGCCGAGGAGGTCGCGTGGTTCCAGGCCCGCCATGGCCGCCGGGTCGGGCTCGGGGTGGCCGCAGGTGCGCTGCCCCTGGACTTCCAGGTCGCCGGCGTCAGCCACGCCGATGCCGTCGATCGGTTCAAGGCGGAGCTCCCTCGGCTCGTCGCCATGTTGCGAGGGGAGGAGTTGGGCCAACTCGACGGGGACCCGGCGCTCCTCGCCTGCCGGCAGGCTCCCGTCCCGGTGCTCAGCGCCGCCGTGTCGGTGACCGCCGCTGTCCGGGCGGCCCGGTGCGGGGCCGGGATCCTCATGGAGGGAATGTCGGCGCCGGAGCGACTCGCCCGCCTGACGCGGGCCTTCGACGAGGCCGGTGGGACGGGCTCAAAGGTCCTGATCCGCCGCGTCTGGCTGGGGCGTGTGCGCTCCGAGCTGATCGACGAGCAACGGACCGTCTATGAGAGCTACGCGGCCAACGCGGGCTCGTTCGGCGAGGATCAGACGATTGCATGCGATGAGCCGGGCGAACTCGTGGAGCGGCTGGCGGCGACCATGCGCGGAGTCGGTGCCGACGCGCTCAACCTCCGGGTGCAGCTGCCCGGCATGGCACCCCAGCTGGTCCGGGAACAGGTCGAGCAGATCGGCTCGGTCGTTGTGGCGCCACTGAAGAAGGTGCTGGCCTCTCCGGGGCGGGGAGCCTCGTAGTTACCGGATCGGTGTCCAGCCGCTCGAGAGGTGGTTTCCGGCGTCGACATCGAGGGTGATCCCGGTGATCTGCCGGGCGTCGTCGGAGAGCAGGAAGCAAACCGCCGCGGCGATGTCCTCTGCCTCAGTCAGCCGGCCCAGCGGGAGAGCCGAACCCGCCGCCGCACCGCCGTCGGCCTTCCAGATGGGTCGGGTCGCCGTGGTGCGCACGAGACCGGGACTGACGGCGTTCACCCGCACACCTTTGTTGGCCAGATCGGCCGCCATGGTGCGCGTCATGGCGTTCAGCGCAGCCTTGGCCGATGCGTAGGACACCATGGCCGAGGTCGTCTTGTGCGGTGAGCCGCTCGAAATGGTGACGACCGACCCGGCGTTGTCGCCGAGCCCGCGGGCCAACGCGGCACGGATCAACGCGAGGGCCGGCCAGGTGTTGAGGCGGAACGTTTCGAGCAGCTGCTCCTCGCTGATGGCGTCGAACGAGAGCTGGTACGGGGCGCCGCCCAGCGTGCTGACGACCAGGTCGATGCGGCCGAAGGCCTCGATGGCCTTGTCGGTGAGCATCGACACGGCCGTCTCGGTGTCCATGGACCCGGCGACGCCGGCGACGTCGAGCCCTTGGGCGCGGAAGGCGGCCTCGGACGAGGCCACCCGGTCCTCGTCGCGGCCGTTGATGACGACCGACGCGCCCTCTCGGGCCAGACGGAGTGCGCAGGATCTGCCGATGCTCGGATCGGCGGTCGATCCGGTGACGATGGCGACCTGACCGGAGAACCGTTTGGCCTTCCCGGTGGGGGCCGCGTCAATCCCGGCATCCGCGGCCTGCTCGGCTGATCCCATGCGCTGCATCTTGTCCCACGCCGTCGATGGGGCGCCACGACGCGCGTCTCGTGGGGCCATCACGTACGGTGTGGCGTGGAGGCCTGGCAGGTCCAACGGCACGGACCACCCCGCGACGCGCTCCGACGTGTCGTCGTCGCTGAGCCGGTTCCGGGTCCGGGTGAACTGCGGCTGCGGGTCCGCGCTGCGGGCATCGGGCTCCCGGATGCGCTCCTGTGCCGCGGGACGTACGCGTTCTCCCCGAGGCTCCCGTTCGTCCCTGGTCAAGAGGTGTGCGGCACGGTCGATGCCGTGGGTTCGGGCGTGCCGCTGCCCCTCGGCGCGCGGCTGATGGCGGTGACGAGCTTCTTCGACGGTCACGGCGGGTTCGCCGAGGCGGCGATCGCGCGCGCGGACACTGCGTTCCAAGTCCCCGACGTCATGCGCGATGACGAGGCCGCGGCCTTTCGGATCGGCTATTCGACCGCCTTCATCGGACTGGTGCGCCGCGGCGCGTTGCAGGCCGGCGAGTGGCTCCTGGTGCTCGGCGCCGCGGGAGGATCGGGTCTGGCCGCGCTGCAGCTCGGAGTGGCGCTCGGCGCGCGAGTCATCGCCGTCGTCGCGGGTGAGGCGAAGCGGGAGCTCTGTGCGGCGTCGGGCGCAGAGTTCGTCATCGACCGCACGGTGACCTCGGTGCCCGATGCGCTGCTCGAGGCGACGGGGGGCGGTGGGGTGGACCTCGTCTACGACCCGGTCGGCGGGGAGCTTGCCGCGTCGGCTGGGCGCTGCCTGCGATCCGGGGGACGTCTCCTCGCCGTTGGCTTCGCGAGCGGGGGATGGGTCGATGCCGACATCGCGGACTTCGTCCTCCGCAATGCGTCCATCGTCGGCGTCTACGCCGGCGGCCAGACCCGTGCGGACGCCGAGGCCGATCACGACGTGTTGCTCGGTCTCTTCGCCGACGGCCGTCTCGTTCCGGCCCCACACGCGGTGTCGTTCGACGCGTTGCCCGATGCACTCGACGCCGTCGACCGGGCTCAGGCGGTCGGCAAGCTGGTCCTCACCGTGGGCGACGTCGAGAGCTGACGGTTCGCTTCCCCGTCAGACCCCGAGCAGCTCGAGCGCCTCGGCGAGCTCGGGGCTCGACGAATTGGGAGGGAACCGCTCGAGGACGGAACGGATCCGGTCGCGCCAATCCGGCGGGCGACCACGGGGAAACCGGCCGAGATCGTTGGCCGCCCGCAGTGCCAAGACCACAGACCCCTGAGCCAGGCCGACCTCGACGGCGGCGACGAGATCTGTGATCGCCTCGTCCATCCGGTCGGGGTGGGCGGTTGCGGTGATCTCGGCGCGCAGGCGCAGCAGGTCCGGTTGGTGGACCAACTCCCCTGACGTCACGGTCCGCTCCATGGCTTCTTCGAGCGCGCCGAGCGCCAGCTCGGCCTCACCGAGGAACCAATGGTTCTGGGCGACGATGCCGAGGTACGTCGGGCGGAACGCGGCGTGACCGACGAGGTCCATTCCCGCTCCGTACGTCTCGAGCTCTGCCACGTCGCAGGGCCGCCCGGGATCGGGCATCAGGACGTACTGCTGGCCGAGCAGCTGGAAGTAGTCGAATCGGCATCGCTCTGCGATCTCGATCGTGCGGCGACCGAACACGCGGGCTTCATCCGGACGGCCCGTGATCATCCGGATCCAGGCCAGGTAGACCGAGACGAAGGCCGAGCTGAACGGTCCGGACGGGAAATCCAACCCCTCTGCCGTGGCCAGGGCCCGGCGCTCCCACAGTGCGCTCTCCTCCGTGCGGCCCTGCAGCGCGGTGACGCAGGCGAGCGCCACCGCGGTGACCGGCACGGGGTCGTGCGGCAGGGGCCAGAACGGAGAGGCTGCGGCATCGACGGAACGGGCGCGGTACCCCTCCCACGCCGCGACGAGCCAACGGTGGGCGTCCTCAAGTCGGCCCTGGTAGAACGCGCCGTACCCCATGCAGGACTTGATCTCGGGCGCGAACCAGGCGGTGCCGGGCTGGTCGAGCACGTCGACGAGGGGCTCGAGCACGACACTGGCGGCGTCGACCGAGCCGCGCACCAGCAGGTAGCTCCAGATGCCGACCTGGACGGGCATGATCTCGGGGCGGTCGGTGAGCCGCTGGCAGATCTCCTCGGCGATCGTGAAGTCCTCCAGCACCGCGGGGTGCCCGTAGCCGAAGAGGGAGCTCGTACTGACGGTGCGTTGCGCCCGGATCATGAGCTCGGTCAGATCCCGCTCGTTGCCTTCGGGCATGGTGGCGGACAGCTCCAACGCGCGGTCGAGCAGGCGCCGCGCCTCGGTGTGGCTGGCCGTCGATGATTGCGCCGCCTGGGCCGCCACGATATAGGCCGGGATGGTCAGCGCCACGTCGCCGGCGAGGTCCCGGTGTTGGGCCACGACGGCGAGATCGCCGGGTGAGGCGGCGCCGGAGCCGAGGAGTTCCGCGATGCTGCGATGGGTGTCCTGACGGGTCGGCAGCACCTGCGTCTCGTAGACGGCGTCGCGCAGGAGGCCGTGCTTGAAGCGGTACCGTCCCAGCCGCACCCCGGCGACCGGCTCGACGATCGTCGCGTCCTCGAGACGGGCCAGCGCCTCGTCGACCGGCCGTCCGGCCAGCTGACGCAGAGGCTCGTCGTCGAACTCCGTGCCGAGTGAGGCCGCCAGCTGCGCGATGCGCAGGTCGATGCCCGGGGCACGCAGGCGCGCGGTGAGGATCTCGTGGATGCGGGGCGGCAGGACCTCACCGGGGTCGGCGGTGAGGGCGCTCCGGGTCAGCTCCTGGACGAAGAGGGGGACGCCGGCGCCGCGCTCGACGATCAGGCGACGCTGCTCCACGTCGAGTCCGCCCTCGGTCAGTGCGGCGACCAGCCGTGCCGCCTCGTTCTCCCCGAGCGGCTCCAACTCGATGTCGAGGACCGACGACGCCCACGGAGCCTCGACCGGGAGCCGACTGGTGATCAGGATCATCGTGCCGGGAACGCTCTCGGTCGCCAGGAGCCCCAGCAGGTCGACGGTGGTGGGATCGGCCCAGTGGAGGTTCTCGGCCAGCACCAAGCTCGGCGTCGTCGCCGCCGTGTGGGCGAGCCAGGTGACCAGGGCCTGGAGCGTCGCCTGGCGGAGAGCGAGTGCGTCCACCTCCGGGCGCGACCACCGTGCGTCGACGTCGAGTCCGAGGAGAGGCGCCAGCAGGGGCAGGGCCTCCTCAGCGAGACCCGCATTTCCGAGCTGGGCCTCCAGTGCGGTGAGCCGCTCCTCCTGGGCCTGGTCCGGGGAGAAGCCGAGCAGTTGTTCGAGCATGCGCCCGATGGGCCACAGCGCGACATTGCCGTGATAGGGCGAACAGGCGGCCTCGAGCACGGCACCGCCCTCGAGGTGCACGTACGCCGCGAGCTCGGCGGCCAGGGCCGACTTCCCGATGCCGGCCACCCCACGAACGACGACCACCTTGTCCTCGGGTCGCGTCGCTTCCTCGGCGCCGTCGACGAGGCGCTTCCAGGTGAACCGCAGGAGTCGGCTTTGGCCTTCGCGGCCGACCAGGGTCACCGACTCGGGCAGCCCGCGACCGGAGGGCGGGACGGCCAGGTTCGACCGCACCACGTGGTGCAGTTCCATCGGGCGGGCGATTCCCTTGAGCGTGCGCGTCCCCAACGGTTTCAACTCGAAGTGCGACTCGACGAGTTGGCGGGTCGTGTCGCTGATGACGACGGTGCCGGGCTCGGCCTCGCCCTGGACGCGCGACGCGACATTGGGCGCCGACCCGGCGATGGCGGAGCCGTCGAGGACGCCTGTGGTCAGCCCCGCGACCACGACGGTGCCCGAATGGACACCGACGCGGATCGCGGCCTCGATGCCGTGGCGACCGTGCAGTTCAATGGCCGCGTGCCCCATCCGCTCGACGAGCCGCAGAGCGGCCTGGACGGCCCGCCTCGCGTCGTCCTCGTGCGCGACGGGGTAGCCGAAGCACGCCACGACGCCGTCGCCCTGGAACTGGAGCACCCGACCGCCCAGCTCCTCGATGGCCTCGGCCGCCACGCGGCGGTAGAGCACGAAGACGTCCTGGATCACCTCCGGCTCGGCAATCTCGGCCATATCGGTCGACTGGACGATGTCGGCGAAGACCAGACTGACGAAGGCGCGCTGACCGCCCGACAGTGAACGTTCGAGCGTCGCACGTTCGATCATCGCCGCGGCGCGCTGGTTCGGAGGATCGACGGCCAACACGTCGTCGGCGAGTTCGACCACGCGGTCCCAGGCTCCGACGGCCGCCGCCGCGTCCATGGACGCCAGGAGCCGATCGATGAGCAGCGACAGGCGATCCTCCGCCGACACCGCCCTCACTTCCTCAGCCGATGTCACTCCCTCCGGCTCCTCAGTCCACCGCGTGGTGAGCGGGGCTGACGGAGAAGGGTGCGGGGGCCTGCTTGCCCTCGCCGTCCACCGGCGCGGCCGTGCCGGTCATCTCGGAGCTTCCGCGTGGCTCGTACCCGTCGGCATCCTTCGTCATGCCGCCTCCTGGTGTCGCGCAGCCCTTCCGGAAATATGGCCGCTGACCTGGGGAGGATAGTCCAGATCCGGTGGCGCAACCCCGGGTGATTCCCAGTCCCGCTCGACCATGATTGCCGTGATCGGATCAGGCCGCCGCCCTGGATCTGCCGCTCATCCCGATGGCGGCGACCAGTCTCAGGTGTGACTCACCCGAAACCAATAGGGTCACCGCAATCGATCGGAAGGGACGGGGAAATTGGCCACAGTCGAGACCGTCCGGGGTGCGATCGACGTCGCCGATCTCGGCCCGACGTACATGCACGAGCACGTCTTCGTCCTCGACGCGGACGTGCAGCAGAACTACCCGGCCGAGTGGGGCAGTGAGGACGATCGCGTCGCCGACGCCGTCGTCAAGCTCAAAGCGCTCGCCGCTCAGGGGATCCGCAGCATCGCAGATCCCACCGTTATCGGCCTCGGCCGGTACATCCCCCGCATTCAACGCATCGCCGAGCAGGTGCCGGAGCTGAACATCATTCCCGCCACCGGTTGCTACACCTACGACCAGGTGCCGTTCTTCTTCTTCTACCGGGGTCCTGCCCTGTCCGCGGCACTGGGCACGGAGGTGCCCGACCCGATGGTGGACATGTTCATTGCTGACATCACCGAGGGCATCGCCGGCACAGGGGTTAAGGCCGCCTTCCTCAAATGCGCCATCGACCACCAGGGGATGACCGACGGGGTGGCCCGGGTGATGCGGGCCGTGGCCCGGGCCCACCGCGCCACCGGAGCTCCGATCACCGTGCACACCCACCCCGGCTCCCAGGCAGGACTGGCCGTGAAGGCACTTTTGTGCGACGAAGAGGGCGTCGACCCGACCCGGGTGGTGCTGGGCCACTCCGGCGACAGCAGCGACGTCGAGCATCTCAGCGGTCTGGCCGACGAGGGCTTCATTCTCGGCATGGACCGCTTCGGGCTCAACGTGGAAACGACCTTCGAGGCTCGGGCCGACACCGTGGTGGAGATGTGCCGCCGCGGCTACGCCGATCGCATGGTGCTGGCTCACGACGCGGCCTGCTACCTCGACATGATCGACCCCAACGTGATGGCAATGCTGACGCAGTGGAACTACCTCCACATCTACGACGACGTCCTTCCGTACATGCGTGAGCACGGCGTGACCGAGCACCAGATCGACACCATGCTCGTGGAGACACCGCGCCGCTACTTCGAGAACAACAGCGCGTACTGATCCGCGGAACCATCGATTTGGGGAACCGCCGGTGCCTTCGGCACGACGTCGAGCGTTCCGGACGCCGCCACGTCGGCTGCTCCGACAGCGGCTTGCCCGCATCTTCGGGAGCCGCGTAAAAGAGCTGATGCTGAGCTGCCAAACTGAGCTTGGACTGGTTTGCCACACCCCTCCGGTGGGGGCTACCCACCTGTCGCGACCGTGAGGAGTGTTTTCAAATGGGGCGTATGGCGAGCATGAGGGCACTCGCATGGATCCTGGCCCGCCAGCTCCGAGCGCGCTGGCGGAGCTGGGCGTTGTTGACCGTGCTGATCGGCCTGGCCGGTGGCGTCGTGCTGACGGCCGGCGCGGGCGCCAGGCGTACCGATTCCGCCTACGGACGCTTCCTCCAGACCTCCCACGCCGCCAACATTCTCATCAGCCCGAACAACACCGGCTTCGGCGGGTACTACCCGGCGCTGGCCCGGCTGCCGGGCGTCCAGACGGTGGCGCCGATCATCGGCGTCCAGGCGCTGCCGGTCGAGCCGGGACCGAAGCTGGTCGAAGCCCAGGTCTACGCCGCCGCCGACAGGCGTTTCGGCAACGTCATCGAACGCCCCCGCATCATTGCGGGAAGGATGCCTGATCCCACCAGGGTGCACGAGGTGGCCTTGGACCTCATGGCGGCGCAGCAGCTCCATGCCCACGTTGGCAGCACGGTGACGCTGGCGGCGACGCTCTCGACGGCGTCCGATGAAAAGCCGCAGGGGCTGCAGGTTTTCCATCAGAAAGTCGTCGGTGTCGTCATGACCCGTGACAATCCGGTGCCGATCAATGCACTGGCGCAGCTCCCGAGCATCTTTGCGTCCCGTGCCTTCTACGACGGGCTCGGCGCCCAGTATCGGAGCTTCGACGGGGCCTATGTGGCTCTGCGGCCGGGCGCGTCGGCCTTCCAATTCGTTCGGCAGGCCGAAGCGCTCGCGAAAAAGTACCCGGCGACCGGTGGCGCTGGCTTCGTCGCCAACCTGAATGACCAGGCCAGTCAGGTGGAGCGCGCCATCCGCCCCGAGGCGATCTCGTTGGCCCTCTTCGCGCTCGTCGTGGCGCTCACCGCGCTGGTGGTCATCGCCCAAGCGTTGCTGCGACTGCTCCGGGCGTCGAGAACGGACCAGGCCACCCTCCGGGCGCTCGGGCTCACCCGCCGACAGATGTGGTTCGTCAACGTGATGCAGGTGACGGTCGTGGCCGTCGTCGGCGCGTCGATCGCGATCGTTCTCAGCGTGCTCCTCTCTCCAACGATGCCGCTCGGTGCGGCCCGCGTCGCAGAGCCCAACCCCGGCATCGATGTCGACGTCGCCGTGCTCGTCCTCGGCTTCGTTGGCATCGTCGTGCTGCTGCTCGCAGCGGTCGCGTGGCCATCCTGGCGAATCGGCCTGGGCACCTGGAACACCGGGGCGAGCGAGGCCGCTCCGTCGTCGAGCGGCCGACTGGCCTGGCTCTCGCGGACCGCCATCCCGGTGACGGCTTCCCTAGGCATCCGTGAGACGCTCGACCCAGGTGCGGCACGCGGTGCGATTCCCGTCCGCAGCGCGCTGGCCGGCAGCATCCTCTCGATCGTCATGGTCGTCGGGACGTTGACGTTCGGTGCCAACCTTGTCCACCTGGTGACGACGCCGCAGCTGTACGGCCAGACCTGGCAGGCCTCAATCGACACGCAGTTCCAGACCATTCCGACCTCCCTCATCCATTCCAAGCTGGATCACCGCCCCGGTGTCGTCGCCTGGTCGTCCGGGGACATGGGCACGGTCGACGTCATGGATACCCATGTTCCCGCGATCGGCCTGTCCCGGGGGGTGGGGCCGCTGGTCGGGCCAACCCTGGTCAGTGGGCGTCTGCCTTCGCGTCCCGGCGAGATCGCCCTAGGCGCCTCCGTCCTGCGTTCGGCTGGCCGGCACGTCGGGCAGGACCTGACGGTCGGCGTCAACGGTGCCCAGCGAAAGATGCACATTGTCGGGCAGGCCGTGTTCCCCGAGTTCGACCAGGGAAGCTTCACGTCGACCGACCTCGGTCTCGGGGCGGCCGTCACCGCGGCGGACCTCGCTCCTCCGGGGGAACCACTGTCGGACTCTTCGGTCTTCGTCCTGGTTCGGTTTGCCCCGGGTCCGGACCAGGCCCGTCAGGTGGGCAGCTTCGGCCGGGCCTCGGCGTCGTACTGCGCGGGAGTGCAGCAGTCCACGTGTTTCGTCACGAGCCAGCCGCCGTTCGACGTTGGGAACTACGCGCGGATCGAAGGAGTGCCCGAGGTCCTCGCGGTCGTCTTGGCGGCCCTGGGCGTCGCGGTCCTCGCGGCAATTGATGGTCGTCTGGGTCCAGCGCCGCCGCCGCGAGATCGCCATCCTCAAGACGATCGGATTCGTCCGCCGGCAGGTTCTCTCGCTCGTCGCGTGGCAGGCCGGGACCTTTGCCTTGCTCTCGCTGCTCGTCGGCATCCCGCTCGGCATCGTCGTCGGTCGAGGTGCCTGGGCCCTCTTCGGGGGTGAGCTGGGCATCGGATCATCGTCAATCGTGCCGGGATTCCGCATCGCGCTGTGCATTCCGGCTGTGTTTCTCATCGCCCTGATGGTCGCAGTGGGCCCGGCGTGGATCGCCAGCCGCGTGCAGCCGGCCCGAGCCCTGCAGTCTGAATAACAGGCCCGGCGGCCTGCGGGGGTTTCCCTTTCCCGGGAGCACGAGCACACTCAACGCGTCGAACGGCGAGATCTCAGGGCCTATAATGGCCGTACTTATCCAGACGAGCTGAGACACCTGGGTCTCTGACGCTCACCAACCGGCCGCAAGGCACGGTGGCAAGGCCAGGTTCGATGAGGAGACCACCATGGTGTCGAAGACTCTCGCGTCGCTTGACGCTTGGCTTGCGCTGGCCGAGGAAGTGCTCACTGAGCAGCGCCAGCTTTCGGAGCCGCATCCCCCAGCAACGCCTACACCGACTGCGGACCAGCTCTCGCTGTTCGCGTCGGAGGCCGCGTGACATGGCGCCGGCGACAGGCGGCGCCGGAGTGTGATCCGTACATCCCCGGACACCTCATGAACCGACCCGGCCGCCGGCAATGACGCGGGTCTTGGGCGCTAATCTGCCCGTTAACGGCGCTTGAGCGGCCTCTCTAGCTCATCCCAAGGCCTCTCGAATGAGTCGCTCTGCTTCCTCTTTAGACGTCGGACGGTCAAACGTGAGTATGGCCGACACGCTGGGAGGCCTCTCTAGTTCGGGGTCCTCTCGTAATGCGCTGTAACCATCCTCAATCTGGTCGAAGCCGATGAAGATTGAGTGATAGTCGGCCTCTAGGAACCGAGCCGTGATCCGAAGTAACGGGTACGGTCCACCGCGATGGATAAGGCTCCATCTGTACTGTTGATCGAGACGCTCGACGTACAGCTTCGATACGTCTTCGGTAGCCACGGAGACGGCCAGTGCGACGTCTTCGAGCGGTGACCACACGCAGGTGCTCAAGAAGAGCTGCGACCTGGGGGGAATAGCTCCTCCGGAGTTTGCGGCTTTGGACATCTGGCCTCCTCATCGAACCTGGCATTGCCACCGTGCCCGAAGGTCGGTTGGCGGAGCGTCGACGGGCCAGGACCCTCAACTCCTCTGGATGATTGTCGGCCGATTGTACGTTCTGGGTGTGACACCGTCGGCGAGCTTCGATCGTCGGCCCGGGCGGGATGCGTGCAGACCGTTGATTCAATCGCCGGCGTCAGCGACTTCGTGCCAGGAGCGACCGGTGCGAACACTTAATGGCTCTTCGGCAACGACGTCCGAACCCCTGCGCGCCTGATCATCATTCATCTTCACCAAGATCCATCTGCGATCACCGGTCTTGGTGATAGCGAAACCGCCTGTAAGTTTGGCGCCCGAGAGCAAAAACGCTAGATGGTCGGGCTCATCTCGAAGCATCTCGTATGTACCCTCATCCCAGATGATGACTGTGCCCGAACCACGGGACGCTCCGAGATGCACTCCCTCGAAGTCACCAGCGGCTAGTTCGTGATCCTCGACTGGTACGGCTAAGCGTTTCACGGAGGGATCCATCGAGGGGCCCTTTGGCACGGCCCACGAGCGAAGAACAGTGCCGACTTGGATTCGGAAGTCAAAGTGCAACGCAGTCGCGTCGTGCAACTGAACAACGAAGCGAGGGTCAGACGGTTGCAGGCTCACATGTAACGGTAACTCTCGATCGGAATAAGGACAGAACCATTCAGGAAAGAGAAGGCTGCCAGGTTCCCGGGCTACCAATTGGGATCAGGGAGTTGGTCCAGCGGTTTCAATAGATGGAAGGAAACTCGCGTCGCCATCGAGCCACTCGCGCAATGCGGCCGTCGCGCGGACGTCGTCCTCGTTGTAGTCGAGGATCCACTGGCGCGCCTCGGAGCGAAGAGACGGGTCCTCGTCCGTCGTCGCCACGACGTAGCTGACCATTGCCAAGTCACCGCCGACCACGTCTCCCCGCCATGAGAACCCAGCCAGCGGTGCGACCGTTTTGAGACCCATGCTCGGCAGACCAGTGATGAGCTGGTCTCGCACGATTGGGAGCAGGTCAACCCATTGCTCGGATTGGATGAAGTCATCGACTTGCTCTTCAAGCCCGCAGCGTGCCGCGAGGCGTCGTAGCTGCCCGTTCTCAGCCCCTTGGCTGTAGCAGTAGGCAAGGAACGTGACTCCTCTGCGCGCTGCCTCTGTCCGGAGCTCGGAGAACCACTCCCAGAAGCTGAGAAACGCGTCGGTCTCTCCCACACCGATGTCGGGGTTCCACGAGACGAAAGGGACGAACGTCGACGATTCGGGTCCGGCGGCACCCCGGACGTTGAGGAGCGTGCCCCACAGGTAGCAGCCATCGTTGACGTTCTCCATGTCCACGTCGACTTCGATGTCAGCCCGAGGCACGACAACATGGTCGACCCCGCGCCGGCGATAGGCCGAAAAGGGGCCGATCAAGGCCCGTGCATTGTCGATCTGTTGGGGGAGATCACTCATGCCTGCGTCGGCGAAGCTCGCAGTCAGAGAGTCGACGCAGGCGACGTCGGCAACGGTGTAGATGCCTTCGTCGACGAGACGTTCTGCCTGTTTAGGTCGCGCGGCAAGGAGGTCCGTGACCGGAGTCAACGGGTCAGCGAGCTGCGCCTTATCTGTGAGGTGTTGCACATCGACTCCATCGACAATCAGGCGGGCAGTGCGGGGGTCGAGTGAAGCCAACTCATTCAATTTGGTCACGCCCCGGGCGAGGTACTTGAGCCGCTTTTCGGGACTCATCCCCGGCAGGAGGCTGACGTCCCCCGACGCCTCCATTTGTTCGAAGCACCAGCCCTGCCACCCACACGTGTCGCAATCGGGCACGGCGATCGGTTCGGCCAGGAGGGGCGACGTCGGATCCGTCAGGTGGACGACTGCTGCGTCGATCACCAAGAGGCGATGCGCAAATTCGAGGTCGTAAAGCTCCATGGTCGACAGTTGTCGGTCGGGGGGATCCTCGATGTACGCGGTCGGATGCCAATGGGGCTCGTCGAGGTCGTACCAGACGACGCGCCCCTCCCGGCCCACGATGCCGGCCCAGCGACCGGATCCGCATGCTCGACCGAGAGCCTCGAGCATGCGTTGATAGTGCGCCAGCTGCAGGAGATCGTCCCGCCGCCACCTGGCCACCAATTCCGGCTCTGGTTCGGAGGGTCCGACGAAGAGCGTCTCGAGCTCCGAGGTAATCGCTCCGGTCTCATCTTCCTTGGTTTTGCGGTCGAGGGTCTTGTGGTGCTTGACGTCTAGCGGCAGATAGCCGTCGGCGGCGGCTTGGGGCGTGAAGGCATCGGATCGGACGAGGAGGTCGGGCTCGCCAGCCCGGAGGCCCATTCGATCGACAGGCAACCGTCCGCCGATCACGAGCGGGACGCCGTCGTCCATGGCGGCGACGGTTGCCGCCTCCCGGACGCTTCTCTGGAACGCCTCGTCGATGACGACTGCACTAGGGACCGCTCCAGCCAACAGCTCGAAGATGTCAGCCTCGAAGTCCCTGCCCTCGTCCCCGAGCATGGAGATGAACGAGGAGGTGGGCAGCGGCTCACACGGATGGAGCACGTCCAGTTGCAGCGCGTTCGGGCATCGCTTGGCCATGTAGCTCCCCTGCGGGGGCACCTCGCTCATGACAACGGGGACGGGCTGCGACATAGGAGGCAGGCTACGCGGTGCCTGTCTGTCTCACCGGGCTGTGTGCTGGGGCAGTACGGGTGCAGGAACTCCTCGATGACATCGAGATGCCGGGGCAACAAGCCGGTGTCGCAGTCAGGTGCGATGAGGAGGTTGGGCGTGGACAGGCCAGCGGCCCACTCCTCGGGCGTCAGGGCGCCGTCCTGGAAGAAGTCGAGGTCGTCGTCGATCCAGACGAAGGGTCTCGGATCGCGCTCGACCGACCGGCGTACGGCGAGAAACTTCCAGTCACGCTCCCATTCCTCCTCCTCGTCGAGGGGTGAGAGGACGGCGAGGCCACGTGGAAGCCCGCAGAGAGGAGCGATGGCGGAATCGGCGCGGTGCTCCCAGGTCGTGGCCCAATGGATGTTGACCGCCAGCTGTGCGATGCGGGCTCCCATGGCAGGGGAGAGGCGCACGATGAAGTCGCGTGGGCGTCCGGGCTCCAACTCGAACTGCACCACGTGGACGCCGAAGTCGTCGAACCGGTTGGCGTCGCTCCCCGGATCCAGCTCGAAGGGGTTGAGCACCCCGTCGACATCGAGGAAGAGATTGGGGAGTTCCGACCAGGGGACAACCACGGCGGGATCAGTCTCCCGCGGCCGCCGGGCGCTAGAAGCCGAAGGGAGCCCTCCTTGTCAGGAGCTCGGGGCCATCGGCGGCAATGTGCACGGTGGCGCGCTCGAGGCAACCACCGGTGCCCTCTGCGCTTACCCACGACTGGAGGCACAGGACCGAGCCCTCCTCCAACCGCGCGGAAAGTCCCCGGCCCAGCCCGATCACGGGCGGCTCTGCTCCGAGGCCGAGACCGTGCGCCAGGACGACGGGAGGCGGGGGCTCTCCCGTCTGTTGCCAGGCGCGGGAGAGGTCAGCGCCGATCGCCCCTGGATGGCAGACATCGAGGAGGGCGTCAAGACCACGCCGGCAGCGCACGGCGAGCAAGCTGGCGCCGCGCGGAGCGGTCGAGCCCGCGAGAACGGTCGTGGCCACGTCAGCCTCGTAGCCGGCGTAGAGGGCGCCCGGGGAAAGGACAACCAGCTCGCCGTCGCCGATGGACCGCTCACGGGCGACGAAGCGGAAATCGACCGCACCATGATTCGGCGTGGCGAAGGCGACGCTCTCGCTCGGTGCGCGGGTACGCCGAGGTTCCCGATGCACTCGTAATAGGCGGCCAGGAGTCCGCGTTCGCTCACGCCAGGCTCGACACACTCGCGCATACCCTGGAGGGCTGTCTCGGCGAGGGCGGCTGCGGTCCGCAGGCAGGCGAGCTCATCGCTCGTCTTGGTCCGTCGTGCCCGCCAGAGAACCGGTGCCGCGTCGACGAGCTCGGCGGAAGGGGCAACGTTGTGGAGATGCTGGGCAAACATGGGAGTAAGGCCATCGGTGCCCACCCGGCGGGCTTCCGCGAGGCCCGGGATCGCCTGCAGTGCGGCCACGAGGTTGGCCGGGTTCCAGGTGAGGGGGTAGAGGTCCTCGTGGTCGATTTCGGGCGGCACCCCCTCGTCCCACACCGACAGCAGGTGCACCCGCTCGGTCTCGCGTACCACCACGCTGGCCGGGCCGAAGGGTGCGCTTCCCGCCCTCCAGAGTTGGCGGGCTCCCGAGGCATAGCGGACGTTCGCCGGGCGACCGAGCACGAGCGCGTCCATCCTCTCGGCCGCCAGGGAGTCGAAGAGCCGTCGGCGCCGTTCCCTGCGCAGCCGGGCGAAGTCGACGCGTGCCGAGTCCTCGAGGGCCATGGTCCCGACGAGGGCCTCTCGGTTCTGGGCCGCGGGTGTCATCGTTCCGTCCTGAAGGGCTCGTAGGTCGAACCGCTGAGCGGCACCCAGCCCGTGTCCGTGACGGCGACGATGTCCTCGGCGCGGTAGCCGCCGGCTCCGTCGTCCCAGATGACGGGTTCGAGCACGACCACCATTCCAGGTTCCATGATCTGGGCGTCGTCGAACTCGGGGCCGAGGTCGGTGCCGATGAGGGGCATCTCGGCGCTGTCGGTTCCGACGCCGTGCGCCAGGTAGAAGTGCTCGATCCACGGGCGCTCGCCGCCGTTCGCTTCGACCGCGGCCCGGCCGAGCTCTGTCGCGCTGACGCCGGGCCCGAGGACCTCCAAGACCGCGTCCACGACGTGGCGCCATCGGTGGAACTGCCCGCGCTGGTGAGGGGTGGGGACAGGGTCGGTACCGGTGACCCAGGTCCGCCCGTAATCCGATGCGTAGCCGTGCCACAGAATGCCGGCATCGACCCAGATCAGATCGCCCTCCCGCAGGATGCGGTCGGTGGTCGCCGTGGGATAGGCGAGACCGCCGTGAGAGGTCCAAGGACCCTGCGCCTTCCACGGCGGCATCACCTGCCAGATCGGGTCGATGCTGCCGGCCGAGGCACCGAGCTCGAAGGCTCGGCGTAGAAACACGGCGCTCAGATCGCTCTGCCGCATGCCCGGCCGCAGGGCCTCCCGGGCGCCGACCATGGCGAGCTCCGAGATGCGTTGTGCAATGCGGATGCAGGCGAGCTCGTCCGGGGTCTTGCGGAGCTTCGCCGGAGCGAGCGCGGCACGCCCGTCCCGCCAGTCGTAGGTGCCGAGCTGGCGCAGCATGGGGTGTGTTTGGTGGTCGACACCCAGCCGCGAACCGGCAGGAAAGTGATCGGACAGTGCCTTGACCAGCTCCTCTGCGCCGTCGTCGAGGTCGGGGAAGAGCGGCCCATGGAGGTGGTCCGGCGGGAGTTCGTCCGGGACCCCGTCGAGGACCGGGGTGTAGACGTGTGGTGCGCCGTCCCCCTTCGCCACGACGACCACCGGACGGAAGAGCCCGGACCGGCCGCTGTCGTCAGCCGGCATGGAGAGGCCCGCCGCATACTCAACGGCGCTGGTGCTGAGCAGCACCAGGCCATCGAGGCCCTGTCGGGCGAGCTCGTCCTGCAGGCGAGCGAACCGCTCGGCTCGCATGCGCGGCAGATCGGGACTCACGGGGATGGTCCGCCCGTCAATCGTGACATCCGTCGCCCGCTTACCCATCGCCAGCACCCTCCTCAAGAACGGAACCCGGTGTCAAGCGGTAGAGGCGCCGGGCACTGTGTGTGGACAAGCTGCGCTCGCCGATAATGGGGTCTCCATTGACGCCTCCGGCCCGGGGGACGAGGATCATGGGTCGTGCGAGCCGAAGCCGATTTCGACTATCTCTCCCTCGAGTGGCTGGCGGACCGCCACCGGCACAACGACGAGCTCCGCGCCCAGTCCCCGGTGATTTGGAATCGGACGTACGGGTTCTGGTACGTGACGGGCTACAACGAGGTCGCCGAGGTCTCACGCGATAGCGAGACCTTCACCCCTCGCTACGAGGAACGCGCCTCCGATGGGCTGTACTACATCGGGATCATGGGGGTTCCCCACGACGAGGGCCTGCCACCCGTGGGCATCGCCGAGGCCGAGGCCGGTCGCCACACTGCACTGCGCCGGGCCATCAACCCGTTCATGCTGCCGGCGGCGGTCGACAGGGACCGACCGTTCCTCGAGCAGGCAGCGACGTGGTGCCTCGACCAGAAGATCGAGGCGGGCCGGATGGATATGGTCCTCGACTTCACCAATCCGGTGCCTGCCATCTGGACCATGAGGCTGATGGGCCTTCCCCTGACCCAATGGCAGCACTGGGCGGAGTACTTCCACTCGGCGACCGCCTACGGGCCGCAAATGCCGGAGCGCCAGGTCGCTCTCGCCCGCACACCGGAAATGGTGGCCGAGGTCAAGGAGGTACTGGGTGAGCGTCGCCGCCATCCCGGCGACGACCTCGCCTCGCGCCTGGTCACCATGGAGATCGAGGGTCGCCCGATGACCGACGACGAGCTGGTCGCCGTGATGTGGAACTTGATCGGCGGTGGCGTGGACACGACGACCTCACTCACCTCTCTGGCGCTGGTGCAGCTGGCCGCACAACCGGAGCTGCGCGATCGCCTGGCAACCAATCCCGACTCACTGGCGTCGGCCTGCGAGGAGTACCTGCGTTGGACCTCGGTCAACGAGACGCTCAGCCGCACCTGTACCCGCGACACAATGCTCGGCGGCCAGCAGATAAAACGTGGGGAATTCGTGCTGATGAGCTGGCTTGCGGCCGATCACGACCCAGCTGTTTTCCCCGATCCGAACGCGGTGGACGTCGACCGCTCGCCCAATCCACACCTCGCGTTCGGCGTGGGATCCCACCGTTGCATCGGGCTCCATGTGGCCCGGGTCATGTTCGAGGTCATGATCCGCGAAGTGCTCACGCGCATTCCCGATTACGTCGTCGATCACGACAGCGTGCAGTACTACCAGGGCAACCCCAAGCTCTACGGACTGGCCAAGATGCCAGTCACGTTCGATGCCGGCACGCCGCTTGGTGTCGACTGCCCCTTCTGAACTGCTCCTGAAACCACCAGCCTTAGTCCTCAGCTTGGGAAGCTGATGTTCTGCCTCTGAACTACGCCCGCGAGAACGCGCACACACTACACGCTGGGTAAACGCGATTTCGCTCTGACCGAAAACCGCTAGATGACCGGAAAAAGTCGCGCGGTGTGGCACGAAAGTGGCACGCGGTGGCTGTTACACGCTGTGGTACGACCGCCGAATTGCAGGTCCGGGGGCACTGATGAGGGCCTCCGGGAGGTTTGGACTGCCAGGTTTCGAGGTGGCCCGCCAGGGGCATCCAACGGGCGTAGTCGGAGCAGGCAAACCGCCGCCGGCACCCCCAACTACGCCCAGATGTGGTGGTCCCACTATCCTCTGGGCCGCATCGAAATCCCAGGTGGCGCTCGCACTCCGCCACCGTTCCTGATCGACGATCTGAGATAGGCGAGGAGCATTCGTGCCCGTCAGAATCATCATTGGACTCCTGGTCACGGTCATCGGCTTCGGCATTGCCGCCCGCCGCTTCCACTGGCTGTCCAAGCTCATCCGCTCCGGGAAGAAGGACCCCGGCCGCACCCGGGGGAGCATCGTGCCCAAGGCGGAAGCCGAGGCCGTGGAGGTCGCCGGCCAGCGCAAGCTCCTGCAATGGACGGTCCCCGGTTTGGCCCACTTCTTCACGATGTGGGGCTTCACCATCCTGCTGCTGACGATCATCGAGGCCTACGGCGACCTCTTCAACAAGTACTTCCACATCCCGGGCATCGGGACCTGGGACTGGGTCGGTTTCATCGAGGACTTCTTCGCCTGCGCAGTCCTGATCGCGCTCATCGTCTTCGCCGTCATCCGCGTGAAGAACGCACCGAGCCGACTCCACCGCAAGTCACGCTTCTTCGGGTCCCATCTCGATGCTGCCTGGATCGTCCTTCTCATGATCGCCGGCGTCATGATCACGCTGCTCCTCTACCGCGGCGCCCAGGTCAACACCGACCCCACCCAGTTTCCCTACGGCTGGGGCGCCTTCGCCTCCCACACTGTGGCCAAGTGGCTGGCCCCGCTCGGCGCCGGCACCAACTCGGTCCTCGTGACCGTGTTCCTCCTGCTGAACATCGCCATCATCTCGGGCTTCATCGTCTTCGTCTCCTACTCCAAGCACCTGCACATCTTCTTTGCGCCCATCAACGTGGCCTTCTCGCGGCGCCCCCGGGCCCTCGGCGCGCTCTACAGCACGCCCGACATGGACATGGAGAACGTCGACGAGGACACCGTGTTCGGTGTGGGCGAGATCGGCCACTTCAGCTGGAAACAGATGTTGGACTTCGCCACCTGCACCGAGTGCGGGCGCTGCCAGTCCGCCTGTCCGGCCTGGACCACGGACAAGCCGCTCTCCCCCAAGCTCCTCATCATGAACCTGCGCGACAACATGTTCGCCTCGGCCACCCCGCTGCTCACCGGCGAGGGGGAGCAGACCGCCCTGGTGCCCAACATCATCGACCCCGACGTGCTGTGGGCCTGCACCACCTGCGGCGCCTGCGTGAACGAGTGCCCGGTCGACATCGAGCACATCGACGCCATCGTCGACATGCGCCGCTACCAGGTTCTCATGGAGTCCGAGTTCCCCTCCGAGGCCGGCCTCATGCTGCGCAACGTCGAGAACCAGGGCGACCCCTGGGGCCTCGGGCAGCAGAAGCGCACCGAGTGGACCCAGACCCTCGACTTCGAGATCCCGGTCATCACCGGCACCATCCCCGACGACATCGAGTACCTCTACTGGGTCGGTTGCGCCGGCGCTCTCGACGAGCGGGCCCGCAAGGGAGTGCAGGCCACGGCGCGCATGCTGCACCGGGCGGGCGTCACCTTCGGCATTCTCGGCCCCAAGGAGTCCTGCACCGGTGACCCGGTGCGCCGCCTGGGCAACGAGTACCTCTACCAGGAGCAGACGAAGATGAACATCGCCACCCTCGACGAGGCGGGGGCGAAGAAAATCATCGCCAGCTGCCCGCACTGCTTCAACACCATCAAGAACGAGTACCCCGCCCTCGGTGGCAACTACGAGGTCATCCACCACGCCGAGCTGCTCGAGCACCTGGTGAAGTCGGGCAAGCTCACGCCGGGCTCGGGCTACTCGGGCAAGGTGACCTACCACGACCCCTGCTACCTGGGCCGGCACAACCGGATCATCGAGGAGCCACGCACGGTGCTCAGCGCCATCCCCGGCGTGGAGCAGATCGAGATGAAGCGGTGCAAGGAGCGCGGCTTCTGCTGCGGCGCCGGCGGCGCTCGCATGTGGCTCGAGGAGAACATCGGCAAGCGGGTGAACATGGAGCGCATGGATGAGGCGCTCGGTACCGGGGCCGACGTCGTGTCGACGGCCTGCCCCTACTGCATGATCATGCTCGACGACGCGGTCCGGGCCAACGACAAGCAGGACGACGTCCGCGTGCTCGACCTCTCGCAGTTGGTGGAGGAGTCGCTCAACGGTGGGACCGGTGGCGGCCGCCTCGGCGGCCCCGGCCGAGACCCCGGCCTGAGCCGGTCCGCGGCAGAACTGGTGGCGGGCCTCAGCCGCCGATCAATCCGTAGGCCCGCTCGGGCCGCAACGTGAGGGCGATCCGCTTGTCGTCGATCATGGCGGCCCGGTACTCGTCCCAGTTCGGGTGCGCGCCCGAGCCCGTCTCGTAGTAGCGGATCAGCTTCTCGACCGTGGCGTCGTTCGGTTCGGCCGCCACCGGGGACAGCTCGGCGGTCGCCTCGATCACGACGTACTGCCAGAAGTTGTCGCCCAGCACGTAGAGCGAGGCCCGCGGGTCACGCCGCAGGTTGGCCGTCTTGGCCCGGCTGTCGGTGATGGAGATCAGGAACGTGTCGCCCTCGTCGGGCACGTACATGATGTTGGACAGCTGCGGCCGCCCGTTGGCGCGGATGGTGGCCAGGACCCCCTGCTTGTGGTTCCTGGCGAATGTGAGTGCCTCGGTCAGATCCATGGATCCGACGGTAGCGGCTAGGTCGCGGCCTCGACCGCCGGCACGTCTGCCTCCGAGCCGTACGTCAGCAGCAGGTGGATGAGGGCGGCCACGATCGCGCCGACCAGCGGAGCGACGATGAAGAGCCAGACCTGGCTGAGCGCCGTGCCGCCAACCACCAGGGCCGGCCCGAGGCTCCGGGCCGGGTTCACCGACGTCCCGGTGAGCGGGATCCCGATGAGGTGCACCATCACCAGCCCGAAGCCGATGGCCACGCCAGCCGCACCCTGAATGGCCGCTTTGTGGGTGGCGAAGAGGACGACGAGGACGAAAATCGCGGTCAGGACGACCTCGATGAGGAAGGCGCCCCACTGGCTGACGAAGAGGTGGGACTGCTTGCCGTAGCCGTCGGTGCCCAGGCCGATTCTGCTCTTCGAGTAGATCGGGGAGGTGGTGAACATCCAATACAGCAGGTAGGCGCCGACGATCCCGCCGGCGAACTGGGCCACGAGGTACTCGACGCCCTCCACGAGCTTCATGCGCCCCGACGAGATGAAGCCGAGCGTGACCGCCGGGTTCACGTGGCAGCCCGAGATGGGCCCGATGGCGTACACGAGCGCGACGAGCACGAGGCCGAAGGCGAGGGCAGTGGCGGCCACGCCGGCGGAGTAGCTGAGGCCGAAGAGGTGGAACCCGAAACTCTCGGTTGCGACACCGACCGCGACGACGACCAGAATCATGGTGCCCAGGAATTCTGCTCCGAGCTTTCTGGCCAGCAACATGATGGAACCTCCTGTGTCCAGGCGAGGAAGCGGACACAGAAAGTCTCGCAGCGCCTGTTGACGCAGACGCGGATACCCGAGGATGAACTGCCTGCTCACAGGGCCGACACAGCCGGCGCGGCTCTGTCGCGAACGGAGTTCCTTACAGGACGGCCATCGCCTTCTCGTCCGCCTCGCGCAGGCGGGTGGCCATGGCGGCCAGCATCTTGCGGGAGAGCGCGGGCACGGCGTCGAGGACTCCGTTGAACTGTCGTTGCCCCAGCACGAGCAGCGTCATGTCGGTCTCCGAGGTCACGGTGGCCGAGCGGGGACGGCGGTCGAGCAGAGCCATCTCGCCGAAGTACTGCCCGGGACCGAGCGTGGCCACCTTGCGGTTGTTGCGTCGCACCGCGGCGTTGCCCTTGACGATGAGGAAGAACTCGCGCCCGATGGTGCCCTGCTCGGTGAGCATCCGGCCGGGCGGCACCGTCACCTCCTCGAGTGCACGCTTGATGGTGCGCAGGTCCTTGGCCGACGAGGTGGAGAACAGCCAGATCTTGGACAGGTCGAATTCGTCGCGACTCATGGGTGCAAACAGTACCCCCGACCCTTCCGACGTGCTCATTTGAGAGCCCCGCCGGGTTGGCTCAGACGGCGTCGGCCCCGCGCTCGCCCGTGCGCACCCGCACGACCGTCTCGGCCGGCACGACCCAGACCTTGCCGTCGCCGATCTTGCCGGTGGCGGCGGAGGAGACGATGGCGTCGACCACGGCCTCGGCCCGGTCGTCCTCGACCAGGACCTCGACCCGCAGCTTGGGCACGAAGTCGACCGTGTACTCGGCGCCCCGGTAATTCTCGGTGTGCCCCCGCTGGCGCCCGAAGCCCTGCGCCTCGGTGAGCGTCATGCCTTCGACGCCCATGTTCTTCAAGACGTTCTTGACGTCGTCGAGCTTGAAGGGCTTCACGACCGCTACCACGAGCTTCATCTGGTGCACCTCACGATCCGCCGGGCGTTCGCGCCCTGCTGAGCACGTTAGTGACGCCGCCGGGTACCCGTTCGGCCGCCGCCAAAGCGCAGACCAGCCCCGCTGGGGCCCGTCGGAGGGGCCCGCGCCGAAGGGACCCACTTCGGGCGAGCGCTAGCCTTCCCCGATGGCCACGAGCGAGGACGCCGGCAGCTCCGGGCGCGACGATGCGCCCCGGATGACGCGGTGGCAGCGCCTGAAGTACACGTTCATCGAGCCCGACGACTCCGTCGAAGAGAAGGCCGCCGCCGACGACCGCTCGGTCGAGGAGCTCGAGGAGACGATCCGCAGCTCGGACGACAAGGAGCGGGCCATCGGGCTGGTGGCGGCGCCGCTGGCGGCCATCGTCGGGATCATCATCAGCTCGGCGACCATTCAGAACGCCAAGAACCATCACGACAGCACGACGGTCTTCGTCGAGCTGACCTACGTGATCCTGGGCATGGCGGTGCTCATCCTCGTCTCGTCCCTGATGCGCAAGCGCCTCTTCCAGGGGATCACCCTGGCGCTCTACGGATTGGCCGTTTTCAACCTGCGTTTCTGGGGTTTCGGCATCCCCTTCGTGCTGGCCGGCGCCTGGTACCTGGTCCGGTCCTACCGCCTGCAACAGGCTCTCAAGAAGGCCGAAGCCGCCGAGGGTCCGGCGCGCCCCAAGGGTGCTCCCCGCCCCGACGGGGCGCGGCCCCGACCCAACAAGCGCTACACGCCTCCCACGTAGACCTCGCGCGCCGGCGATCCGGCGCGCGTTCAGGCGGTGACGGGCCTGTTCCCCGTCTCGTCGCGCTGCTTCCGCCGCCGCAAGACGAGCAGCAGCGCGACGAGCAGCAGCAGGACCACCAACAGGATCGCGGGCACGAGGAAGACGCCATTGGAGGAGTGCTCGGTCGCCACCATGGCGGCGGGCGAGACGAGGGCGGGGTCGCCCGGCACCGCGATGGCGGGCACCGTCGACCCCGGTCGGTGGAAGCCGTTGCCGGGCAGCCGCTCGCTGTAGCGGCGCCCGTCGAGCGTGTAGCTCCCGCGGCACGAGTAGCCCGCCGCGTTGCTGCCGCTGCCGCCGAGGAGCCCCAGGCATCCGCTCACGGTGAACGTGACGGGCACGCCGTCGTTGTGGAGGCGGTCGTCCTGCTGGTTCTGGTGCACGCCGACGAAGGTGAAGACGACGACGAGCACCGCCAGCGTGGCGAGCACCAGCCCGATGAGGATGCGCCCCACCCGTCGCGCGTCGACCCCGCCCACGCCGGCGCCGCGCAACGTGCCGACGCGGTCCACCGGCTCACTCCCGCCGGCGCTGCCGTCGGGAACGTTGCCGTCATCTGCCGTTTCCGGGCACGGGAGGGTCGGTGGTGGTCATCGCGATCGGGAGATCGTAGTGGGGGTCAACCGCCCGGGCCGCTGCGGCCCTTCGGCTCCGTTCGACGCGGCCTGAACGGGTTGGATGGCGGATTAACACGCTCGAAACACACGCGTGACCATGCGGAAACTCCTGCACTGCATTGTGTCTGCGACGGGGAGAACCGTCGGAAGTGGCAATGCCGTGCCGGTGCCGGTGTGACGCCTCGCTCACACGGGCCCCGGATCCATGACAGTTAGGAGAGCTTGAGTGATCCACCTGATAGGCACGGCATACGTGCCGTATCCCAGTTGGCTCAATCCGGCCGACAACACGTGGCAGATCACAGCCGCCACGTTCGTCGGCCTGATGAGCATCCCTGGCCTGGCAGTGCTCTACGCATCGATCGTGCCCAAGAAGTGGGCCGTCAACGTCCTCTCGATGATGTTCGCCGGGTTCTCCCTGGTCCTCATCGCCTGGGTGCTGTGGGAGTACAAGATGGGCTTCGGCGCGACCTCCGTCGGCGGGGGGGTGAGAGTCGTCAACGGATTGGTCACCCAGACCCAGAACGCGGGAACAACGGGGACCTGGCAGCACTTCTTCGAGAACTTCATCGGCAAGCCGGGTGGGATCACCAACAGCGTGGGTGAACAGGGCCAGGCGATGTCGGCGGCCAACACCATCATCCCGTTCCACTTCCCGACGGCCTCACTGGCGTACTTCCAGTTCGTCTTCGCCGCCATCACCCCGCTGCTGTTCATGGGGAGCGTGCTCGGACGGATCAAGTTCTTCGCCTGGTGCCTGCTGGTGCCGCTGTGGTCGACCTGCGTCTACACGCGTGGACGCCTTCCTGCTGTGGGGCGGTGGCTACTTCGCCCAGGAGGGCGCGCTGGACTTCTCCGGTGGGTACGTCATCCATATGTCGGCCGGTGTGTCCGGCTTCGTCGCAGCCTGGGTGCTCGGCCCCCGGCTGCTCCGAGATAGGCAGCATGCCTTGCCCAACAACCTCGTGATGGCGGCCGTCGGTGCCGGCATCCTGTGGTTGGGCTGGAACGGCTTCAACGGTGGTGACCCGTACTACGCGGGCGCCAGTGCGGCCGCCGCGGTGATCAACACGAACCTCGCCACCGGTACGGGCGTCATCGTGTGGATGATCATGGACGCCCTCCTGACGAAGGAGAGGAAGCCGACCTTCCTGGGCGGTGTGAACGGCATGATCTGCGGCCTGGTCGGGATCACGCCGTGCGCGGGCTGGGTCAACGGCCGGGGCGCCATCTACGTCGGCGCCATCTGCTCGGCCGTGGTCTGGGTGGCCTGGAACTACCTCTCGAAGGTGCGGCCGTTCTCCAAGGTCGACGATGCGCTCGGTGTCGTCTACACCCACGGCATCGCCGGCCTCATGGGCGGCTTGCTGCTGGGGATCTTCGGAGACCCGAACATGATCGAGTACGGCTGCGGCCATCTCGACGCGTCCGGGACAGGTCGTGGCGACGAACCAGGCCACGTACCTGGCGGCGCACGGGACCTGCGTGCCCTTCGGTGTCAACGGCCTGATGTACACCGGATCGGCGCACCAGCTGTGGGAACAGTTCCGGGCGGCCGTCTTCGTCATCCTCTGGTCAGCGGTGATCACCTTCATCCTCATGAAGATCATCGGCTGGGTCCTCCGGGGTGCCCGCTACAAGGACGAGATCCTCGAAGTCGGCGACCTCGCCATCCACGGTGAGGAGGCCTTCCCCGAGGACTCGCTGGCGACCCGGTCGGACGGCGCCTTCGCCATGGCCGGCATCGACAGGGGCAGGGGCAGCAGAACCCAGAGAGGACTATCCGGTACCCGGTGCCGCAGATATACCCGATACCGGCGGCGGGTCCTAGGCCCGGTCAACTGAGAACGAAAGGAGCTCAACAATGAAGCTGATCGTGGCAGTCCTCAAGCCGTTCAAGCTCGACGACGTCAAGGAGACCCTCAAGAACCTCGGGGTGCAGGGCATGACCCTGACCGAGGCGCAGGGTTTCGGGCGCCAGCGCGGGCACACCGAGGTGTACCGCGGTGCGGAGTACGAGGTGGACTTCGTCCCCAAGCTCCGCATCGAGGTGCTGGTGGACGACGGCCAGGTCGACGAGGTGGTCGACGCCATCGTCGCCTCGGCCTCCACCGGCAAGATCGGCGACGGCAAGGTGTGGGTCATCCCTGTCGAAGCCGTGGTGCGGGTGCGCACCGGAGAACGCGGGGCCGACGCGTTGTAGGACGCAGCGGTCCTGTGGACGGTCGGTCAGGCCGGGGCGCGGCGAGGTGCCCCGGCCTGCCGCTGTCTGCGGGCACTTGTAGCGGAGACCGGGTCAGTCCTGCGTGGCCTTGGGCCGGCCTCGCTTGGGCAGCGGCGCCGCCTGCTTGGGCATGCGCCCGGCGTCGGTCAGCGCCCGGCGCAGGAGCATCTCGATCTGGGCGTTGACGCTGCGCAGGTCGTCGTTGGCCCACCGCATCAGTGCGTCGTGGACGGCGGGATCGATGCGCAGCAGGACCTGCCGCCGTTCGCTCACGTATAGAGCGAACCCGTGTTCACGACGGGCGACGGCGGCTGGTCCCCGCACAGGACGACCATCAGGTTGCTGACCATGGCTGGCCGTGCGCTCCTCGTCGAGCGAGACCACGCCGCCCTCGTTGAGGCGGCTGAGGGCCATCTCGACCATGCCGACGGCACCCTCCACGATGCGCGAGCGGGCGGCCACCACGGCGTTGGCCTGCTGGCGGCGCAGCATGGCCTGCGCGATCTCCTGGGCGTAGGCCAGGTGGGAGATGCGCACCTCCACGATCTCGAGCCCGGCGATGGAGACCCGCTCGGCCACCTCGACCGCCAGCTCGCCGGCGACGATGTCGGTGGAGCCGCGCAGGGACGTCCCCGTCCCGGTGGTGTCGTCGTAGGGGTGGCTCACCGCGACGTGGCGCAGGGCGGACTCGGCCTGGACCGAGATGAAGTTGACGAAGTTGTCCACGGCGTAGCTCGACTTGGCCGTGTCGGCCACCTGCCAGACCACGATGGCGGCGATCTCGACCGGGTTGCCGTCGGCGTCGTTGACCTTGAGGTGGCCGGTCTCGAAGTTGCGGACCCGGATGCTGACCCGGCGGCGCGCGGTCAGCGGGGCCACCCACCAGAAGCCCGACCGGCGGACGGTGCCGATGTAGCGGCCGAAGAACTGGACCACCGAGGTCTGCCCCGGCGGGACGATCACCAGCGAGGTGGCGACGAGGACGAAGACGAGGATCGGCAGGACGAGCCAGCCGGGGGCGTTGAAGCCGGCGAGGAACATCCCGCCGATGCAGGCGAGGAGGACGATGACGCCGAACCAGCCGTTGACGGCGAAGGCCGGGCGCTCGGTGATGTCGACCCGGGCTCCCTGGTGGCCGACGGGGGTGGCGTTGCTCGGTGGCGGGACGATGCTCATGGTGTGCTCCTCCGACAATAAGTGATATCTAATAGATATCACTTTCTCTGTCCGGTGGCTACCCCCCTCGCGTGGACGGGGGGAGCCGGGGAGGGTCAGCCCGGGGGCTGGTCGGCCTGGCGGGCCACGGCGGCGGCGGCGGCGGCGGCCGCCTCGGGGTCGCCCAGGTAGTCGGCGGAGCGCACGGTGAGGTCGTCGTCGAGGCGCATGCGGTAGGGGATGCCGGTCGGGACCTCGAGCTCGGTGATGGCGTCGTCGGCGAATCCGCTCGAGGTGCTTGCGCAGGGCCCGGATGGAGTTGCCGTGGGCGGCGACCAGCACGGCGCCGCCCGTGGGCGGCGGCGGCCCGGAGGTCGGGCACGATGGCCGACTCCCAGTAGGGCACGGCGCGGCGCACCACGTCGGCCAGGCACTCGGTGCGCGGGATGTCGGCCGGGTCGAGGTCGCGGTAGCGGGGGTCGCCGGCCACGTCGTAGGGGTTGTCCGGTGGAGAGCGGCGGGGGCGGGGTGTCGTAGCTGCGCCGCCACAGCTGGAGCTGCTCGGCGCCGAACTGCTGCTTGATCTCGGCCTTGTTCTTGCCCTGCAGGTCCCCGTAGTGGCGCTCGTTGAGGCGCCAGTCCCGGCGGACCGGGAGCCAGCTGCGGCCGGCGGCGGCCAGGGCGAGCTCGGCCGTCCGGATGGCCCGGGTCAGGACCGAGGTGTGCAGGATGCGCAGGTCGAGGTCGTCGGTTGCGGCCAGGAGCTCGCCGCCGGCCCGGGCCTCGGCCTCCCCGGCGGGGGTCAGGTCGACGTCGACCCAGCCCGTGAAGAGGTTCTCGGCGTTCCAGGTGGACTGCCCGTGGCGGATCAGGACCAGATCGAGCACGGTCACGAGCGTAGGTGGGTCCGGCGGAAGGTTGTAACCCACCAGGTCAGCGTGGTGGAAACCGGGGTGGCAACCATTGCCTCAAGAATCTTGACAAAAGGGACTCAACTTTGCTACACTGGGCGGACGTAACGCACGGTGCTATCTGCCACTGGGGCAGACGACGATCGGAAGGACTGCAGATCATGGCCAAGGCCGTAGGAATCGACCTGGGAACCACCAACTCGGTGGTCAGCGTGTTGGAGGCGGGCGAGCCCGTCGTGATCCCGAACGCGGAGGGAGGCCGGACCACCCCCTCGGTCGTGGGCTTCTCCAAGACGGGCGAGGTGCTCGTCGGTGAGGTGGCCAAGCGCCAGGCCATCACCAACCCCGACCGCACCATCCGCTCGGTGAAGCGCCACATGGGCACCGGCTGGACCGTCGACATCGACGGCAAGGCGTACACGGCCCAGGAGATCTCGGCCCGCATCCTGGGCAAGCTGAAGAGGGACGCCGAGTCGTATCTCGGCGACACCGTGACCCAGGCCGTCATCACCGTGCCCGCGTACTTCGACGACGCGCAGCGCACGGCCACCAAGGAGGCCGGGTCGATCGCCGGGCTCGAGGTGCTCCGCATCATCAACGAGCCGACGGCCGCCGCACTGGCCTACGGGCTCGACAAGGAGGACACCGACCGCACCGTCCTCGTCTTCGACCTCGGCGGCGGGACGTTCGACGTCTCGGTCCTCGACATCGGCGAGGGCGTCTTCGAGGTCAAGTCCACCTCGGGCAACACCAAGCTCGGCGGCGACGACTGGGACGACAAGGTCATCGAGTGGCTCGTGACCGAGTTCAAGAACACCGAGGGCGTCGACCTGTCGCAGGACAAGATGGCCATGCAGCGCCTGAAGGAGGCGGCCGAGAAGGCCAAGATCGAGCTGTCGACCGTGCAGGACACCCAGATCAACCTGCCCTTCATCACGGCCACGTCCGAGGGCCCCAAGCACCTCGACCTCAAGCTGACGCGGGCGAAGTTCAACGAGCTCACCGCCGACCTGGTCGAGGCGTGCCGCGGGCCGTTCGACGCCGCCATCAAGGACGCCGGCCTGAAGACCTCCGACATCGACCACGTCGTCCTGGTCGGCGGGTCGACCCGGATCCCGGCCGTCCAGGAGCTGGTGCAGAGCCTGACGGGCAAGGAGCCCCACAAGGGCGTCAACCCCGACGAGGTCGTGGCCATCGGCGCCGCCGTGCAGGCCGGTGTCCTCAAGGGCGAGGTCAAGGACGTCCTGTTGCTCGACGTCACGCCGCTGTCGCTCGGCATCGAGACCAAGGGGCAGGTCATGCACCGCCTCATCGAGCGGAACACCACCATCCCGACCAAGCGGTCGGAGATCTTCACGACGGCCGAGGACAACCAGCCGTCGGTCGAGATCCACGTGCTCCAGGGTGAGCGCGAGATGGCGATGTACAACAAGACGCTCGGCAAGTTCCAGCTGGTCGACCTGCCGCCGGCGCCGCGGGGCATCCCGCAGATCGAGGTCACGTTCGACATCGACGCCAACGGGATCGTCCACGTGTCCGCCCAGGACAAGGCCACCGGCAAGGAGCAGTCGATGACGATCACCGGCCAGTCCTCACTGGCCAAGGACGACATCGAGCGCATGGTGCGCGACGCCGAGGCCCACGCCGAGGACGACCGCAAGCGCCGCGAAGAGGCCGAGGTGCGGAACACCGCCGACACGCTGGTGTACCAGACCGAGAAGCTGCTCAAGGAGCAGGGCGAGAAGTTCGAGGGCTCCGAGAAGGACGACGTCGAGACCGCGCTCAAGGGCGTGAAGGACGCGCTGGCCGGGACCGACCTGGAGGCCATCAAGGACGCCACCGAGAAGCTGGTCGGCGTGTCGCAGAGCTTCAGCCAGCGCCTCTACGAGCAGGCGTCGGCCTCGGCTTCGGCCGGTGGCGGGGGTGACGCCGCGGCTTCGGTGGGGACGGCGCCCCGGGCGGCGACGGCTCCAGCGAGAGTGCGTCGGACGACGACGTCGTCGACGCCGAGATCGTCGATGAGCAATGAGCTTCGGCGACGAGGCCGTGCCCGAGGAGGAGCCTGTCTACTCTGAGGCCGAGGCGGCGGAGGAGGAGAACGACGCGGCGAGAACGCGGCGCTGGCCGAGGAGGCCGACCCGCGGGAAGTGCTGGCGCGCGAGCGGGACGAGTACCTGCTCGCGCTCCAGCGCACCCAGGCCGACTTCGAGAACTACCGCAAGCGGATCGCCCGCCAGCAGGAGGAGCAGGCGGCCCGCGCCTCGCAGCACCTGGTGGAGAAGCTGCTGCCGGTGCTCGACGCGCTCGACCTGGCCGAGAACCACCTGAACGAGTCCCTCGACGTGAGCGAGGGCGCCAAGGCGCTGCACGCCTCGCGGGCGATGCTGATGGACATCCTCTCGAGGGAGGGCCTCGAGCGGGTCGACCAGCCCGAGGTCCCCTTCGACCCGTCGGTGCACGACGCCGTCGCGCACTCGGACGGGGAGTGCGGTCCCGGCGGCGAGACCATGGTGGAGGAGGTGATGCGCTCCGGCTACCGCTGGAAGGGGCAGGTCGCTGCGCCCCGCCATGGTCCGCGTGCGGGGGTGAGCTGACCCATGGCCGCACAGCGCGAATGGTTCGAGAAGGACTACTACAAGGTGCTCGGCGTCGTCCCGACGGCGTCCGACAAGGAGATCACGCGCGCCTACCGGAAGCTGGCGAAGGAGCACCACCCCGACACCAACCCCGGCTCGGAGGAGCGCTTCAAGGAGATCAGCGCCGCCTACGACGTCCTGGGCGACGCCGAGAAGCGCAAGGAGTACGACGAGGTCCGCAGCCACGGGCCGGTGGGCGGCTTCGGCGCGCCCGGTGGTCGGCGGCGGCACCTTCCGCATGGAGGACATGGGCGACCTGAGCGACCTCTTCGGGGGTCTCTTCGGTGGCGGGCGGCCGCACGCGCACGACGCAGCGGGGCCCGCAGCGGGGCGCCGACATGGAGGCGCAGCTGCACCTGTCCTTCCAGGACGCGGTGCACGGCGTCACGACGTCGGTCAACGTGCCCCAGGAGGTGCGCTGCTCGAACTGCCGCGGTGCGGTGCCGCGCCGGGGACCTCGACGCACACCTGCCCGCGCTGCGGGGGGACGGGGAGCCTCAACGACAACCAGGGGCTGTTCTCCCTCAGCACCGTCTGCCCGGACTGCATGGGCCGGGGCACGCTGTTCGACACGCCGTGCCCGGTCTGCCACGGCACGGGCACCGAGCACAAGGTGCGCTCGGTCAAGGTCCGCATCCCGGCCGGGGTCGAGGACGGCCAGCGCATCAGGGTCAAGGGACGGGCGCGCCCGGGCAGGGCATGGCGCCGCCCGGCGACCTCTACGTGGTCGTCCACGTGGCCAACCACGAGGTCTTCGGGCGCAGCGGGCGCAACCTGACCATCACGGTGCCGATCACGTTCCCGGAGGCGGCGCTGGGGACGACCATCACGGTGCCCACGCTCGACGGCAAGGTGACGCTCAAGGTGCCGCCGGGCACGTCGTCGGGCAAGGTGCTGCGCGTGCGCGGCCGCGGGGTGCCGTGCGGGATCGGGCCGCAACGGCAAGAAGCCGGGCGACCTGCTGGTCAAGGTGGAGGTCGTGGTGCCGACCGAGCTCACCGACGAGCAGAAGGCGGCGCTGGAGTCGCTGGCCGCGGTGACCGAGCCGGCGCCGCGGATCGCGGTGGACGGGTGAGCTGGGATGTGTGATGGGGTGATGCGGTGATGGCCGACCGCGACGGCAACCAGGCGGTCTACGTGATCTCGGTGGCGGCCGAGCTGGCGGGGATGCACCCGCAGACGCTGCGCATCTACGAGCGCAAGGGCCTGCTCGACCCGTCGCGCACCAGCGGCGGGAGCCGGCGCTTCTCGGAGCGCGACCTGGAGCGCCTGCGCCACATCCAGGAGCTGACCTCGACCGGGCTCAACCTCGAAGGGGTGCGCCGGGTGCTGCAGCTCGAGTCCGAGCTGGCCCGGCTGCGCGAGGAGCTGGTGCAGGTGCGGGCCCAGGCGCTCGAGGCCGTGGCCGCGACGCACCGCCAGTACCGGCGCGACCTGGTGCCGCTGCGCCAGGCGCCGGTGCCCTACCGGCGCCGGACGGGCACGGCGAACTGACCGCGAGGGAACTGAGCACGTGGAACTGAGCGTGGAGAGACGACACAGGGACGGGACGAAGGACGCGAACACGAACGATGCACGACATGAGAAGGGCGGGCCGGTGCCGATAGACCCAGAACGTTGGACGAACAACACGAAGGCCGCCTTCAGCGCGGCGACGGGCCACGCCGCCTCGTCGAACCATCCCGAGCTGACGCCGGCCCACCTGCTCGACGCGCTGCTGCAGCAGCAGGAGACGATGACGCGCCCGCTGCTGACCCAGGTCGGTATCGACCCCGACGTGCTGGCCGGCAAGGTGCACGAGCAGCTGTCGCGCCTGCCGCGGGCCGAGGGCGGCGCGGAGCCCGGGCTCTCGCGTGACGCCCGCGAGGTGCTGGAGGCGGCGGACCAGAACCGCCGCGACCTGGGCGACGACTACGTGTCGGTGGAGCATCTCGTGCTGGCGCTGGCCGACCAGATCGGCGTCACCAAGGACGCGCTGCTCGCCGCGCTGCGCACCGTGCGGGGGAACCACCGCGTCACGACGCCGGACCCCGAGCAGACCTACCAGGCCCTGGCCAAGTACGGGCGCGACCTGACCGAGGCGGCCCGCGAGGGCAAGCTCGACCCGGTCATCGGGCGCGACGAGGAGATCCGCCGGGTGATCCAGGTGCTGTCGCGCCGCACCAAGAACAACCCCGTGCTCATCGGCGAGCCGGGCGTCGGCAAGACGGCCATCGTCGAGGGGCTGGCCAACCGCATCATCGAGGGCGACGTGCCCGAGGGCCTGAAGGGCAAGCGCGTGATCGCGCTCGACCTGGGCTCCATGGTGGCCGGCGCCAAGTACCGCGGCGAGTTCGAGGAGCGCCTGAAGGCGGTGCTCAAGGAGATCACCGACGCCGAGGGCGAGATCGTCACCTTCATCGACGAGCTGCACACGATCGTCGGCGCCGGCGCGGCCGAGGGGGCCATGGACGCCGGGCAGATGATCAAGCCGATGCTGGCCCGGGGCGAGCTGCGCCTGATCGGCGCCACCACGCTCGACGAGTACCGCAACTCCATTGAGAAGGACGCCGCGCTGGAGCGCCGCTTCCAGCCCGTGTTCGTGGGCGAGCCCTCGGTGGAGGACACCATCGCCATTCTGCGCGGGCTGTCGGAGCGCTACATGGCGCACCACAAGGTGCGCATTCAGGACGCCGCGCTGGTGGCGGCGGCCGTGCTGTCGGACCGCTACGTCACCGGGCGCTTCCTGCCCGACAAGGCCATCGACCTCATCGACGAGGCGGCGTCGAAGCTGCGCATCGAGATCGACTCCATGCCGACCGAGCTCGACCAGATCTCGCGGCGCATCCGCCAGCTCGAGATCGAGAAGCTGGCGCTGGAGAAGGAGACCGACGAGGCGTCCAAGGAGCGCCTCGAGCGCCTGGAGCGCGAGCTGGCCGAGATGAGCGAGCAGCGCGACTCCATGGCGGCCCACTGGCAGCAGGAGAAGAGCTCCCTCAATGCGGTCAGCCAGCTGCAGGAGGAGAAGACGCTCAAGGAGGAGGAGGCGGCCCGGCTCGAGCGCGACGCCGACCTGGCCGGCGCCGCGGCCATCCGCTACGGCGAGCTGCCCGACCTGGAGCGCCGCATCGCCGAGGCCAACGAGGACCTGGCCAAGCTGCAGGCCGACTCGCGCTTCTTGAAGGAGGAGGTCGACCCCGAGGACATCGCCGAGGTGGTGAGCCGCTGGACCGGCGTGCCCGTGTCGCGCCTCATGGAGGGCGAGGTGCAGAAGCTGGTGCGGCTCGAGTCCACCCTCCACGAGCGCGTGGTGGGGCAGGACGAGGCGGTCTCCGCCGTGGCCAACGCCATCCGCCGCAGCCGGGCCGGGTTGAGCGACCCCAACCGGCCCATCGGGTCGTTCCTCTTCCTGGGGCCGACCGGTGTGGGCAAGACCGAGCTGGCCCGGGCGCTGGCCGAGTACCTCTTCGACGACGAGCGGGCGATGATCCGCATCGACATGAGCGAGTACGGGAGAAGCACACCGTGTCGCGCCTCGTCGGCGCGCCGCCGGGCTACGTCGGCTACGACGAGGGCGGCCAGCTGACCGAGGCGGTGCGGCGGCGCCCCTATTCGGTCGTGCTGCTCGACGAGCTGGAGAAGGCGCACCCCGACGTGTTCAACATCTTGCTGCAGGTGCTCGAGGACGGGCGCCTGACCGACGGGCAGGGGCGCACGGTCGACTTCACCAACACCGTGCTGATCATGACGTCGAACCTCCAGGGCGAGCCGGCGGACTACTTCAAGCCCGAGTTCATCAACCGCATCGACGAGATCGTGCGCTTCAAGCCGCTGAGCGAGGACGACCTGGCGATCATCGTCGGGATCCAGCTGGAACGGCTGCGGGCGCGGCTGGCCGAGCGCCGGCTCTCACTCGTGGTGACGCCCGAGGCCGAGCAGTGGTTGGCCCACGCCGGCTACGACCCGGACTACGGGGCCCGTCCGCTGCGGCGGGTGCTGCAGCGATCCATCGAGGACCCGCTGGCGCTGGCGCTGCTGGAGGGCCGCTACCTCGACGGGGCGACGGTCACCGTCGCGGTGGACGGCGACAAGATCGTGCTGCGCTAACGCGCTTGGTCGATTCGTCGGGACCTAGGGCTGGGCCCTGGGCCATGGGGCCATGGGGCCATGGTCCATGGGCGGTGGCTCCGGCCACGATGGCACGGGGGGAGGGAGTTTACTGGGGACTATAAACAAGTTTGTGTATAGTCTGGGGAACTACCCCCGTCGCACGGCATTGGGCGCGAACCGAGGTCGCTTCCGGTTCGTCAGCACAACGGATGCGCAACGCAATTCGCGGCGCAAGCGTTGAGCGAAAGCCGTCGGCTCGGGGCGTGCGCTAGGTCCCGGGCCGCACGCGCGGCCGCGCTCGACCGGCGAATGGTTCCTGGAACTGTAAACAAAGGTGTGTACGCTCCACCAAGAACTGTCCCCGACGCGACGACGTTGTGTGTGAATCGGACACGTTGCAACACGTCAACACAACGGATGCGCAAGACAATTCACGCGCAAGCGTTGAGATAGAGACGTTCATTTTCGAGGGGTCAAGTTACAATCGCCCGCGGTCCGAGGTCGTAATGAACTGGGGGAGGCGGACGTGTCGGGGTCTTTTCGTATGTGGCGGTGGCTGGGCGCCGCGACGCTCGTCGCGGTGGGTCTGGTCATGGGAACCTCACTTGCCGGTGCGCAGGACGCGCCCGGTGACTCGGCGGCGCACGTCTCGTGGACGGCAGTGGGCCACGGCACACCCGTCTCGTCGCGCAGCTCCATACCAACCCGGGCCAGTTCGTGACACCGCTCGAGCCCCACGTGGCCGGCGGGTCCTACAGCGGCGAAGTCCACCAATTGGTCGGGCCAGATCGCGAGCGGGGCAACGTTCACCGGCGTCCAAGGGAACTGGGTGGTGCCGGAGCGTGCAGGCCACGCAGTCCAGTGAGGCCTCGGCCACCTGGATCGGGATCGACGGCGGCCCGAGCTCGCCCGGGCTCCATCATCCAGACCGGGACCGCGCAGCAGACGGAAGGCGGCGTCACGTAGTACTACGCCTGGTACGAGCTCTACCCCCAACCGTCGGTGGTGATCGGATCGGTTTCGCCCGGCGACCAGATGGTCGCTTCTATCAGCCAGATCGCCGGGAACACCTGGACTCTCTCGATCGCGGACACGAGCGTGGCGGGAGACGTGACGACGATGCCACCCGACGTACTCCGGTCCTGATGCCTCGGCAGAGTGGATCGAGGAACTTCCCACGGTGGTCGGCGGGGCTCAACCCACACTCGCCAACTTCGGGTCGGCGACGTTCACCCAGATGCAGGCCTCGACGAGCTCGGGCGCTCCGGCGGCTCACTGCCGGTGAACATGATCGACGAGAGCGGCAACGTGATCGCCTCGGGCAGGAGCCGTCGCCGAACAACTCGTTCACCGACAGCTTCGTCCCGAGCCCGCACGGATACTGGCTCGTCGGATCCGACGGCGGGATCTTCAGCTTCGGGGAGGCCCAGTTCTACGGATCGACCGGGAGCCTGCATCTGCAGCGCCCCGTCGTCGGCATTGTGCCCACGGCGGACCGCGGCGGCTATTGGCTCGACGCCTCCGACGGCGGTGTCTTCAGCTACGGCGACACGCAGTTCTACGGCTCCATACCCGGCCTCGGGCTCCATCCCGCCGGATCGGGCCAGCCCAACAGCCTCAACGCGCCCATCGTCGGCATGGTCCCCTCCATCGACGACAACGGTTACTTCATGGTGGCGTCCGACGGCGGGGTCTTCGCCTTCGGTGATGCCCACTTCGCCGGGTCGTGCCCCGGCATCGGAGGCTGCTCGGGTACCGCGGTGGCGGTCATGCCCGACGCACAGCGGCAACGGCTACTGGTTGGTGACCTCGACGGGCAACATCTACACGTTCGGCGACGCCCCCTACTTCGGCGCTCCGGGCCACGGCACCGTGACGTCGGCCGTGGCGACCCCCGACGGGCAGGGGTACCTCGATCGTTCTCAGCAACGGTGAGGTCTTCCACTACGGCGACGCCCCCGCCGACGGTTCGCCCGCCCTCGGGCGACTTCGACGGCCTCGACGCCGGCGACCGTCCATCTTCAGCACTTCGGACGGCGCCGGCTACTGGGTCTCGTCGGCCATCGGGCGCCGTCTACAACTTCGGGGACCGCACCCGACGACGGAGGGATGGCCGGGACCCACCTGAATGGGTCCATCATCGCCGCCACGGGCTTCTGATCAACGAGGCTCTGGTCAGCGGCACTGGCCGTCAGTCCGGCGTAGCGCCGAGCCGCCGGCGGATCGGCCCACCCGGTCGCTGCCGTGGGCGTGCAGCCGAAGGTCTGGAGGTCAGGCCGATCAGGCCTGGAGGGTCGGCGCGCCGCTCGGTGGCCATGCCGACGACGGTCCCGATGCCCTGGCTGGCCGCGGCGCCGAGGAAGGGCGCGTCCCCGTAGTTGAAGAGGCCGCCGTCGGCGGCGGTGAACCAGTAGCCGGCGCCGTCGGGCATCGCGGCCATGCCCACGATGGGCTGGTTGAGGTGGATGACTCCCGGTCGAGCCGTAGAACTGGGCGTCGCCGTAGGCGAAGATGCCGCCGTCGGAGGCCACCAGCCAGTAGCCGCCGCCGTCGGGCGTCGGCCGCCATGCCGACGATGGGCTTGTTGAGGTGGATCGCTGCCGGTCGAGCCGAAGAACGTGGGCGTCGCCGTAGGCGAAGATGCCGCCGTCGGAGGCGACCAGCCAGTAGCCGCCGCCGTCGGGCGTCGGCGCCATGCCGACGATCGGCTTGTTGAGTGCATGCCCCGGTCGAGCCGTAGAACTGGGCGTCGCCGTAGGAGAAGATGCCCGCCGTCGGACGCGACCAGCCAGTAGCCGCCGCCGTCGATGGTGGCCGCCATGCCCGACGATCGGCTTGTTGAGTGGAAGCGCGCCGGCCGAGCCGAAGAACTGGGCGTCGCCGAAGTTGAAGATGCCGCCGTCGGTCGCCACGAGCCAGTAGCCCGCCGTCGTCCCCGGTCTGGGCGATCCCGACGATGGGATGGTTCAACGCCGGTGCCCGAGCAGGTCGCCGTAGAACGTCGGCGTCACCGAAGTGCGCCACGGTCCCGGTCGGCTGACCTGGTAGTAGCCGATCGTCCCGGCACCCGAGACCGCGACGGTCGTCCCCGACGTCGGGCCGAGTCCACGGAGCGTCAGGGTGGCGGAGCGGCTGCCGAGCGCGCCCGGGATGAACACGACGTCGATGGTGCACGATGCACCGGCTGGCGAGGGTGGATGTTGCCGAACGTCGTCGGTCGTTGCAGTCGTCCTCGGGGCTGACGCCGAAATCGTCGGCGTTCGGCGCCGGACGCGGTCGTAGCCCGGTGATGATGTCGGTCGTTCCGCTCGTGTTGGTCAGGGTGAACTGCGACGCTGGTGAAGTCACCGAGCGTCGACGTCGCCGAAGTTGAGGCTTGGTCGGGCTCACGCTCAGGGCCGGTCCCGACGCGCCGGCGCTGCGTGCCGATCGGCCGCCGCCCCGACGAGCGACAGCCCGCCGCAGAGAATGCTGCACACCGCCAGCGACATCCATCGCTGCACCCGGGTCCTCATGGCTGCCGCCTCCGCTTCCCGGGGTGCGCGTCACCCCCGGCCGCCCGCACGCTAGCCAGTCCGGCACGCGCTGCGTTCGATAGCGGGGATGGTTTACGCGGTTTGTCACGGAACCGATGTTCAGGCCTGTCATGTCCGTCGACGGACTGTCAGACGAGCACGCCCGCCGGCGCGAACGCCGTCGATCGAGCTCGCGGCAGAACGGCGTCGAGGTCCTCGGGCCGGCGGCTGGTCACCAACGTGTTGATGCCCAGCCGGCACACGACGACGTCGCGGTCGACCCAGTAGGCACCGGCATTGCGCAGGTCGGTCTGCAGGCTCGGCCACGAGGTGAGCGTGCGGCCCGCCACGAGGTCTCCCTCGATGAGGGTCCACGGGCCGTGGCAGATGGCCGCCACCGGCTTGCCCGCCTCGAACATGGCCATGAGGAAGTCGACGGCCGCCGCGTCGGTGCGGAGGCGGTCCGGGTTGGCCACGCCGCCCGGCAGGACGACGGCGTCGTAGTCGGCGGCCCGGGCCCGGTCGGTGACCTGGTCGACCGGGAAGCGGTCGGCGCGGTCGAGGTGGCGCATGGTCTCGACCATCCCGGCCCGGGGCGCCACGAGCTGCGCCGTCCCGCCGGCGTCGACCACGGCCCGCCAGGGCCGCAGCAGCTCGATTTCCTCGATGCCCTCGTTGGCCACGACGAAGGCGACCCGCACATCCTGCAGTTCGTTGGCCACCGTCACTCCCTCCTCGAGCCCCCTGGGACCCCCCGGGCGGTCCGGACGGTCCACCCCTGCCCGTCGCGGGACATACCCGGCGGTGGCGGGCGCCGAAACACCCGCATCTGTGCCGACCCCGCATTTCGGGGAGGGGTACACTGGTGCGTAATCCGAAGCGACAGAGCGAACGGAGAGGCGCGTGCCCGCAACCGTGGTGGTCGGGACCCAGTGGGGCGACGAGGGGAAGGGCAAGCTCACCGACCTCCTCGCCCGCGAGATGGACCTGGTGGTCCGCTACCAGGGTGGCCACAACGCCGGCCACCGCATCGTGGTCAACGGCGAGGCCTTCGCCCTCCAGCTGGTGCCGAGCGGCATCCTCTACGACCACATCACGCCGATCATCGGCAACGGCGTCGTCGTGGACCCGGCCGTGCTGCTCGAGGAGCTCGACAGCCTGGCCGCCAAGGGCGTCGACACCAGCCGGCTCGTCGTCAGCGGCAACGCCCACCTGATCATGCCGTACCACCAGGAGCTGGACCGGGTGACCGAGCGCTTCCTCGGCAAGAACGCGCTGGGGACGACCAAGCGCGGCATCGGCCCCGCCTACGCCGACAAGGCGACCCGCGTCGGCCTCCGGGTCCAGGACCTCTTCGACCCCAAGATCTTCCGCCAGAAGCTCGACGTCGTCGCTCAAGGAGAAGAACGCCGTCCTGGCCAAGGTGTACAACCGGCTGCCGCTCGACGCCGGCGACATCGCGGACCGCTACCTGGGCGAGTACGCCCCCCGGATCGAGCCCATGGTGGGCGACACCGTCGGCATGGTCCACGACGCCATGGACCACGGGCGCCAGGTCCTGCTCGAGGGGGCGCAGGCGACCTTCCTCGACCTCGACCACGGCACCTATCCCTTCGTCACCTCCTCCAACCCCGTGGCCGGCGGCGCCTGCACGGGCTCGGGGCTCGGGCCGCGGGACATCGAGCGGGTCATCGGCATCGCCAAGGCCTACGTCACCCGGGTCGGCGCCGGGCCCTTCCCGACCGAGCAGGAGAACGACATCGGCGAGCTGCTGGTCGAGCGCGGCCACGAGTTCGGCACCAACACCGGGCGCCGGCGCCGCTGCGGCTGGTTCGACGCCGTCATGCTGCGCCAGGCCGTGCGCCTCAACTCCATGACCGAGGTGGCGCTCACCAAGCTCGACGTCCTCGACACCTTCGAGTCGGTCAAGGTGTGCGTCGCCTACGAGGCCGACGGCATCCGCTACACGCACCTGCCCTACCACCAGTCGACCTTCCACAAGGCGGAGCCGGTCTACGAGGAGCTGCCGGGCTGGCGGACCGACCTCAGCGCGGCGACCGCGCCGGGCGACATGCCGGCGGCCGCCCGCGACTACGTCGCGTTCCTCTCCGAGCAGATCGGCGTGCCCGTCCGCCTCGTCGGCGTCGGGCCGGGCCGCGAGCAGACCGTCTCCTTCGCCACCGCGTGAGGGTCTGCGTCGTCGGCAGCGGCGGCCGCGAGCACGCGCTCGCCCACGTGCTGGCGCGCACGGCCGACGTGGTGGTGACGCCGGGCAACCCCGGCATGGCCCCGCCGATCACCGTGGCCGACGACGAGCCGGTCGAGGAGATCGAGGCCGACCTCTACGTGATCGGCCCCGAGGCGCCGCTGGTGGCCGGCCTGGCCGACACGCTGCGGGCCCAGGGCCGGGCCGTCCTGGGCCCGGGCGCCGACGGCGCGCTGCTCGAGGGGTCCAAGGCCTTCATGAAGGAGGTGCTCGGCGCGGCGGGGGTCCCGACGGCGCGCTTCGCCACCTTCGACGCCCTCGAGTCCGCCGCCGCCACTGGACTACCTCGAGACGCTGCCCGGGCCCTGGGTGATCAAGACCGACGGCCTGGCCGCCGGCAAGGGCGTGCTGGTGGCGCAGAGCCTGGACGAGGCCCGCGCCGACGTCACGGCCAAGCTGTCGGGCGCCGCGTTCGGCGACGCCGGGCGCCACATCGTCATCGAGGAGGGGCTCGTGGGCGAGGAGTGCTCGCTGCTCGTGCTCTGCGACGGCACCCGCGCCGTGCCGCTCGTCCCGGCGCAGGACTTCAAGCGCATCGGCGACGGCGACGCCGGGCCCAACACCGGCGGCATGGGCGCCTACGCGCCGATGCCGCACGTGGACGGCGCAGGCGGTCGACGCGCATCATGGACACCGCCGTGCTGCCGCTGGTCGAGGAGCTGCGCCGCCGCGGCATCGACTACCGCGGCGTGCTCTACGCCGGCCTCATGCTGACCGCGGAGGGCCCCAAGGTCATCGAGTACAACGTGCGCTTCGGGGACCCCGAGGCCCAGGTGGTGCTCCCGCTGCTGGCCGACGACGCCGCCGAGCTGCTTCCTCGCCGTGGCCAACGGCGAGCTCGACGGGCGCGGCCCCGCCGGCCTTCTCGGGCGACGCCGCCGTGTGCGTCGTGCTGGCCTCGCAGGGCTACCCCGAGCACCCGCGCCTCGGCGACACCATCGAGGGGCTGAACGCCGCCGGCCAGTCCGTCGCCGCCGTCGACGGGGTGACCGTCTTCCACGCCGGCACCGCGGCGCCACGGCCCGGACGGGCCCTTCTACACGGCCGGCGGGCGCGTGCTCGGCGTGACCGCGGTGGCGCCGACGCTGGAGCAGGCCCGCGAGCGCGCCTACGCGGCCACCGCGCCGATTGACTGGGAGGGCATGCAGATGCGCCACGACATCGCGGCCCTGGTGGCCGGCTCCCCGGTCGGGGCGGCGGGAGGGCGCCCGGTGATCCCGCGCTACGCGCCGCCGGACATGGCGGCGCTGTTCAGCGACACGGCGCGCTTCGCGCTCTGGCTCGAGGTCGAGCTGCTGGCCACCGAGGCCCAGGCCGCCGTCGGCGTCGTGCCGGCCGAGGACGCCGCCACCTGCCGGGCCAAGGCCCCCACCGTCGACGACGTCTTCGTGGCCGACGTGCTCGAGCGCGAGAAGGTCACGGACCACGACGTGGCCGCCTTCGTCGACGTCGTGCAGGAGCGCATCGGCGCGCCGGCCGGCTCGCACATCCACTACGGGCTGACCTCCTCCGACGTGGTGGACACCGCGCTGTGCGCCACGCTGACCCGGGCGGCCGATCTGCTGCTGGCCGACCTCGACGCCTTCGTCGCCGCGCTCAAGGCGCGCGCCCTCGAGCTCCTGCACGTGCCGGTCACGGGCCGCACGCACGGCATGCACGCCGAGCCGACGACGTTCGGGGCCAAGTTCG